>NZ_SEWF01000035.1 GCF_004168285.1 Emticicia agri | reverse complement strand
TTGAGCTTTCTGTCTTCTTTTGGCAATCAAAACGGCATTGGCAGTATGAATGCCGAAATAAAGCCAAACTTGTTCGTTGTCAGCACTCCTAGCTTTATTTTTATGTAGAAGATAATGTTCTTTTTCTGTTCCGAAGCTACCTTCCAATCTTGTAGCTCTTTCTTTATTGAGCAATGTTTTGATTTGTTTAGTGGCTTTGTCATCTTTGCCAGCTCCTTTTCTGACGAAATTGGTCTGTATGTCTTTCTTAGTAGTATATCTACGATTTTCATTAGTAGCATAAATGCGGTCAGCAGCTATATGTGTACATACACCAAAACTACTTTTGTGCTTGATTATACTTAATTTCAAGCGTTTATACTCATTGAAAGCCTCATAGCTACAATGTTCTATCATGCTAATTCCTCCCACTTGTAACTTATGGACTTTCATTCCAAACTCAACAGGTTTATTTTCTTTCCCCCTAACAATGGGTCTGATATAGGGCTTATATAAACTTACTATTCGATTTGGTATTTTGGCTTGATGGTGTAAATATCTCTGCCTTTGTTGCTGATAAACCAACTTAATGGTTTTAAAGGTTTCTGCCTCTGCAATGCTTAATCCTTTCGCCTGGGTTTGATTGAGCAGTAATTGATATGCTTCTATTGCTTTGTACAATAGCTTCAATAAAGCATTTTGCCTACTTCTAGTTTTCCGATGGCTTTTCTTCCGCAATTTACTGTAAGCGACATACTTAATCTTCTGTTCTTTAAACTTTGAACGCGGTAACTTGATTCGATAAGTGCTACAAAGTGAAGGAATTTGTTTCTCCCACAACCACTGACACGACTCCCAAAGCAACTTTACATCTGTGGGAAAGCGAATGTAGACCTCATAGCATGAAGCGTCCATCGATACTACCTGCTTATCAGGTATCTCTTGTTTCCATTGGCTAATCAGAGTTTGTTGAAAAACACCCAAATCAATATGTTTTGCCAGATAGGTTCGTACATTAGACACAAAAGCATTATCTCGAATCATTTGATAATCTTTCAGTTGAACGCCACAAAACATCTGTATTGCCCAGTCAGTGTTCAACCTCTCCAACAATTTTTCATCACTTAATTTTAGATAATGCTTTAGAAACATCAAACCAAAATAGCCTTGTGCAGGTAATAGTGAGGGAGAACCTACTTTCGTTCTTTTTTGAGGTAATAGCTTAACCAGAGCGGGCCAATCAATAGTTTGGTAAATAGCTCCCAATTCTGTCTTATTCTTGAAAATATACAATCGGGAAAAATTTGGAGAATCCAAGTCGATTAGAGTAAATTGCATCCGTATTTTATTGTTTTCGCAGACACAAAATACGAAAAACCCCGATATATGCCAAATCTGTGCATATTCGGGGTTTATTTATTTTCTAAAATATTGATAGTCAAATAATTACCCTATAAAAGGAAAGCCTAATCAGGCAAATAATATTAATATAATTGTTTTTATCCTTTACTTCAAAGCCTTTGGCGAGTAGCAGTTTTTTGATTTCTGCCATTTCGAGGTCATGGCCTCCGAGGAAGAAAATGCAGTTTTCAGAGGTTAGGTTTACTTGTTTCATAGTGTCAGGTTTGACACCAATTAACAAATATTTTTCTTATCTGCAATGACTATTAGAGTAAATTTATTTTTAGGCAGTAAAATTTCATTACAGAGCCTGTAAAAGCAATGTGTGCCACGGTTCTAATTAATCGTTAAAGGAACCATATTAACTAAAAACTTACATTTCTGACTCTATAAACTTATATCAAAGCACTTAAATACTTCTTCATAAGTTCTTCAGGAAAGCTCCCAAAATAATTCTCGGTAGATTTGACTGAACCATGCCCCATCGAATTACCTATAAAAGGCATAGGAGCGCCACTAAGGAGTAATATGGTAGCAAATGAGTGACGCGCATAGTAGGTAGTAATGTTTTCATCTATGCCCAATTTCTTAGCAATCTTTTTCAGATAATCGTTTGTAATATGTATTACTTGACTTATAACTGAAATTTTCTTTTCTTCATCCATTGTCTCATCTAAAAACGGAAATAAATAACCTTTTCGGGTAGAATTCCCCCATTTATCAATTATCGCTTTTGATTGTTCAACTAATAAAATATCTATTTTTTCGAGTTTGGCTTTTTTTGTCTTAGCTGTTTTTTTCCTTATAAAAGAAATTTTATCGCCGTCTACATCAATCCACCTTAGCCGGCAAATGTCTGAAAAATTCATTCCGTTACAGAGGTATGAAAAAATCCATAAGTCACGACTTCTTTCTTCAAAACTATAAGGCTCTGCCTCATAAGACATTAATCTTAAAACATCCGATTTTGGCAAAGCTCTTTTTTTACCTCTTATAGAAGGAATCTGATAGCCTTTTTTCCCAAAAGGATATATTTTAATTGAAATTAATTCATCTGCGATAGCATTATTAAACATAGTTCGTACAATACGCAAGTAAATACTAATAGTAGTATAACTTGCTGGGCTTGGTTTTTCTCCTTTTTTCTGAGCAACCTTACCGTAGGTTAACATCCAAGCTTCATATTTCTCTAAGAAAAATGGCGTTACGTTTTCATATTTTAACTCATTCACACTTTTAACAGATAAACCAATAGATTTTCAGGAATGCAGTATTCGGCTAATATCCTCTTTAAAATCGTAGGCGTAAAAGGCTTGTCGTTTTCTGCGCTTCTCTGCTTTTTATAAGCAAAAAAGTATAAGGATTTACCATTCCAACTCAGGATATACCTGGCTTACGGCTGAGGATTAGAAGACTGCAATTTCTGTTCTTCTTTCTTCTGCTCTTCTGCTTTCTTCTTTTCCTGTTCTTTGGCCTGATTTCTGAAATACCTTCTGAATAAGAAATTATGTTTCAGGGCCTCCAGATTCTGGTCTAATTTCTCACTGCTACTTTCCAGATTACTGATGGTTTCTCTGATATTATTGGCTGCTTTGGGGTCATGCAACAATACACCTATCGTATTATTCGGGTTATTCAATAAAGCGTTGGTAGTTTGCTCTAAATTGCCGACTGTTTTCTGGGCAGAAGCCGTTGTTTCTTTCAACGTCTGTGAAGTGCTTTGCAGCGAGGCAACCGTATTTTTGATTGACGGATAAATCTCTTTATCAGTAGCAAGAGAGTTAATAAAATTACCTTCGGCATTTAACTTATCTGTAAGTGTGGCTAAGGCAGTTGCGCCTTTTTTCAAGTCTCTGGTAGCAGCCTCAACGGTTGACATACTTTTCGAAATACTGGCATAAAGGGCTTCGTCCTTCATCAGCTTTCCAATAGAACCTTGTCCTGCACGAATATCCGCCGTTAAACCTTTCAAATCATTGGTAATATCCAGAATATTCTTGTTGTTAGCCTGCAAAGTTGAGAGCATTTCCTGCTGTGTAACATCTGCTTCTACTTTAAAAGTATGTCCGCTTTCTATCATTTTAACATTAGGAGACCCTCCTGAAATAAGAATGATAGGGTTGCCAATCAGCCCATCAGAGCTTACTCTTACAGTGGCATCTTGTTTGATAAAAGGCTGAGATTTGTCTTCTACACTAAATAATACCTTTACTTTAGCATCAGGCGTAAAAGATATTTCCTGTACTGTGCCTACTTTCACACCTGCATACCATACATTATTACCCTTGGTAAGGCCGTTAACACTATTGAAAGTAGCCGTAGCATCAATGCGACTAATAAATGATTTGCGCATGGTTCCGAGCGTAAGTATAGCAGCAGCTAATATAATAACACCTATTAGGATAAATAAACCAACCTTGGCCGCTACTCTTGATGAAGATTCTGGGGTCGCCATAATACCTATTTCTTTTGATTTTCTATGAAATTGTAATCGTAAAAATTCTTGATTCTTGGGTCAGGGTCTTTAAACACTTCGTCGAATGTTCCCTGAAATTTAAAATTGCCGTCAAATAATACTGCTACACGGTCGCCTGTTTCTTTGGCACAAGTCAAGTCGTGTGTAATGATAATAGAACTCGTCTTATAGTTTTCTTTTACTTCATTAATTAACTGATTAATTTCCATACAGGTAATCGGGTCAAGTCCGGCAGTAGGTTCATCATAGAGCATAATCGTAGGGTTCATGATAAGCGTGCGGGCAATGCCGATACGTTTCTTTTGTCCACCTGATAACTCAGAAGGCATCTGGTCGATAGATTTTAATAAACCTACCGAATCTAATACCTTATGAACCGCCTTGTTGATTTCTCCCCGACTCATATTCCGTACATTTCTCACCAGCGGAAACTCTAAGTTTTCTCTTACTGTCATACTATCATACAAAGCACTATTCTGAAACGAAAAGCCTATTTTCAGGCGCAATTCATTCATTTCCTTTTTATTGAGTTGGGTTACTTCCTGCCCCAATACTTTTACACTCCCTTTATCGGCAGGCAAAATTCCGGCAATAATTTTAATCAGTACCGATTTCCCGGTTCCTGACCTTCCCAACACCACCATGTTTTCGCTCTCATAAACATCCAGATTGGCATCTATTAACACTTTCCTGTCGCCAAATGCCTTATACAGATGTTCTATTTCTATTACTTTGTTCATATCTCATCTCTCTATTGAGTGATTGAGTGATTGAGCGATTTAGTGATTAAATTTTTAATCTTGAACTGTGATTTACCCGTGCGACGTCCGCTGATTTAATGATTTTTATGATAAGATTTACAATCAACAATCGTATAATCAATTTATAAATCAGCGCAATCAGGTTAATCAGCTAAATCACAGTTCAAGACATAATCACTCAATCACTAATTCACACAATCACTCAATGGATTTTATCTAAACCAGTTAGTTACCTGTACTATAAATACTTCTTCAATAAATATCAGAAACATCGACATTACGACCGATGAATTAGCGGCTTTGCCTACACCCAAAGTACCATTGCTGGCATTGTATCCTTTATAACAACCCACTATACCAATGGTAAAGCCAAAAGATACAGCCTTGATGATGGCTGTCCATAAATCTAAAAAAACGATGCTGTTAAAAGCCTGTTCCAGAAAAGCCGGAAAACTGGTATCTTCATTGGTGGTTACATTCAGGAAAACCCCTGTCATGGCCATCAGGGCACAATAAAATGATAAAATAGGGATGGTAACTGTAGTGGCTAAAATACGTGTAACTACTAAAAACTTAATAGGATTAACAGCCGATACCTCCATAGCATCAATTTGCTCAGTTACTTTCATAGACCCTAACTCTGCCCCGATACTTGAGCCTACCTTCCCGGCACATATCAAAGAAGTAACCAAAGGTGCTAATGCTCTGATGATGGCAATGGTTACCAGCGAAGGAAGCCATGAAGTAGCCCCGAAACTCTCTAAAGATGGTCGTGATTGCTTGGTAAATACAAAACCTGTTACAAAACCTGTAAGTGAAATGAGTAGCAATGAACTGTTACCAATGCGGTAACATTGATTAACAAATTCTTTGAATTCAAAATTTCCACTAAGAGCCTCTTTAAAGAATAACAGCAGGAAGTCGGCACCCTCTTTAAATCCAATAAGCCAGTCGTCTATTTTTTCGGAGAACAAATTTTTTCTTGAATGTGAACTCATAATTTCATGCATTAGTGGAGATTCGGTGCCTCAAAGTTATTAAAGTATATTAGTAAATTTATAATCCATCTACGTTTTTACGGAATTTATATACGTATGTGGAAAAATATACTCAAAATGTGGTATAATTATTTGGGCAATTGGTCTATTTTTTCCAGCTAACTAAATAATTAGTATCAAAATTCTTTCCAATCTGGAAGTATTTTCTTTAATTTTGATTAAAATATTGACTATCAATAAAATAAACTACGATGGCAACTTACAACCTTAACATTAACGGCAAAGTCTTTAAAACAGACGTAGCCCCCGATACACCGCTGCTATGGGTTTTGCGTGATCATTTAGGGCTATTAGGTACAAAATATGGCTGCGGTATGGCCATGTGTGGGGCATGTACTGTACACATCAATGGCGAAGCTACGCGTACCTGTATCTTACCCGTATCGTCGGTAAGCGAAGCTAAAATAACTACCATTGAAGGATTATCAGAAAAAGGAGACCATCCTGTACAAACGGCATGGCATGAAGTGGACGTTCCTCAATGTGGCTATTGTCAGGCAGGTCAGATTATGACTGCCGCTGCATTTTTGAAAAGCAATCCTAAACCTACTACCGAAGAGATAGAGACTGCTATGTCCAATAACTTGTGTCGTTGTGGTACTTACCACCGAATCAGAGAAGCCGTTCAATTAGCCGCAACTAAAATGAAATAACATGAAAAACACAAACAACAGTCGTAGAGATTTTTTGAAATCGGCCGCGCTTGCCGGGGGTGGTTTCATGTTGAGTTTTAACTGGTTTGGCAAAGAAGTATTTGCCCATGAGGTTGCCACAACTGCCGCAGCAGATTTTGCACCGAATGCCTATCTGTCGATTCATCCTGATGGAATCGTAAGCATATTTTCACCAAACCCTGAAATCGGACAAGGTATCAAAACGGCCTTCCCGATTATAGTAGCCGAAGAATTAGATGTTGACTGGGCAAATGTGAAAGTGATACAAGCCCCTTTAGACACCAAAAAATTTGAACGTCAGGTGGCCGGAGGTAGCGGGTCTATTCCTCACTCCTGGCAAAGACTCCGCAAGGCCGGAGCCACCGCCCGCCAGATGCTGGTAGAAGCGGCTGCCAAAAAATGGAATGTATCGGCCAGTGAGTGTAAAACCGAAAAAGGATATGTGATACATACCACCTCAAATAAAAGACTGGGCTATGGTGAATTAGCTACTGATGCCGCTCAGATTACCCCTCCGACCGATGTAAAACTGAAAGACCTGAAAGATTTTAAACTGATAGGCTCAACCATTAAAAACGTTGATAACAAGCCTATCCTGACAGGTCAGCCCCTTTTCGGAATAGATTTTTATCGGGAAGGCATGCTTTTCTCAATGATACAGCGTCCGCCTGCTTTTGGGTTAAAACTAAAATCTTTTGATGCTTCGGCCGCTAAAGCTATGCCGGGTATTGTAGATGTGGTTTCATTCAAAAACAAAGTGGCTGTTGTCGGTAAATCTACCTGGGAAGTAAAAAAAGCCAAAGACGCTTTGAAAATAGAGTGGGAAAAAGATGGGAATTTAGAGAGTACAAACGACCACAATAAGCTTTTTAAAGAATTATTAGATTCGCCAAAAGCAGAAGTAAGAAGAAAAGAGGGCGATATAGAAGAAGCCTTTAAGAATGCGGCAAAAATAGTTGAGTCAGAATACCAATGCCCGTTCCTGCCTCATAACCCGATGGAGCCGATGAACTTCTTTGCTCATGTAAGAGAAGACGGCGTAGAACTGGTTGGCCCTACCCAAACCCCGGCCAATGCACAAGGACAAACAGCCAAATTGCTGAACATTGCGCCTGAAAAAGTAACAGTAGAACTTACCCGTATGGGTGGCGGTTTTGGTCGGCGTTTAGGCACCGATTATGTATTGGAAGCCGTAGAGGTATCGAATCTGGTAAAAGCCCCTGTAAAAGTAATCTGGACACGTGAAGACGATATGACAGGCGGTAGCTACCGTCCGGCTGTGCGTTACCGTTTCCGTGCTGCCCTTGACAAACAAGGCAATATGATAGGCTACTCACTTCGTGGAGTAGGTATCAATGCCGGAAACTCTACCCGTGAGAATAACTTTCCGTCAGGTGCTGTACCTAATCTTTTGATTGATTCAGTAGACCATAAATCACCTATTACTACAGGCCCCTGGAGAGCACCCATTACCAACTTTCTGGCTTATGCAGAGCAGTCTTTCATTGACGAAGTAGCTACTGCCGCAGGTAAAGATGCCGTGCAATTCAGATTAGATTTATTAGAGAAAGCGAAAACTTCGCCAACAGGCCCCGTACGCTATGACATTGCCCGCATGAAAGCAGTCATTGAACTGGCCGCAGAAAAATCGGGCTGGAACAAAAAGCGTAAAGGCGTGCATCTGGGTTTCAGTGTCTATTTCTCACATGCTTCTTATGTGGCACAAGTGGCAGAAGTAGTGATGAAAAAAGGCAAACCCGTATTACAGAAAATATATGCAGCCGTTGACTGTGGTGTGGTTATCAACCAGAGTGGCGCAAGAAACCAGGTAGTAGGAGGGATTGTAGATGGAATGGGACACGCCATGTATGGTAACCTGACTTTTAATGAAGGTAAGCCCAACCAAAGCAACTTCAATACTTTCCGTCTGATTAAGATGAACGAAATTCCGGCTATTGATGTACACTTTGTTGATAATGGCATTGACCCGACAGGTTTAGGAGAGCCTGCTTTGCCCCCAACCGGAGGTTCTATTGCCAATGCTATCTTTAAAGCTACGGGTAAACGCCTGAAAAATCAGCCGTTTATTGAGCAGGAAGAAAAATTGCTGGATGGTATTTCTTAATTGCCCATTACGATTCCTTACTCATACATGAGCCATTCTCTTCGGGGAATGGTTCTTTTTTATTGTGTTACTGGTATAATGGAAGCTATTCTCATGAAAAAAACTTTGTGTTCACCCAATGAATTGGGTGTCTAAAATAACAAAGGTTTTATATTAGTAAGGCCGACTTAAGTCGGCCGTTTTAAACAAAAAATATTCCTTTGTTATCTTAGCCGGTGAATTCATTCACCGAAACTCCAATTGTCCTTGAAGAAACGAAATCATCTTTCACCACAGCAATAGTGTTAACTACCAACATAATTTGATTCAATAAAAATTTCTTGCAAATTCTCCTCAATTGCCTACATTTGCTAAAAAATAAATCTTCTCACTTGTTCAAAGACCTTAAATATCACTTAGCACGCCTCGCCTATCTTCGTAGTGCCTGCTCATTTGTTCCTGATATTTGTCGGTAGTCTTAATCATTCTTTATCATTTATTGACAACTCATTTTACTAAATTGTTTTCTTTAGGTGTATCTTGCTATTAAACTGACTGTTACTGGTCGGTATAGTACTATATATTTCTATCGAAAAGAGTTTAATTATAGTGTTTGTAGTTTCATCATAAACTTTATTATCAAACCAGACATGAAAAACGTACTTGTGATTGGTATGGGCAAAGTTGGTTCGTTGGTGGGCGTATTGCTCTCTAAACGCTTTGCCGTAATGGGTATGGACAAGCGCCACCCAAATACCGAATTACCCTTTGATGTTATTTTAGGCGATGTAAACGACATCAGCTTTTTAGAGAAAACTATTCCGAGTTTTGAGGCTGTAGTGTCGGCCATGCCTTATAATCTGAACCTGCCTATTGCACAAACTGCCCATAAATTCGGTATTCATTATTTTGACCTTACTGAAGACGTGCCTACTACTACGGCTATCAGAGAAATGGCTAAAACGGCTACCTCAGTAATGGCACCACAATGTGGATTGGCACCGGGTCTGATTGGGATTGTAGGAGCCGATTTAGCGAAACGCTTTACCAAACTGCGTGATATTGAACTACGGGTTGGCGCATTGCCCCGTTATCCGAACGGACTGATGGGCTATTCGTTTACATGGTCTCCGGCAGGGGTAATCAACGAATACATCAACGATGCCGAAGTAATTCATAACGGAACCAAAAAAATGGTGCCCTCTTTAGACGGCATAGAGCATATTCAGATTGAAGGACAGGAGTTTGAGGCATTCAGTACATCAGGCGGGTTAGGCACCATGTGCGAAACTTATGAGGGTAAAGTAGATACGCTCAATTACAAAACCATTCGTTATCCGGGGCATGCCAAACTGATGAAATTTTTGTTATATGAACTAATTCTGAAAGATAAACGTGAGTTGGTTGAGCAGATTCTGACAGAAGCCAAACCACCCGTGCAGGACGATGTAGTATATGTGTATGCCGTAGTAGAAGGCTGGAAAGGCGAAGAACTGGCTCGCGAAGAGTTTTATGAGGCGTATCACCCGATAGAAATTGATGGCAAGCACTGGAGAGCCATTTCATGGACAACCGCAGCATCAATAGCCGCAGTAGTAGAAATGGTAGCCGATGGTAAACTACCAGATAAAGGATTTATTAAACAGGAAGATATTGCATTAGATGCTTATTTAGCAACCACTAACGGACAATTTTTTAAAGGAGAAGAATAACCATGAAAAATAACGCAACTTTAGCATACGTATTAGATGGCTTGATGCGCCGATACCGTGAGCGTGTACCTGATGTACAGAAAGTATCGGATGCCATGATTGCCGAAGGAATTATTGCCAATGCCAACGAAATTGAAAACGATCATATAGCTTTCCGTACGATGGGAGTGCCACAATTGGGGATTCAATCGTTTGAGAAGATTTTTCTTCATCTGGGCTATGAAAAACGTGATTACTTCTATTTTGAAGGCAAGAAATTAGATGCTTACTGGTTCTCGCCACCTAAGCCTGAGTACCCAAGAATATTTGTAAGCGAATTAAGAGTAAACGATTTGCCGCCGCATATTCAGGATATTATCAGAAGCTATACAGATGAAGTAAAAACCGACCCGGCTGATAGTCTGGATCTGAATGATGGGGAGGCAGTAGATGAGTTTTTGCATAAAGCCTTGTGGCGCATACCAACCTGGGAAGATTATTCGACATTGTTGAAAGAAAGTGAATATGCCGCATGGGTAATCTATAACCGTTATTACCTGAATCATTATACCATCAGTGTACATAATCTGAAAGATGGATATAATACCATTCAGGAATTTAATGATTTCTTAGAGAAAAAAGGCATCAAACTCAATGATGCAGGTGGTAAAATCAAGATAAGCCCTGACGGAGGTCTGTTACAGAGTTCAACAGTTGCCGAAATTATTGATGCCGAGTTTGCCAGAGGTGAAACACATCCGATTTCGGGTAGCTATGTAGAGTTTGCCGAACGTAAGGTTTTACCACAGTTTCAGCACCTGAAACCGTCTGAAATTAAGCGGGAACACCGTCGTGAGGGCTTTGAAGCAGGCAATGCGGATAAAATTTTTGAAAGCACCTTCACCAGTCAGACTGTGAAGAGGAAGAAGAAGGTGGTTGAACAGTAATAATGTTTTTCACGTAGAGACGTACGGTTCGCCGCGCGATTGCGATACGTCTCGTATGTTTGAATCAAAATCTAAATTAAGGAAAAAAGTTTAAATTGCTACTGAAAAATGAGAGGCAAATGCGTCTAAACAATATCCTATGGGATATATGTACACTTGGAGGTATCCCCATTTTTCAGTCAGTAAGTCAGAACAGCACCTAATACGCCTCCCTGATGGAGAGCAGTAAGCATGGTTACGAGAAAAGACCTTTTTAATCTTTTATTCCTAAGACAATGACAAACACTATTATTCGCCAGAATGTTGGCATCGACATTAGCAAATTAAGTATTTCAGTGGCTATCGCCCAAAAACGACTCGACCAATCTGTTACTATTCTTTCAAGCAAAACGTTTGCAAACCATAGCGTTGGCTTTGAGAAGATGGATAGGTGGGTAGAACAATTTGCAGATAAGTCTATAGAAGTTCATTATACGATGGAAGCCACTGGGGTGTATTATGAATCTTTGGCTTATTGGTTATTTGAGCGGCAAAAGCCAGTTAGTGTAATCCTGGCTAAACAGGTTAAGACTTATGCGCAGAGTTTAAATATCAAATCCAAAACGGATGATATTGATGCAAGGGTACTGGCTCAGATGGGGGTTGAGAGAAAACTCAGCAGTTGGTCTGCTGTTTCTAAACAAATGCGAACGCTTAAACAACTTTCCAGAGAAAGAAATGCCCTAATAGAGCAACAGACAGTGATTAAGAACCAATTACATGCGCTAAAACATAGCCATGAGCCACAACAAAGAAGTATTGATCGTATCGAAAAGCACTTGTTATTAATCCAGGGACAAATTAAGGAGATTGAAGAGGATATGAAGTCTATCTTAGTCAATGACCCACCATTGCAAGAAAGAGTTAAAAATGTATGCACTATTAAAGGAGTTGGATTTATTACCGCTATTGCCATTATTGCTGAAACTAATGGTTTTGCTTTATTCAATTCTCGTTCACAATTAGTGTGTTATGCAGGGTATAATGTCGTCCAGAAACAGTCTGGTAGTTCTATTAATAGCCCTACCAAAATATCCAAAAAAGGAAACAAGCATATTCGAAAAACTCTTTACTTCCCAGCTTTAACAGCAGTTATCAACGACCAACAAATGAGTGCAATTTACGAAAGAATCCACCAAAAAACACAGATAAAAATGAAAGGAGTAGTAGCCGTGCAAAGAAAATTATTAGTCCTGATTTATACGCTTTTTAAAAACAATCAACCCTTTAATGAAAATTATGGTAAGAATAAAGCAGCTTAAAAAATTAGGCAGATACAAACAAATTGACCTGCCTAAACTGCATGGAATAACTCTCCTGCTTTAAAAAACAAAGATAAATATTTTTCCTTATTTATTTGATTTTTAACACAGCACCTCCAAGGGTATATGAAATTTTTGAATTCAATTTTGTAGGACAAATTCGAAAACAATAGATAGATTTTTGATATTTATCGGCCCTCGGAGACGTATTGCAATCGCGCGGCGAACCGTACGTCTCTACAAAAAAATAATAATATTGTTAAAACTCCGTTTCAGACTTCAATACCGTTAATTTTCCTTTTTCCCAGGCTTTAATATCCTTTTTATAATTAGCCTTGTTTCTTTTGGTTAGCCCCTCATCGTCCAAGGATTTTAAATCCGGCTTTCCGGCATTGACCCAAGCCGTGTACCAGAAATTGGCAGCAGCCGAAATTGCCTCTCTGAACTGGTTTTCAATCATGCCATTGAGAGCCTTATGATACAAATCTGCATACTCTTTGGTATAAACCGGCTGATTGAATTTATTTCTGGCTATTTTGCCATTCGCATCTTTCTGAAAGATTTTATCTGCCGGAAAAGTCTTTCTCAGGTCCCGGTCTTTCGCCAATAAAGTATCAGCCAATTGGTGCGAATGTCTGATAATACGCCAGGTTTCTTTAGTTACATCTTCAATATAGCGGGCATTGCCTGTATAAACATTGTAGTTATTCCCAAACATTTCGGGCAATTGTGCTTCCCAGAAAGCATGGATACCTGCCTGATTGGTAAGTTGTCCGTTATGATTGCTTGAAGTATGCAAAGGCATATTGGCATCGGCGAGATAATGTCCTAAATCAGAAGCTAAGAAAAGAATCTCTGTTTTTCTGTTGCCTTGCATCGATTTAGTCAGTTTCACCATCACATCCTGAATATACCAGGGCAAAATACCATCTGATTGCAATTTTTTGTTTTCATACTTAGCATAAGCTAACTTGCTGGTAAGTGGCAGACTGTCTATACTGCCAAAATGTTCAATGTCGATATAATGGCGAGGGTTTTCGGCTTTGTCGCTCAGAGTATATTTTCTTAAATCCGGCACATTAGATTCCTCTACTACAAAATCAAGGTGATTGTAGAAGAAAATCCGTAACTCATCCGGTAATGCAAAAATCGCTGACTTAGTGATGTGCTGATGCCCCCACATACCCCACGAAGAGAGGATAAACAGCACACAGGCACTCGTTGTAACAATAGTTATAAAAGTAAAAAATCTTTTTTTCATAATAGTGTTTTATTCTTCTTCGTTCATCAGCGTCTCATAGACTAACAGCAGAATACCGTCTTTTAATCCTAAGTCGGGTACGATAATTTCTTTAGCGCCTGCCCATTTCATTACTGATAGATAAATATCAGAGGCCGGAACAATCACATCGGCACGGTCGGCATTCAGTTGGAGCTTATTAATGCGGTCTTCTAAGCTGAATTTGTTAATATAATCTCGTTTTTTCTGTAATTCCTGTAAAGAAGCCCTTCCCTCGGTTTTGTGTTCAATCATATTGAACAATTTAGAGATATTGCCTCCTGTACCTACCGCTATTACATTCTCATGCGTTGGAATCGTCTCATTTACCCATGCTTTCATTTTATTCCACACATCGGGTGCTTCCTTGTGTTCGAGTAAACGCACAGAACCGATTTTGAAAGACCTTGCGGCTATCTTGGTTCTCCCTTTATAAATATTCAGTTCGGTGCTACCACCGCCCACATCAATATGCAGATAGGTTTTATCGGTTTCTAAAACCACTTTAATTACATCATTAATCAATTCGGCTTCTTTTTCTCCCTCAATCAGGTGAATCTCCATGCCTAATTCATTTCTGATTCTCTCTACGATATTGGCTCCGTTTTCGGCTTCCCGCATGGCCGATGTGGCACAAATCATGTAGGCATCTACTTCGTGAAGCTCCATCAGTAAGCGGTAGGCCATCAGCAGTTTTTTAATCCGTGCCTCGCTTTCGTAAGATATTTTTCCTGTATTGAATACGTCCATTCCCAAACGCAGGGCAAAACGCACATATTCTACCTTTTTAAAATTGATTTTCTTTTTATCATGCAATACCGACGAAATCTGCATTCGGGCTGCATTTGAACCTATGTCAATGGCTGCAATTTTCATTGAATCTGCTTTCCGTATTTAGTGGATTTGCAAAAGTACGTTTTTTATGAAAAAATCTGGCGATTAATTCCCTAAAACCTCCCAAACTTCGTCTTTATAACCTCTGCCAATCGGAATTTGTTTGCCATTTATCTCCACATCAGTAGCCGAATACGCTTCAATTTTATCTTTTGCCACAATAAAAGACCGATGCACCCGCACAAAATGCTCGTTTTGCAGAAGTTCTTCCACCTCATTCAAAGCTAACTTCGTCAGAATAGCCTGCGTTCGGGTAGCAATTTTTACATATTCTCTCTGACTTTCTATGTACAGTATTTCGTCATAAAATACTTTTACCATCTTTTTATTCACATTAAAAAAATGGTATTTCCTATCATCTGTCTGGGTAGAATTAGTAGTTGCGGCAGGAGTAGTGAGTTTATTGACTGCTTTCAGAAATCGGCTGAATTCAATGGGTTTCAGCAGATAATCCAATACATTGTGTTCGTAGCCTTGCAGGGCGTATTCATGGTAGGCAGTAGTAAGAATAATAGCAGGCGGACGTTGCAGGGTCTTGATAAAATCAAGCCCTTTGAGTTTGGGCAGATTAATGTCTAAAAAAATTAAATCTATCTGATTATTTCTGAGGATTTCTGTGGCAATGATAGCATTGGCACAAACGGCCTTTAGCTGTAAAAATGACACCTGAGTTACATAGTCCTGCAATATTTCGGCCGCCAATGGCTCGTCTTCTACAATAATACAGTTAAATTTTTGCATGGTTGTTCAGGTTTAATTCCAATACAATAGTGAAAGTAGAAGAAAGGTTTTCGATACTCAGTCGGTGGTCAGGATACATCAGTTCTAATTGACGCCGTACATTACTTAATCCAATTTTTTCGGTAATTACCAACTGACTATCTTCTGATTTAGAGTTTTCTATACTAAAATACAGATTCCCTTGCTTGAGTAGTATTTCAATCCTGATAGAAGATTCGTTGATAGACTCACCTGCGCCATGCTTAAAGGCATTTTCTACAAAGGGTAATAAAATGAGTGGCGCAATAGGTTCATGTTGGTTATCAACTGTTGCACTGAAATCTATTTTCAGCCGTTGGTTATAGCGTATTTTTTCCAGTTCAATGTAATCTTCCATTACCTTTAGTTCGTCTTCAATAGAGATAGAAGGCTTATTGGTTTCATACAGCATAAATCGTAAGAGCTTCGATAATTTCATGACGACCTCAGCCGTATCGTCAGACTTCTTGCGGGCAAGCCCGTAGATATTATTAAGCGTATTGAATAAAAAATGTGGATTGGTCTGTGCTTTCAGAAACCTCAGTTCGGCTTCTAACCTTTTTTTACTCATTTCCTGTTCGGCTTCTCTTGTACGGATATGCTGCCTGATTAATTTTAAGGTTAAGGCAATGCCGCTGGTAAACGACAACAGGAAAAAAGCATACAAGAAACTGGCAAAAGAAAAATAGTTCTCATTTTCCATCGAACGTTTCAGCACATACTGTTGCAATAGGCCTGATATATACAAAAACGCAATGATTGCTAAGAAAAAAGCTAAAAACAGAATGAAAATGGTTTTAAGCACATTCCATTTTTTGGAAAGAAACTGTGCAGTTATGTAGAAAACGGCATAAACCAGTGGGATTTTGATAGGGAGATAAGCTGATTGAATACCCACTGCTAAAAAGAACAGGTAGAATACACTTTCTTTAGGCATATTGTATTGCAACGACTCAAAATTGAGATAGGATTTAAACAAGACGTATGCTACCCAGAAAGCTATATGATACAATATTCGTTTTTGCATTAAAAGAAATTGGCTGACTTTAAAGAACATAAAATTATAAGAAAATATTCTTATAAAAAGATTTTGGTCTATCAATAGCAACTTCCTTACTATCAATAACAGTTTTTGTTGCAATTTCCACAAATAACCATACAAACGGCTTTCTATGGGGTGATAGTGGTTGTTTGTGCTGACTGATAGATTTTATAAAATGAAGCCTATACTTTTATGTTGATAAACCGAATAGCTATGCTTCTGAACAAAAAACTTCTATCAACATTTGTAATATTTATTGGTTCTTTGGCATTGAACGCCCAAAAAACGATTGCTCTGACTAACCCTCCGGCGCAAGCCGAAATCTTTGGAATGAGTACCGGATTCGGCGAACGTGATTTTGCTATATCGCCCGACGGTACCGAAATATTTTATACGTTACAATCGCCACAAGGTGTTTTCCAGACTATTGTGTATCGAAAGAAAAACGCAGATGGTACCTGGAGTAACCCCGAAATTGCTCCTTTTGCCGGAAAATTTAGTGATCTGGAGCCGGCTTTCTCTGCCGATGGAAAGAAACTCTACTTTGCTTCTAACAGGCCTACACAAGGCACAACCCCAAAAGATTTTGATATATGGGTAGTGAGCCGCGAAAATGGACAATGGGGCGAAGCACAAAACTTAGGCTCGCCTGTTAATACACCGGAAGATGAATTTTACCCGGCCATTGCCCGAAACGGAAATCTATACTTTACGGCAGCTTATAAAACTGCAGTGGGTAAAGAAGATATTTTCGTATCGAAGTTTGAGCAAGGTAAATACACGCAGCCTGTTCCCTTAGACACGGCCGTTAATTCAAAAACCTATGAATTTAATGCCTTTGTTTCGCCCGATGAAGATTACATCATTTTTACCTCTTATGGACGGAAAGACGACAAGGGTAGAGGAGATTTATACATGAGTATCAAAGACACCTCAGGTAAATGGCTGCCTGCACAGCATTTGAGTATGCTCAACTCTAACCGTATAGACTATTGCCCCTATGTAAGCCCGGATAAAAAGATATTGTTTTTTACCAGCGAAAGAATCAATATCCCGAATGCTTATGCAGGAAATGCCGCAAAGATTGATGATTTATTGAAAACTTATACCTCTCCGCAGAATGGCTCAGGAGATATTTATTGGGTAAGTTTTGAGAAGGTGATGGAAGGTTGGAAAAAGTAAGAACTTGAAAGTAAGGTTGTTTCAAATATTTTGCGAGTGAAGTGTATTAATTATGAGAAAGCTATTACTATTGATGAGCAAGGTACGGATATTTATCATATTCGTACCTCTGTTAAGTAGTTGTCGTAATTCAGAAAACCATAAAGTCAATGCAGAAACTATTATCACTCAATCGCTGGATGCTGTTGGACAGAAAGCGAGCAGAGATAAAATTGAGACTATTATCGCTTTCGCCAATTGTACTTCTCCTAAAGGTAACTACACTACCCAAATACACACCAGCGCCAAAGGTTACTCTTATTTCAAACAAACCTATAGCTATAATCCGCAGGATTTTGAAGTAAAAATATACAACAATACAAAAGGATTTGTGGTAGGCGATTCAACGCAGCCACTTACGAAAGAGGCCATATTTGCTATCAAAAGCCATGAATTCTATAACCTGATATTGGATATTCATGAACGGTTTAATGATTTTTCTGAGCCGGAAGAGCTGAAGGCAGATAAGCAACCAGTATATAGAATTGCGGCAAAAGACGAGTTAAATCACCTGAGCCTATTATTCTTCGACAAACGTACAGGTTTCTTAAACGAAATACATCTTCAGAATCCTGAGAACGAAAAAGAACTATTAATCATACGATTTTCAGACTGGAAAAAGGTAGATGATTTACAGTTACCAACTCATATATTAATTAACCAGAGTGAGAAACTATATACTTTTGACTTTACACAAATACGCTTCAATGCCCCTGATTTTGAAAAGATAACTTTGAAATAAACTTCACATCAATACATTTTAGAAACAATACTTATGAAACCCAATAATTACTTGCTCTCTTTTTTATTCCTCTTTTTTTATGCTTCAACCCTTGCCAATCAGGGTACAGATACCGTTTGGGTAGATGCCACAAAAATAAATACTAAATTTCTGAAAGAAGGCAATAACCGCTATCTGGTGTATTTTAAACTGAGTAAAGAGGGAGCGAGGGCAAGACCTCAATTCTGGACAAGAAATGTATCATTTGAAAACTACAATGGTAAAGAAGCCATAGTGGTAAAACAGGAATGGGAAGACCGTGATAGTGTAGTACATACCGTGAAATCGGTGTGTGATAAAAAGACTTTTGCCCCATTATATCACCAGAGTTGGTGGAAACAACGAGGCACAGGCGAATATGATTTTATTAATAAAACTGCTAAAATCAACGATTTACCCCTGACCGATGCCGATACTGCCAAAAATAGAAAAGGCCCCTGGCAGGCATTTCAGCAAGCCGTAACACAATATACACTCAACTGGCACCTCGACCTTGAGGTGTTTCCACTATTGCCCTATAAAATCAATACTACATTCATGATTCCTTTTTATGACCCGGGCTATATTGCGCCAAAATTTGAGGCCTATACCGTAACAGGCTCAGGGCAATTAGAAGGGTACGATAACCAGAAAGTAGATTGCTGGCTACTCACCCATGAGTCAAGAGGTTTGAAAGAAGTATTCTGGATAAGTAAGAAAACACAGGAGGTACTCAAATTAGAGAATGAAATAGGCAAAGACCGATGGAGATATAAAGTTAAATTAGGTTTCAGCGTATAACCACCAAATACCATGAAGCAATTACTTTATGTGTCAGGCATATTGTTGGCAAATACACTCTATGCCCAGGTTGATAGTTGTAGCTGTGCCGCTAACTATAACGATTTGGTTAGTAAAACCGAAGAAAACTACATTGCCTACCACCAGAAAGTGAAAGGTAAGCCAGCCGAGGAAAAAAAGTACGAAAACTTTAAGCAAAAACTCCAAAAGCAATCACTCATTACTGAAACCACAGCCTGTATTGAAGTATTAGAGAACTATGTAAAATATTTTAAAGACGGACACTTATTTGTAGCAGAATACCCTAAATATAACGAACAACAACTAAAACACTTTAAGAGCCAGCTAAAGGAATACCCATTGACGGAACCGGAAGCCCTTGCATATTTTAAGAAAAATCAGCCTCATTTAGACCCGATTGAAGGAGTATGGTATGCCGAAAATAATGCCTATCAGTTAGCAATCATACAAAACCCTGACAATGCAAGGCAATTTCTGGCAGTAGTACTAAACTTAACAAACACTAACTGGAGGCCGGGGTATATTAAGGCCGTTTTTACGAAAAATAAAGAAGGTTATCTTACTATCTATCTGTCAGGTAATTTCAGCCCTGCCCGCTATGTTGCTAACATTCATAAAGATGCTGTGATGAGTATTGGTTCCTCTATTTATTGGGGTAAATCGTATCCTTCTATTACAAAAGAGCAAGCATACATTCATAAAAACAATGCTTCATTGCCCACTCTCAACAGAGTAGATGCTGATAATATATTGCTGAGTATTCCTTCTTTTCTGGTAGAGTACAAGTATTTAGATAGTCTGATTAGGGCTAATAAAACCGCTATTACCTCAACTAAAAACCTGATTATTGATATCAGAGGTAATGGCGGCGGCAATGCTATCTATTTCCCTTTGATAATGCTTTATTATACAAACCCTTTTCAGGATAGTCAGGGGCTAGCCCTTTCTTCGCCTAACACAATAAAGTATTTCGAAAAACTGGCTTCTTACCAGAAGAAAGTGCCGGGCGATACAACGCTGAATTTATATGCCCGTGTAGTAAGAGATATGAAAGCCAATCGGGGTAAGATAGTAAAAGGTCCTCTATATCCGCAGAACTCAAGCCCTGCCATTTCTGAGTTTCCGAAGCAGGTTTGTATCCTTATAGACAGGGCTTGTGCCAGCGCAGCAGAATCGTTCATTTTGCATTCAAAGGGCTTTAGCAACAGGGTTACTACGTTTGGAGATAATACTTTTGGTATGATTGATTATACAAGTACTACAGCTGTGAGCCTATTATGCAAAACACAGAACTATTACCTGAGCTACCCTACAAGTACCTTACATAAAGATATACCTGAAAATGGCTATAATGCCCGTGGCATTGCTCCTGATATTAAAATACCCGATACAAAAAAAGATAAAATTCAATTTGTACTGAACTGGTTAAAAAAGAAATAATCGCTATGCCTGCTTATCTCAGAATCACCCTTTTGTCGTTTGTAACGCTACTGTTTTTGGTCAGTATGCAAAAAACTAAAGATACCAGACCTGAATTTTTGTTAATAGGAACCTTTCATTATATTCCTGATAGCCTTTCTTGTAACTGGTCAGACGCTTACCGGAAACTATTACAGTATAAGCCGGACCAGATTGCGGTGGAAGAAGTAATGCCAACAGATGAAGCAAGTCTGATACAGAATTATACTAAAAACTACCGTGCCGTGTGGGATTCTTTGATTCTGGTTTGGGTTGGTAAACACATAAACCCTGCCGATAGTATCAGGCATTACACGACCTTACTTAGTGTAAAAGAAAACCCTAAGCATCGGTTACAATTATGGAAGTATTATCACCTGGGTTTAGACATGGGCAACAGGAATTTTCAGAATTACCTGATTGCCCAGAATAGCAGGCAGTATGAGTCACTCATAGATACTACCAAAGGTTGGGATAAATACTTCTGGACAAGATACAAGCGTATGATAGAAGATAAAAAAGATAGTGAGTTTTTTAAACTGATTTACCCATTGGCTATAAAATCAGGTATTACCTACCTGTACCCGACAGATGATAGAATTACTTTCCCGATTCAAAGTGAGGCTTATAGTAAATTTGCTGAAGAGCTTGAAGGCACAGCCGCCATGAAAAAATTAGAGAATTTCTGGGCTGAATATAAGAAGGCAGAAACAGCGCAGTTAAGGCAATGTAATGCTATGCTTGCTATTAACTCAAAAGAGTGGGTAGCCAAAACAGATTATGGGCAGGCACATATTTTAGACGATACCCATAACAAACATTACAAAGCCTATGCTGATGTATGGTATCAAAGAAACCTATCTATTGCCAACCGAATTATAGCTGCTGCCAGACAGTCTAAGGCAAAGAAAATGGCTGTTTTCTATGGCAATATGCATATATTTCCGGTTAAGAAATACCTGGAAGAAAAGGGATATAAGGTAAAGTTATTAGAAGATATTTAGATGCAATAACCACCAATTTTAACAAACCAAAATCAGCCAAAATACGTTTATATTAAAAGAGAAATGATTCCATTTAATATAAAACCTTATGAATAAAGCTATTGCAAGTATCATTACGGTTGGGGCATTTATAGGCGTTTTTTCCTGTAGCTCAACTATGGATTCAACTAATGAAAAGACCGAAAAATATAAAGTTCCGGCAGTAGATAGAACCTCTTATGGCAAATTAGATACTGCCTATTTTGCCTCCGGTTGTTTCTGGGCAGTTGAGGGCATATTTGACAGCCTGAAAGGAGTGAAAGAAGCCGAGTCGGGATATAGTGGTGGAAACACCAGGAATCCTACCTATCGGGAAGTAAGCAACGAAACCACGGGCCATGCAGAAACGGTAGCAGTTTATTATGACCCAAAGATTATCAGTTATGCCACTTTATTAGAGGTTTATTTTGCTTCGCAAGACCCGACCCAGGTAAACGGACAAGGACCTGACCACGGTGATTCTTACAGGTCGGTAATTTTTTACAGCAATGCCGAAGAGCAGAAATCAGCTACTGATTATAAGAATAAGTTAGCGGCATCGGGCAAATATAAAAAGCCGATAGCTGTGCAGATTGTACCATTCAAGGCATTTTATAAAGCCGAAGCATATCACCAGAATTATGACCAGCACCACGCCGACGAGCCTTATGTGGCATCAGTTTCAATACCACGTATCGAACGAGCTCAGGCCATGTTTCCGAAGTTGTTGAAATGACCCCATCCTAACCTTCCCGCGCGGCGTCCGCCCAACAATGGGAAAGAACAAAAAAAGTCCCTCTTCCCATTGTTGGGGAGAGGGATTTAGGGTGAGGGGTCAACCTCCACGAAGGAATATCTTATATGTCTTTTTGGGACTTTATCACAAGTCTTTTATTACCAGAAATACCAGTATAAGAAAACAAGAATCACTACTACAGCCGTTGCGCCAACAGCAAATGTACCTTGTACTTTAAACATACTGGCATCTATTTCCAAGCCTTTGCCTTCGTCAGGTAATACAAAGCCTAATATGAACATCACGGCTACACAAATCAGGAATACGATTCCCATACGGTCAAGAAATGGTACGGTTGTCCAGTCAGTGATTGCAGAAAATGGTGGCCAGTTGTTGTGCATCGAAAGTGCAATCAAGAATCCACCCACAATGGCAAACAAAGCACCTGCCGAGTTGGTACGTTTCCAGAAAAAGCCCATGATGAAGGCAGCAAAAATACCCGGTGATAATAAACCGGTCATTTCCTGAATAAACTGAAAACCACCTTTTTTATCAATACCCATGTAAGGAGAAATGACAATAGCTAAAATCATGGATACAATAATGGTTACACGACCAATCCAGACAAGGTGTTTTTCGGTAGCATTTTTGCCGATATAATTTTTGAAAATATCTAATGTAAAGATAGTGGAGATACTATTAGCCTTACCTGCCAACGAAGCCACTACAGCCGCTGTTAAAGCCGCAAACGATAGCCCTTTCAACCCAATCGGCAACAGGTTTAATAAAACAGGATAGGCATTATCCTGATTCAACGTACCATCAGCCCCAAGCATTTCTTGTTGGAACAATCCTTTTTGATACAGCGTATAAGCCGCAATACCCGGAAGCGTTACAATCACAGGCATTAATAATTTCAGGAATGCTGCAAATAAAATCCCTTTACGGGCAGTATCAAGGTCTGCTCCGAGGGCACGTTGTGTAATGTATTGATTACATCCCCAGTAATTCAGGTTCACAATCCACATACCGCCAATCAGCACCGTTAAACCCGGTAATGCCATATAATGCGTATCTCCTTTCTTGAAAATCATATGGAAATGGTCTTCTGACTTTTCAGTCATCAATTTCAATCCATTGGTCAAACTCTCCACTCCATCATATTGACTTGAAACCAACATAACAGCCAGATAAGTAGTAGCTAAACCACCCACAATTAGAAAGAACACCTGAATTACGTCAGTAAAACCGATTACTTTCATCCCCCCAACGGTAATAATGATGGCAAAAATTGCCAATCCAATCATACAGGCCGTGAAGTCAATACCAGAAATACCTGATACCGCCAAAGCCCCCAGGTACAAAATAGAAGTAAGGTTTACTAAAATATATAATGCCAGCCAGAAAATAGCCATAATCAAGCTCACAGTAGAGTTGTAGCGTTGATTAAGGAATTGTGGCATCGTAAAAATCTTGTTTTTCAGATAAATAGGCATAAAAACGATACCTACTACAATAAGTGTAGCCGCCGCCATCCACTCGTAAGTAGAAATGGCTAACCCCATTGAAAACCCATTGCCCGACATCCCAATCATTTGCTCGGCCGAGATATTGGAAGCAATCAAGGAAGCACCAATGGCCCACCAGGTAAGCGAACCCTCTGCCAGAAAAAAGTCTTTGGTAGAAGTTTGTTTGGCCTGTTTTTTCCTATAAATCCAGTAGCCGTAACCTGACACTAAAATAAAGTAGAAGAGAAATACAACGTAATCGAGGGTTTGTAATTTTTGCATAGTGCTTAGGGAAATGAAAAACTTTAATTTTATAGAATAAGATTCTTTGAGCAAGGCAAATAAAGGTAGAAAATTTGCTTTTTCAAAGGGTAAACAACGATTTTAAAAGAATATTTAGATTTTACATCACTTTTTTAATAACCACTCACTAAACTTCTCATTAATTTTTTGTCATTAATTCTTCTTTTATCTAATTTTACGAAAAAACTATCCCGTTTTGAACAGAAATACCATCCGACTTCTGATTATACTCGGCACGCTTTCGATTACGGGAATTATTGCAGTGCAGGCCTATTGGGTTAAGCGTGCTTTCGATTTAAAAGAACAACAGTTTCGGCAAACTGTAATGATTTCTTTACGAAATGTTGCGAACAAAATCTCTTCACTGTACAAACTATCCAGTATCGAAAACCCCGTCAGTCAGCTTTCTTCCGATTATTACGTAGCCAATTTAAGAATCCCTTTAGATGCCGACGTTTTAGAGCATTACCTGAAAGAAGAATTTAAAAAACAAAACTTACAGACTGATTTTGAATATGGTATCTACGACTGTGATACCGACAAAATTGTAGATGGGGCGCATATCAATTCTGATTTTGAAGAGAGTACAGCCTTGAAAAAGACTTTACCTAAAACCGATAAATACCTTAATTATTTTGGTGTCAGGTTTCCGAGTAAAACAAGTTTTCTGGCGGCTCGTCTGGATATATGGGTCATTTCATCGCTTATTACTTTAGTGGTAACAGCCTTTTTTGGCTATTCAATGTTTGTGATTCTGAGACAGAAACGCCTGAGCGAAGTACAACGTGATTTCATCAATAATATGACGCACGAGTTTCAGACACCTATTTCAACCATCAGGGTAGCCACAGATGTTTTGAGCCAGACTAAAATAATGGAACAGCCCGAGCGTTTGAAAAAGTATGTGCATATTATCAGGCAGGAGAATAACCGACTGAAAAATCAGGTAGAATCAGTGCTGAATACAGCACGCATGGAACGTGGCAAGATGGAACTGGATATTCGGTTACAGGAACTCCATTCGGTGATTTATGATGTAACAGAGGGGGTAAAAGCAGAGCTGGAAGATGCGCTGAGTATAGAACTGAATGCCACCCGCACAAGTATCTATGCCGACCGTATCCAATTGATAAGCCTGATAAGAAACCTGCTCGAAAATGCCATCAAGTATTCGGGCAAGAAACCCTGTATACGGATAAAAACAGAGAATATTGCGGATACGCTCGTGTTTTCAATCAGTGATAATGGTGTGGGTATAGCTAAAGAACACCAGAGTAAGATTTTTAATAAGTTTTACCGGGTACCTACCGGAAACACCCATAATGTGAAAGGATTTGGTTTAGGATTAAGCTATGTAAGAGAGATTGTAAGAGCACATAAATGGGCCATAAAAGTGGATAGCGAACCAAATAAGGGGAGTACATTCAGTGTTATTATAAAACAAGAAGTTTGAAAACCATAAAATATGCCCAAAATATTATACGTCGAAGACGACCCTAACCTTGGCTATGTAACAAAAGATAATCTTGAAATGGAAGGTTATGAAATTGTCCATTTTCAGGACGGAAAAGAAGCCTGGAAGAGCTTTACCAAAGAAAAATATGACCTTTGTCTGCTGGACGTCATGCTGCCCGAATTAGATGGTTTTTCATTGGCCGAAAAAATCAGAAAACAGAACCAACAGATACCGATTATATTTCTGACTGCCAAAGGAATGCAGGAAGACCGCATTGCCGGACTGAAAGTAGGCGGAGACGACTACGTAACCAAGCCCTTTAGTATTGAAGAACTCAACCTGCGCATTAAGGTATTTCTGAAACGAAAAGAGGTAAACAAAGAAATAACCGAAGGAAACGGCAAATGGAAATTAGGCGATTATGATTTTAATTATGACCAGCTTTCGCTGAAATCAGACCATAAGGCCGAGCAACTGACTCACCGTGAGGCGGAGGTATTGAAGTACCTATGCGAAAGAAAACATCAGGTAATTAAACGGGACGAGATACTGACAGCCATCTGGGGCAGAGACGATTATTTCTTAGGCCGAAGCCTGGATGTATTCATCACCCGACTGAGAAAAATGCTCTCCGACGACCCAAAAATCAAAATCGAAAATGTACATGGGATTGGGTTCAGGTTTACTTGTTAAGCATTAGATAAGATGATAGATATGAATCCCATCGGCTTGGCTGGTGGGATTTTTTTTGTGGGGAATTGACCGATACATAAAATCAGCAGTTTTAATTAGGTAGCTTATAGTGCCAAATTTATATTTGTTTACTACTATATTAGGAGTACAAATACATAGAAAACAAAATTTAGAAATTATGATAAAAGTTGAAGCACAGAAATTTGCAGAGGAATGGGTAGCTGCGTGGAACTCGCATGATATGGATAGAATCATGAGCCATTACAGCAATGATTTAACCATTACGACTCCAATGATTAAAACTATTATGGGGATTGAAGAGGGTGCTTTATCAAATTTGGAGGCTATCAGAAACTATTGGGAAACAGCTCTTAAAAAAGTACCTGATTTACATTTTGAATTATTCGATGCCGTAGCAGGCGTAAATTCAGTAGCAATCTATTATAAATCTATTATGGAGAAAAGAGTGATTGAAGTGATGTTTTTGGATGATAATGGGAAAGTGAATAAGATGTATGCGCATTATTCATGAGGGGAGTTTTAAAGATACTGTAATCCCATCGGCTTGACTGGTGGGATTTTTTTGTGGGTAAAAAGTACAAATATGCCTTCCAATTAACAAGTTTTCTGCTTATATTTGTTTTATGTATCTGATACTACGAGCAACTCAGGAACGCATTGAAGCAAGGATTGATTTGTTGGATACAAATGACTTGCTAAAACTTAAAAAAGGCTGGCTTTTCGACTGGAGAAAGGAATATGAAGCAGATGGTAATTATGTTTATAAAGTAATTACTCCTAATAATGATGTGATTCATGGCCTTCTTTCTGTAAAAAGAAAAAATGACCATCTATATGTTAATTTGTTAGAAAAATCAAACCTTAATAAAGGTAAAGAAAAAGCCTATGACAATGTTGCGGGAATTTTACTGGCTTTTTCCTGTCGTTTAGCATTTGCTTACGATTATGATGGTTTTGTTGTCTTTGACTCAAAAACTATTCTTATTAATCATTACAGCAAATTTTACGGAGCAAGAGTATTAAGCGGGCAAAGAATGTATTTTGATACAGTAAGTGCTAAATTATTAATTGAAAAATTTTTATTGTAATGAAAAAAACAACTTATAAAGACCCGGATGTAGATATTTCAATTCGTTCAAGACCCCTAACAAAAGAGGATGAAAAAGAAATATCTGAGTTTATTGCAAAAAGGAAAAAGCAGTTGCAAAAAATGGGTAAGTTAGCAAGTGCTTGATAATTTAGTTCTCTGATTGATAAATACAATGAAAAAACAATATTCAGGGCTATTTCATTAAGAGATAGCCCTTTTTTATTAATTTGGTATATAAATTAAACCTGCTATGATGAAAGGATTTTTATTTATTCTGTTTATTGTATTGGTGGCATCTTGTAACTAGCCAAAAAAGGAAGACAAAAGGCTTGTGAAAGATAGTGTTGTAATAGACCAATGGGTGCCTTATGATACTACTACCAAGAGTGTAACCATGTGTAAAATAGACGGTAGAGTATATTTTTATAACACTCTTGCTGATAAGTCGGTATTCAAAGAAGAATTGCTCCCTGATACCATAGAAACAGGCGTAAAGTTGACCTATATGAATCCGGGCTTATCAACTATGGGCGAGTATTATCTGATTGATAAAGAAGGTAAACTAAGATATTTTGGCGCAGATGGTACCGAATATTCAAAAGAGGTACCTAAGTTCTGACATGAGACAGAAGAATAGTATTTTGAGACTACACCCTTTTTTGTTAATTTTGAGGTTCATATTTAAACCTAACCTGATGGGACGATACTTACTGTTGTTTTTTGTTGTGATGCTTACATCGTGCGGACAATTAAAAGAGAAAGCCCAAACTGTTCATGCGGCTGATAGCACAGCCCTCGGGCAATGGAGACCACCCAATGAAAGTGTTGTAGATGTAACCATTTATAAAAAAGAGGGCAAGGTGTTTCTTCATGAAAATTTTAATGACCAATCAATATTGAATGAAGAAATGGTAGTGGAGTCAACGGAGAATGTGATAAAATTAAAATACAAAGAAGTAATAGCAGAAGAATACATGATGATTGATAAAGAAGGAAATTTGAGGTGGTACACAGGCGAAGGCAGAGAATTTGCCAAATCAAAGCCTAAACAATAAAATGTAGTATGAAAATTGCTTAAATTACTCACACAAAACTGATTTTTTCCAAAAGAGCCACACAAAAAATCCCTCAGAATTGCCTCTGAGGGATTTTTTGTGAAGCGATTAAACGTTACCGTTAACAATTTTTAATAATTTCCTACAACACCGTCTTAATCTTCAATTCGTCCATTTGTTTCTGGTCAATGGTTGAGGGTGAGTCAATCATCATATCACGGCCTGAATTATTTTTAGGGAAAGCAATGAAATCCCGGATTGAATCGGCTCCACCAAAGATTGAACAAAGGCGGTCGAACCCGAATGCAATACCTGCATGAGGGGGTGCACCAAATTCAAAAGCATCCATCAGGAAGCCGAATTGTTTTTTGGCTTCTTCTTCCGTAAACCCTAATATCCCAAACATCTGTTGTTGTAAAGGTCTCTGGAAAATACGAACAGACCCCCCTCCTACTTCTGTGCCATTAATGACCATATCATAAGCATTGGCTCTTACTTTACCTAAATCTCCGGTCTCTAATAGTGGAATATCTTCCGGTTTCGGACTCGTAAACGGATGGTGCATGGCAAACCAACGGTCTTCTTCTTCGCCATACTCCAACAACGGAAAGTCTAATACCCACAACGCCTTAAATTCGTCAGGCTTGCGTAAACCCAGACGGCTACCCATTTCCAGACGTAAATCATTGAGTTGTTTACGGGCTTTGTTGGCTTCGCCTACGATAATCAAAATCAAATCACCCGGTTTTGCATCAAATTTGTCAGCAATGTTCTTCAAAGCGGCTTCATCGAAGAATTTATCGAACGATGATTTAAGCGTACCGTCGGCATTGAATCTGATATAAGCTAATCCTTTTGCTCCAACCTGCGGACGTTTCACCCATTCTGTCAATTCATCTAACTGTTTACGGGTATATTCCGCACAACCAGCAGCATTGATACCCACTATCAGTTCGGCAGAATCAAATACCACAAAGTCTTTGCCTTTAGCCACGTCGTTCAGTTCTACAAACTCCATCCCGAATCTGGTATCCGGTTTGTCTGAACCATACAGGCGCATGGCATCTGCATAGGTCATACGAGGCACTTCGGGCATATCAATGTTCTTCACAGTCTTGAATAAATGACGAATCAAGCCTTCAAACATCTGTAGAATATCTTCCTGTTTCACAAACGACATTTCGCAGTCTATCTGTGTAAATTCCGGTTGGCGGTCGGCACGTAAGTCTTCATCACGGAAACATTTGACTATCTGATAATAACGGTCGAAACCTGATACCATCAATAATTGCTTGAAAGTCTGTGGCGATTGCGGCAAAGCATAAAACTCACCGGGATTCATACGGCTCGGTACTACAAAGTCTCTGGCACCTTCCGGTGTCGATTTAATCAATACCGGCGTTTCTACCTCAATAAAATCCTGTCCATCGAGATAAATACGGGTTTGTTGTGCCATTTTGTGGCGCAACTGTAAGTTCTGACGCACGACATTCCGGCGTAAATCGAGGTAACGGTATTTCATCCGAATATCGTCGCCGCCGTCTGTTTCGTCCTGAATCAGGAATGGAGGTAATTTGGCCGGGTTCAATATCTCTAAAGCTGAAACTTTAATTTCAATATCACCTGTGGCAATTTTATCATTTTTTGATACCCGCTCAACCACTTCGCCCATAGCCTGAATCACAAATTCACGGCTTAATGTACGCGCTTGTGCAATTACGTCAGTATCGCTGCTATTTTCATTCAATATTAACTGTGTAATACCATAGCGGTCACGGAGGTCAATATAAATTATACCACCTTTATCACGAACAACTTGTACCCACCCGCATAAGGTAACTGTCTGATTTACATCTGCGACACGCAATTGTCCACAGGTATGAGTTCTTAACATTAGGTCTGAAGAATTATGTTGAGCAATTTTTTTGCAAAAGTAAGCATTTTAAAGCAAAGGTTTTAGCGCACCTTTAAAAATTACCGCTTTTCTGAAAATACCGGATTTCAGCTAAATACTACCAACTACTCGCCTAACCTACCAAATACTCATTTAGGCTTTCAGCAAATTTTACAATTCATTTATTTAGCGTTCTCAAACGCTTCTAAACCAGTTTTTGCCATGAAAAAAATCTTTACCCTTTTGGTTACCTGCCTGATAGCCAGTACTTATGCTATTGCCCAACACTCAGAGGCTACCCCCGGAACACTAAAAGCGTCTACCCTTGCGGGGGTCGGCAAACGTCCTGTTTTTTCAGATACTGCCGGGGTATTGGTGAATCAGTTCACAGGTAGCGAATTGTATCTTTCAATTCCGGCTGCCGACTTCCGCAGTATCAACGACCAGGGACCTGTTAATTTTACTATTGGTGAAATAGCCGGCAATGGGGGTACCAATATGCGGTTGATAGCCCCTGCCGGATACTTACCTTATATAGTAAGAGTAAAGAAAATGCGGGTTTGTGTGAAAGACAATCTACCCTCAAATTTAACGGTAGATTTATATCAGGTGTACCCCGACCCAAGCCTTACCGCACTTACCACAACAACGCTGACTACTGTTGCCTCCTCAGGTGCTGACCCTAAATACCGTTGCTTCGATAAAGAAGTCAATCAGGTTTTCGACTATTCCAAATTCAGTTATTATTTACAGGCAAGACCTGTTCCCGGTGGAACAGATAATGGGATATGGGGGTATAAAATCGAAGAAATGTCGTTAGTGCATGTGATTCTGTTCTATGAATATTTATAGTAGTAGAATTGGAGAAAATATCACCATTAAATAATTTTAACTCGGATTTGTTAGAGCTAAATTTTAGCTTACCACAACTTTACTAATCATTGATGAATAAGTATGTACATTTTTAATAAAGTGGTATCAAACTTATTTTAATATGAAACACATACTTTTGATAATTTTAGGAAGTTTGTTGTTTGGAGCTTGCAAAGAAGCAGTGCCTCCAACAAACGCTGACGGTTTTCTGCTTGAAAGAGAGAGAGCCGAGTTTCGTGGTATATATCTGGACAAAGAAGTAGTAATTATCGAAAATGATTCTACTATAAAAAACCTTTCCGGTAAAGTTTTATCAGGAGGCAACCCTAACGAATTTTATACTGAGTTTCCTGTTGGTATTATACTTTCATGGAATAATGGTAGGCAGTTTTTAGGGATTCAGTTGTACCCTGTGCGATTTTATGCTCGTGATGGAAATAAAGATAGTAGTTTTAATCAATTAAAGAAATTATGCACATTAGGAAAAAAGCCAAAACGTAATGAACAATGGTCTATTTTTAGAGAAAATCCAAATGGCATAAACTTAAACTATCTTTATGGTAACGGAGATATTGAAATTATTGATGTTCGCGAAGTACCAACCGAAAAAATCACGATTGCTTCCGGTTATCATCCTAAAACACTATGGGTAACATATAAAATAAAGGTCAATTTCGAAAACTCAGATTCAATTGATGGAACATTGAAAGTGAGATATAGTATATATTGGTAATTAGGCTATACAATTCTATAGGACTTTATATTTATAGTTATCAGTAGAAATGTAACTACAGAAAAACCATAAAATCGTAAGGAAATCTGAATGATTTGATGCAGATAATCGACACATTGGACAGATTTGTTGTCTATTAAAAATATAAGTCGTAACTTTCCACTTTAGTCACAGCAAAACATTTTGGAATAGGGCTACTCACTTGAGTAGCCATTATTTTTTTGCGTAACTTCAAATGCCAATTCAGGAGCAGAAAACAGGAGAATTGTGTTCGTGATTTTTTTTGTTTCCGGATTTTACGTAATTGCGGATAACTATACAGGCTTCGAAATATTCTTTCATTTCGTAGAAGCGTAGCAGCTCATGAAGTTCTTCCATATCCAGGCCACATACAAATTGACCTAAATCTTCTAAGGATAAGCTCAACAGCAGTTTTTGTGACGGCAATGTAAGCACATTGCCCCCATTTCGTTGGTAGGGATTTGACATTTATCTGGGATTCTATTAGTAAAAGTAACTCGGGCTATATCGAAATTGTTTAACAAAAATAAAAAATATTATGTAATAATTTACACAATTTAAAAAATAGCATTTGTTATTTAATCTTTCCCTCGTTTACCACCTTATTAACCATATCAAAAAACCGCTCTAATTCTTTTTCCCTGCCTCGTAGCCATACCATTCGCATTTCAGATTTTGCCCTGATGTCTGTCAGTTCAATATGTCTTATATTCATATTCTGCCCGCTCAGGGCCGATTTTGGCTCTATAGAAACGCCAACGCCTGCCTCTACCAATCGCAAAACTGTATTGGTATTGCCTGATTGATAAGCTACTTTCGGAATAAATCCATAATTCTGGCAAAGTGCCTCTATGCTTTCTACATAGCCCGAACTCTCACTGCGTGAGGGCAATATAAAATTCTCGTCGGCCAACTGGGCTAATGAATGAAAATTGCTATCATTCAGCCAATGGTTTTCGGGGAGTAATATCACAAAATTTTCGGCATAGAGTGTACGTGCATTGATTTCTTTAGGTACAATCATGTTGGGGCCAAAGCCTACATCAATGGTTCGGTTGAGTAATGCATTGATTTCATAAACATTGGTTGACTCCAACAGCACGGTTTGCATAGAAGGTATTTCTTTCTGAATTCTGGTCAGAATAGCCGGCAATAAAAACTGCATAGACGAACTTGAATGGGCAATACGAATCTCTCCACCCTCGCCCCTATGTATCTGGGCGGTGTGCTGGCATACCCTTTCAAAATCTTCTAAAATTCGTTTGGCTTCGTCTCTGAAATAAATACCAGCCTCAGTAAGTTCTACCTTTCTTTTGTGGCGGTTAAAGAGTACTACTCCTAAATCTTCTTCCAATTGCATTATCTGACGGCTCAAAGCAGGCTGGGCAATATAAATATCTTCTGCGGTTCTACGATAATTGAGTCTTTCGGCCAGTTTTAAAAAATTCTCTATGGTCCGTAAATCCATAACGTCTATTTAAAAAGAAAAATAAATAATGCCTTAAACGCATCATTTAATCAAAATTAAGTATTTTTTGTTATCATAAATAACTATTTGCTTTGCAGTTGTAAATCATACCTCTATGCAAAAGCTATTACAACCCATTACCCTTACAGAGAATCTTGAGATTATACAGGCCGATTCAGCACACGTTGCCGCAGTTGCCGAATTATTTGATGCTTACCGCCGATATTATGGACAGGCATCAGATATGGAAGGAGCTAAAAAGTTTTTAGCAGCACGCATAGACAATCAGGAATCGGTTATTTTTTTAGCCTTAGAAAACAATCAGCCCATCGGATTTACCCAGTTATATCCCATGTTTTCGTCGGTTTCCATGCGTCGCTCCTGGACACTCAATGATTTATTTGTGAAAGAAACTCTCAGAAGCAAAGGCATTGGCAAAGCCTTGTTAACTACTGCACAGCATTTTATCACACAACAAGGGCATAAAGGTTTATTATTAGAAACCACACCCGACAATACCCAAGCGCAAAGTTTATACGAGCGTTTAGGTTGGGTACGTGAGCAAAACCATTACTATTTCTGGCAAGCCTGAACATTTATAGGTTGTCAGTTATTAGAAAAAAATAGAAATTATAGATTGAAACAGTTGCAGTAAAACAGATATATGGCATGGAATCTCCCTTACAAAAAGCATTTTCTTCAGATAGTTTCCGTCAACAGGCACATACTTTAGTTGATTTACTGGCTGACTATCTCGAACAGGTCCAAAGCGGTAGTTTAGAGACGGTTATCCCCTATAAAGACCCTGAAGAAAACCTAACTTTCTGGCAGGAAGATTATGAGCAAGGGCAAGGTGATGTAACTGAATTTTTCAGAAAAACTATCAATCATTCTATTCATCTGCATCATCCACGCTATATGGGGCATCAGGTTACCCCACCTGTACCTGTTTCTGCATTGGCAGGTATGCTTACCGGGCTGCTTAACAATGGCATGGCAGTATATGAAATGGGCCTGGTCTCAAATCCTTTAGAACGTATTCTTTCTGAATTATTAGCCCAAAAGATAGGATTCGATAACCATGCCAATGGCTTACTTACTTCGGGTGGAACTTTGGCTAATCTGACGGCTTTATTGGCGGCAAGAGCTGCTAAAACCGATGTATGGGAAAATGGCAATACTGAGCATCTGGCAGTAATGGTATCAGAAGAAGCACATTATTGTATAGACCGGGCGGCACGCATTATGGGTATGGGCAGCGAGGGAATCATTAAAGTACCTACTAACGAACGTTTACAGATAAGAACCAATTTATTAGAACAATACTATCAGGAAGCAACAGACAAAGGTTTGCAGGTAATAGCTATCGTTGGTAGTGCCTGCTCTACCTCAACCGGAAGTTACGATGATTTAGAAGCCATTGCCGCCTTTGCACAAAAGCATCAACTCTGGTTTCATGCCGATGGAGCGCATGGGGGTGCCGTTGTTTTTTCTGACCGATACAAGCATCTAATAAAAGGCATGAATCAGGCTGATTCAGTGGTGATTGACTGGCATAAAATGCTGATGGCGCCTGCCTTAACAACTGCTTTAATTTTCAAGCGTGGTGATGATGCTTTTAAAACTTTTCAGCAAAAAGCGCAGTACTTATGGGCGAATCAACATTCGAAAGACTGGTTTAATTCGGGCAAGCGTACGTTTGAATGTACCAAGCTGATGATGAGCGTAAAAGTTTATGCCATACTGAAAGCACACGGCGAACAGATTTTTACAGATAATGTTGAATATCTCTACGACTTGGGCAAAACATTTGCCACACTCGTGAAAGCCAGACCCAATTTTGAATTGGCTTTAGAGCCTGAAAGCAATATTGTCTGTTTCCGTTTACTCCATGAATCAGCATCTTTGAATGAATTAAATGCCAATATCAGAAAAAGAATATTAGAAGAGGGCAAATTCTATATTGTGCAAACTACTTTGGGAGATAAATTATACTTAAGGGTATCCATCATGAATCCACTTACTACTGAAACAGATTTAGTGGCTTTGTTGGATGAAGTAGAAAGGTTGGGAAAAGTTGTTGCTTCTTAAATTAGTCAAAAAACGCTATCTTCGCCCCTTTTAAAGCATAAAAGGGTGCCAAAATCTTATTTCCAGTTCAAGCAATTCATCGTCCATCAGGATAAATGTGCCATGAAAGTGTGCACAGATGCCTGTATTTTAGGTGCCTATGCTGATGTATCAGCAGCAAATAAAATTCTGGATATTGGCACCGGGACAGGGCTTTTGTCGCTCATGCTTGCTCAGAGAAGCAAGGCAACTATTGATGCCGTTGAAATAGATAATGATGCCTACACACAGGCAAAAATCAATATTGCCGAAAGCCCATTTGCTGAGAGGATAACCCTTCATCAGCAACCTGTTCAGCAATTCAGCCGTGAACAGTCAGGTGATGTCAATCCTCTATACGATTTAATTATCTCAAATCCGCCTTTTTATCAGAACTCCCTGCCATCGCCTGATGCGCAGACCAATAAAGCACTACATGCTGAGACTCTGACTTTCAGTGAATTAATTGAGGTAGTTGTCAGCTTATTGGCTGCTGATGGTCGTTTTATTGTGCTACTCCCACCGTTTGAGGCAGACCAATTAACAAGAGTAGCTCAGAAAAAAGCATTATATTTGTCAGAAAAACTACTGATACAACATAATCCTCAGAAAGCGGTGTTCAGGGTTATCATGACCTTTCAGAAAAGGTCTATATCAGAATACCGGGAAGATACGTTAGCGATTCATGAAAAAAATTCAAATACGTATGCGGATAAATTCCGTCAACTGTTGAGCGATTATTACACGATTTTTTAGAACTTTGCCTTTAATGAACCAAGCACTTCAAATATCAGTCGTTATCCCTTTATATAACGAAGCAGAATCTTTACCCGAACTACACGACTGGATTGTGAGGGTGATGCAGGAAAATAACTTTACTTACGAAATTCTTTTTGTTGACGATGGCAGTAATGATGATTCCTGGGAAGTAATTCAGAGCCTTGCCAAGCGAAATACCAAAGTAAGAGGCTTTAAGTTTGTGCGTAATTATGGTAAAACTGCTGCTTTACAAACGGCTTTTGTACAAGCTAAAGGCAAAGTTGTTATTACAATGGATGCCGACTTACAGGATAGCCCCGACGAAATTCCTGAATTATACCGGATGATTACCGAAGAGAAGTATGATTTGGTATCAGGATGGAAAAAGAAACGCTACGACCCTATTACCAAAACACTTCCTACCAAATTATTCAATGCGGTATCCCGTTGGGTGTCGGGTGTACATTTACACGATTTCAACTGCGGGTTGAAGGCTTATCAGTCGAGAGTAGTAAAAAATATTACGATTTATGGCGAAATGCACCGGAATATACCTATTATAGCCAAATGGAATGGTTTCAGGAAAATAGGTGAGAAAGTAGTACAACACCGGGCCCGTAAATATGGCACCACCAAATTCGGATTAGAGCGTTTTATCTTTGGTTTTCTCGATTTACTGACCGTTGCCTTTGTTAATAAATTCGGTCGCCGCCCTATGCACTTTTTTGGTACGATGGGCGTACTTTCGTTTATGGTAGGTACAATACTGGCACTCTACCTGATTTTTGAAAAATTGTATAATATCAGTCAGGGATTACGCTACCGGAATGTAACCGATAACCCGATGTTTTTTCTGGCATTAGTAGCCATTATTATCGGTTCACAATTATTTTTAGCAGGCTTTATCGGCGAATTATTTGTTAAACAGACTTTTAAAAAAGACGAATATCTGATTGAACAAAAAACAGACGATTAATATTTATCAAATTCATCAAACTAATATGCAAATCATCAGACTAACCCTTATCCTCTTTCTTATCACGTATGTCTCTCAGGCTCAAAAGGTCAACAAACTCATTAAAGAAGCAGAAGTAAAACGCATCATCAGTACTTTAGCAGCCGATGATATGATGGGAAGAAACTCCATGCAACCCCGGCAGATTGAAAAAGCCACCGCTTTTATTGCTGATGAATTTAAGAAAATTGGCTTACAGCCCTTGAAGGGGCTGAGTGGCTATCGGCAGGAGTTTCCGATTACCAAAATTGACGGATTTGTGAGTGCAGAGGTAATGATTAACGGTCAGGTGATACCTAAAGATAAATATGCGTTATTGTCGGATAATGAAGAAATAAACTGGACGTCGAATATTCCTGTAGTAATCGTAGGCGCAGGCGATACTTTTAATCCTAACCAGTATATGAGCGATTCTACCAGTAAAATAGTGGTAGTAGATGCCGCCCATGAGTCTAAACTGGCAGGTATTAAACGTTTCCTGAATCGCACGAGATTATTGTCTAAGCCTTATCCGAAAATGGCAGGTAATATTTTGCTTGTATCGGGTATCAGTTCGGTAGAAAATTATTCTGTAAAAATCAAACAACGCAAAGAAGCGTTTATGATGACCAACGTAGTAGGTGTGTTACCGGGCAAAAGCAAGCCTGATGAAATGGTTGTGTTTTCAGGTCATTACGACCACCTCGGTATTCAGAAAGCGGTAGATGGCGACTCGATTGCGAATGGTGCTGACGACGATGCTTCGGGTACAACGGCAGTTATTGCTTTAGCCAACTATTTCAAAAAGCTGAAAAATAACGAAAGAACCATCGTTTTTGCAGCCTTTACAGCCGAAGAAATCGGTGGTTTTGGGTCTAAATATTTCTCGCAACAATTAGATGCCGACAAAGTAGTGGCCATGTTTAACATTGAAATGATTGGTAAAGCCTCTAAATGGGGTATCAATTCAGCCTTTATTACAGGCTTTGAACGCTCTGATTTTGGCACTATCTTACAGAAAAACCTGAAAGGTACTGCTTTTACGTTCAACCCCGACCCGTATCCGCAACAAAACCTTTTCTATCGTTCTGATAACGCTACGCTGGCTCGTCTGGGGGTTCCGGCACATACCATTTCTACCGACCAGATTGATACGGATAAATTGTATCATAGCGTAAATGACGAAGTAGAATCATTAGATATACAGAATATTGTGGCTACTATCAGAGCCATTGCGCTGAGTTCTCAAACCATTGTAGCAGGCACAGATACCCCTACAAGGATTGATAAGAGTACGGTGAAGTAAAATATGAATTACATACAGAGTAACAGCGACTGAAGTCGCCGGCTAAGATAACAAAGGTAATTTTTGATACACGCCCGACTTAAGTCGGGCTTTTATATAAAAATATTCCTTTGTTTTTTTAGCCACCGAATTCATTCGGTGAAATTCATATTAATAAGTTTTTTAACAACCCTACCCCACACAATAATTAACCAAATCTTTCGTATGATAGGTATCATTTGCATAGGTTATATGTACAGAAATTGAGATTTTAACCCTGTAACCTTTTGCAACAATACACAAAAATGCTTACGTTTGCTTTATATAACACCCTTTCCTCACCAAAATGAAGTTTACATTCCCGGAATTAGAAGCAGGTAGATATAAAAAAATCATTTCAAGAATCTGGAAGTTTACAGGCTTTACAGCACTGGCAGTTGTTGTATATCTGATAGCCGTGAGTTTCAACCTTTTCTGGCTGTTTGGTAAAATGCCCAGCCCCGAAGAAATCGAAAACCCGAAAAGCGATGTAGCTTCTGAAATTATTTCTGCCGATGGAAAAGTAATCGGTAAGTTTCTTTACGAAAACCGTAGTCCTATCGAGTTCAGTGAACTCTCTCCCAATATTATTAATGCCTTGGTAGCTACCGAAGATGCCCGTTTCACGGTACATTCAGGGATTGATGCCCGTAGTACTCTGCGTGTGGTAACAGGGCTTTTTACAGGCCAGAGAAAAGGGGGCGGTAGTACTATTTCGCAACAGTTGGCTAAAAACTTGTTTAAACTGCGTGAAATTGATTATTACAAAGGTCCTTTGTATGCAGTGCCGGGTATCAGACAGATTATTATTAAAACCAAGGAATGGATAACCGCCATTAAACTGGAGCGCAGATATACCAAGCAGGAGATTATGGAGAAATACCTGAACACGATTGAGTTCAGTAGTGGAGCTTTTGGTATTCGTTCGGCCACCAAAACTTACTTCAAAAAAGAACCAAGCGAAGTAACCCTTGAAGAGGCCGCCGTATTGGTGGGCATGATTCAGAACCCTTCACGTTTCAATCCTAAATTTCATCCGCAAGCCTCTAAGGGTCGTCGTAATATTGTTTTCGACCAGATGGTGAAATATGACAAGTTATCACCTGCCAGAGCAGAATCATTGAAACAAGTACCTATTACCCTGAATTATCAGCCTGAAAGCCATAATACAGGTCCTGCACCTTATTTCAGAGAGTTTCTGAAAGGCTGGCTGAAAGACGAAATTGCGAAAGAAGGCTACGACCCCGACGATATTTATACCAAAGGTTTCAAGATATATACGACCATAGACTCTCGTATGCAGCTTTATGCCGAAGAAGCATTAAGAGAGAACATGAAAGACCAGCAGAAGAAATTTTATGAACACTGGAAAGGCCGTAACCCGTGGACAATTGAGAAACCGGGTACTTCAGGGGTTTATACAGAGATTCCTAATTTCATAGAAAACATTGCTAAAACTACCCCTCGTTACCGTGAATTAAGAGAAGAGTATGATGGAGATATGGATAAGGTGTGGAAAGAGATGAACCGCCCTACCAAAATGCGTGTATTTTCGTGGAATGGTGAAAGAGATACCGTGATGTCGTCGATGGATTCTATCCGATATTATAAATTTTACCTACATTCGAGTTTTCTCGCAATGGACCCACGCAACGGACAAATCAAGGCATGGGTAGGTGGTATTAATTATAAATATTTTAAATACGACCACGTAAAACAAGGAAAAAGACAACCGGGCTCAACCTTTAAGCCGTTTGTATATGTTACGGCCATTGATAATGGCTTTTCGACCTGCGAACACGTAGTTGACCAGCCTATTACGATTTCAGTACCGGGCGGAAGCTGGACACCTAAAAACTCTGATGGGGTCTATAGCTATCGTTCGCTCACGCTACGACAGGCTTTAGGACAATCTATCAATACCGTGAGTGCTTATCTGATTAACCAGTTCAAAGCAGGAAATGTCATTAATTATGCCCATAAGTTGGGTATCAAGAGCAAATTAGATGAAGTACCCGCGCTTTGTTTGGGTATCAGTAATGTTTCTTTGTATGAAATGCTGGCCGGTTATTGTGTATTTGCCAACTCGGGCAAATATACCGAGCCTATTTTTGTAACACGTATTGAGGATAAAAACGGAGAGTTAATCAAAGAATATTATTCAGATAGCAAAGAAGTAATCAGTCAGGAGACGGCTTACAAAATGATTCACCTGATGCGTGGAGCTACACAACCGGGTGGTACGGCCTTTGGCGGACTTTCAAGATACGGCGTTTTAGACGGAAACGAGGTTGCCGCTAAAACGGGTACAACCTCCAACTATTCAGACGGCTGGTTTATGGGAATTACACCTACGCTGGTGGCAGGAGGCTGGACCGGTGGAGACGACCCGACCATACACTTCCGGACAATTGCCCTGGGGCAAGGAGCGAGGGTATCGTTACCGACGTGGGGAATGTTCTTTCAGAAAGTATATGCCGATAAAAATCTGGAATACAAAAAGGGCTCATTTCTGAAGCCCTCGACTGTCTCAATATCAGGAGACTGCGTATTTGCGGCAGGAGAAGGGTATCATATTGATTCAACTCAAAAGTACACTCCGCCTACTGCAAAACCTGCTGATGACGACCAACTATAGCCTAAGCTACTGACCTGTAAAACGTTTCGTTTCAGGCAGCCATTGGTACTAAGTTCATATCCGGTATTGCTTCTACTTCTGTAGATTCAACGACCATATATGCTTTCTTAGGTTGTCTCTTAGCTGCAAATTCGTTCCAGTTCGAAATAACAACGCTGATTCCGCAGACTAAACTTAGTATGATATACGGAATTTGGATTAGTATTACAAAGAAGTGTGACATACAAATATTAGTTTCATGGTATTATACCTTAAAACCAAAATTCTGTGCCATAGCTAATGTATGCGAATGTTTCAAAAGGTGAGGAATGTTTTCCTCACCTTTTGCCTTATTATGAACTACCTCATAAAATATACCTTGCGTTTTCTTCTATTGTGCGTGTTTGAAGCCCCCAATTACGTAGCAAGACAACGTTAATCTCCCCCTCATGCCTGGTCTCCTTAACAATTGCTTAATAGCCTGATAACATTGGCAGAATACTAAAAGACTACTTTTGCGGCTGAAAATTAATAAAATCAAGGTTAAAGGTAACAAAGTGCAGGAAATTTCATCAACCAATAGTGTTAGTCTTCCAATTGTCAATTATTTCCATTTTTTGACCCGATTTCTCAAAAGATTTAAAACGTTTGCGCAACGATTTAAAACGTTTGCATAAAACATCTTAAAAATAATAATATTTTTTATTGTTATAATGCAACAAATTTCAAGAAATCACTAATTAACACCCGTAATCTGAAGATTCAAAATATACCTTGCCGGAGCAGTCTGATGTAAGGTAGAAATTGTTTCACTTTTCTTATGCACTATTATTTATCGCAATACCTCACCCTTTGTAAGTACACTGTTAGAACATCTAATTGTTTAATTAATCATCTTATTATGAAACACCTTTCTACCTCTCCCCCACCATTGAAATTCCTTTTGGGGGTATTTTTGTTTGCCATTCTGTCTATGCCACAGGTATACGCACAAAAGGCAATATTCGCCAGTGTGAAAGACTCACGTAATAGCAGTCAAGTTGATAGCAAGGCTGTAGAAATTTCAGTTAAAGGAACTGTAACAGATGCCGGAACAGGCGAGCCTCTGGTAGGTTGCAGTGTGATTCTGAAAGGCACTCAGAAAGGCGCCACTACTGATGCAAACGGTAACTACTCTATCTCAGTACCTGACGAAAAATCTGTACTCGTATTCGGATTTATTGGTTATAGCAAACAGGAAATAACCGTAGGCAACAACACTACACTTGATGTAAAACTGGTATCCGAAGCATCTGACCTGGCTCAGGTAGTGGTAATCGGTTATGGTAGTGCGGCTAAAAAAGATATGACAGGTGCCGTAAAATCGCTGAAAAGCAGCGAGTTTAACAAAGGTATCATCAACTCTCCTGAGCAATTATTACAAGGTAAAGTAGCGGGTGTAAACGTTACCTCTGCCAGTGGTGAGCCGGGCGCTGCGCAAAGCATCACTATCCGTGGTCCGGGAGGACTTCGTACAGGTAGTACCCCTTTATTTATTCTGGATGGTATGGCGCTGGATAACTCAGGTACAGGTGCTGCCATTAACCCTTTGACCTTCCTGAACCCACAGGATATTGAGTCAATAGATGTATTGAAAGATGCTTCTGCTACAGCTATCTACGGTTCTCGCGGTGCTAATGGCGTTGTTTTAATTACTACCAAAAAAGGTAAAGCAGGCTTCTCAACGCTTACTTATTCAGGAAGTGTAGGTATCTCAAAAGTTGCCAGAGCATTACCTGTATTTACGGCTGATGAATTCAGAACTCAGGTAAAAGCGGTAGGTGGTGTATTAGAAGACTTAGGCGGAAATACCGACTGGCAAAGTGAAGTAATGCAAACAGCTATTACACAAAACCATAACATATCGTTAGGCGGTGGTGCAGATAAACTGACTTACTATGGCTCATTTGGTATTCAGAATCAGGAAGGTATCCTGAAAAACAGCAATCTGAACCGTTATACAGGTCGTATTAACGTTACACAAAAATTCCTGGACGATCGTCTGACTGTTGATGTGAATCTGAACGCTACTTATACAACTAACTCAAGACCTCCGACCGAAAGTTTAATCGGTGGCTCTATTTCAGCCAACCCGACATATCCGGCGTATGACGATAACGGTAGACCTCGTAACTATCCGAACTTTACCAATCCGTTAATTACACTCAGATTACAGAAAGATGCCTCTACCGTTAACCGTGTAATTGGTAATATCTCTCCTTCGTTCAAAATCACAAAAGATTTAGTATATAAACTAAACTTTGGTATTGATAACTCGACAGGGGTACGTGATATTCAGTCTTTGGCCAATTTAGAGCCACAACAAGATGGTAGATTAGAAACTTACAATACCTGGAACAGAAATAAGCTGATAGAAAATTATCTGACTTATACGCTGAACACAGGTGCGCATAACATGACGGCATTGGTAGGTCATTCTTACCAGAAAATATTTGTGCAAGGTCGTAATACAAGCATCAACAAATTCCCGATTACAGACATTGAGCCTATTTATAACCCGGGCTTAGGTCAGGAGTTGACATTGGCTAATAACAAACCGGGTGGCTATGCACTGGTAAATGAACTACAATCGTTTTTCGGTCGTGTAAACTACCAGTACAAAGACAAATACCTGGCTACTGCTACTGTGCGTGCCGATGGTTCGTCTAAATTCGGTGCTAATAATAAGTATGGTGTATTCCCGTCGTTCTCGTTGGGCTGGAGAATCTCTGAAGAAGAGTTTATGAAAAACGCAGGTTTTACAGATTTGAAACTGAGAGCAGGTTGGGGACAAACCGGTAATCAGGAGATTCCTGCAAAAATTACCCAGGCCTTGTTTACTTCAACTGTATCTTCTTCTACCAGTTATCCGTTATATCCAACAGGTGCATTCCCTGCCGGAACATCTTATACCCGTTTGGCTAATCCTAATATTCAGTGGGAGGTATCAACCCAAACAAACGTAGGTCTTGATTTTGGTTTGTTCCGTGGTGCTTTAACAGGAGCTATCGATTATTTCCAAAAAGTATCTAATAACATTTTATTAGAAGTAATCCCTGCTGACCCTGTTCAACCGGCTGGTACTTTCTGGACTAACGTGGAAGACATGAAGATTATCAACAAAGGTCTTGAAATCGAATTGAATTACCGTTACACTGCCGGAAACGGATTAAGATTTGATATTGGTGGTAACATGACTTTCATCAACAATATTGTTAAAAACTCTCCATATACCGTTATTCCATCAGGTAGTGCTTCGGGTTCTGGTTTAACTTCTGCCACTATCAATGGTTATGTAAGCGGACAGCCTATCGGTACTTTCTTCCTGAAAGAATTTACCGGATTTGACGACAAAGGTATCAGCACTTACAGAGACGTGAATGGTGATGGCGTAGTAGGCGACAACGACCGTATTGCCGCAGGTAGTGCTCTACCAACCAAACAATACAATATCAATGGTAATGTTTCTTTCAAAGGCTTCGATTTAGCTGTTAACTTCAATGGTGTATCAGGTAACAAAATCTATGATAATACGGCCAATGCTAACTTCTATAAACTGAGATTATCAAAAAGTTTGAATACCACCCCTGAAGCTATCGCTAACCCGACTGAATCAATCAACAACTCGGCTCCGGTTTCTACGAGATTCCTGAAAGATGGCGCATTCTTCCGTTTAAACAACCTTTCTTTAGGCTATAATGTCAATACAAAAGCCATTGGCCTTGGTAAATGGGTATCAGGTTTAAGACTATCAGTAACCGGACAAAACCTGTTTGTGATTACTAAATACGATGGTTTCGACCCAGAGGTAAACATTGACAGAACTATCGGTGGTATTACTTCTTATGGTATTGATTATTTAAGTTATCCTAAAGCCCGTTCGGTAGTATTCGGCCTGAACGTTTCATTATAAAATTTTAGAACACATGAAAAAGAAAATATATACAACATTAGCACTTGCCGGCTTGTTGGTTTTGAATAGCTGTACAGACCTGAATGAAATAATTCTGGACGAAACGTTTGGCTCAAACCTGACTGATAAACAAGCGGTAGAGGGAATTATAGCTCCGGTATATGCCCGCCTTCCCGATATCTTTAACCACACAAACCATTTTGCCTTACAGGAGATTTCGACTGACGAAGCTATCTTACCCTATCGTGGTGGTACTGACTGGGGTGATAACGGTATTTACCTGGCCATGCACGCCCATACACACGGTGCCAATGACCCGAATATCCGTAATACCTGGAACCTGATTCTACAAGGTATGTCAAGAGCCATCACGGCTATTAATACGTTGCCAACCATGAACGACCCATCAGCCAAAACTTTTTTAGCTGAAGCCAGAGGCATGAGAGCTTATTACTCAATGCTTACTCTGGATTTGTTCGGTCTTGTTTTCGTTAAAAATGATGTGGGCGAAACCTCAAAAATTATCAGAGGTGAAGAAGCCTTTGAGTACATTAAAAGTGAATTGCTGGCAGTTGAACCAAACCTTGAAACAAATGTAGGACCAGGCAGATTAACCAAAGGGGGTGCCTGGTCTCTATTAGCCCGATTGTATCTGAATGCAGCCGTATATCGCGACAGATATGCTACACAATTCAACTTCAAACCTGAAGATATGGATAAAGTGATAGAATACTGCGATAAAATCATTTCATCGGGTCAGTATCAGTTATCAAGAGATTATTTTGCTATTTTTAACGATGATAACCACGATAACAAAGAGTTGATTTTTGCAGTTGACCAGAGAGCCGAACTGAACGGCCACAACCGTATGGCTTATTTCTCTATCTCAGGCGACCAGTTTCCGCTTTATAATTTCCCGGCTGCTAATGGTACCGATGGCCCTGCCATTACTTCTGACTATTATCGCACCTGGGTAAATGCCTATGGTGATAAAGACCCTTCAGTTGACCCACGTTTCTATAAACAGAATATTTCTATCTATACCAATCCTGCTGACTCTTGTGTAGCCGGACCGGATTTCAATATCGACCGTGGTATCTTACGTGGTCAACAGTATGGGTTAGTGAGAAAAAATGGGGTTTTTGTAAAATGCTCAAATGGTAATTTTAAAGTTGCCAAATTAAATTACGATACCCGTAACAGATCGGATCTACCGGTTAACTTCTCAGAAAAAGTTGACTTTACAGTAGAAGGCAGTAACTATAATACAGGCTACCGTGTTGAAAAATATCAGTTCAGCAAAAAATCGGCCAGTGGCAGAAACTTCGGTGATGCTGACATTGTAATCACTCGTCTGGCAGATATTTATCTGATGCGTGCAGAAGCTAAATTGCGTAAAAGCAATGATGCTGCTGGTGCATTGGCTGATGTAAACACTGTGCGAGCCGCAAGAAACATTACTACACCTCCGCCAGCATTAGCTACTATGACATTAGATTTATTGTTCCGTGAGCGTGGTTTTGAATTCTACTGGGAAATGGTACGCCGCCCGGATATGATTCGTTTTGGTAAATATGAAGGTACCTGGACAGAAAAAACCAATAACGACCCTAAGAAAAGAATCTTCCCGATTCCTCAGACAGCTATTGACGGAGCGTCTAATATCCCGGGTTATTTAAAACAGAACGAAGGATATTAATCGCTTACTTACCTATTCTTTAATTAGTGGATTAAACCCCACACCCCAACCCCTTTCCCCAACTGTGGGGAGAGGGGCTTTTTTTTGTCCCTTCCCCATTGTTGGGGAAGGTTAGGATGGGGTTGTCCTACCCTACCACAAAATTACTCTTATCTTTCAGGTAGAAACCAATCCAGGCTAAGGCTATCAGCGCAAATGCAACCGGATTAGCACCGCCACCAAGTTCTACGGCAGCCGCACCACCCAGATAAGATACTATCAGATAGAAGCCGATTTTATAGGTTTTGGGTATCCAGAATAAAATCACAAAAACGATTTCGGCAATACCCAAAATAGTAATATAAGGCCCATAGCCTCCTTTGGTCATACCTGTTACCACTTGTTCACTGCCTATAATTTTCATTACACCACTCATAACCAACATGAATGATGGAAGTGCCATAAAGATAATGGCCAGAATTTTTTGTGTTTTGCTTGACATGATTTTTTATGTTTTAAGTATTTAGAAATAAAGTCTATGGTAATACACAAAACAGAGAGAATAAGTTTACGTTTGGAAGTTAATTTCTTTTAGAAAGTAGTTTCCTTTAAGAAACTATCTATTAAGGCAAAAGTAGGAGAATAATTTGTTTAGATAGTAACAGGTAAGAAATCAGATATACTTTCGATAGTGTACAATGATAGAATTTGTGATTATATTTGTTATTCTTACTAACGCCAAGCAGATAAGATTTTTAAAATGATGACAAAACAAGTCGCTGATACAACAGATACACAAGAACACAACCCTGCGCAATGCAGCCAACACATGGTGGCTGTTCAGGATGCAATGGATATTCTGAGCGGTAAGTGGAAGATTATGATTATAGGCTCATTGAGCTTTGGAAAAAAGCGTTTTATGGAATTGATTCGTGATGTAACTGGTATTGGTGCTAAAATGCTTTCAAAAGAACTGAAAGACCTCGAAGACAACGATTTAGTGAAACGTACGGTTTATGATACCAAGCCTGTTACGGTAGAATATGAGCTAACCGAATACGGCCACACCTTAAAAGAGGTTATAGGTTCTATAGCCCAATGGGGCTCCGAGCATCGGAAGCGGATTTTTGGGAAGTAATTTTCTCCAAAATCATTTCTACCCGCTCCTCCACACTATAATCTCCCCTAATTTCTAATACAGGGCAGGTTTGTTGAGCCAGCCAGTTTTCATGTGCGGCGAGGGTTCTTCCTTGGGTAGTATTATTATCATACCCTTCAGCCCAGTTCAGAAAATCATTGTACTGCTGGTTTCTGGTAGGGTCAGTAAAAATAATATCGCCATATCTTTCTAACTCCCGTTTTCTGAGCCGCTCCATTCTTAGCTGATGTGGGATATATAAAAACACAATCAGGTCAAAAGCTATGGCTAAATCCCATTTTAATAAGGAGCCACCTATTATCCAGCTATCATATTTCAGACTGTCTGTTTCAAGCATCTGGTTTCTTACCGCCGGATTTCGTTTGGTGGTAAAAGGAGGATTGGTTTTTTCCCAGAAATACGCATCACTGTCAAAATAAGGAATATTAAGGTAATTGGCTAATGCTTTGCCTAAAGTTGTTACCCCGCTGCAAGAGGCCCCTAAAATATGGAGTTTCATAAAATGTGTAATGTGCTTAGGGTGCAAAGATACAGAATAAGAATTTTGAAGGAATCCTTTTAAAAAAACTATTACGCTTTTATTGTTAAAATCTTAACTTTGCAAATTGTTATCAAAATACTTTTCCTTAGCTGGAATCCATAAGGGAATAATCATTAATAGTCTGAAAGATGTTTGAAAATTTAAGTGATAAACTCAATAAAGCTGTCAAAACCCTCAAGGGGCAAGGTAGAATCTCTGATATTAACATTGCTGCAACGATAAAAGAAGTACGCCGTGCCCTGATGGATGCCGACGTAAACTATAAAGTTGCTAAAGACGTAACCGACCGTGTAAGAGAAAAAGCCATCGACCGCAAGGTAATGATTGCCGTAGAGCCGGGTCAGTTATTCGTTAAAATTATTCAGGAAGAATTGACCGAGTTGATGGGTGGACAAGCCCAGAGTGCTAACCTGAAAGGTTCTCCTGCCATTGTGTTGATTGCGGGTTTACAAGGTTCAGGTAAAACCACTTTCTCGGGTAAATTTGCCAATTACCTGAAAAAACAGGGCCGCCAGATATTATTGGTAGCCTGTGATATTTATCGTCCTGCGGCTATTACCCAGTTACAGGTATTAGGCGAGCAGATAGGCGTAGAGGTGTATGCCGAGCCTGAAAGCAAAAATGCCGTTGACATTGCCAGAAATGCCATTGCTTTTGCCAAAAGTAAAGGAAAAAATATAGTCATCATAGATACAGCCGGACGTCTGGCTGTTGATGAGGTGATGATGAAAGAGGTTGAAGACATCAAAAAAGCAGTAACCCCGAGCGAGATTCTGTTTGTGGTTGACTCCATGACAGGTCAGGATGCGGTGAATACGGCCAAGACTTTTAATGAGCGTCTGGATTTTGATGGAGTAGTACTAACCAAACTTGATGGTGATGCCCGTGGTGGTGCGGCACTTTCTATTAAAACTGTGGTAAATAAACCTATCAAGTTTATTTCGACAGGTGAGAAAATGGAAGCGCTTGATGTGTTTTATCCTGATCGTATGGCAAGCCGTATCTTAGGTATGGGTGACGTTATCTCGTTGGTAGAACGTGCACAACAAGCCTTTGATGAAGACGAAGCCAAACGTCTGAACAAAAAAATGCGTGAGAACAAGTTTGACCTGAACGACTTTCTGACGCAACTGGAGCAAATCAAGAAAATGGGTAATATCAAAGACCTGATGGGGATGATTCCGGGCGTAAGCTCGCAGATTAAAGACCTTGACATCAGTAATGACTCTTTTAAACCGATAGAAGCCATTATTCGCTCTATGACACCAAAAGAGCGTGAAAAACCGGATATTATTGACGGTAGCCGTAAGAAAAGAATTGCTACTGGTAGTGGAACACAGATTTTGCAGGTAAACAACCTTCTGAAACAATTTGACCAGATGCGGTCTATGATGAAGAAAGTAAACCAGATGCAGACAAGCGGTAAAATGAAGAGTTTTAAATAATAGGATTTGCCAACACTATAAATGACGGTTCGCCGTCATAGTTGGTGAGCATAAAAAAATACCTCGTCAATCGGCGAGGTATTTTTTTATGCTGGAATTATGATTCTTATTTTGACACAATTTTTATATCTGCTTTATCGCCACTACCCTGAATACCAATGGCATCAATACGGGTGTCGGTTATGCCTGCAACCAATAGCCTTTTCTTGATAGCAAAGGCTCTTTTGGTAGCCATCACTTTATTATCAAGACCTACGGCATCTGTCGAATGTCCCTGAATTCTGATTTGCATCTTAGGGTATTTCTTCAGCAACTCGGCTAACTCATTGATGGAAGCCGTTGACTTATCATCTAATGCCTGCGAACCTTTCACAAATGACACCTCTTTCATGGTAAAAATCTGGCCTGCCGGTTTGGTTTTATCAGTCAGATACGGGTCCAATTCTTGTGTTAAAGAGCCTCCTCCAACAGGTGTTGCAGGTGTTGTCGCTTTCAGAGTATCTTTCAAACCTACCGAGTCAACTGCTGCTGTCCCTGAACTATCCAGACTTGCAATAGTTGAATCCATCACTATCGTTTCATCGGCAGTTGTGGCTACCTGAGCAGGCTTATAGTAGTTTTCATAATAATAATATCCTCCGGCCGCTGCGGCAATTACTACCAGGAAAATCAACAACCATTTTACCGGAAATGCTGAACCCTCGCTTGAATATTCCTCCTCTTCGGTTTCTACTACCTGTGGGGTAGTGGTAGGCACACCTGCAACCGACTTAGGTTTTACCGAAGCAGGCTTAGGAGCAACCACACGTTTGTTGCTTGAATTAGAAGTAAATTTAGGAGAAAGCAATTCCTGCAAACCTAATTGCGGAATCATCTTTTCAACCAATTCCTCTGGTGTTCTTTTAAACAATGGCTCATGGTGTTCGGCTAAATAAGTAGTCAAAGCATCCACATCCATTTTATTATTACTGATTTCTCTGCTTAAAGCATCAATCAGAACTGGAGTAGCCAAGCTCGAATACATCGTTGATGAATTCTTCTTGATTCCGGCATACGTCCCTATCATACTGATTAATGGGCTCTTGTAAGCAGGGAAAACCTGACTTATCAATCCATCACCAGTCTTTAATATCCCATCTAATTTATCTTTCTTACTTAAATAAGACATTATGTCTCCTATCAGTTCTCCCCCTTGGTTACCCTTCTGTACCTGGTTGTAAAGCATGTTTACACTCATGGTACTTCCGGTTCGTCTTACTAATCCTGCAATTAACGTGCAGAATATTCCATCAATTGCTTTTTTAGTTTTCGTAGGCTCTTCGTCGGTCAACTTGGCAATTTTTGATACAACTTCATCAGTCATTGCCTCGTTCAACGTATCAAATAAGTTCATAATGTTCAATTTTTAAGTCATTCAAAATTAATTCCAACAAATTTCTTAATTTGGTTGCAAAACAACACAAAAATAAGGATTATTGATAAATTTTTTTGCGTTTTTCTCTAACTTAAATTATGACCTCTGAAAATACAACAAAACTTCGTAGCCAGGACTGGTTCGGAAAAGAAGGAAAAGATGGATTCATTTACAGAAGCTGGATCAAGAATCAGGGCTACCCTGCACATCAGTTTAAAGGCAAACCTGTCATAGGAATCTGCAATACATGGTCAGAAGTAACCCCCTGCAACGGCCATTTCCGGGAGCTGGCACAATCGGTTAAAAATGGTGTTTATGAAGCCGGGGGCTTCCCTTTAGAGTTTCCGGTAATGTCATTAGGCGAAACACTGATTCGCCCTACGGCCATGCTTTACAGAAACCTCGCTGCCATGACCGTAGAAGAGAGTATCAGGGGCAATCCTTTCGATGCCATTGTATTACTGACAGGCTGTGATAAAACCACGCCATCGTTGGTAATGGGCGCCGCAAGTGTTGACTTACCTACCATTGTAGTACCGGGCGGCCCCATGTTAAGCGGACGTTTTCAGGGCAAAGCTATCGGTTCGGGAACTGATGTATGGCGTTTTGCAGATGATGTAAAAACAGGCAAAATGACACTTGAAGAGTTTGAAGATGCTGAAGCCTGTATGAGCAGAAGTATCGGGCACTGCTCTACAATGGGTACCGCTTCTACAATGGCAGTAATGGTAGAGGCTTTAGGCCTTACCCTACCGGGGGCATCTGCCATACCTGCGGCAGACTCCCGTAAAAAAGTATTGGCGCACATGTCGGGCATGAGAATTGTAGAAATGGTGAAAGAAAATATGCTCCTCTCGTCGGTTCTTACACGTGAAGCCTTTGAAAATGCCATCATGATGAATGCGGCTGTAGGTGGCTCAACAAATCTGGTATTACATTTGCTTGCTATTGCCGGGAGAATAGGTGTGGAAGTTGATTTGGAAGATTTTGATAAAATAGGCAGTAAAATGCCATTCCTGTTGAACCTGATGCCGTCGGGCAAATACCTGATGGAAGATTTCTATTACGCAGGCGGGCTTCCGGCAGTAATTAAAGAAATGTCTGGCTTTTTACATAAAACAGCTATTACGGTTAATGGCAAAAGTCTGATTGATAACTCGAAAGGTGCCAAGATATGGAATGAAGAGGTAATTGCTACTGCTGAAAACCCTATTCTACGTGAGGGAGGAATTGCAGTGGTAAAAGGTAATCTGTGCGAAAACGGCGCAGTAATCAAACCTTCGGCCGCATCGGCACATCTGATGCAACATACAGGCAAAGCCGTAGTTTTTGAAACCATAGAAGACTATCATGCCCGCATTGACGACCCCGATTTGGAGGTGGACGAAACCTGCGTACTGGTCTTGAAAAACGTAGGACCCAAGGGTTATCCGGGTATGCCCGAGGTTGGCAACATGCAATTACCCAAAAAGATATTAGAAAAAGGTATTACCGACATGGTGCGTATTTCAGATGCCCGTATGAGTGGTACCGCTTATGGAACAGTATTCCTTCATGCTTCTCCTGAATCGGCCGTGGGTGGTACGCTCGGATTAGTACAGAATGGCGATTTGATAGAGGTAGATGTACACAATCGTAAAATACACCTGCATGTATCAGACGAAGAACTGGCAGAAAGACGCAAAAACTGGAAACCTGTTGATTTAGGCTATAACCGTGGGTATGTTCAGCTTTATATTAATACGGTTACTCAGGCAGACAAGGGGGCAGATTTAGACTTTTTAGCCGGAAAATCAGGCCATGAGGTTCAGAGAGAATCACATTAGTTGAACTTAAATATTTGAGCCTGTATGTCATCATGCAGGCTCTATCTACCCTGATGAATACAAGATACATAACTGCTACTTTACTCTTACTGATTTTAGAATTTTTTCTGCTTGACCTACCAGAAAAAGAAAGTGTTTTCTGGATAGCCATTGCAAGAATTATTGCAGCTATTATATTGACAGTCTGGTACTATCAACACCGCAAGCCCTTACCTACCCTCATTGATAAACTTTTTATCCTGACACTGATATTACCGATTCCTATCTCTTTATGTGTCATCTTCTTTCCGGCTTTAATAAAAGATTTTAATCTCATTATCCACGCCTGTATTTTATGCCTCTGGGCAGGTATTTTTAAGCTTATGGGTTCTAAAATAAAATATCAGGGAGCATTGTACAAGTTCCTGCGTGTCTTCCCGATCTATGCAATAGTACCCCTCTTGTTTTATATATTTACACTGCATACAGCCTTACCGGTCTTAGATAAAATTCTGCTTTTATGCTATGCTTTCATCTATATATATACAAGTACATTAGCTTCTTTTTTACCCATTAGTGAGTCAGACAGGTTCTGGATAAGCTGGAGTGTGGTATTAATGGCATTTGCCAATTTTCTTGTTTTCTACAGCATTTTCATCGAACAATTGCCGTGGTTGGGTTTCATTCCCCGAACCATCGTAATTGTAGCCCGTTGCATCCTGATTTTAGGTATGGTCGATTATTTCGCTGTCAAACAACCTGCGAAGGCAGCTATGTGATGAGTGATTAATTGCGAATTAGTGAATGCGGACGCGCGGCGTCCGCATTCACAATTCACGATTAATTCTATCACTAAATTATGCTTCCTACGTATGTATCGGTCGGTTATCAGTAGCAGCTAAAGCGGCTTCTTTGACAGCCTCCATATAAGTCGGGTGAGCATGAGAGGTGCGTGAAATATCTTCGGCACTGGCTCTGAATTCCATTGCCATCACCGCTTCGGCAATCATGTCGGCGGCTCTGGCGCCTATAATATGTACACCTAAAACCTCGTCGGTATCTTTATGGGCTAAAATCTTTACCAAACCATCTGTGTCTCCACTGGCAGTAGCACGTCCGAGAGCTTTAAATGGAAACTGACCCGATTTATAGCTGATACCTTTGGCTTTGAGTTCTTCTTCTGTTTGCCCCACAGAGGCCACTTCTGGCCAGGTATAAACTACTCCCGGAATAAGGTTATAATTGATATGCGGTTTTTGGCCGCTCATGGTTTCAGCTACCAGCACACCCTCTTCTTCGGCTTTGTGTGCCAGCATTGCTCCACGTACCACATCACCAATGGCATAAATGCCTTTTACGTTGGTTTCAAGCGTATGCTCGTCAACAACTACTTTACCTCTGTCGGTAGTTATACCTACGGCTTCTAAATTCAAGCCATCCACATAAGCTCTTCTACCGATACATACAAGACAGTAATCACCTTTGATTTCTACAGGTTTGCCATCTGCGCCATCGGCCGATACCAATACTTCTTCGCCTAAATTTTCAATTTTAGTAACTTTAGTATTGAAGTAAAAATCAGTACCTAATTTCTTTACTGCCTTCTGCAACTCTTTGCCCATTGTTTTATCCATCGTCGGAATCATGGAATCGGCAAATTCTACAAAGGTTACTTTAGCTCCTAAACGGGCATATACCGAGCCTAATTCGGCACCTATTACCCCTGCCCCTATCACAATCAGATGTTTGGGTATTTCGGTTAAAGTTAAAGCCTCAGTACTGGTAATAATCCTTTTTTTATCATAATTCATAAAAGGCAGAATCGTAGGTTTTGAGCCTGTGGCAATAATCACTTTCTCAGTACTTATCTGTTCTTCAGAACCGTCAGCCTTTTTAATTTTGATGTTATTTTTATCAATAAAAGAACCAAAACCGTTATAAACCGTAATTTTATTCTTTTTCATCAGGAAGTTAATTCCGCCGTTCATCTTCTCTACCACGCCTTTTTTACGGGCCATCATCTGCTCAAGATTTACCTTAGGCGCAGGGATTTCAATGCCGTGTTCGGCAAAATGATGCGTTGCATTATAGAAATGTTCTGACGAATCGAGCAAGGCTTTTGAGGGAATACAGCCCACATTCAGGCAAGTACCTCCTAAAACATTGTATTTTTCAATAATGGCGGTTTTCATACCTAACTGGGCAGCTCTGATAGCCGCCACGTATCCTCCGGGACCGGAGCCTATTACCGTAACGTCGTATTGCATTAGATTAGATTTTTATTCGTTTTCTGTCTTCAGATAAGCATTTCAGCCTACGTTTATAGTACTAATATTAATAAGTTTAGATATGGGGGTCTCTTCTTGTTTTGCAAAATTACCCCTATTTGACTTTTTTTATCATCTTACAGAGAATATTTTTTAGACCCAGAAAATAAAAACCGTCTTAGCTCTTGCTTAAACAAGACATTTTGACCAATATTGTTATACAATACTTTCGATGTCTCAAAATGAAGTTCGGTTTGCTTTATAAGCAAATTCTGAACCGGACTATATTTCCTGAAGTTACTTCCCTATCCCGTATAATTACTATACCCAATCTATAAAAAAGTCTGCTGTTTACTATTGCTGTTTGATGAAACTTTCATCGGACAGGCTAATAGGCTGAAACGAACAAATTTAAACGGTGATTGGCATGAAAAAAGTTCTGTACATTTCAGTTCTGACTTTTTTAATAGGCGGCTCATGTAAAAAAGATGGTGAGTTAACGCCAAAGACTTGCGGCACGCTGATTGCGTTTGAAGAAAAAGGGCATTTGTCCATTCAGCAAATCATTGCAAATGTAGATCAACTCTCGGTTCAGGATATAGCGAAACATGAAGTAACTCTCTACGCCATTACCTATCGAACAGAATGCAGAGGCGAACAAATAGACACCAAAGGCCTGATTATGGTGCCTGACAACGTCAGCTCAGCCTATTTAATTGCTTACTTTCATGGCACACAGCTACCCGTGCATGTAGGTAGTCTCTTCAATGTGGATAATACTGTTCCATCCAATTACTCAGGAGGTAGTACTGATTTTTCAGAAATCAGGAATATGGGATTAACCTGGGCATCGGGCGGATATACTGTTTTCTTGCCTGATTACATTGGCTATGGAAGTACCCATAACAGAGAACACCCCTACCTCAATTACCCGGAAATGTTCAAGTCAAATATTGACGGGCTTTTGGCAACCAAAGCATTTTTAGAAGGAAAAGGCATTGATTATGACAATCGGCTTTTTCTAAGCGGTTGGAGCCAGGGAGGTGCAGCTTGCTTATCTGCCCATAAATATATTCAGGAGGCTTACTCATCTCAATTCAATGTGGTTGCCAGTTCAGGTCTTGCCGGGCCCTATCATTTCATCAAGTTTATTGATGATATTTTATTGAAAAAGAATGAAGATTCAGATATTATCAACATTTTTTCCTGGAGTATCTATGCCCTGAATAAGTTTTCGCCTTCGCCCCGCCCTACCGACCAGATTTTTTCATATCCGGTATTCGACCAGTACGCCGCCATTTTTGCTCCTTCTAAAAAGCCGAAGGACATTCTGAATAATTTTTTTCTGTCAAAAATAGTGGATGGAACAGACACCCGATTCAGGTCAATTCTGGAGAATAATACCTTTTCTGCAGGATGGAAGCCTGTGGGAAAAGTATTTTTGCATCATGGAGATTCAGACAAGGTAGTGCCTTATTCCAATTCGATAGATGCTAAAAACGGCTTGCAGGCAGCAGGGGGAGATATTAAATTCTATACCTATTCAGGAGGCGGACACGATACGAACCTGAAAGAATACATTACCAATACATTGAATGATTTTAATCTTTTAAAATAGTCAGCGTATGAAATATACTTCTATTACTATTTTATTGACGCTCATACAGCCTGTTTTTGCCCAGAACACCTTACGGCCTAATATCTATCTGGGCAATCTTAACTTCTATAATGCAGGTGCAGGTCTCAATGATGATACGCACAATCATTACCTATCTCTTTACCTGAAAGATAAATTTGTGCCGCAGGAAAACAATGCTGTCTGGACTAAGCCGCTTAATATTTATCTGAACTATCTGGGCAATATCAACCAGAAGAGCTTTTTCAATCTTTCATATATACACGATGGCTATTCCTTTTATAATAAACATACCTTGTATGGTGGTTATGGGAGAAAATATGAGTTAGGAAAAGGCCGGATTAGTTTTGGTTTGAGGGCAGTCATTGATTTCAATTATATCAACTGGGAGACGTTAGGTGCTTTGCAGGTAGCGTCAGGCAAAAGTCTGCGCGTAAACCCTAATTTAGACTTTGGCCTATTTTACCAACGGAAGGGCTTGATTCTGAGTTTTTCGGGTAAAAACTTATTTTCAAACGAAGTAAAGAAAGACAATGAAACACTTATCAAAAACTGGCAGGAATTTTACTTCAATGCCTCATACAAGCTTAACCTTTTCAAGGAAAATCTGGCAATAACACCCTTTCTACTTTATTTTAAGGAGAGAAATATGGATATAGATGTAGGGCTGAATATGGCACTATTCAAAACATTAGATATGTCTTATGCTTTACGTATCCTTGAATTACGAAGTATTTATACGGCAAGACTTTCTTTAGGTAAACGATTGCAGATTGGCGCTGCATTTGACCATTCAGCACTACTTTCTGATACCAATGTTGATTTTCTGTTGGGGTATCGGTTCTAAGTTAGTAATTATCAACTCTAATAGTCTGGTCTGAAATTTTCCATTCAGCGCGCTTATTGGCGTCGATAAACACCATCCCGACACGATAATCTCCGGCCGGAATTGCATTTTTGAAATATTCATACTTCACACCGAAGCCAACTCTGTCGTAGAATAAGCTTTTATATTTAATGACCCCTCTGATACCATTAAATGTTGGGGTGGCGCCGAAAAAATACTTCCGGTTAGTAGAATCATTGACGATAAAACCATATCTTTCTTTATATATTCTGTCGTTATCATTCGGGTTCTTTGGAGTATACTTTATAATGGTAGCATAATGTTCGGCCGATTTTTCAATGATGAACGTGGTCTTTTCGCTTTTTCTTTTATCGAAAACCTGATTGCTTAAAGGTGTTTCGGGTAGTACGTACCAACCCTTTCTGATAAATTCATTAGTTTGTTGATTATGTCTTTCGTAAAACTGTACTCCTTCCTGAGCTGTCAGGAATGACCAGTATTGGTATCGCCGAAAATTAACCACGTCGGCTTCAAAGGTTGATTTCATGTACTGATAGCTTATCAGGTTTTTTTCTGCTGATGAGTACCAAATCCCTACTCCGTACCAAATAAACATTCCAAGAATAGCTCCTTGTAGATACTCATTCACTTTAAAGTTTATCAGAAACAGGTAAATGGTTGTAATAAACAGAATCGAATAGTTTTTGTACCAATCAGGTATTTCAACCTTATGAATAGCCCGAACAATGGCTGTCATCATGGCTGTACAGGCCAAAAACAGAAATACACCTAAACAAAACAATAAGACTTTATTTTCGACAGGTTTGAATTTGGTTTTTATCAGATTAACGAAGAAATAAATAAAGTAGATAACTATTCCAGTCACGGCAATGATACTTAAGGCCACAGAAACTGAATTAATATCAGTAAAGAAAGCAGCTCCTAAAAACCGAAACGCATATAGGAAAGTATTACCGTTTAAGGTGGCCTCCCCAGAATTCATCTGAAACCCATTGAAATAGATTGCCAGACTCAGGGCATAGACAATAGCCGTATAAATGGCCTGCCGGAATCTTTGTTGCAATAGTAACAGAATGATAGCCACAAAGAATACCACTATCCCATTCCCATTAGAGAAAGTAGCAAAAAAACCGACTATCCATAGCCAATAGCTGCGTTTGGGCGTAACAAAACAGGCCAGATAAAAAGTAAGTATAGCTAAAAAAATGACGCTCATATTGGGTACATCATAGCTAACAATACTATTATACATGAACTGGTATTGAAACATCAGGAATGGAACCGGCAGAAAATAGACCCAGGAAATAGCTATACGCCTGAAAGCAAAAGCATAAACAGCAAAAATGCCGAAAAGGCTTATATTACCAACTAATATCAGATGTCTGAAATTAAGATTTCCTTCTAACTGAAATAGTTCTAACAATACGGCTCTGAAATAAATAAAACGATGCTGGTTGTGTTGCATCAACAACATCCTGATTTTATCTAATACGGAATCTTTCTGAATGTAAGTTTCGATGTAGTCGAAACCCCAGAAAAAATCGTCATAAAAAGGAACATTGGAAGAGAAATTAAAGATAACGTAGCAATAAAACAGGACAGGGATAATACCTATCAGTATAGCAAATTTCTGCAGTCGGGATAGGGTAGTAAAAATTAGAGCCATACAAAATTTTCAATATGAACAACACAGGGCTTCTTTTTTACGAAAATACCCTGTAAAACGCATAGATAAAATCCAGTAGATAAAAATCAGCGTTTATTTTTATCTACTGGATTCATTGCTACATTAAAATCCTATTCCTGCATATAATTTTACGTCGTCAAGCGTAATAGTAGGTCCGCACATAATTACCAGACGTTCTACAACGTTGCGTAACTCACGCACATTACCTGTCCACGGCAGGCTTTTCATGTACTCCATCGCATCTGGCTCAAATTCTTTTACAGCATCGCCGTATTCATCGGCCACATCGTGCAGAAATTTATCTGCCAGCAGTGGAATATCACTTTTGCGGTCGGTCAGTGCAGGTACATGAATCGGAATTACATTCAGACGATGGTATAAGTCTTCACGGAAATTCCCTTCCGCAATTTCTTTTTTCAGGTCTTTATTGGTAGCCGCAATTACACGTACATTCACTTTTATTTCTTTGTCTCCGCCCACACGTGTAATCTTGCTTTCCTGCAGGGCTCTTAACACTTTGGCTTGTGCCGAAAGGCTCATATCACCAATCTCGTCTAAGAAGAGTGTGCCACCATCTGCCTGCTCAAACTTACCGATTCTTTGTTTGATAGCCGAGGTAAAAGCACCTTTTTCGTGGCCGAAAAGTTCACTTTCTATCAATTCTGAAGGGATAGCCGCACAGTTTACTTCAACAGAAGGCTGATTGCAACGGTTACTTTTTTCATGAATCTGCTTGGCAACCATCTCTTTACCCGAGCCATTGGGTCCTGTAATCAATACACGGGCTTCGGTAGGTGCTACACGGTCGATAGTATCTTTTACTTTTTTGATAAGGTCTGACTCTCCGACAATCTCATTGATTTTGTAGATTCTGCGTTTCAGTGTTTTAATCACTTCTACGTCTTTACTCTTTTCTATGGCATTGCGCACAGTTACGAGTAAGCGATTCAAATCAGGTGGTTTGGTGATGAAGTCAAAAGCACCACGCTTGGTGGCTTCCACAGCATTCTCGACGTTTCCAAAGGCAGAAATCATGACGAACTGGGTCATTACCCCTTCTTCTTTCGCTTTCAGCAACATTTCCAGACCGTCTAATTTGGGCATTTTTATATCGCATAAAGCCACATCATAATGGGTTTTCAGTACCATTTCTAATCCTTCTTCGCCATCTTTCGCCTCATCTACTTCGTATTCTTCATATTCCAGGATGTCTCTTAAAGCATCCCGAATACTCTTTTCATCATCAACAATTAATAATTTAGCCATTTGGGTTATTAAGGAGAGTGTATAATTAAGTAAGTAAGGTTCTCTATTTTAGACGCAAAGTAATGAAAAAATAACAAAAAACTTTAAAAAATTCTTTTAAAATAGATTTTAATCGATGAAATCACCCAAGATTTTATTCTGCGGATATATCCATCTCACAAACACCACTTTATGAACAACCCCCTTTCGATTAGAAGAAATAAATCGTCTGTTAATCTGAAATTTACTTTCCGGTTTATTCCGATTCGGCTACGATTCAAATACAATTTTTCGTCATTCAAATGAAAAAAATTTACCGGACATCTCCCATCAAATATTTTTGAGCCATCAATCAGAAATAGAAGTATGGTTTGAAAACTGTGTTTAATACCCGCCAGAGGCTGGATGGTCTGACGAACATACTCCGGCCTGTGAATGAAGCCGACAATGTCTTATTAAACAGTATTTATTATAAAGCTTTAGAATAGTCGGTGAGATCAAACAAAACAGGAAATAATATAAAGTACTCTATATTTTTTAATTTTCAATTCATTAAAACCATGAAAAAATTATTATTCTTATTAATCATTCATCTCCTCTCTTTCAATACTTTTGCCCAATCGGGCACCATGCTACCTGATGGTTTCATTGTTCCGAATTTAGCAGAAGCCCCGGCTTGCACCGTTGACGATAAAGGCAAAATCTATTTTAATACCACTACCAGCTTAATTATGGCCTGTGATGGCACCCAATGGAGAACCACGATTTCACAATGGCGTACCATTGAGGCTCTCCCTCAAGCAATCAATTTTACTGGTAAAGTAGGAATCAATACGGATAACCCTCAATTTGACCTGGATGTTAATGGTAGTGCTAAAATTTCAAATGCGCTTAGTGTTAGTAAATTAGGCATAGGCACAGCTTCTCCTGAAACAGCCTTAGAAGTCGTAGATGGTGATGTAGCCATTACCAGTACCCTTGATTCAAAGACTTGGAAATTCGATTATTCAGACGAAAATGATTATTTATCGCTTCAGGAAAACGGCACTACCAGAATGATATTTGCCAATGGTGGTAATGTGGGCATTGGCCCTGTTGTGCCGACTGCTAAACTTTCAGTAGATGGTACGGGAAGTTTCACCGGAAACCTGACCGTAAATGGTGGGAATGGTATTGTCAGAACCACCACGGCCAATTCATTAAAAACGCATTTAGCACAGGTAAATCTTGGATCCTCGTTTACGGTTCTTGCAGGCAATTGCGCTACCAATTCTCCGGCATTAAATGTAAGTTCTGCCGGCTTTTCATCTGCTCCCACAGTACAGGTCGGAAATCTGGTTTCAGGTACAGGTAATTTTGGTAAATTAATTATCAGCATTCAGTCAGCCACTTCTTCGGCAGTAACTGTCCGTTTTTGTAATACTACCGCAAGCAATATTTCGCTTAGTAATATTGTCTTCAATATCCTGTGTATTGGCCAATAGGTAAAAGATAGAGACTACTCAAACATTCATTAAAATTTCTATAGAGTCATGAAATTAAAACTCTTCATTCTGAGCATTGTGTTTTTTTCACAGAAACTATCCGCCCAGTTTACAGTTATTCAGCCGGAGGCTTTCAGGCTGGCAAGTAATAATATCAGTACTCACTGTCCTGATTCTTATATAGGTAGAATTTTTTATGATATAAATGACAATACGGTTAAGTATTGTATAGGTAATCTTGATTCAAAAGCGACTATACCTATCTGGGAAGGGGAGGCAGATATATATTATATGGGCAAAGTTGGCATTAGCCAGAATATCCCTTCTTATGAACTGGATATTTTGGGCAAAGCGAATATCAATACGTTATCCATTGATGGGAAAGTCGGAATTAATACCGAAACGCCTGTTGAAAAATTGGAATTAGTAAACCGGGATATGGTCATTAGAAGCAGTGCTGACACGAAATCGTGGGTATTAGCTACTATATTCGGATCAAACAGGTTTGAGTTCCGTGAACAGGGAGCAGGGGGAAGAATGATTATAAAAAATAATGGTAACATTGATATAGGCACTATTTCCGTCACCACAGATAAGCTGAGAGTAGATGGTAATGTGAGCTATGCCGGAAGTTTATCAGTACAAGGAAAAGGGACTTTAGCAAATACCAGCAGCGCCCAGTTGAAAATGATTACCATTACATCTCCGGCTACATCAGCCAATTTCTATATTGACGGCAACACTTGTAAAACTTTAGGATTTTCGTTTGGGAATAATTCTATATTTACCCAACCACCGGTTGTCGTTATTGGACAGAAAAATACAGGTTCTTCTAATGTCGAAAAAATTGTTCTGAGTGTTGAAACAATAACAAACACAGGTGGGTATATCAGATTTTGCAATATCACAAGTGGAGAAATATCTATTCCGAATGTAAGTTTTTCATTAATGGCTATCGGACAATAAAAGGTTATTGCAGAGTTTTCGATAATTACTCGTAAAATAGTGTCCTGAAAATATCTGAATGCCTTAACAATTAGCCCCCGTATATGGTTAATAGTTGACAAACCATTTTGATGACAACCCGGACTCTATGAAAGCAGGCATTATTGGTGCAGGGATTGGTGGCATTGCTACGGCCATACGTTTACGCAACAAAGGTTATGAAGTAGAAGTATTTGAAGCCAATCATTATCCGGGTGGTAAACTCAGCAGTTTTGAGCAGGGCAAATACCGTTTTGATGCGGGTCCATCTTTATTTACGATGCCCCGTTTTGTAGAAGAACTTTTTGAATTATCAGGTAAATCTGTTAATGATTATTTTGAATATAGCAGACTACCCGAAATATGCCGCTATTTCTGGGAAGATGGTACCCGATTGAATGTATCTGCTGATACGCAGGAATTTGCGCAGGAAGCCGAAAAACAACTGGGCGAGCCTGCCGAAAAGGTGCTAAAAATGCTGCAAGACAGTGCTTTTAAGTACGAGATATTAAGCGGCCTTTTCTTAGAAGACTCTCTACATAAACTTTCCACCTGGACATCAGCAAAGGCTTTCAAAGGTTATCTGAATCTACCCAAATTAGGGATTTTTAATACCATGAATGCAGCTAATGAGCAGTTTTTTTCTACGCCTAAGGCGGTGCAGTTATTTAACCGATATGCCACTTACAATGGGTCTGACCCCTACCAGACACCTGCTACGATGAACATTATTCCGCATCTGGAATATAATATCGGGGCATTTTTTCCGAAAAAGGGTATGTATGGCATTATCGAAAGTCTGGTGGCTCTGGCTCAAGATTTAGGCGTGAAATTTCATTTCAATACCCGGGTGAAAGAGATAGTAGTGATAGATAAAAAAGTAAAAGGATTGAAGATTGAGCAGGCAGATACTAATAAAACTGAAGATTTTTGTGCGTTTGATATAGTGGTGAGTAATATGGATATTACGCCTACCTATCGTAAACTCTTACCCCAGGCAAAGCATCCTGAAAAATTACTGAATCAACCCAAAAGCGGTTCGGGATTGATTTTTTATTGGGGAATTAAAAAAGAATTTCCTGAATTAGGCTTGCACAATATTTTCTTTTCAGATAATTATCAAGCAGAATTTGAACATCAGTTTCAGCAAAAAACCATTTACCACGACCCAACTATTTACCTCAATATTACTTCCAAGTACAAAAAAGATGATGCGCCAGCAGGCTGTGAAAACTGGTTTATCTTACTGAATGCTCCTGCCAATGAAGGCCAGGACTGGGACAAATTGATTGCAGAAGCCCGACAGAACGTAATCACCAAACTCAGCAGAAACCTGAAAACAGATATTGCCCCACTGATAGAATCAGAAAGCATTCTTGACCCCAGAAGCATTGAAATGAGAACTTCTTCGGTTCAGGGGGCTTTGTATGGCAATAGTTCCAACAACAAATTTGCAGCATTTCTCCGCCACGCCAATTTCTCATCTCGTATTAAGAATTTGTATTTTGTAGGCGGAAGTGTCCATCCGGGCGGTGGGATACCATTGGCATTATCTTCGGCTAAGATTGTTGGGGAGATGGTTGGGAAATAAAAATGCGTTGTGTAGAGACGACTTGTAGGCGTCTCCTCGGGTCTTTGCAGAAAGATATATTGTAATATACTTAGGCTAAATATCTGTTTAATTAACGTAAATTGCGTATTACAGACCAATGGAGACGCCTACAAGTCGTCTCTACAATAAAAAATATACTTCGATAAACACCCTACCCAATAAACCCAACCACAGCCCCCGTTCGGCTAAATTTTAATTTAGTCAAAGTGTCAGCCGTTTTTAAAACGGCTTTAAAAAAAATACCGCTCTAAGAACGCCTGACCCACCGACTAAATAAACATTTAGCCGAGCAGAGACAAAAAATTACTTTATTTTAGTCAGAAAGTCTTCCAGATTTTTTAAATAATTGGTGTCCACTGCCCTGAATTTATCATTTGTATATTCAATGAATATAGTAGGAATTGCATTTTGTTTGAATTTTTGGATTAGAAAGTCAGACCATAATTCTCCTTTATCTGCAAATCCCCCATAAATTAATGAATCAGCCTTGCTTAATTTTTTAGGGCTATCTACCAGCAAACAAACAAAAATATATTTTTCCTCAAGTAATTTTCGAACTTCTTTATGGTTAATGAATTTAAAGACCTGATCTCTTATATTTGTTCTAAAGTTATAACTTGTAAATAATATCAATAATGGTTTACCTGTTTTTATCGATTCTTCGTGTGCAGTTTTATAATCGTCGTATATATTGGTATACGATGGGAAAAATATTTTCAAATTATTCGATTTAACTTCCTCTTTTCTTTGAAAGAATAGTATCATCAGACACGCAAAAATTAGTGTAACTGCTATTAGTATTATTCTTTTCTTCATACATAAATCGCAGATAAATATTTAGCCGAACAGATGCTTAATTCCTACTTAGGATATGTAAATGTCCAGTTATTCTTTTGAAGTTCGGCTACTGTTAAGGCTCTTGTTTCTAATAAATAGGTTTTTAATTTTGTAGTATCACAGTTATCTTTCAGACTATGGGGGTCTATTGAAAATATATAAACCTCTAATTTACCACCTCTGAATGTGCCATTCATATGTTTTTCATAACAATTATCTCTTATTGGCTGATTTACTACTTTTTCTCTACTTGAATTGGCGGGTACAAACTCCGATAGTGTTGTATAACAACCGCCTACAAACTTCCCATTTTTATCGCTTCTATAAACCCAAATATCCTTTGAGCTATTATTGATAACACCAATACTTTTATGACAATTTGGTCCCTCTTTTGGAATACACCCGTTTATACCTAAATTTAAAAAGAATAAAATCAGATAGTTTTTCATATTAAAATTTACTTTTATATCCCTAATGAAATTATTAGTCATAGCATCAGCCTTTTTTAAAAAGGCTATTAGAAAAATACCATTCTAAGAATGGCATATACATCGACTAACAACTTCGTTGCGGATAAATATTTAGCCGAACAGAGAAATAGAATTAAAAAGCCTCACCCAATAAATCCAACCACAGCCTCCACAAACTCATTAGGTTTTTCGGCTTGAATCCAGTGGCCTGCGCCTTCTATGGTTTCTACAGTGGCATTAGGGAATATTTTTTTGATGGCTGTTACATCTTCGTCATAAATATAGCCGGACTCGCTACCACGCAGGAATAAAACTGGTTCAGAGATTTCACGGGTATCTGTAAAATCGCCACCAATCTGGTAGATTTCCTTGCTTAGTACGGGTAAATTAATACGCCAGTCGAATTTACCTAAATCATTGCGGTAAAGGTTTTTTAGCAAAAACTGACGTTCGCCTACACTGGTTACATAGCGGTCCAATTGTAGTTCAGCTTCTTTTCTGTTGGTAAGTTTATCTAAATCGATAGAATTGAGTCCTTGTATGATATGTCCGTGGTGAGAAGGATAATATTTAGGCGCAATATCCACAATAATCAGTTTGCTGAATTTCCCTTCATGCTTCATGGCAAAGTGCATCACGGTCTTCCCTCCCATCGAATGACCAATAATAATCGGTTTATCCAATTGATGTTCGTCAATAAATTCGTTCAAATCCTCGGCCATGAGTTCATAACTGAATTCTTCACTGCGTGGCGACTGTCCATGATTACGGGCATCTAAAGCATAGACAGCAAAGCCCTTATCGGCTATCATTTTACTAATGGTAAACCAGTTGTCGGAAGAGCCAAAAACGCCGTGTAGAATCAATATAGGCTGTCCTTCACCTGTTTTTCTGTAAAAAAGTTTCATCTGTTGGTTATAGTTAAGCTATTTGTGGTAAAGGTAAAAAATATTGAATGAGTGATTTTGTGATGTCTTGAACTATGATTTAACTGATTGACCTGATTTATATGATTTGATTGATTATGAACATGATTTTAAGGATAAACTATTAATCAGTGTAATCACAAAAATCAGGTAAAACGGTACGCCGTCGCGGCACAGTTCAAGACTAATCACTGCGCGGCGGACCGCACAATCTCCACCCCCCAAGTCCTCTCAAAATTTTCTTTTGCATTCAATTGATTTATCCCCTCTTTCTCTGTCAGTTGCTGGTTATGACTGACACTATCTGCAATACCACACCAGGGCTCAATGCACACAAAATCGGCATCTTTTGCCGCCCAGATACCTAAAAACGGGAAGTCTTTGAAATAAAACCGTAATTGGTGATGGGTTTTATCAGATTTCAGCACAACACTATCTGATTGCAGGTGTTTAAACACAAGGGCATCCTGATAAAATAATTCTTTGGTTAAGGGTATGCGGTTATTGTTTACTGGTAGTTTTTCAGGCATAGTCTCTATCAAACCTCCGTCAGCCAAAGGCCAGCGCATCAGGTCTTCTTCGGCATTAAACTCCAGATAGTAATCTTCATAACTGGTTCCGTCTGCTAATGGCACACGAAAGGCCGGGTGTCCACCTACCGAAAAGAACATTTCAGCATCACCCGTATTGGTAACCTCGTATTTCACATGCAACCGATTTTCGTCTAAAGTATAGTGCAGGCGAAATTCAAATGTAAAAGGGAAGACCTTTTTTGAGGCTTCATCAGATTTCAAAAGAAAGGTAACACTATTTTCTGTCTGGCTTTCTACTTCAAACACACGCTCACGGGCAAAACCATGACGAGGTAAAGTGTATGTTTCTCCTTTATAAATAAAATTATTGTCTTTCAAAGCTCCTACCACAGGAAACAAGACAGGTGAAGATTTCCCCCAGAAAGCCGGGTCAGCCGACCACATATAGTCTATTTGTGTGGCTTTATGGATAAGGTTTACTAATTCGGCCCCTTTGGGGTTAATCGTAGCACTAATAACAGCATTTGTTAGGGTTATCATACAATTGAAATAGGAATAATCGCTTTGCAAGATACATATCTCTGTTTATTCTTAATCAAAAGACTCAGATTATTTATACTCAACCAATCAAATGCCGGAATGTTTCAGACCAAAACTCTATAAAAAAACAAAGGGTAAGGTTATTACCTTACCCTGTCCTTTACGAAAAAGCATTATTAATAAAACTCATTTATTAATCTCTTCTACCATCTACCTTTGCTATAACGGTCGTTGTAACGGCCATTGGCATATCCTCTGCTATATTCATCATAGGTAACTCTCTCTCTGTCACGTTTCTCACGGGCAATCCAGCTATGCAATACAGCTATATCCTGCTCCAACTCACGGCGTTCAAAATTATCTATTCTGCCATCACGTTTGAAACGATTTTCTTTTACCTCAATTCTTTCTGCTTCACGTAACAAAGGTTTGGCTTCTCTTGAAGTTATTCTACCTGACTTAATGCCTTGCGCAATCTCATTGCGTGCCTGAATCTGGTAGCTATCTACAACATTATCATTTCTTCCGTAACGACCACCATCACGTCTGTCATATCCTCTTTGCGCATTAGCACCGATGGCTCCTGCCACCAACATTGCTATCATGATTAACTTTCTCATAGTGAAATTCCTGGTTATTGTTATTTTTTGTTTTTTTAAACTTATTTGATTCTTAGATGTAAAAGAGAAGCCGATAGTTTATTGCCGTTTTGTTAATGATTCGTTAAGAGATTTAATTGACTGAAAATGAGTAGATTATAAAAACAGAATAGTAAAATTCTAATTAAAAGAGTGTTTTTGAGGCAATTGGTTTAATGTAGATAGGGATTATTTTCGTCCTGAGTGTCAGCGAATAGAAACGGACGCCGTCGCGGTCGCCGACTATATTAACAAATGTTTTTTTGCATACCACGCCGGACTTAAGCGGCCGCCGCGCGGTCCGGCTTACATAATAAAATATTCCGTTGTTTTCTTAGCCACCGACTTCAGTCGGTGAAAATCAGCGTTTAGGAAATCAATACCTCTCAATACCCAATCATGAGATTTTATAGGGCTTTTCTTCCGTCTTATCAAAATATTTATACGCCCGTTTTGATAAGTATATACATTTGAAAAAAAATTGAATTATGATACGCCTTATTCTATCTTTTATATTTGGCTTTACGCTATCCGTTGCATTTTCTCAAACCCTTACGCTTGAACAGGCTGTTCAGAAGGGTCTGGAGAATCGCATAGAACTAAAATCACAAAACCTGAATGTGCAGATTGCTTCTGCCGAAAACGAGAAAGTAAAAGCCCGATGGCTACCACAGGTAAACGGGAATGCCGATGTACGCTGGAACACCCAGCTACAAACAACGGTATTGCCTTTTGCGCTACCCGGTTCAGGTGAATCGCAGACTGAAATAAAACTGGGTCGCCCCTTTAATAATTCCTTTATGGTGCAAGCCGAGCAGAAGGTTTATGATGCCAATAAAAAGATTGACCGTGCCGTAAATGACACGCAAGTGGAAGCACAGAAAAACAACCTTGAACAGCTACGCATTAACTTACGACAGGCTATTACGGAGGCTTATTATAATAGTGTGTTTGCCAAAGAAAGGCTTAGTTTATCAACCTTGGCTTTGCAGCGAGCCAATAGTTATTTTGAAGTAGGTCAGGCTCGATTTGACCAGGGGGCGGTTCTGAAAAATGATTTGGATAAACTTGAATTAGATGTAAGTAATGCCAGACTGGCTCAGACTAAAAACCAGCAGGATTATGACCTTAGTCTGATTTCATTACAATACCAGTTAAATACAACAGACAAAGTAGAACCCGGCGAAGATTTGCAGGCCATTTTCAACTATTCACAGATTATTGACAATCAATCGAATATTGAACGACGGACGGAGATAAAGGCAGAAGAGTTGAATTTGCGCATAAACCAGTTAAATGTACAGAAGCAACTGGCAAGAAATAAACCTATGGTTTCGGCCTATGGCAATTATTCTTATTTTCAGTTGGCTGAAACACTTAACCCATTTGAGAAAGGCACATGGTTTCCGGCTAACTATATAGGCATCAGAGCCAGTGTACCTATTTTTGATGGCCGACAAGCCAGATTAGCCTCTAACGACTTTAAAGTGCGTCAGCAGATAAATACCTTAAATACTGAGCGACTAAAAAGTGATTTCAGCTATGAATCTAAAAGTACCTGGAATACTCTGCAACAGTCAAAACTGAATCTGGAAGAAGCCAGGAAAAACATTGCCCTTGCCCAAAGAATTTTAGAAACAGATAAATTCCGTTTCGAGAAAGGGGTTATTTTGTTATCAGACTTAAAGAACACAGAATATGCTTTACAAAGTGCCGAAAATCAATACTTATCAAGCATTTATAATTTTCTGATAGCCAGCGTGAGATATAAGAAAGCGAGTGGGAATTTGTGAAACCGGGAGTAGAATTGCTACTCCCTCCTCAATTCATTGACTTAAGAAGATACATAGGCTCTCCTTTAATAGGGTAACGATTTGATTAGCAATATTTTAGCAAATAAATAAACCCCGAATATGCACGAACTTGACATATTTCGGGGTTTTTCGTATTTTTCTTCTGCTAAGAATTAAAAATACAGATGCAAGGTACATTATTTGATTTGGATTCTCCAAATTTTTCCAGATTGCACATTTTCAAGAATAAGACAGAATTAGGTGCGATTTATCAAACCATAGATTGGGTAGCTTTAGACAATCTTCTTCCAAAAAAGAAAACCAAAGTTGGTTCTCCTTCCATTTTACCACCACGAGGATATTTTGGTTTAATGTTTCTGAAGCATTATCTGAAACTGAGTGATGAAAAGCTATTAGAGCGATTAAATACTGACTGGGCTATACAAATGTTTTGTGGCATTCAATTGTGTGATAATCAAATGGTTCGGGATAATGCTTTTGTCTCTAATGCACGAACTTACCTGGCAAAGCATATTGATTTAGGCGTTTTACAACAAACCCTTATTGCAAATTGGAAGCAGGAAATACCTGATAAACAAGTAGTACTAATGGATGCTACCTGTTATGAGTCTTATATTCGCTTCCCTACAGATGTGAAATTACTTTGGGAATCTTGTCAATGGTTATGGGAAAAACAGATTCCCACCCTGTGTCAAACTTATCGAATCAAATTACCTCGCTCAAAGTTTAAAGACCAAAAGACTAAATATATCTCTTACAGCAAACTGCGAAAGAAAAGTTATAGAAAAACCAGAAGCAGGCAAAATGCTTTACTAAAATTGTTGGATAAAGGAATAGAAGCCTATCAATCCCTGCTCAATCAAACTCAAGCGAAAGGATTAAGTATGGTAGACGCTGAAACATTTAAGACCATTAAACTGGTTTATCAACAGCAAAAACAGCGATACTTACACCCACAAGCCAAGATACCAAACCGGATAGTAAGTTTGTACAAACCCTACCTCAGACCCAT
>NZ_SEWF01000034.1 GCF_004168285.1 Emticicia agri | reverse complement strand
TAAGTAATACGACAAAATTATTTTAAATTTTAATTTTAGAAAAGTCGATTTGATAGTCAAAACCAAATTTAGACCAAATTTTGTCAAGGGCTTTTTTGAGGGTTTCCAAATCTTGATAATCACTAGGCTTAAGCCAATAATATTTAGTATGCCTCCAAAGCCTTTCGATTCTGTTTAGATGTGGACTGTAAGCAGGCAAATAGAAAATATAGAGCCCTTTGTTTTGCCACAATTCTAACTTTTCTTGAAAAACTTTGGCGTGATGAATTCTGGCATTATCAATTACTAAAACTGTTGGTTTTCTAATTTTATCAATAAATATTTCTATTGAATTGATGACAAAATCAGCATTAATAGTACCTTTTACATCAAAAGTGTAAAGTTCATTTCCATCAGCATTCATCAACCCAAATACATTGATATTCTTGCCTTTTTGTGGCAGAATATAAACGGGTTCATCTGGAAATTGCCAGCAGTAAGGTACGACACAATTGAGCGAAAAACCAGCCTGATCACCATAAAATAAGTCAATATGACTTTGTTGGTGGAGCTCGAGTAAGTCATTTAAGCAGTCTTCTTTATATGCGTACTCAGAAGTGTTTTGCTTTGACTTTAAACTTTTTCTGGCTCTTTTCCAACTGGCTCGACAAGTGTTTTTAAAAAACGCTCTAATGTTCTTTGAGAGAAGTCTTTCTGTAATGCTTCTTTCAGTTCTTGACGTACTTTTTTCAGAGTCTGAGGGCTTGATTTTACTTTGCTTTTTACCAATGATTCATCAGCTGCATTGAAAATAGGTTTGCGACCCTGACCCAATTGATTGCGTAAACCTACTATCCCATGCGTTTCCCAACTGTCAAACCAGTTAGTGATGGTAGGGTGGCTTACTTGAAATATAGATTTTAGGCTATACATATCATACCCCTGATGACTTAGCAATAGACAATGACAACGTTGTTTGAATTGATGATGGGTAGCATTTTTGTACCCTTCTTCCATTGTGATGACCTCACTTGGCTCTAATTTAATATATCGTTTTGCTCGCATAGAGCAAAGTTAACAATTTTAAAATAATTTTGTCGCATTACTTAATTACTCCTATTCGTAAATGAAAATTCTATTCTGGAATCTAAATAAGAAAGATTTATCAAAAGAAATTAAAGAACTAATTGTTCATAATGATTTTGATATTTTACTTTTTTGTGAATATGAAATAGATGATTTCTTCTTTCTAAATTATATTAATACTGGGACTACTATATTCAAATTAATGCCCTCAATTGGCGCAATAAAGTTGAAACATTTCACAAAATATAACTTAAAATTTTTCAAACTACATAGTGAATCTAAAAGATGGGCAATAAGGGTTATTGACCACCCATTTTATTCGCCATTTATTTTAGCTTCTACCCATTTACCAAGCAAAAATAATTGGCATGATGATTCTCAATTAATAGAAGCATCAATATTCAGAAATGCAATAAATAGAGCACAGGTGGAGACAAATATTTCAAGAACAGTAATTATTGGTGATTTTAATATGAACCCATATGAAAGCGGATTAATTTCGACTACCGCTTTTCATTCAACACAAGATAGAAATATTGCTAAAAGGATAAAGAGGCGCGTACAAGGAAATGAGTATAATTTTTTTTATAACCCTATGTGGAATTTTTTTGGAGATCAAAGTATTGGGAAAGTACCAGGAACGTATTTATACAGTAGTTCTGAACATTTACAATTAGATTGGAATATTTTCGATCAAGTTTTATTAAGTCCTGATATAATTGATTTTGTACCTTTAAAAGGCTTAGAAATAATAACTAATACAGGAAAACAAGATTTAATTAGAGCAGATAAAATAATCGACAATACTTTTTCAGACCATTTACCAATAAAACTTGAATTAAAAACAGATAAATTTTAAAAATATGGAAAGTTTTTGGCCTAAAATAGATACAAACAATTTTGACAGCCCTTTCAATTTGATAAAAATACAGGGTGACTTGTTAGAACAAAATACTAATGGGGTTTTAACTTATTTTATTGATAAAAAAACTATTAACCACAGTCATTGGCCAACAGGTAGTGCTTTACGATTTGAATTTTTTCTTAGAGCTCCTTTATTTGAAGATTTTAAGTTTATGCTTTTTTACTTAGTTCATGACTTAGTGGCAATATACCCAGTCCTTATTGGGAGTTTTACAAATGAAAAATCCATTAAGTGTAACAATTTTGAAGAATTACAAAGAAACCTTAAAGAAATACTAAATAAATCTGAGACAGCAGCTGTACTTAACTCTCTGATGATGCAAAGTAAGTGACTCGTCCTAAAATATGTTTTTATAAATCTCTTTAAAGCAAACAAGTATAAAGAAACAGGCTTTACGTCTGCTTCTTTACATCTCATACCATTTAATAAAATTACTCTATAAACTTTTGACAACATTGGCAAATCGGCTAACTTAAGGTTTTAGTCAACAGCAAAAAGTTGTTTTGGGATAAGAGCTATTCATTGAGTGGCTCTTTATTTTTGACTATAAGGGCCATATAAGCGATAAAACCGAAGCAAATAATGGCATCTGGTTTTTAGTCATAAAAGAGCCGATTAAAACCCATTAGTTCTTTCTCCTACGCAAAAAAGTTACAACCGGATTCAGGAAGTTTACGAAAAAGGGATTTATTATTTATCAATCCGAACCACAAAAACATCGGAAGGTCCCTGAGAAGTTTTGGTTACTTTGCCAAACTGGGCAGTGCCTGTATAAGTACCAACGGCATACACATTACCGTTTCCGTCAACTGCAATATTGTTTCCCTCATCACGGTCTGAGCCACCTGCTGCTTGCACCCATATAAAATTACCATTAGCTTTATTATATTTAACTATTAGAATATCATATTGACTTCCGTTTGAATTGATTGTTTTTAGGCCGAATGATACCGTGCTTGAATAATGTCCTTTAATCTAAACCCCTCCTGCGTCAACAGCAATACCTAAGCCTCCTTCAAGAAATGTTCCTCCTGCCGTTTTTGCCCATAAAGCACTTCCATTGCTATCATATTTAGTTACAAACAGGTCTCTTGAGCCTTGTGAGCTAACAGATTGGCTTCCAAAGGTGATAGTACCGAAATAACTACCTGTTACATAAACATTCCCATTGCTTTCAACAGCCAGGCTCTGCCCTGTATCATAATCGGCTGCCCCTGCTGATTTTACCCACTTAAATTCACCGCTGTTATCATACTTGGCAACAAAAATATCTAAGTTTCCATTAGAGGTGGTCTGTGTATTTCCGAATGTAGCAGTACCTGTATAACTCCCGATCAGATAAATATTTCCGCTACCATCAATACCAATGCCTGAGCCGGAGTCATTCCCTGCACCACCTGCCGATTGTACCCACAGAAACTCACCACTACTATTGCACTTGGCTACAAAAATATCAGCACTCGACGACTGTGAACTGACTAAGTGATCGCCAAACATAATAATACTGGCATAATTACCTGTAATATACGCATTGCTACTGGCATCAACTACTATACTTGCACCTACATCATTACCCGTCCCACTTGCCGACTTTGCCCACTGTACAACACCAGCATTGCTATATTTGGCCACAAAAATATCCATATTACTTCCATTGGCAATAACACTTTCTGACCCGAATGAGGCTGTACCAGAAAATCCACCTGTAATATATACATTGCCAGCGGCATCTACTGCTATATCAGTGCCAAGCTCACTTGCTGTTCCACCTGCCGACTGAGCCCATTGTACCACACCACTTTTGTTATACTTAGCTATAAATATATCATTACTGCCCGAGGCGTTAAAGTATTTGCACCAAGTGTAATGCTACCCGAATAATGCCCTATGATATATACATTACCGCTGGCGTCTGTTGCGATGGCTGGTGAGGTTTGGAAAACCACCCCTTTTACTGATATAAGAGGCATTATGTTGGGTGTATAATTAACAGGGTCCTGGTAACTGCATAGCCATTTGCCGTCGGTATAAATACGTAAACATTTAAAAGTGGTGTCGTAGGCCAAATCACCTTCCTGTGGAGAAGGCAAAGCTAAAATAGCATCGTAACTTATGCGTGGATGGGTGCTAACAGGCGTAATACCATCGGGTGTAATGGTTACATTCTGAGCCTGTAGGTTCATATATAGACTAATCAGTACACAACAATAGATGATTTTTTTCATGAGTTTGAGCGTTTTTTAAAGCAGATGAGAAGAAAATTCATTTTAGCACAGAAAGTTTACAAATAGCAATCCCCTTCAGCGAAAGTTCAATCGCTGCCAGTTGTCTAACGAAATAGTTACTCTGAATTTATCTTAACAAACTCACGCCCATATTCAAGCCAAAACCTGTAGTACGATACATGAACAGATTTTCTAAAGCCTGATGAGAAGATAAAGATACAGATACAGTTGGCTCTAACCACAGCGCCCAATGGTCGGCAATGGCCTTGCTTACTCTGTATCCTAAGCGGGCCTGCAACAACGGTTTATTAACAGCAGAAGTCTGTACTCCGAACTTCATTCCTAACGATAACGCCTGCATTTTCTTTACTTCATACAGCACATCGCTTTGTAATTCAAGATATTGCCAGTTTCTGTTTTCGTCTTTTGTCGATTTACCAGGATTAATCTGAATCGAGTTATTATTTAGCACCGTTATACTTTTCTGCGAATCATCAGTTACACCATAGCTGATACGTGATTTGCCCTGAAAATAACTGAGTCCTGTGCGTAAATCCATCTTTCTGGCAATCGGATAAACAAAACCTAACTGGGCGGCGAACCCTAAACGTTGCGAAGAACTACTAAAATTATTTACCATTATCTTGTCGCCCTTATTAGGCGAAAACATATAATAGCTCAGGGTAGAAGTAACATTGGCAAATATCTCTGATGGTGGTATAAATACCAGTCTGCGTCTTTCCTCTTCAACCATCGGCATTTCTGCTTCCGGCAATTCAGGTGCTTCAGGCTTCTTTCCGGTTACAGCCAGTTGTTGCGCTTCTTTTCTGTTTAGTGAGTTAATCTGCATATTTTGAAACAAAGTATCTTTCACGCCAAAAACTTCAGAAGGCTCATTCTTTACAATTGCACCATTTGGCATTGCATTCTCTAACTTAGTACTCAAGGCAACTTTGGTTTCACCAGCCTTTTCTTCCGCTACGGTTGTTGCGTCTTTGTTTACTTTCTTTTCAGTGTTTTGTGCCAGTACTGCTTTTTCTTCTTCAATTTGGTTAGACTCTGCTATAACTGATGGCATAGTTTCAGGTTTAGCTGTAATCGGATTAACTATAACTTCCGGTTTGTTTTCTTCTGTGTTTGCAGTCTTCTTCTCAACAGGTGTCTGTGCTATTGCATCGTTATTTTCTTTACTCACGGTTGGCAATTGTTTGTTTTTCAGAGCCTGATTAGATTCATCAATAGCCGTTTTGTCTTTACTGGTTTTTGTTGATGCCAACGAGTGCGATTCGTTAGCAATACTATTACCTATTTTATCAGTCGATTTTGTCTCCGACTCAGCAGGATTTACCTTTTGGGTTACGTCCGGATTTTTGGGTTGCGATGCACTCGTATCTGATTTCTCAGGCAAATCACCTAATGGTTGGGTATTGTCTGTTTTTACAAAGAAATAAACACCTATCAGCAAGCCTATCAATACACTTGCCGCAATACCTATCGGGCCACGCATGGCCGGGCTACGCATATTGTTCCACCATACAACAAATGGTCGTTCCTTTTCAGGTTTTATGCGTGCCTGTATCTTTTCCCATAACATATCGTCAGGCATTTCGTCAAAATTCTCGAAACGCTTCCGATACTCATTTTCTAAGTTTTCATCAAAATTTTCCATCTTTTAACAAGCTAATCAATGGCTACCCCAATGGTCTGTAATTTTTTTTTAAGTACTTTCTTCGCAAAGAATAGTTGAGATTTAGAAGTGCCTTCTGAAATCTTCATCATCTCGGCTATTTCCTGATGGCTGTAACCATCAATCACATATAGGTTAAATACCATACGAGCGCCGTCGGGCAACTCGTTCACCGCACTCAATAATTCCTGATTACTCATCTGTGAAATCACCGACTCACTCTGCCAGTCTGTCGGCATAGCTTCGGGTATTTCGCTTATGTCCACAAAATTGACGCGTTTATGGTAGTAGTCAATACATACATTAACCACCACACGACGAATCCAGGCACTTAGCTGGTCGGCGCTACGCAACTCTTTAAGGTTAAGGAAAATCTTTACGAAAGCGTCCTGAAAGATGTCTTCGGCATCTTCTTTACTTTGTGCGTACCTTCGGCAAATACCGAAAAAGCGACCCTTATACTGATGGTAAAGAGCCGCTTGTGCTTTAGAATCTCTTCTTAAGCACCCTTCTAAGAGTTCAAGGTCACTTTTTGTTTGCACAAAAGCTGGTAAAAATCGAGGCTAATAATAAATTTATTTTTGTGGCCGCCTGGGCGGTAAAATTGAGTGACTAATTGTCTGAACTTTGATTTACCTGATTCATGTGATTACACTGATTATTAATACACCAACATTATAAATCAATGATTTTAATAATGAAATTCTGAAATTTATAAAAATCATTTAAATCACATGAATCAGGTAAATCAAAGTTCAGACAAATCCCTAATTAAAGTTCACAGTTACTTTTGCTTTAATAAAAAGCTTTTCAGAACGATACAAGGCATATTCAAAACTTTGCTGACCTTTATATGGTTCTGTTAATTTATACATAATTACAGGGCGTGTGCCAACTGTTTTGTCAATTCTGAGTGTTCCGACAGTCGGATTCGTCAGAATTTTCAACTCGGCATCTTTATACAAGACACACAGCCTGTCGTTTTGTAAAACGTCTAATGGCAATTCAGAATTAGGCGTATAGCTCAATATATTAATAATATCGTCTATGATACTACTGGTACACTCTGCCGATTCGGCTATTTTTAAATCAACCGAAGCCACAGGGTTCTTTTTGGTATTGATACCCACCCGATAAAAGAAAATATCGTCGCCTACATAATCTTTATTAGGCGTATAAACAATCCGCTGATTCATCACTTCAGCCTTACCATTTTTAGGCGGAATCTCAATCACCAACGAGTTATCTGCAATCGAACTACAGGTTTTGTCATTCAGCATTACATTCACTTCAACGCCTTTTTCGGGTTCGGTTCTGGCATTATCGCCTAAAGCACCTGCATAGCAAGGCAGGTCTGAGGGGTTGCTGACAAAGTTGATTTTTACTTCTTCTGTGATGCTTCCTCCGGTTGCAGTTTTACCCTCAACAGAGAAAGCATCTGATGTAGCCGCCTTATTGGTAAGACGATAGAAAATAAACCCATTTTCTATAAACTTTGCCTCACCGTTTTTTGGCAATTGGCTAATCGAAAGAGAAGTAGCTTCCTTTAGTTCAGCAAACGCAGTGGGGTCTATGGTCAGGTTATTCTCCTGCAAGGTATAGAAAATATTAGCCGGATTCTCGTCTCCGATATCCGGTGCTACTGCATCTTCCTTAGCGATGTCGCAAGAGGTAACTGTTACCAACAATATAAGTATATATAATCTCCGAAGCATTTTTCTGGTTAATTACTGACTTGACTGCCAGCCCTTTGAAAAGGTTGTAATGAATATAAAAAAAAATTATGAATTATCACCAAATTCTATCCGGCAATTACCTGAATTCTTTCACGTCTGATTACCACTTAGAAAGATTTAACCTTAATACTCAACATATCAGGTTTTTATTAATTATCTTTCTATCAGAAATTTATGAGATTTCTCAATCAATTTCATCAGAACTTCTAAAGTATGATCATAAACCAACATACAAAACAAGTCATGAAAAATATATCTTTATTTTTTACAGTTTTACTACTGACAAACGCATTTGTTCAGGCCCAATCGGTAACTTTAGCTACCAGCACCCTAAACCCCACCAAGGGTACTGTAGTATATAACAACGGCACCAATATATTACAATACTGGAATGGTACTGCCTGGATACCTGTTATTAATGCTGCTTCAGGCACAGGTTGGGCATTAAACGGCACTCATCTCCGCACTACTAATACAGGTTTTGTAGGCATTGGAATTCCGGCTCCTGAGGCACCGTTATCGGTAAGAGCAGAAGGGATAGGCATAAGCCAGGAAACTAATGGTAGTGAAGTAAGAATGGGTTTTTATACGGAAGGTAGTAGTGTGGCCACCGTACAAACCCATACCCCTCATGATTTAACTTTTGCTACAGGTAACGGTAGCCCCAGGGTGTATATAAAACATAATAGTGGGAATATTGGCATTGGCACTCCGACACCTAATAATAAATTACAAATAGGTTCATTAGGTTCAAATGGCTTTGTCGGTAATCAACTTGCACTTGGTAATGGAACGCATGCTATGGCAATTAATCAGACAAATTCAGTAGCATTTTTAGGTTCCTCGACAGATATTATTTTGAACCCTCGCTATTTTTCATCCGGGGGTGGCTATGTTGGCATCAATACATTTTCTCCTGCCAACTTACTGCAAATCGGTTCAATGGGTGGAACAGGTTATGCCGGTAATGATATTGCCTTTGGCAATGGCTCAAACGTAACAGGTATTTCTCAGACCAATGCTGCACTCACAATAGCTACTACCACTGATGTTGTTTTCAGAGCTAATAATAATACTACTCAGGTAGGTATTGGTGGTGGTCGGGTAGGTATAAACACCCTTACGCCACGTGGGCCGTTAGATGTGGCAAGTTATTCAAATACGGCACCCTTGTCTGTTGCCTATTTTTTTAGGAGTTCAAGTACCGGCAACCCAGTAGTGAGTAGTAATTCATCCTATGTTGCCCCTATTTCTATTTATGCAGATAACGGTGTTTTATCAACAGCATTTGTAGCAATTTCCGATGCCCGTATCAAAAATATTATAGGCATCAGCAGTTCAGTAAAAGATTTAGAAACAGTTAAGACTTTGCACATAACAGACTATACCATGAAAGACCACCTGCAACATGGCACTAAAACTTATAAAAAAGTGATAGCCCAACAGGTGGAGAAGGTATATCCGCAAGCAGTAACTCATATAACCGATGTTGTACCGGATATTTATGCACTGGCAGAAAAAGCTGTTTTTGATGAGAAAAACAAAACACTACAATGCCTATTGGAAAAAAACTATGAGTTAAAAATTGGTGAGATACTCCAGTTTATTCACCCGGAGAAAGGCAAACTAAAAGCCGAAGTTATTGAAGTATCCGACAATAGTTTTACCGTAAAAGACTGGCAATATCCTACCGATAAAATCTTTGTCTATGGCCGTGAGGTAAACGATTTCAGAAGTGTGGACTATGAAGCCCTTTCGATGTTGGGTATTAGTGCCATTCAGCAACTGGCCAAAGAAAATGAGGAAGTAAGACTCAGGAATAATGAATTAAACAGAAAGAATGATGAATTAAACAGAAAACTGGAACAAATGAAATCTGACTTCTCTGCCAGACTTGAAGCCATTGAAGCACAGTTGTCTAAAACACCAACAGGCAATTAATGGGGCTTACTTCAGTCTTTTAGCTCATTTTACAATTGAAATAACCACTCAGTAAGTTTAGTTGGTTCATTTGCTGAAGCCTTGTAAATTTGAAGTAATCTGTAAACAGATTATCTATTAATTTACAAACTAAAATCAGCCATGAAAACAACAACTTTACTTTTCGGCAGTCTATTATTGATAAGTCAATTAGCTTATGCACAATCGGTTACTTTAGCTACTACAACAGCTAACCCTACCAAGGGTACGGTAGTCTATAACAATACTACCAACCAACTCCAATACTGGAATGGCTCTGCCTGGATACCTGTTACCAATGCTGCCTCCGGAACAGGTTGGGCATTAAATGGTACGCATATCAGAAATAACAATACTGGCAACGTAGGCATTGGCGTTACTAATCCCGACAATAAGCTGCAAATCGGCTCTGTAGGCTCATCAGGAATTAGTGGTTATCATTTTGCGGTGGGAGACAGCTATGATGCCTTCGGAATTTTGCAAGGATATTATTCAAGTCTGATGAATAGTTCAACTGATATTTCATTATATCCCCGTTCTGGAAGCGGGAATGTGGGCATTAATACAGCCTATCCTGAAAATAAATTACAAATCGGTTCAGTAGGTTCAACAGGTTATGCCGGCAACCATATAGCCTATGGCAACGGCTCACATGCTACAGGGCTTTTTCAATCCAGCTCTACTACCATTATAGCCTCTACATCAGATATTGTTCTAAGACCTCGTGCTTCTTCAAGTGGTTATGTAGGCATCAATGTCCCTAATCCTGTCAACAGATTGCAAATCGGATCGGTAGGTTCAACAGGCTATGCTAATTATGAAATTGCTATAGGCAATGGCACGCATGCAACAGGGTTTTATCAAGCAAGTACCCATATGCTCATAAACTCCACCACTAAAATCCTTTTGTTCCCAGGCGGAAGTGAAGCTTTCGTTGGTATCCTTACCAGCACACCAAGAGGACCATTAGATGTTGGAAGTTGGACGAGCGCCGCAGCACCTTATGCCTACTTTCTACGTAATAATGAGACTGGTGCGCCTGTTGTAAATAGTGGTTCAACAGGTACTGCAGCTGTTTCAATTTATGCGCAAGCGGGTATTTTATCCACTCAGTTCATTGCAGTTTCAGATGCACGTATCAAAAACATTGTTGGTATCAGTAATTCAGCACAAGACTTGGAAACCATTAAGACCTTGCAGATAACCGACTATACTATGAAAGACCAATTACAATATGGCACTCAATCTTTTAAGAAAGTGATAGCACAACAGGTAGAAAAGGTATATCCTCAAGCTGTAAGTCAAATTACAGATATAGTACCCGATATTTATACTTTAGCAGAAAAGGTTGTTTTTAATGAAAAAAGCAAAACCCTAACTTGTAGTTTAACAAAACTGTATAATATAAAAGTGGGTGAAAAGCTACAGTTTATTCACCCGGAGAAAGGCAAACTAAAAGTCGAAGTGATTGAAGTTTCAGGTAATAGTTTTACCGTAAAAGACTGGGAGCACCCGACAGATAAAATCTTTGTCTATGGCCGTGAGGTGAATGACTTCCGTAGTGTTGATTACGAAGCACTTTCAATGTTAGGTATCAGTGCCATTCAGCAACTGGCCAAAGAAAATGAGGAACTAAAGCTGCAACTGAAACAAATGAAGTCTGATTTCTCTGCCCGATTGGAAGCGATTGAAGCACAATTGACTAAAACACCTACAGGAAAGTGATATATATTCTATTGCCTTCAACTATGCGGTTGAAGGCAATAGTTAAACAGAAGTCTTACTTTAACTCTATTTACTATTTGCCATTCATTACTACCCTAATCGCTAATTCACACAAGCGCATATTGGTAAAATCAATATTTCAATCGTACCTTTGCGAACCAACGTAAAAATCATTTACCGATGTCTGTAGTTTTAGGGAAAGTAGCTATCTCTTTTTTTTAAGCCTGATTACCATTATTTTACTTGCCAAAAAGGAAAAATTCAACAATTTCTTCTCTGCTAACAGTCAATTATCTATCATTGGTGCCTGGGTTGGTTTACGTTTGCTCCCCTTTTGTATTGTTTACATTATACTGAATTTTGCGGTAAAGTCTGATGTTATCTTTTTTTATGACACTGCCAAACTGGCCTTAGACGGGCTGATAGTTTACCGTGATTTCTGGCAACCTTATTCTCCCCTATTCCCGTATCTGAATGCCATTACCTTAGCCATTATTGACTCTCCTAAATCTATTATCTTCCTGATGATGATTTATGAGTTAATAGCCATCTATCTTACTAAAGCCCTGTTCAGCAATAAATACAGCGTTTTCTATATCGTACTTTATCTCGCTCTACCTGCGCCGTTTATCTTTCTACTATTCGGCGGACAAGAAGACATATTTCTGTGGTTGTTTATTGCTTTGGCTATCTGGTATTACAAAAAAACTGCTAATGCGTTACACATAGGTTTGATATTGGCCGTTGGGATATTATGTACCAAAATTCTGCTCATTATTCCTATAGCCTTAGTATTGATTTTTTCTAAATACAGGAGCAAAATCATTGTAGGGCTTGTACTCGTTGGTATTCCTTCCTTGGGTGTTATGCTATATCTGGTTGGCGAAAAAATTCTGGCTCCGCTCCAATTAGGCGATTTACCTTTTGCTCCTAATTTAGTAAGTATTCTGAGTCCTTTTATTGGGGGTGTACAACCGCAAAGTAAGGTACTTAACTGGGGAGGATTGTTGATTATTCTGGCAGGTGCGTTCTATTATCTGAAAAACCTGAAACCATATAGCGAAACCAAATTGTTGGTATTTGCCTTTATACTCACCAATATGATTACCATTATTGTACATAAAAATTCGTTACCGAATTACTTATATACCATTCTGTTACCTGTTATCTATTTCTTTGGGGAGTCGTTTAAAACCAGACAATGGACTTTGCTGATACTGCTGAATATCATCGGGGCTGTTCATCCCTCACTCTGGTATTATTTAGGTGGGAAATACTATGACTCTTTCAACGGGTGGAATTTCCTGAATGTAGTAGAATACCTCTTGCAATTGGTGTATTTAGGGCTATGCATCTATTTTGTCTATTTTCTGAGCCAGTTATCATCAGGAAAAATCAAAACTTCTGCGCTTGATGAGTAGGCATTCGTATGTATGACGATAAACCGATTTAAAAAATCGTGATACACAAGAACACCTATTTATTCTTTTCCTTCTTTTCCATTTCATTGATTTTAGCATCAACTAAAAAACGAAACCAGAAACCTTGCAGATAATGGAAAGTACGGCCGGAGGTGGTTTCTAAAAAGCCCAAACGAATTACAAAACGGTAGAAAAAGTATATCATCGGTCTGACAAAGAGTGGCATATTCCACCATATTTTCTTAAAAACCGCCTTTCTTTCATCTGGACTTCCGAAGAGATTAGGTTTTAAGGTTTGTCCTCGCAATCCTTTTTTACGCTGAAACTCTTCCTGCGCAGTCAGGTTACTGTAGCGAATCTGTTTATGTAACCAGAAATCAAGGTCATGCTCTTTCAGGTTGTCTTCTATCAGTATTTCATCTTTCCAGATAATGGCTTTGCCTTCTATCACAAAACGGTGGTCCATGTTTTCGTTCAGGTCAGACCAGCCTTTGCCATTTCTGAACATTTTTAGCATATAAAAATTTCTATACCCGCCATACTTCAATCTTTCGCCCTGAAAATAGTTATGTCGATTCAGATAAATCCCATTCACATCAGCCGGAACAGCCGTATCTGAAAAAGATTTGAGTTTATTAAATAATTCTTCTGACGGATACTGGTCGGCATCCAGACCTACAATCCAGGGGGTAGTAATGGGGCAGTTTTTTAAAGCAAAATCCCATTGTTTCGGGTGGTTTTCAAACTTGTTCAACTTTACAATAGCTCCGTACTGTTCCGCAATGGCTACAGTATCATCTGTACTACCCGAATCCACAATAAAAATAGGTGCTTGCAATCCGGCAATTTTAGACAATAATCTTTTGATGTGTACAGACTCGTTGTAGGTCAGAATAACGATAGAAATATCACTCATGATGATAAAATACGAGGTAGCTATGAGAAATCAGCCGTAAAATTAATGAATATCAGTTGGGTATTGGTATAAATAGTGGAATAATGTTTAAGGCTTTGTGTGGCATGGGGCTAATGCCTTTTTACAATCTTCTTCACAACACGCTTCTCCCCTATATAAAAACTTAATAAATATACCCCATCAGGCAAATTGCTTAATTCTAAGCTATGTTTACTATCTACTTTTTGGTTTTTTACCAGTTTTCCAGTTACATCGGTCAGTTTTACTTCCGTTTCTTTACCTACCGAGGTAGGTAGTTCAATAATCACCGACTCATTGAAAGGATTAGGAAAAACCTTTACTTGTAAATCTATGTCAGGTTCTTCCGAAAGCAGATTTTCAACCACAATTCTGACAGGTTCCGAAACAGCCTTACAACCGGATTTCTCAATCTGCAAACGGTACGTGCCACTCTGCTTGATTTCAAACTCAGCCTTATTAGCTCCCACAATCGGTTCAGTATCTTTCAGCCATTGAAAACTTACGTTGCTACAACCATTGGCTCTGATATAACTCTGTTCATTCACAAACACTGTTGTTTTATCTGCCGTCACCACAGGCGGATTCAACAGCAGAAACTGGCCTGATTCATCGGGCGTACAGCCTTTCAAGGTAATAGGATTTGTTTCATTAATACAACCATTGCCCTTGTTGATAAAAGATTTATAAATACTCTTATCTCTGATGAACAACTCATGAGTGGTCTGATTTTTAAGTAAGGTATCGTTTTTCATCCACGAATACGTATAGCTTTTGTTATAGTCCACAAATATCTTGAATGAATCAACCACACAGCCTGAGCCTGCATAAGCATACCCTACATTCAGGTCAGAGTCCGTTTTTTTAGTATATTCTATAAACGAGTTATAGGTACATTCCTGGGTTTGGGCATTAACCAAATACTTCACGGAAAAAGTATAGTATCCGCTTTTTGTAGCCCTATAATAAGGATAAATTTCATTGGGTATTTCCTGCCCGTCTAATCGCCAGATAATGCTCTGAAACTGATATTTCTGCATGAAAGCATCATTCACCTTTAATAAGGCATTACCGCTACAGGCTTCTTCAACACTGATAGGCAACGATTTCGGGAAGTCAATAGGTAATAATTTATATTTACCTGACACATACGTTCTGTTTCGGCTGGGTATATATACACTTACCTGATATTCACCGATAGTAATCGGATTAAAGTGACTGTTGGTTGAATCTTTCACAGGATTTCCATTGAGATACCATTGATATTGTACAGGAATATCAGACAAAAAATTAGTTTTCAGATACGGGCCGGGGCGACAAGGGTCGCCTAACTGTAAATAAGTTTCTTTCACTATTTCTATGGCTACGCCTGTATTCAAAACTAATTCATTCGACTCCCTCGTAATATTCTGATATCGTTCTTTAACCTGATAGGTTCCGGTAGCCTGATAATCAATCGCATTTGAGGTCTCGCCCACCAGCAACTGATTATCCCTGTACCATTCTAAAGAACTTCCGGCTATGGTAGGGATAGTGGTCAGTTTGTTGGCTCTATAATCAACAAAAAGTATCAGAGAGGTATCAGACGCAGGAGCATATATACTAATAAAATTAGCAGAAGTTTTTACGCAAGCAGGACTTGTTTTAGTAGTCAGTTTCAGCGTATAATAGCCCGCTTCTTTTGTCTGCCATGTTTTTCCGGTGGCGTTGGGTATAGCTTCTCCGTTTTTATACCACTGGTAGGTAAAATCATTCTCTGCCAATACAGAGCCAGCAATTTTCAATACGTCACCTGTTCTTTCTATTCTGAAAGCCGGACTATTACAGGTATCAACCTCAGTTTTAACAGGCAGAAAACTTGCACCCATACGCATACTATCAGTCATATCACTTCGCCCGAAAGCTAACTGACACCAACAGATACAGAAATATGTGCATAGTAGTGTTTTCCTCATAAAACTGAATGATTGCATTCGCAAGGCATAAGCTTACATCAATCTTAATAATACAAGTTTAAATTAACTGATACCTTAGTACAGACAACCCATTTTCTTATAAAACGCTTACTTCATGCCTGGCAATGTTATCAACACAAAGTTTATCAAATAATAAACATAATTATAGCATAAGGTAATACCTCATTAAAATCTCAAAATTACTTATTTATCGCTTAGGCAAAGATTAAAATAATATAATAATGACTTTATAAGCATTGATAAAGTTGTAAGAGGCGATAAAAATATATATACGTAAAAGTAGAGTTGTGTGGATAAAGTTTCATCTCAATTAAGGTTTCGAATTTTTGAGACGCACTGGGACATATAACAAACTACTCCTGCTATTTTTTAATGATTTTTTTTACAAAACGCTGTTTGAGCGTATCGATTGTGAGCAGATAAACCCCTTCCGGGGTTCCTTTTAAGTCTAAGGTAGTAGTGTCAGTAAAAGAATCTTTTCTGAGCACTTCGCCCTTACTGTTAAGTAGCGTTAACGAAGCCTTGCCTTCATGCCAGTCGGGTAGTACTATTTGTAGAATTTCATTCGTCGGATTCGGGAAAGCCTTGATTTGTATGTCGGCTGTGCCTTCTTCTGATAATATACTTTCCACAACAATATCAATGGTATTTGAAACACTTTTACAGCCAAACTTTTCAATCTGCAAACTGTATGTTCCGGTCTGCCGCAGTTCAAGAGCCGACTGATTTGCTCCAATAAGCGGCATTTCGTCTTTCAGCCACTGAAAATTCACATCGGTACATCCCTCTGCTTTGATAAAACTTTTCTCGTGGGCTAAAACAGTTGTTTTTTCAGCACTGATTAGGGGCGGATTGAGCATCACAAACTGGTTAAAGGCATCAGAAGCGCAACCTGTCAGGCTTATCTCATCAGTTTCTTTAATACACCCGTCTCCCCTATTTACATACGCTCTGTAAATGTTTTTATCTTTAATAAACAATTCGTTAGAAGTCCGGTTACTGAGTAGCGTATCATTTCTCGTCCATTCATAGGTATATTCTTTATTCGCTTCAAGAAACACCTTAAAAGAATCAACCTTGCACCCTGAGCCTGCATAACCATAGCCGATGTTTACATTGAAATCGGGCTTCTTTTCAAAATGGGTAAATGAATTATACTTACATGAAGCCTTGTCTGAATAAAAGCTTGTGTACCTGACCGAAGAAGTATAATCTCCACTAACAGTAGCTCTGATAAACAGGCTTTTTTCATTGGGTAATTCCTGCCCGTTCAGTTTCCAGGTAATGTCTTCTATCAGATATTTGGCAGCAAAGGCATCATCAATCTTAATAACTGCAGCTGTACCGCATCCATTATCTACTTTCGAGAGTGGCAATGCCTGCAGGTAATCTTTACGGTCTAATCTGTATTTGCCAGAGGCATAGACTTTTCCGGTACTCAGATTAATAATACTGGCGTGATAATCGCCCGAAGCAACGGCCATCAGGTGCGTCTCGGTAGAATCTGGTATTAGTTGGTCATTTAAAAACCATCGGTACAATAACCCTTCTCCTGTAATATTGGTAGCAATTCTAAAATACGGAAATGGCTCGCAGTGGTTGCCTAAACCGTCTATACTTTCTTTATGAAGTTCAATCCCGTAGCCATCCTCAACAATAATTTCTTTCGACTCAACCGTAACTCCACAACCGGGTATAGGTCTTTTTATTTTATACCTTCCATCAGGCGGATTTACCAGCATATTTCCTGGAACACTAATTAACTCATTATTCCTGTACCACTCATCTTTCTCTCCATTGGTATAAAGTCTTGAATTATCCGGCTCATAATGAAAAACTATATCGGTAGTTCTGTGCGCATATACTTCTTTAGACGATACCAATACGTGATTAATGGCTTTTACCTCACAGTTTTTGTCAGCTTTATTAATCAGCTTTAAACTATAATAGCCTTCCTCCGAACCCTGATAGTTTGACTGAGTAGCCCGTCTGATAATTTCACCGTTTTTATACCATTGAAAATTAAAATCGCTCGTTGGTATAATTACATTCTCTGATAGCTTCATTGCCTGTCCGCTACAGCTTTCCTCATGGGCAATTACCACGCTTGCAGAAGCGCAGTTTTTAGTATCTAATTCGGTTTTTCGTTTAAGTATTGAATAAGTAAACCCATTAAACTCATAGAAATTGGTGAGATAAACGTTCCGACGGGAATCAAGAGCCATTGAAGTAGCATAGCCAAACTGGTCGAAAATGGCTTCTTTATCTACATACGTTACATTGCCATCGGCAGTATATTTGGCTAAAAAGATAAAACGCTGGTTAGGCTGAGATAGCTTTATCTGCGCATTAAAGGTCAGTTCGGTTCCTCCAGCAAAGCCCAGAAGATACGGTTCTCCGGCCTTGCTAATAGCCAGGTCATTTACCAGCAGATAGTCCGGGAGTTTATCAGTGCTGGTATGGATAGTGTTACTCCAGACTGGCACCCCGTCTGTTTCATTGGCTTTTATCAGAAATATACCTCTTTGCCCTATATTATCAGAACTCTGGCCGGATACAAAAACATTCCCGTTGTTATCTACGGCAATATCATGACACATATCCGTGGCTGCTCCTCCAATCTGTTTCACCCATACCATGTCTCCATTCTGACTGCATCGGGCATAAAATACATCTTGCTTTCCTTTCGATTGAAGAAGAATATTATTCCCAAAATTCCTTGACTCGCTGAATGTTCCACTAATAAAAATCTGAGCCTGCTGGTTTACCTCTACTGCATTGACAACAATCCCTGTATCATCAAATTTATGAAACCAGACCAGTTTACCATTTTTATCTAATTTTAGCAGAAAAGAGTTCCTCCATTCCGCATTCGGGTCTATCATTGCAGTTTCGCCATCAGCCTCAAAGTTTCTGCCATCAAATCGTCCTACAATGTAGAGATTCCTGTTTTTATCAATAGTTGGTTTACCGATGGTTTCATCCCAGTTGCCGCCATATCTTTTTATCCAGATTAAGGCTCCGGTAGCGTTATATTTGGCAACAAAAATTTCTTTATCCAATCCACCCAGAAAAGTTGACTTACCATCAAAATTCAGAAAACGCTCGTATACTCCTACTACATATACATTACTGCTGTCATCGCTCAGGATTCTAATTTCGGGCTTGCTGTAACTTGTAATATAATGAAACCATTGAACATTTTTCTTCTGGTCAAATTTCACTACAAAACTCGCTCCTTCTTTAGGCACTACAAAGCGTTTCGACTCAATTATCAAGTCGCTTTCTATATTGTCTTTTTTATAATTGCCGCTGGCAATGAGGTTGTCTTGTGTATCAACTATTGCACAATCCACATTCACTTTTTCACCAATCCCGAATGTGATATTACTGGCATCTTGCGCAAGGCTGGTGAAACAAATAATTAAAAATAGAGTGAGTAAAAAAATTATCCTCATGGGCATATAATAAGCTGCTACAGCAGTCTTTACTACGGAAATGAAACAGGAATTAATAAATTAACAAAGGCAATAACTATTATTAAAACCTTTAATTGTACTGAATTTATGCGCTCTTTGATAATCATAAGCGCTATCATCCAGAACACAAAGGTAAATGAAAGCGTTCTTACGGTATCTCCTACCAAAAAACTAATGGCTACAATGGGCAACCAGCTACCTAATGCCAGCAATATTCTGAGATACTGTCTGTCGCGATACAAAATGATTAATACCATCATAATCACCAGAGTAAAGCCCTCAAGCGATACCGAGCTGCGTTTACCATACCACAAGCTTGTAAATTTAATAAAATACAGATATCGGTCGAAACTAAAATTCTCAACGTCCTCTGATGCCAGATGATATGCTCTTGACAAATAGACTCTCACACCCAAATACAACAATACATTGCCTGCCACCAATAATAACACCTTTGAAGAGTCTTTTTTACCGAGTTGATAATACAAATGATGAAACCACCATAACGCCACAGCCATCACTACACTACGTTCGTCGCACCAGAACGCCAACTGACAAAATAGAGTCATTAATAATGGTACCCTTACTATTAAAGCACACAGCATAAAGAAAAAAGTATAACCATCACCATGACCGAAACAATTAAAGAAAAAACATGAGCCTACATACACATTAACGAATGCAAAAAACAAATAGAAAGTCAATAACTTATCATCAAGAATTCTGCTCAGTATTTTTATTAATATATACAAAAAAACTCCCCCTAATAGCACCTGCAACATATATAAACCCAGACTATTCAGATGTAAATAATGCGCAACCATCGGAATAGTCAGTCTGAAAATACGGTTGGCCTCATGTGAGCCTGATTCGTATTTGTGAAATGTAAGCGGTGCTTCTCCCTGCTCTATAATGCTATTCCAAAAAAAATAAGGTTGCGGGTTATGCAAAATTACATCGGCATAAAAACTTCTGAAATTCTCGTATATATACCCTCGGTTAAAAACAAATAACCATGTAAAACTAAAAAGACATGAAAAAAACAGCACTCTGGTTTTCCAGTATTTACTGCTAAGGATTGATTTTTCTAAAAACGATTCTAATGGGTTAAATAATGACCACAAATTAATTGTATCCATCTTTTCTCTTTTGCGTGTATGCACAGCTTTGCAATTCAACTATACTATTGACAGTCTATACGTGCGAAAGGTTGGATGAAATTGGGAAAAATTCAATATAATTTTAAAAGCGGTACGATATACTTAACCAATGTTGGATCTGAGCAGACAAATTGTGCTGCTAAAGTCGGAGTAAGTTTCTTATTCAATCACGCAAAGAATCATTTTTTGTAAAAATCACCATTAAACCTGCTTCTGAAAAAAAACAAAAAAGCCCCATCAAATGACGGGGCTTTCTGTATACGTATCTGAAATCTTACGCTTCTTTTTTATCTTCTTCTGAAGCTGGAGTTTCATCTTGTGCCGGAGTAGTGTCTGCTACTTTTTCTGTAGCTGGTTCCGCTTCAGCAACTGCTACAGGAGTTTCGTCTTCTACTACTTCTGCTGATGATTCATCTACTGCAGCTACTGGCGTAGCAGTAGTTTCAGCAGTGCCTTCAGATTTTTTACCACCACGACGGCTACGACGGGTCTTAGTAGTTTTTTCTTCTACTGCTGTCAATAACGCTTCGTTGTAATCAACCAGTTCAATCAAAGCTACTTCTGCATTATCACCAAAACGAGAACCCAATTTAATGATACGTGTGTAGCCACCATTACGGCTTGCTACTTTCTCGGCGATTTCGCCAAACAAAGTTTTGATTGACTCTTTATCTTGTAGGTAAGAGAATACCGTACGGCGTGAGTGCGTAGTATCGTTTTTAGCTTTTGTAATCAAAGGCTCAACATATTTACGCAATTCTTTAGCTTTAGCCAAAGTTGTTTCAATACGTTTGTACTGGATTAATGAAATAGCTAAGTTTTTCAATAACGCATCTCTGTGCGAATGTGTTCTACCTAAATGATTGGTTTTGTTACCGTGTCTCATTGTATTATTTTCGTAAGTAACGGTCAGAATATCCTACGCAGTCTTGGGTACTCCACCTATTACGATTAGTAATTATTTTATTCGAATACTGCGGTTTCGATTATACAAAAAATTCCCCTCTGCTATTGGTAAATAGGAAGAGGGGAATTGAATTAATATCAATCTTCGTCTAATTTATACTTTTGCACGTCCATTCCGAAATGCAAACCTTTATCAGCTACTAATTGCTCTAACTCTGTTAATGATTTTTTACCGAAATTGCGGAACTTCATCATATCGGCTACTTCCAGTCTTGCAAGGTCGCCTAATGTACGAATATCTGCCGATTTTAAACAGTTGTACGCACGAACCGACAAATCCAGATCCTGAAGAGAAGTCTTCAATAGCTTGCGCATATGTAAGAATTCTTCGTCAACGATATTGTCTTCATCATCTTTCTTAGTGTCGAACACCATGTTCTCATCAGTAAACTTCAGGAAGTGCTGAATCAAGATATGAGCCGCTTCCTGCAAAGCTCTTTCAGGGTGGATTGAACCATCCGTCTTGATTTCAAGCAACAATTTTTCGTAGTCAGTACGTTGTTCTACACGGGTATTTTCAATGCTATACTTCACATTTTTGATAGGAGTATAAATTGAGTCAACCGAGATAAAACCAATTGGTAAATCGTTTTGCTTATGTTCTTCAGCGGAAACGTATCCACGTCCTTTATCTACTATAATTTCAATTTCAATTTCCTTTTGGTCGTCCAGACGGGCAATTACCAGGTCAGGATTAAGAATCTGGAAACTTTGCGTGAATTTACTTAGGTCGCCCGCAGTTAAAACACTTTGATTTTTTACTCTGACGGTGAATTTATTATCTACATAATCAGAAACTTTTTTAAAACGAACCATTTTAAGATTCAAGATGATTTCCGTCACATCATCTACAACCCCATCAATGCTCGAAAATTCGTGTAATACCCCCGGAAATCTTACCGACGTGATTGCATACCCTTCTAATGAAGATAATAGAATACGACGTAAGGCGTTCCCGATGGTCACACCATACCCTCTTTCAAGTGGCTTAAACTCGAAAAAGCCATGGAAGTCGTCAGCTTTTTCCATGACGACCTTGTCAGGCATTTGAAATGCTAATATTGACATACGTATGCAGTGTGTTTGTTTTCGTTAACGAAAAAGGTGGTTAGCTATACCCACCAATAAAAAAACGTAGCTGTGCCACTACCGTTTTTGGCGGCAATGGCACAACTATTATATAAATATTATTTGTTATATAACTCGACGATTGCTTGCTCGTTGAAGTTTTCAGGAATCTGATCACGCTCAGGGAAATTGATAAACTTACCTGCTAATTCTGCGCTATCCCATTCCAACCAGTTATAACGTTTGGCATTACGGGCTTTCAAGCTATCTGTAATAGCTTCTAAAGCTTTTGATTTTTCACGAACACCTACTATCTGACCCGGTTTCAATATTGATGATGGAATGTTTAAAACTTCGCCATCAACCGTAATATGACGGTGATTAACCAACTGACGTGCAGCACGGCGTGTTGGAGCAATACCTAAACGATATACGGTGTTATCTAAGCGGGCTTCGCATAACTGAAGAAGGTTTTCACCTGTACGTCCTTGTTTTACTGAAGCTAAATGGAAAAAGCGAGCAAACTGACGCTCTAATATACCGTAAGTATATTTTACTTTTTGTTTTTCAATTAATTGTTGACCGTACTCCGATTTTTTACCTTTACGTCCTTTGCCATGTTGGCCAGGAGCATAATTCTTTTTGCTAAGCGCTTTGCTTGGGCCCATTACTGGTTCGCCAAACTTTCTTGAAATTCTTACTTTCGGACCTGTGTATCTTGCCATTTTTGTTTGAGTTAAATGAAGTAACAAATTGATTAGCCCCAATGTCCAAACTATCAATTTATGTATAGCAATCACTGCTATGTGTTACTTCTGATGCCTTTCTTTTAAAGGACTTATAGTTGATTATTAAAAATTAAGAAACAGAAGAATGAAAAACTTAAAACATTATTGCCCTAATAAACGAAATTCTTCGGGCTTTATTTTAATTTTTTCACTCTTCTGCTTAAAACTAAACTCTTCTGCGTTTTGGAGGGCGACAGCCATTGTGCGGTAGAGGCGTTACATCAGTGATTGAAGTTACTTCAATACCGGTGCTTTGTACCGTACGAATAGCCGATTCACGGCCAGCGCCGGGTCCTTTTACAAAAACCTCTGCCTTACGCATACCTGCATCATAAGCCACTTGTGCACAGTTTTGTGCGGCCATTTGTGCGGCATAAGGGGTGTTTTTCTTTGACCCTTTGAATCCCATTTTACCAGCCGAACCCCAGGAAATAACCTGACCCTGACTGTTGGTAACTGAGATAATAATATTATTAAATGAAGCTCTAATATGTACCTGACCTACCGGCTCTACAATTACAACTCTTTTTTTAGCTTTATCTTTTCTTTTAGCTTGTGCCATTGTGACAAAACAGTGTTAAATGATAGGCAATACAGAAATACCTGTATTCTGTTCGATTTTACTCCCGTGATTCGTAAAATCCTGTTTAGTATTCTAATTAGTAATGAAAAATAATATATTTTCCACATAAGTAACGGATTAACAATCCGTTCTACTATCAGATACCCGGGATTACTTAGTAGCTTTCTTTTTGTTTGCTACAGTCTTACGCTTACCTTTACGAGTACGTGAATTGTTTTTGGTACGTTGACCACGAAGTGGTAAACCTTTACGGTGACGAACGCCACGGTAACAACCAATATCCATTAATCGTTTTATGGCAAGCTGCACTTCAGAACGCAACTGACCTTCTACGGTGAATTCTTCACTGATAATACCACGAATAGCATTCGCTTCAGCGTCATTCCACTCGCCAGCTTTTTTATCCAAGCTAATATTTGCTTTTTCTAAAATCTTTACTGACGCGCTACGACCAATACCGTAGATGTACGTAAGGGCGATCTCGCCTCTTTTTTTGTCTGGGATGTCAACACCTGCAATCCTCATAGATAATTAACCTTGTCTTTGTTTAAACTTCGGATTTTTTTTGTTAATAACGTAAATTTTACCCTTACGACGGATAACTTTACATTCAGCACTGCGCTTCTTTACTGATGCTTTAACTTTCATAATAGTAAAACACACCCCTAACCCCTGAAGGGGAATTTTGTACGAAAGTCTTCATGTTTAGGGGTTATGATAAAACATGAATTTTCTATAAATAATTCAATCGTCGAAATTGTGCCTTCTCTCCCCTTTAGGGGCCTGGGGCTTATTTGTAACGATAAGTAATTCTTGCTTTTGTTAAATCGTAAGGAGACATCTCTAATCTTACCTTATCGCCTGGTAGAATACGAATGTAGTTCATTCTCATTTTACCAGAGATATGGGCAACCAGTTCATGTTTATTCTCCAGACGCACACGAAACATGGCGTTTGAAAGAGCTTCTGTGATGATGCCGTCAACTTCGATATTTGATTGTTTTGCCATATATTTTAAACTGCGCAGAAAATATGTTTTTACATTCCTGGCTTCCTACGCTAATCTCCTATGCTACTACTAAATTCTTTTTGGCTAATACTTCTTCAATGTATTCAAAAGTAGTTAGTATTTCGCCTGCACCTTTTCTTACTACTATGGTATGTTCAAAGTGTGCTGCTGCTTTGCGATCTTCGGTGCGTATGGTCCACTGGTCGTTTTCCTGTACTACACTTCTGCGGCCCAGCGTAATCATGGGTTCAATAGCCAGTACCATGCCTTCCTGCAATTTCGGGCCATTGCCACGTTTGCCAAAGTTTGGTACTTCCGGAGACTCGTGTAATAATTTTCCTACGCCGTGTCCTACCAGTTCGCGTACTACGCCATATCCGTGTTTTTCGGCGTGGTCTTGTACTGCAAAACTAATATCACCAACTCTATTACCTGTTTTTGCCTGCTCTATCCCTTTAAAAAGCGACTCGTAAGTACGTTTCAAAAGGTCTGCTACATCTTTGGCTATTTCGCCTACAGCATAGGTATAAGCACTATCTGCATGATACCCATCTTTGTAAACACCACAGTCAATCGAAACGGTATCTCCCTCTTTCAGTGTTCTGTTACTTGGTATGCCGTGTACTACCACATCGTTCACAGAAATACAAAGCGAAGCAGGGAATTTAAGCCCTCCTACATCATACCCTAAAAAAGACGGATGCCCTTTTTGGTCTTTGATGTACTCGTAAGCAATTTTGTCTAATTCTTTGGTAGTAACACCCGGAGCAATTGCTTTCGCTACTTCTGCCTGAGCTTTGCCTAAAATCCGGCCATTGTTTCGGATAATCTCTAACTCCTCGTCCGATTTCAAATATATGATTCTATCCTTTTTGCTCATGGTATTACCCTCCTGTATTAGATAGATACTGTTGATACGGTCTGACGTCCCTGAATACGACCTGATTGCATCAAGCCCTCGTAACGTTTCATCAACAAGTAACTTTCAATTTGTTGTAAGGTATCTAAAACCACACCTACCAGAATTAACAAGGATGTACCACCGAAGAATGAAGCAAAGTTCTGAGTCATTCCTAATAATCCTGCAAGGGCTGGTAAAACTGCAATTACTGCTAATAATATACCACCCGGAAGCGTAATTCTGTCTAAGATATTGGCAATGTAATCAGAGGTTGGCTGACCCGGTTTTACACCCGGAATAAACCCACCACCACGTTTCATATCATCTGCAATCTGATTAGGGTTAATCGAAATAGCTGTATAGAAGAATGTGAAACCAATGATTAATACCGCATAAATTAAACAATACTGCCACGAGGTTGGACTATTCATGATAATTGCCCAGTTCTGGAAATTATCACTCTTAGTGCTTTCTGCAAGGTAAGTCAGAATCAGACCCGGAATAAACATTAATGCTTGTCCGAAGATGATTGGCATAACCCCTGCTATATTCAGTTTTAAAGGTAAATACTGACGTTGACCTGTTACAACTTTATTACCTACAATCTGTTTAGCGTATTGTACCGGTATTCTGCGTGTTGCCTGTGTAATAGCTACGGCAAACAGAACCACCATAAATAGAGCTACGATTTCGATAATAAAGAATAAAATCTGACCGCTTCCACCTCTTGAGTTTGCCTCACCGATAATTGCACCCGGAAGTCTTGATACGATACCAATCATAATCATCATTGATATACCATTTCCGATACCTTTTTCGGTCATACGCTCACCCATCCACATACACATAATAGTTCCTGCAATGATTAATACTACTGAGCTGATATAAAATAAGCCCTGACTAACCATGATTGCATCTGTCGGAATAGTAGTCTGAACGTAGGTAAATCCTTGTGCTGCGGCTACTATAATAGTTAACCAACGCGTAATCTGATTTAATTTTCTACGACCCGACTCACCTTCTTTCTGCAATTTGCTGAAATACGGCAATGCTAATGTTAATAACTGAATAGCGATTGAAGCCGAAATGTACGGCATAATACCCAATGCCATGATTGAAGCATTCTGGAACGCACCACCGACCAACGTATTCAAAAGACCTAAAAGACCGTTATCGGCTGTTAAATCCTTTAATTTAGCCACATCAACACCCGGTAAAACTACATGGGATCCGACACGAAAAATAACGATTATCAAAAGAGTCTGAAGAATACGTTTCCTCAATTCCTCGATTGACCAGATGTTCTTGAGTGTTGTTATAAATTTGTTCATTTTGTTAGGAGAAACAAGGCTTTTGGTTGAAATTACTCAGCTCTACCTGCGTTAAGTTTATCCTGCAATTCTTTCAACTCATCCCACTTGCCATCACGCGCTAATTCCGCTTGTTGTGCCCAAGTAGTTGGGTCGTGCATTGCATAACTTGAACCCGCTGCGTCAAGAATTTCTTTCACTCTTTCTGCAGGTGTCGCTGCTAAATCTGCAAAGCTAACGATTCCTTCGTTAATAAGCAAATCTGCAATCTTCGGACCAATACCTTCAACTATTTTTAAATCGTCTCCTTCAGCTGTTTTTTTAGCTTTTTTTGGTTTTGCTTCTGTTGCTGTTTCTTCTGTTGTAACCGGAGCAGCCACCACTTCTTGTGCTACTAATTTTTCAGCTGGTTTTGCAGTTTTAACCGCACCTGCCGAAGCTGATGGGTCAAAAGTTGCATCTACAGTTGCCGAACCACCTGCTTTTTCGATAGCTGCAATAGCTGATGCCGAGAAAGCATTTGCTTTTAAAGCAACCGCTGCTGTCAACTCACCACGACCTAAGATTTTCACACGGTCAGATTTCTGAGTCAAACCGTTGTTATATAAGAAGCCTAAATCCATGTTAGCTGCACCAGTTTTGTCGAACAAAGCCTGGATAGTATCAAGATTGATAGCTTTATATTCTACTCTGTTAATATTTTTGAAACCAAACTTAGGCACACGGCGTTGCAATGGCATCTGACCACCTTCAAAACCACGTTTCTGGCTGTAACCTGAACGAGATTTTGCACCTTTATGACCACGTTTCGCAGTACCACCACCGCCAGAACCATGTCCACGGCCTACTCTATCATTTGCTTTAACTGAACCTTTAGCAGGTTGTAATGAACTTAATTTCATTGTAATTCGATTATTTTAATCGGTTAAACATACGCAATTCCGATTTTCGGAATCACTCGGCTTATGCGCCTACCCATAACTCGGTCTGGAGGACTCCTTGAGGGGGTACCCTTCAGAGAAGAATCGGCTTATGCTTCTTCAATCACTAACAAGTGTTTTACCTTGTTAATCATGCCTTGCATAGCAGGGTTTAATTCTTTTTCTACTGTACGGTTCAATTTGCCAAGACCTAAAGCAGCGATGGTACGCTTTTGTACTTCTGGTCTGCCAATTGTACTTCTTACCTGAGTAATCTTTACCTTTGCCATTATTGTGTTAGCTATGAGCCTGAGCTTCGAGCTTTGTGCCTAAGCATGGGGCTTGGGGCATAGGGCTAAAAGCTGGGGGCTATTATCCGTTAAATACTTTAGTCATTTTAACACTACGTTGGAACGCAACTGCGTGTGGAGCACGCATCTGGCTCAAAGCATCAATCGTAGCTTTTACCACGTTATGTGGGTTTGATGAACCTTTCGATTTCGCCAATACATTGTGGATACCGGCTGCTTCTAATACGGCACGCATCGCACCACCGGCAATAATACCCGTACCAGGGGCTGCAGGTTTTACAAATACAAAACCACCTGAGAATTTACCGTGAATTTCGTGAGGCACAGTATCGTTGATAACAGGTACAGATACCAGGTTTTTCTTTGCATCTTCAATAGCCTTTGCAATAGCATCAGTTACCTCATTTGCTTTACCTAAGCCTTGTCCTACTACGCCTTTACCGTCGCCTAACACAACGATTGCCGAGAAACTAAAACGACGACCACCTTTCACCACTTTGGCTACACGGTTAATGGCTACAACTCTTTCTTTAAGTTCTGCCTCGTTTACTTTTGCTTTATTCATTGATTGAGAATTGCAAGATTAGAATTTCAAACCGCCTTCTCTGGCACCTTCGGCCAAGGCTTTAATATTACCATGATACAAATAACCGTTACGGTCGAACACACAAGCTTCGATTCCTTTTTCAGAAGCGATTTCGGCAATTTTCTTGCCTACTTCTTTAGAGTTATCTACTTTCACACCTTTCAAACCTAAGCCTGTTGTAGAGGCTGCTGCTAAAGTAACGCCTTTGGTGTCGTCGATTAACTGAGCGTATATGGCTGTATTTGAGCGGAATACCGATAAGCGTGGTCTTTCAGGGGTTCCTGAAACCTTGCTACGGATACTCCACTTAATTTTTTGTCTTCTATCAGTTTTTACACTTGACATTGTTGTAAATATTTTAAGACTTTGAAACGAATTTCGGGGTCTGTATGTCTAATGATTATTTCTTCTTACCTGAGGTTTTACCAGCCTTACGACGAACAACTTCACCAGCAAAACGGATACCTTTACCTTTGTAAGGCTCAACTTTACGTAAACCTTTGATTTTTGAAGCTACCAGCCCAATCAGTTGTTTGTCAGTTCCTTCAAGGGTTACAATAGGGTTTTTACCTTTTTCCATCGCAGTTGTTACTTTCAACTCAGACGGAACTACAAAATATACGTTGTGAGAGAACCCTAAGCTCAAATCTAATACGTTTCCGTTGTTTGACGCTTTATAACCTACCCCTACAATTTCCATCGTTGTTTTGTATCCGGTACTTACACCAATAACCATGTTATTGATTAAAGAACGATACAAGCCATGCAATGCTTTGTGGCGTTTTTGTTCGGTTGGTCTTTCAACTTTCAATTCGTTGTTTTCAACACCTACTTTGATATCTGAATCAACTTTCTGAGTGAGTTCTCCTTTCGGGCCTTTTACAGTTACTACGTTAAATTCATCAACTGTGATACTTACTCCGCTTGGAAGAGCAACTGGTTTTTTACCAATTCTTGACATTTTTTTTGAGTTTAAGGCTTCAAGACACTTTCGTGAGCACGAGTTATCAGGAGCGGTCAACAATTCATTTAATTATGTTGCAGTGCTGCAACGAGAGGTACTTTTATTAATAAGCCGAAATCTACTAAATATTGAAAATACTATATTCCGACGTATTACACTTTATAAAAGCGACGGATTCACAATCCGTTCTACTAATAGATATAGCACAATACTTCACCACCTACTTTCAATGAACGGGCTTCTTTGTCTGTCATTACACCTTTAGAGGTTGAAACGATAGCAATACCTAATCCATTTAATACACGTGGAATTTCAGTTGTACCTGCGTATTTACGTAAACCAGGTTTAGAAACACGTTTCAATTCTACGATTGCCGATTGTTTGGTTACTGGATTGTACTTTAACGCAATTTTGATAACACCCTGCGGAGCTGTTTCCTCAAATTTATAGCTTTGAATAAAACCTTTATCGTACAGTACTTGTGTAATCGCTTTTTTGATGTTCGAAGCAGGAATTTCTACCACTCTGTGACGTGCCTTGATGGCATTTCTGATTCTGGTAAGGAAGTCTGCTATTGGATCCGTTGTAATCATTTTGCTGTTTAATTTTGGATACCTAAGCCAACATTGAGCAGTATCGTGAGCACGACTTTCTCAATTGGGCTGCAAAATTAGAAAATATTTTTAATAAATAGTATATATATAAGCAAATATTATTTAGCAGAACCCATGATTCTTGAATAAAAAACATTTATTCAAGGAATTCTCCTAAACAATACTACTTATCTTACCAAGATGCTTTAGTAACGCCCGGAATCAGACCTTTACCTGCCATTTCACGGAAAGTAACACGATTGATACCGAATTTACGCATATATCCTCTTGGGCGACCTGTCAGTTTACAACGGTTATGTAATCTAACCGGAGAAGCATTGCGAGGTAATTTGTCCAATCCGATATAATCATTGGCTTCTTTCAAAGCGGCACGTTTAGCTGCATATCTTGCTACGGCTGCCTCTTTTTTTCTATCTCTTGCTTTTATTGATTCTTTTGCCATTGTATGACTTTATGATTAAGCTGTTATCTCTTAATTATTTTTTTGCACTGCTTGCAAATGGAAGACCCATTGCTTTTAATAATTCGTAAGCCTCTGCATCTGTTGGTGCCGATGTTACGAAAGTTATATCCATCCCTTGAATTTTAGAGATTTTATCAATCGAAATCTCAGGGAAAATAATTTGCTCTTTAATACCAAAGGTATAATTTCCGCGTCCGTCAAAACCTTTGTCGCTGATACCTTTGAAGTCTCTCACACGTGGAAGCGCAATAGCTGTCAAACGGTCAAGAAATTCGTACATTTTCTCTCCACGCAAAGTTACTTTTACACCAATCGGCATATTTTCACGAAGTTTGAAGTTTGATACGGCTTTCTTTGAAAGAGTTGCTACGGCTTTCTGACCTGTGATGTTTGTAATTTCTTCTAAGCTGCTGTCGATTAATTTCTTATCGCCTGTTGCAGCACCTACACCACGGTTTACTACGATTTTTTGCAATACAGGTACCTGCATTACTGACTTGTATCCGAACTTGTCTTTCAAAGCCGGTACTACTTCTGTTGTATATTTTTCTCTTAAACGTGCCATTTTTTTAAATCGCTTTTTACGAGGATTTCCGACCCTCTTGTATGTATCCGGTTTCACAACCAGATGATAATACCTTAAATAAATTTACCGGTTTCTTTAGAGAAACGTTGTAATTTGCCTTTGTCGTTTTCTTTACGGCCAGTGCGTGTAGGGTTGCCTGTTGCAGGGTCAACCAACATTACGTTACTGATGTGAATCGGACCAGCAAACTCACGGATTTCGCCTTGCGGGTTTTGTGCCGAAGGTTTCACGTGTTTTTTCTGAATGTTCACGCCATCTACAACTACACGTTGTTTCTCAGCAAGAATTTCAGTTACTTTACCACGTTTGCCTTTAGAGTTACCTGCAATAACCTCAACTGTATCGCCTGTGCGTACGTGTTGTTTCTTTTGCTTATTGAATTTTCTTTCCATTACTTTTAAATTTGAAAATTTGAATAGTTAAGCATCAGACAAATCTGCGTGGCAGTCTGTCCTGATGGCGGGGTTCAGGTTTTCACTGAAGGTCCGCTTTCAAATTAAAGAACTTCAGGAGCCAAAGAAACGATTTTCATGAATTGTTTCTCACGTAATTCACGTGCAACAGGTCCGAAAATACGAGTACCACGTGGCTCGTCTTGGTTGTTTAATAATACTACTGCGTTGTCTTCAAAACGTATGTATGAACCATCTTTGCGACGAACCTCTTTAGTGGTTCTCACTACAACAGCCTTAGATACTGTTCCTTTCTTCATGTTTGACGAAGATAAGGCCGATTTTACGGATACGACAACTTTGTCGCCAATAGAAGCATAACGTTTACCTGTTCCGCCCAATACACGGATTACAAGCACTTCTTTTGCTCCACTATTATCGGCAACACCTGCTCTTGATTCTTGCTGTAACATTGTCTTAATTTGTTGGCTATTAGCTATCAGGCTAACAGCTATTAGCTTTAAATTACTTCGCTTTTTCTACGATTTCTACTAATCTCCAATTCTTATTCTTGCTCAATGGGCGAGTTTCCTGAATCTTTACGGTATCACCGATACCAGCTTCATTTTTCTCGTCATGGAACATGAATTTCTTGGTTTTGAGCATGAACTTTCCGTATTTCGGGTGTTTCAGTTTACGAACTACAGCTACCACACCAGATTTATCCATCTTGTTGCTAACTACTGTTCCGATACGCTCTTTTCTAAGATTTCTTTCTTCCATTGTATTTGTCTTAATGTCCTGTTGAACAGGGTATTTAAATATTAACGGGCATTCAATTCTGTCAACATTTGAGCAATCAATCTGCGAGACTGACGGATACGCATCGGATTTTCGATAGGCGTGATAGCATGAGCAAACTTCAATTTATTGATTCTGTCTTTTTCGACAGCGATGTTTTGCTGCAACTGCTCAACTGACAATGCTTGGATTTCTGACTTTTTCATTTTGTTCTTGAATGAATGAATGAGTAAAAAAATAAAGGTTCTCATTCAGGTTACTTTCATCAGGCTCTCGCCTGTTGAATTATTCTGCTTCTTCCTGATAATCTCTACGTACTACAAATTTGGTTTGTACCGGCAATTTTTGGGCTGCCAAACGTAGCGCTTCAGTAGCAACTGCCAATGGCACACCTGTTGCTTCGAAAAGAATAGTACCTGGTTTTACACTTGCTACCCAATACTCAGGGGCACCTTTACCTTTACCCATACGTACTTCGAGTGGCTTTTTAGTGATAGGTTTATCAGGGAAGATACGAATCCATACCTGACCTTCACGTTTCATTGCACGGGTAACCCCGATACGAGCTGCCTCAATCTGACGAGCAGTGATACGACCCGGCTCTAAAGATTTGATAGCGAATGTTCCGAAAGCAATCTCGTGTCCACGTGTTGCGAGACCTTTGATCCTGCCTTTTTGCTGCTTACGGAATTTGGTTCTTCTTGGTTGTAACATGACGCTATTATATTTTCAGCACTGCTGTGCTTCGTTTCAAGTTTTAAGATTCGTAAGTTTCAGGGATGAATTTCCAGCAAGGAAACCTACGAACCTGAAACTCAAAACTTCTTATCTTCTATTATTATTACCTCTATTATTGTTGTTGTTGCCACCACGATTGTTTGGGCCACCACCACGGTTGTTGCCGCCACGGTTGTTGCGATCTCCACCACCTCTGTTGTCTCCGCCTCTGTTATCACGTCCACCGCCTCTGTTGTCACGTCCGCCGCCTCTGTTATCGTCACGTCCGCCACGTCCACGGTCTTGTCCACCGCCTTCGCCGCCTCTTTCGTTACCTTGAGATTGCGCACCACCAGCAGGAGTTAAATCACGCTTGCCAAATACTTCGCCTTTGAATACCCATACTTTAATACCGATTTTACCGTATACTGTAAGGGCTTCTGATACTGCATAATCAATATCAGCACGAAGTGTATGAAGCGGGATACGTCCTTCTTTATACATTTCATTACGTGCCATCTCAGCTCCAGCCAGACGACCACCTAATTTTACTTTGATACCTTGTGCACCTACACGAACAGCCGCCTGAATGGCTTGTTTCATGGCACGACGGTAAGAGATACGAGCCTCTAATTGTTGAGCAATAGACTCACCGATTAGTTTGGCATCTAACTCTGGGCGTTTGATTTCGTAGATGTTGATCTGAACGTCTTTGCCGGTCAGTTTTTTCAACTCTTCTTTAATCTTATCAACCTCATTACCACCTTTTCCGATAACCACACCTGGGCGGGCTGTATGAATAGTAAGGGTGATACGTTTTAAGGTACGCTCGATAACTACTTTCGATATCGCTCCTTTTGGAATACGTGCTGCAACGTATTTACGGATTTCTTGGTCTTCGACAAGTTTTTCGGCAAATGTTTTACCACCATACCAGTTAGATTCCCATCCTCTGATATATCCAAGTCTAAGACTGACAGGATTTACTTTTTGTCCCATTAGTTTTTAATTCTTGATTTTACGACTTCAACGTCGTAGTAATTTGATGCGATACGAGTAGTATATCGTTCGCTTATGAATGATTAAACTGCACTATCAACTACAATAGTAAGGTGATGCGAACGTTTACGTACTCTGTAAGCACGGCCCTGAGGGGCTGGTCTTAAACGTTTGATCATACGTCCACCGTCAACGAAAATTGATTTCACTACTAATTCGGCATCTTCAATTTTCTGGTCTTCGTTTCTTTGTTGCCAGTTAGCAACTGCTGATAACAAGACCTTCTTGATAACAGGTGATGCGTGTTGAGGCTGAAAACTCAGGATACCTAACGCATAACTTACCTTTTTACCTCTGATCAGGTCTGCAACCAGTCTTGCCTTACGTGGCGAGGTAGGATAATCACTTAATTTTGCTACTGCTTCCATTTTTTACAAATGTACAATTATTATCTTTTTCCTTTATCTTTCTTTGCTATGTGACCACGGAAGTTACGAGTCGGAGAAAATTCACCCAGTTTGTGACCTACCATGTTATCAGTTACATAAACCGGAATAAATTTGTTTCCGTTATGTACTGCGAAAGTATGTCCAATGAAATCCGGAGAAATCATTGAGCGACGCGACCATGTTTTGATGACTGATTTTTTGCCTGAGTTGTTCATGTCAACAACTTTTTTGTCAAGGCGGTAATCAATATATGGTCCTTTTTTTAGTGAGCGTGCCATAAATACTTATATATCCTTTATGATGATTATTTACTTCTTCTTGAAACGATTAGCTTGGTTGATGGCTTAGTTTTGTCACGTGTTTTCTTGCCTTTAGCTAATAAGCCATTGCGTGAACGTGGATGACCTCCTGAAGCACGGCCTTCACCACCACCCATCGGGTGATCAACCGGGTTCATTGCCACACCTCTTACACGTGGACGAACACCTAACCAACGTTTACGACCAGCTTTACCGTAAGTTACGTTCATATGGTCGGCGTTTGATACGGTACCTACTGTAGCAATACAAGTAGCCAATACCATTCTCATTTCGCCTGATGGCATTTTCAAGGTTACATATTTACCATCTTTGGCCAATACCTGAGCGTAAGTTCCTGCGCTACGTGCCATTTGTGCACCTTTGCCAGGGTGTAACTCAATGTTATGAACAATTGTACCAAGCGGCATATTTCCTAATGGAAGTGAGTTACCGATTTCAGGCGCAACTGTTTTACCTGAGATGATTGTCTGACCTACTTTAAGGCCTTGTGGAGCAATGATATATGCTTTTTCGCCGTCAGTATATTGTACCAATGCGATACGTGCTGAACGGTTTGGATCGTACTCGATTGTTTTTACTTCAGCAGAAACATCTACTTTGCTTCTTTTGAAATCAATGATACGATATCTGCGTTTGTGGCCACCACCGATATAACGGGCTGTGCGATGTCCTTCATTATTACGACCACCAGATTTCTTAATCGTAGTAGTTAAGCTTTTCTCAGGTTTACTTGCAGTAATCTCAGAGAAATCGGGAGCTACACGATGACGTTGACCCGGGGTGATTGGTTTTAATTTCTTGATACCCATTTTTACTTAATCTTTTGCAGCCCTAACAGGCTATACTTGAAATTTAATGATGGAATGATTTGTGAGAAAACTCACAGAACCGATTCTTATAAATTTTCGTAGAAATCAATCATTTCGCCCTCTTTCAAAGTAACTACTGCTTTTTTGAAAGTAGACGTAACGCCTGAAGAAGCTCTGCTACGAGTCATTCTTGATTTCTTTTTACCGATTTGACGGATAGTGTTTACATCAGTAACTGATACACCATACATCTTTTCGACAGCTTTTGCAATTTCGATTTTGTTCGCATCGATAGCTACCTCAAACACAAACTTACCTTTAGCGGTAGCTTTTTGTGATTTTTCGGTGACGATTGGTCTTTTAAGTACACTCATTTTCTTAATTTATTAGCAAAGCTGCTGGCAGCTTCTTAGTTCAATATTGATTCTATTTTCGACAAAGCACCTTCGCTAATGATTAACTTATCAGCATTGATTAAGTCATAAGTACTTACTTCGTCAGCACTCAAAACTTTAGTTTTAGGAATGTTACGAGCTGATAAATACACATTGGCATCATGAGCAGGCAAAATGAAAAGTGTTTTGCTACCACTTAATGACAATGCACCCAAAAATGCTAAGTAAGATTTTGTTTTTGGAGAGTCAAAAGTAAAGTCTTCAATAACTGAGATGTTATTTTCTTTAGCTCTGGCAGATAGAACCGATTTACGAGCTAATACTTTTACTTTTTTATTCAATTTGAAATCGTAATCACGTGGAGTAGGTCCGAATACACGACCACCACCTACAAAAGTTGGTGCTTTGGTTGAACCATGACGCGCACCTCCTGAACCTTTCTGACGAACAATTTTCTTGGTTGAACGTGCAATTTCGGCTCTTTGTTTTGCTTTGTGCGTACCCTGACGCTGATTAGCCAGATAGTGTTTTACATCAAGGTAAACCACGTGTTCGTTTGGCTCAATTCCGAAAATGTCGTCAGCTAATGTAGCCTTACGACCTAATTCTTTTCCGTCTTTACTGAATACTGATAATTCCATTTTGCTTGCCGTATTTTTTCGATGTCGTCCGGTTTCGACCTAAACGCCCCCCGCCCTAAAGGGAGCTTTTAAAACATGTACTCTAAACACTCCCCTTTAGGGGCTGGGGGTGTTTTTATTTATGTAAAGTAATGTATGAGTTTTTCGCACCAGGGATTGAACCGCTGATAACGATCAAATTTTGCTCAGTCAATACTTTCAATACTTTAAGGTTTTGTACAGTAGTACGTGTGTTACCCATACGACCTGCCATACGAATACCTTTGAATACTCTTGATGGGAATGAACATGCACCGATTGAACCCGGGTGACGTCCTCTATTGTGCTGACCGTGGGTCTGACCACCAACACCGCTGAATCCGTGGCGTTTTACAACCCCTTGGAAACCACGACCTTTTGAGTTTCCGCTTGCATCCAAGAAATCACCTTCTGCAAAAACATCTTCAATACGAATAGTATCGCCAAGGCTGTATTCTTTTTCAAACTCTTTAAACTCAACTAATTTACGTTTAGGCGTTGTGCCTGCTTTTTTGAAATGACCTACTAACGGACGGCTTGTGTTTTTTTCTTTCTTGTCGCCGTAGCCTAACTGGATAGCTTTGTAGCCATCTTTTTCTTCAGTACGAACCTGAGTTACAACACAAGGACCTGCCTCTATCAATGTGCAAGGTACTGCTTGACCTTCTGCGTTGAAGATAGTTGTCATTCCAACTTTCTTTCCGATAATTCCAGACATGGTATTTTACGCTTTATTTTGCTATTATAACCTATTTTGCTTCTTCTTCTGCCGCATTTGCATTCGGCACTCGAACGGGGGTGCAAAATTCCGAAAAATTATGCACGAAAACAAACATCGGTCAAAAAATTATTTACTATTTCCAGAGGTTAGCCACTGCCAACTTGTTCATTACACTGCAAACCGTTGCGAATAATTCGCTTCGGTAAGGTCAAAAAAAACTAAAGGTGCAGGACGATTCCTTGTTACCTTGCAGTGATTCCTGTAAAATTCATAGCTTTCGGAGACTGTTCTGAGTTATATTACGACGTTGGTCGTAGGATGTTACAGTCAAAGTTAAACTGGTTTCCCGAATGAGTCGGGACTTCATTTAACCAAATGAGGGGTACTCCGTTTTCAATTGAGGTGCAAAGGTACAGCTTTTTTTGATTCATGCAATCATAAATCAAAAAAGTTTTTTGATTATTTTGTTTGTAGTGAGGGGGTTAGGTGGTTACTGTTGCCCATCCACGACACCCCGTGTTCACCCAATAGAATTGGGTGGCTTTTATTTACATCGCCGGACTTAAGTCCGGCTTACATAATAATAAGCCCGACTTTCGACTTTAGTCGGGTTAGTGTACAAAAATAGTCCCGCGCGGCGTCCGCTTTGTTAATTTAGATGGCGACCGCACGGCGGACCGTTTCAGTCGCTGACATGCCGAAATAACGGAGATATTCTATGCAAAATTAATCAATCAGCATACAACAAATACTTAGCCCGTATAGCTTTAAACTTTGATAATTCAGGCTCCCAGCTTTTTCTGATTTCTTCTTCCGATACGCCTGCTATAATCTGTTTTCTTAATTGGTCTGTACCTATGCGCAAATCAAAAGCTGATATATCCTGACCCGGTCTTCCGGGAGTGAAAAACTTAGCCTTATCCGGATAAGCATTGTATAATTCAATTAACCACTTTAAGTTAATCTGGCGACTCTTCCGAAGTTGGTTAACATCATAATTCCGAAGGTCAAGACCATAACAAACAGAATCTTTATGATTAGGTCTCTCACTCATGCCGGGAATACCTACGGGTTTGTAAGAGAATGAATACTTGTCTTTCAGTTTGGGTGCTCCCAATATAGTAAATGGCATATAAGTTCCCCGACCTTCGTTGATAGCCGTTCCTTCAAACATACATAAGCTCGGAAAAAGCATTACCGCTTGCTGTGTATTCAAATTCGGTGACGGATTTATCGGTAATACGTAAGACATATCATGACTATAATTGGCAACTTTTATAATATTGAGTTTACATGGTTCTTTCAGGTAACCTTCGCCGTTCAGGTATTGTGCAAATTCACCGATAGTCATGCCATGAGTCATAGGTGTATAATGGATTCCTATAGCAGACTTAAATTTATCATCAGTCATTACAGGCCCATCTACTACATAGGCGTTTGGGTTAGGTCTGTCAAGAATCAGCAGTTCTTTATTGTTTTCTGCGCAGGCTTCCATGATATACTCAAGTGTATTAATATTGGTATAATAGCGACAACCTACATCCTGAATATCAAAGACCATCAAGTCAACATCTGCCAGTTGTTCTTTGGTTGGTTTCTGGTTTTTGCCATATAAAGAGATTATCGGGATACCGGTTTTAGCGTCTATCTCATTGCTCACCGCAGCGCCATTGCTGGCATTACCTCTGAAACCATGCTCAGGCCCAAACACTTTTACAATGTTAATGCCAAGGCTCAATAAGCTATCCACACTGCTTTTCTTGCCTATGATAGAACTCTGATTGGCTACCATACCAATTCGTTTTCCTTTCAGATAAGGTAAATATTTTTCGGTCTGGTCGGCACCTGTAATAATTCCTGACTTACTGGATGTACTTTGTTTTGCTGATGCAATTTGTGCGGTACATCTACTATTGCTAATTGCAAAAAGCGTTAAAAAAAGTATTGAAATAAATCTCATCGTTTTTGGAAGGTTTATAATTTCCCCGTTAATGGTATGCAGGATTCCTCCAGACCACATGGGACAAATAAAATAGGGTTATATGGTAGTGGTAATCACGACCAATCAAAATTACTATGCTAAACGATAGTATCCTCGCAATATATATGATTATCGATAATATTTCACAAAAAACAATTGATAAAGAGGATAATTAGCAAGTGAATTAATCAGCCATTTCATCCAGTAAATTCATCTGCCAATAGTTGTTAGCCCCCATTAACAAATATTCACAAATCGTTAGGAAATCCTTAACACCTCCCTATACGTAATAAGGCTACTTTTGAGCTTCGTTTTACAAAATACATCTTTATGAAAAAGCATTACACTTTACTTTTGTTGTGCTTGAGTTTTGCCACTTTTGCGCAAAACTCAAGCCCTTTTATTAATCAGGAAAGCCTCGATGCCCGTGGCAATACCATGCTTGCAGGGCCTTGTTCCAAGGTAGCTTTTATGCGTTTCCCCTATAACCGATGGTATGATAAATACTATCAGGAATATGCCGTCGATACTATATCCACACAATCTCTCAAAACAGACCTGAAAGACATAGAAGTATTGATTTTTGGTGCCACCTGGTGCGGAGACACCCAGCAAAACCTGCCTCGTTTCCTGAAAGTTCTTGAAAAAGCAGAAGTACCTAACAGCAAACTCCGATTCATAATGGTAGATAATGCGCCGGAACGCTACAAGCAAAGCCCTTCGCATGAAGAAGTCAACTGGAATATTTTCAGAGTGCCTACCTTTATTATCATAGAGAAAGGTAAAGAAATCGGTAGAATTATTGAGCGCCCTGTGGAGTCATTGGAGCACGATTTAGCTAAAATCCTCACACATCAACCTTATCAACCAGCCTATAAGGCACAGGCCACAGTAGCACATATCGTTTATAATTATGCTACCAAGCAGATTGCCAGAGAATTACAGCATGCAAGTGTCGAAATAAAATCTTTACTCCGAAATTCAAGCGAACTCAATGCTTATGGCTACGTACTGCTGGGGCAAAAGCGTTATAAAGAAGCCATTGCCGTATTAGAATTCAACACCAACGTATATCTACAAGAGGCCAATACTTTTGATAGTCTGGCAGAGGCGTATCTGATAGCCGGAGATCAAAAGAAAGCTTTATATTATTATGAAAAGGCCTTACAGATTGATGGCACTTTAGCAAGCGCCAGAGAAAAGATAGCACAACTAAGCAGATAAGCCGGACAACATTGTTTTTACCAAGTAAAACAGTCAGCTTATTTTGCACTATTCTTTAAATTGGCGACCTGATAAACCTTAAATAAGTTTATTAGCGAATAACTTAGCCCAGATAAATGTAGAAAAAGAAAATTACGTACTTTTAAGACACTAAGAGTATTTCAGTATCCACCCATTTTCAGTCTTAACAGTATGAAAACCTATTTCGTTATTTTGTTGTGCTTCGTGACATTTTACAACGCTTTCGGACAAAAAACTACTATCTCGGGCAAAATTCCTTCTATGAAAAGAGGGATACTTACTATTGAGCAGCCAACAAAACGTCTGGAAAATGATGACCCGCAAAAGCCTTTTATTGAGAAATTTATTAGTCCAACCGGAGATTTTGTTTTGAATATAGACGTTGCTGACAAAGAAATTATCAGTATTTCAATCAAAGATAGTTTACGAAACAGGAAACTCTTCGAGCAGTTTTTCTTTATTACCAAAGGAGATAAACTACTCATTACTGAAAATGAGGATAAGCTACTTTCCATTAGTGGCACCGGAGCAAACAATAATCAATTAAAAGGCATATCTCTGTTTTATAATTATGGACAAACTAAACAGGACTCTTTACCAGACAGAATAGCTACAATTGTTAATCAGTTTTATGAAAAAGATAAGCGAATCATCGATTCAGTGATAACTGTACAAAAGCCTTCCGATGATTTTATAGAATTCTGGAATTATCATCTGAAATATGCCCGTCAATCATCATTATATTATACCTACGACGATTTGAATAGTAGCCAGAAAGAAGGCTTGAAAAACAACAGACAATACTGGCAGAATGTATTTAACAGTTTACAAAAAGAAGCACCCTTGTCTGATGAAAAGGCTTTGGTTGCTCCTTCCTACCATGCTTATATCAGTCTGTTTCTTAATACAAAATACATTGATGCCTATGATGATTACCTGAATCGTGAACACGAATTTTATAAAGAATGGTATGGTGGTGATAGCCTGAAAGCAGAAACAGCCATGCGAAAGGATTTCAGTAATCAATTAAAACAAAAAATCATTGAAAGGTACTTTGAAGGTAAAGTAAAAGAGCAGATGTATGCTTTTCTGTTTGACTCAATGATTAGAAACAAAGACTTTACAAACGTAGAGGCTATTTATAGCGACTTCAGGAATCAGTATCCCCGTAGCAAATTCAATGAATATTTCAAGAAGCCTATCGAAGAAGCTATTTCAAATACGGAAAGGACACTCAATAAAAGAACAGTCTTTTTAACCATGAAAAACTGGGATGAGATTCTGACGCATTTCAAAGGGCAAACTGTATTTCTGGATATGTGGGGAAGTTGGTGCAGACCTTGTAGAGAAGAGATAAGTTTATATGCGGCTGATTTGAAAAAACAGTATAAAAATAAAGGCCTGACTTTTCTGTACATAACCAATTATGACAATGAAGAAAAATGGAAACAGTTGATAGCTTTTTATAAACTGGAAGGGAATCATATTTTTGCGTCAGAAGAGTTGACCAAGGAAATCATGAAAAAAATAAAAAGTACCTCCTACCCAAGCTATGCCATTATTGATAAATACGGAAAAATTGAGAAAACAAGAGCAGATTCTCTTGAAGAAAAAGGAATTTTGAATGTACAGATTGAAGAAGTATTGAAGCGATAATGTAATAACATACACATCTCTGAAAAAGTTAATAAGTCGGTCCTTTATCAGCTTTGCCTTCTAATTGTTTTTGTAGCGTGTTGGATACATTTGACAGAAAGTCGTAGCCCGTTAAAGCCTCCAGTTCATCAACACTTAGCCGATACTCTCCCCAATCGCTTTTTATCGACTGGCGATTGGGTATTTTTATAGCAATTACCCGTGTGTCGCTGTCAATTCTATCTATATCATTCTCTCCTACAGGCAAAACTACAATCACTTTCCAAAGAGACTCCGGTACTACCACTTTCCCATCAGCCAGTGTTTTGGTGGTACCGCCATTGCTGCCAGAGCCTCCCTGTCCTAAGACACCGACCACAATGTATAATTCGTTACCTGCATCAACCATTTTTCTACAATAAGTTTCTAAAGCTACCCAGGTGTCTCTGTTACTATTGGGTGATTGAGGCACTATATTGGTCATTAAGAAAGTAGCTTCATTATCCTGCGTAGAACCATCTCTATCAGCTGACGGACATAAATGCCCTCTGTCAAAACCGGAGCCTACATAGTCACTTGTTTTAACCCTATACCAGCCAGAAGGTAATGACTCATCTGATTTAAAATTATCTGCCTTTACAGCATTTCCTTTCCAGCCTTTAGATAAATGCCAGGCAACCCAATTAGCAGTTCCCTTCGAACGGTTATAAGATAAGGCGTATGGGGCTTTCTCCATCAAATAATTATTCTCATTCACCCCTGCGTCAGAAGGATTCCCTATAGCAAGGTTATCATCTCTTCCTTCAATCAGTTCAGTATCTTCGCACGAGAATAAGAGAATACTTGTTATAAAAGTGATGAGGATTTTCTTAAACATACTTCAATCTTTATTACTTTAGCTACACTACCCGTCAAATATTTCAAATTTTTTCTACTTCAATTTAACCGACCACACTTCAAACCTTGTCTTATTAGCATTATAAATAAAGAGTTTATTATAGGCTTCTGAATATGATACGGCAGGTAAAGCCGTAGCAGGTAGCGGTTTATCGCCTAACATTCTGCCTTTCAAATCGAAGAGTGTATTATTTTTACCGTCAAAAATGCTAACAAACCGCAGGTCATTGCCTAAATCAAAATAACGCAATTGCGATTTCATGAAATTGGTACTACCTATTTCTATAATTGACCCACCTACTTTATTCATAATCAACAAAGAGGTTGGCGTTCGGCGGGCAATCAGCCAGTCTTTATGGTTTTGGTCGAAAATCACCTCAAAAACAGTCGCTTTATCCGGTCGTTCTAATTGAATATTACCCCTACTCAATGAATTTCCATTCATATCCACTTTTTTTATCTCTCCGTTTTCTGAAATCAGGGTGATAACAGAATTTTTCCCCTGCCCCTCTTCTATTATCATTTCAGAAGGACGAGCAGCTAATGGTACTTTTGGAAAGCCTTTCAGGAATGGCCCGTCTTCATAAATGACATTGAGTGTACCATCTTTTTGCAGAATAGCCAGATGGGTGTTGTTTTTGAATTTCACAGGCTGAATCCACATAATATCAGTCAGGTGTCCGGGAGTTCTTACCTTATTAATCTTTTGGGTTTCTTCATTAATTATAAAAACATTACCCCCGTCGTCGGCTACATAGATTTTCGTTTCACTGGCAGCCACGGCTCTTATCGACCCACTGAAATCAATATCGGCGTAGTTGGCTACTAAACCTGTTGCATTTTCTCTTGTAAAAAACAGCAATTTATCGGCAGTAGTAGCCAGATAATGCAATGTACCATTCTGAAAATAATCGGTCGGCAACAGGTAAGCACTCGTCAGTGGTTGACTTAATGGAATCTTATTAATTTCCTTAGCCGAATTACTTAGCAAAACTGCCTGATTGTCGGCTCGTTGAAGCAATATCTCTTCTGAGGTATTATGGGCATTTTTAATAATAAAAGGTTTACCTACAAAAGCCGTGTTTATACTCAGGCTATCCTGTAAAAAGAAACGATTTACTAACACCTCTTTTTGTGTTTGCGGAATTTTTTCAATCAGCAATTTTGTCCCGAAAGTATTGTTAATCACAAAGTTTTCAACCGCCACAAAACGTAATGCTTTGGCTCGTTGCTCATGTTTAATAGTAGTACTGCGCCATTTTTGTGGCAAAGAGTAATAAAGGTTGTTCCAGATTCTTTGCGGACTGATAATGGCCGTTACCTGCGCCTGCGGACGAAGTTTTTTGACAAAATCGGTATATATATTCGATTTTGCCCAGGTTTGCCCAAAATTCAGACTATTCAGATATTCGCGCATGGCATCATCATCACTTGATAGAATCATATAATCGCCAATCTGAGTATAATAACAGTCGGCAAAACCTCTGAAAATAGAGCCAAAAAGCAAAGCAGGCAATTGACTTATCTGAATGTTTCGTACATAATTATTCAGGTAGCTGAAAGGCTGTGGTTTAAAATACGAAGAGAGTTTTCCGGCATTATCGGCCAGGTCATCAAACATATTCAGCGCTTCGGCGGGGTCTTCTGTTTTAATCAGCAATATCTTCTTTGAAGGTTCATCTGATGAAGTCTCCATTTCGCACAATACTATTTCATTTTTTAAGATGGTGTAGAGGCTCGTCAGGTTGATATTCAGAAAACGATTCAGGCTGTCACGTTCGGCCAGCAATGCCTGTTCATTTCCCCTGAAATAATTATTGAAATCCTGCGCCAATTTGGTTTTATTCTTGAAACTGACACGAAAAGTGATAGCAGTATTTTCTGGAATCAGGTCAGTACAGGTAAAAGGTTGCGGCATTTGTTGACCAAAAATACCCAGAAACGGAATTGTATTGGTGCCTTGCGAATAAATATAGGCTGAAACGGTATTTGGTATTTTGGGCTTTTCAAACACAATATCAGGGTTTCTTGGGGTAATATTTCCAAAAAACTCAATCAGATTAGGCGATAATTGCGAAGGCAGAATATCTGCCACATCTTGCAGGTTACGGCTTTTAAAATAGATATGAGCTATCCCCCGACGGCTTTCTTTAAAAGGCATGCTTTCGATAGGAGCACCCAACTTAATACGATTTACCACTTCTTCCAGTAATACTTTCGAGCCCGTACAAATCAGATAATCGTCGTACAACAGAAAATTAAACAACAATTGGTTATTGATACTGTAGAGTTCTTCCAATCTGACACCCTTATAGGTGCGCCCGTAGCCTTTTCTTTTGGCAGGGTCAGGAGAGGTTAGTTTATTAAGAAAATTGGCATCGCCGAAAGCGGCTGTCGGGATATAAATAATGTATTCGAGGTTCTTCTTGGTTTCTCTGTGGAGTGAATAAGTAATACGCTTACGGGCTAAGAATTTACGGGCTACTACAGAATCGTCGATACTTTGAGCAATTTGTTTCAGAGGTTGCAACGCATCATAAAAAAATGGAATATCGGCCAGTTGCGTAGAATCGAGACCTTTCTTATTGAAAAGCGAACTTTGGATTTGCGAACTTTCGACCACTAAAAAAGCGTTGTCAGGAATATAATTCCAGGCATCTCTTCGGGGAGCAAACCAGATGCGGTAGGCTATGTATATCGCCACCAATGTCAGAAAGGCATTGATATACCACAGGTACTTAGTTTTTATCATAAGAAAGCAACGTAATTCTTCGTATAGACGGCATCAACAGCATAACTACTTTTAATCGAGAAAGTTTAAAAGTAGATTTGCAAAAGTAAATAAATTTTAATCAAATTTCCTTGAAATCAGACCAGTTTGACTAATTTATGTAATTAAATAGTCTGTTTTCAATCAAAAAATATGGTTCAGTTAGACACAATATGTGCCTTAGCCACGCCACAAGGTGTAGGGGCTATTGGGGTAATCAGGGTTTCGGGCGAGCAAACCTTAGCAATTGTAAACAAGATTTTTAAAGGGAAAGATTTAACTAAAGTTGAATCACACACCATTCATTTTGGTACTATCAGAGATTATACTGACAACACCAAAGGAAAAATCATTGACGAAGTGCTGCTTTCGGTGTTCAAAACACCTCGTAGTTTTACTAAAGAAGATGTCATAGAAATCTCCTGTCATGGCAGCGACTATATTATCAGATATATTCTTAAACTACTCATTCAGAACGGCTGCCACATGGCAAAGCCGGGTGAGTTTACCCAAAGAGCATTCCTGAACGGACAGTTTGATTTGGTACAAGCCGAAGCAGTAGCCGACCTGATTGCGGCAGACTCAGAGGCAGCTCATAAAACTGCCTTAAACCAGATGCGAGGCGGGTTCTCAACCCAATTAAAAATCTTGCGTGAAGAACTAGTCCATTTTGCTTCACTGGTAGAATTAGAGTTAGATTTCGGTGAAGAGGATGTAGAATTTGCCGGGCGAGAAGATTTAAGACAATTAATATTGAAAATTCAGAATTTTCTGAAAAAACTAATAGATTCTTTCGATGCAGGCAATGTTATTAAAGAAGGGATTCCGGTAGCCATTATCGGCCCACCTAATGCCGGAAAATCGACCTTGCTTAATATCCTGCTCAACGAAGAAAAAGCCATTGTTACAGAAATAGCCGGCACCACCCGTGATGTAATCGAAGACATTCTTTTCATCGGTGGCATGAAATTCCGCATCATCGACACCGCAGGTATCCGCGAAACCAAAGACGTAGTAGAAACCATCGGCATCGAACGCTCAAAACAAGCAATGGAAAAAGCTGAGATTGTGATTCTACTCTTTGAAAACGAAATCGACCAGCTTTTCCTGGCTAATACTTTTGCTGACATAGTTAAAGACAAGGAAGTGATTTGGGTTAGGAATAAGATTGATTTGTATTCCACAGCGGCGGCCGCCTCACCCAACCCTCTCCTGGAAGGAGAGGGCTTAAAAAAACTCCCCTCTCCCTCAGGGAGAGGGGTTGGGGGTGAGGAGGGCGTTACTTCGGAGAAAGTGAAATCTGCCTTTAATATCGTCTCTACAAATCTCCTAAAAAAAGCAAGAGAATTACGTAGGAACTCAACGGAGACTGAAAAAATCCTTTGGGAATTATTGAGAGACAGGCTATTAGGAGGCAAAAAATTTAGAAGACAACATCCATTAGAGGAAAACTATATACTCGATTTTTATTGCGATGAGTGCAAATTAGGCATAGAAATAGACGGTGTACATCATGGTAATGAAACTCAAAAAAAATATGATAAAGCCAGAACTACTGACATTGAGTTTATTTATGGCATAAAGATTCTGAGATTTACGAATGAGGAAGTACTAAGAAATATTGAGAAAGTTTTAGAGACGATAACTGAGAGTTTTTCCGCAGCGGCGGCCTCCTCACCTCCTACCCCTCTCCTTGAAGGAGGAGAGGGGAGTGAATCCGTGGTAGAGGCTGTTAAGCCCTCTCCTTCAAGGAGAGGGTTGGGTGAGGTGTACTCCACCATCCATATCTCAGCCAAAAACAATATCGGTATTGAAGACTTAAAAAACACCATCTTAGCCAAGTCCAAGCTAAAAAAGCAATCAGATACTATGCTTACCAACTTACGTCACTACGAACACCTGATAAAAGCCCACGATGCTTTAAGTGAAGTTTTAAACGGTTTAAGTTCGGGCATCACAGGCGATTTCTTGGCACAGGATATTCGTTTATCTCTCTATCATTTAGGAGAAATTACAGGCCAAATAACTACCGATGATTTATTAGCAAATATTTTCAGTAAGTTTTGTATTGGAAAATAGTTCATAAATGAAAACAGTTGGCAGATTAATAATAGACAAAGACCAGACTAAAATCAGTCCTTTGTCTATTATTAATCTGCAAATAAACTCCACTATATCCGCCTCACCCGCACATTCTTAAAATAAACTTTCTGCCCGTGGTGTTGTAGCATGATATGGCCTTCTTTGTAGGCCTGAAAACGTGGGTTTTTACTGTATTTACTTCTGATAATGAGTTCTCTTACTGCCTGACTTCCGATTTCAAAATCAAGTACTTTTGCTTCATTCAGCCAGTGTTGTACATGACCGTCTTTATGTATCAGTCGAGCTTTGTTAAACTGTCCGATAGGCATTAGTTTTTTGTTTACAGGTCTCATTAAATCGTATAATGAACCTGCCGAACGAACGGCCGCCGTATCATTGAAATATTTATCATCTAATATCTGAATCTCAAAATTATCGAGCCAGTTAGGGCTATTGCCGTGGTTAGAAACCATTGCTTTGTCTTCCTGCAAATGAAAAAATATACCCGAATTAGCAGCTGTATCCACTGCCCATTCATATTCCAGTTCAAAATTACCAAATTGTTCTTTAGTAACTAAATCAACATTCTTCACTTTCGGAATGGTTTGCAGCGAGCCATCTTTGATAACCCAAACCCCATCAGGAAATTTATCCATTTTGTAACCTCTCAGGCCATCAGCACTTTTTCCATCAAATAAGGTTATCCATTTGCCGGGCGTCTGTGCCGAGGATGTTAGTCCATAGCATGTGATTAATAGTATAAGTATGAGTTTTTTCATGAATGTATTCTTTAAATTGAGTGATTGAGTGATTGAGCGATTTAGTAATTAAAAACAGATTATTTGTTATTTAAAATTCGAGATACATATTGAGTACTCAAAATTATAATCACTCATTCACTAAATCGCTCAATCACTCAATTATTTACGCACATTCTCAAATAAAAACACTCCGTTCTTATTCGCTATTACGATGTCGATTTTTTTGTCTTTATTGATGTCTTGCGCTACAATGTTTAGTCCTGCGCCTGAATCATTGTCTATTACGTGTTCTTTCCAGTAAGGAGCTTTATCGGGTGTAAACTCAAAATACAATAAATAGGCAGCATCGGCATCACCCGGGTCGCGACCGTGGTGTGCCAGAAATCTTTTTCCTGTAATATATTCTTTTTTGCCGTCACCATTCACATCAGCCATGATAGACGAGTGAGTCTGGGCAGTAGTTTTGCTCATGGTGTGAGTTTTGAAGTTGATTTTACCTTGCTCATCAGTCACCTGCTCATGAAACCAAATACCCAAAGCGTGAGCAGAAGCACTTACTACATCGTTCTTGCCATCACCGTTCACATCAAGAATCTGCATGTGCGAACAAGGTTCGCCTAAATTAGCCGGATGAAATACCCAGTTGCCTGCTTTAGTATCTTTTGTTCCTTTATACCAACCTTCACGCACAACCACATCGTTAATACCGTCTTTATCTATATCACCGAAACCTATTCCATGAGAAAATATCTCTGTTCCGGCTACATTTTCTTTGGTCAGGTTATGACGTTTCCATGTCGTTTCGCCTTTTTTTGTAGGCGCTTGTAGCCAAACAATCTGCTTTTTGTTCTTATCTCCGCAAAGAATATCTAAACGACCATCGCCATCAATATCAATAAAACCCGGCGATTCGTTGGATATTCCTACTGAGTCATCAATAATATGTTTAGTCCATTGTCCGGGTTTGTTTTTAGGGTTCTCAAACCAGAAACCCACTTTACCGGGGAAGTCCACAATCACCACATCATCCCAACCGTCTAAGTTTACATCCATACCCAGATTCAGAAAAGACTCACTGTATTCTTTGCGAGGGTCGAAGGTACGTGAGGGAGCCATTTCATGGCGTGTCCAGTTTGGAGCCTCAAACCAGTAGTAGCCTGCCGCAATATCCATTTTGCCATCTTTATTCAAATCGGCCACTGCCACTCCTTCTGAAATAAAATCTCTTGTAATAGTCGTTTTCTTCCAGTCAGGCGAAGTCTGAGCGAAAGTTGATTCAGTACAAAAACAAGCTATCAGGATAGCTATAAACTTTATGTTTGTTTTCATATCAGTGTTCAGTTTTATTCCGGTTATTGGGGTTTTGTCGTTAATAAGTCTGCCAAAGCAGATATTTTAAATGTTTGAATAGTCGGCTATAGCAGTTAGTTTTTCGGATTGGTAAGTTACTATAATTCAGACGATAAAACCGATTAATTAAACAATATTTGACTTTCATTTATCAAATATTATCCTGTTCATTACACACATAACCAAATCAGCTAAAACCTCTACCTTTGCGAAATCATTTATTCTTCAAAGCCTTCTCTACTTCCTCAACACTCGTGACTGCTGTTTCATTTCTCCATTCAGCATAGATATAGGTAACTACTTCGGCAATGTCTAAATTCTGCAAGTGGGTATTGGCAGGCATAGGCTGGTTATACGTCTTGCCATTTACTTTTAATTCACCCACCAGACCGTATTTAATAGCTGTAATTACCTTTGATTTGTCATCAAGATAATCGCTACCTGCAATAGGTGGATAAAGGTTTTGTAAGCCTTTTCCATCTTTCTGGTGGCAGTTAGCGCAATTCTTTTCAAATATTTCTTTTCCTCCGATATAATATTGCTCTAACTTTACTTTTTCTGCCGATTGACAAGAAGCCAAGAGAGTTAATAAAGGAAGATATTTTATTTTTTTTATCATGAATTTGTGCAGTTCGCCAAAACAAATACGATTGGTAAGATTTTTTTTGAATATGTATATCAATCTGTACAAAGTCCTAATCATTCCTCTTCCTTCAACAAAATATCCATATCTTTCATCAGGCGGCTTACCTGGTCTTCTTTGGTACCGTCGTACATGCCTCTTACCCTACGTTTTTTATCAACCAATATAAAAGCTCCACTATGTATATACCCACCTGCGGCGGTAGAATCTTCACCTGCGGTTACATAATACTCTTTCTCGCCCAATTCATAAATTTTCTCTTTGTCGCCTGTTACAAAGTGCCAGAAACTGGCTGGAACACCCAAACGGTCAGCGTATGCTTTCAACACAGCCACCGAATCGTATTTGGGGTTGATGGTATGTGAAAGAATACCTACCTCAGGGTTATCCTTGAATTTATCATATATGCGTAGCATCTGAGTTTTCATTATCGGACAGATGGTGGGGCAAGTGCTAAAGAAGAAATCGGCTACATAAATTTTGTTTTCGTAGGTTTTGTTAGTAACTACATTGCTATCCTGGTCAACCAATTGAAAATCAGGAATAGTATGATAGACAGAATCTCCATTCACAAAATCACGGTCGCCTAAAATCGGTAGTTTTTTAGGTTGACAAGCGCCTGCAATTATAAACAAGCCAATACATATAATCAATAAGTACTTCATATAGTAAAAATCCCTCTCTATAACAGGCTGTTCTGAAACGAGAGGGTTTATCAATAATTAAATGGTATTACTTCAGAAAATCCTCAGCTTTTTTCTTGGCATCAAGCGTTTTTTGTTTGATTTTATCGCCTTCGGTTTTCAATTCAACTAATGTATCAATCTTTTCCTGGTTATCTTTCATTTTTTCGAGGTCAGCCAATTTGGGCATCCATTCGTTCATCTCGGTTTCGGCTTCATTAAGCAATTTCGAAATTTCTAATGCCTGTTGTTTAGAAGTAGTATCCATCGTTTCTGCTTTTGACATGACTTTTGAACGAAGACCTTCTAATTGCATCGTAACGGGCATTACTTCATCATGCAGGTCGAACGTTTCTTTTGTCAGTTTAGCCGATTCGTCTGCAAATTTATTGGCACAGGCAACAGCAAAAATAATGGTAAATACATACAATAGTGCTTTCATTGTAATGGGTGTGTTGGTTTATTGATTATTTTATACATTGACTCCTAAAATCTCTATAGCGCTGTGAATGGCACTTTCTGAGGGGTTTTCGCCACCAATCATTTTGGCTATTTCCACAATACGTTCGTCGGCTTTCAGTTCACGCATTCTACTCACCGTTCTTGCTGAACTATTATCCTTATAGACAAAGAAATGGCTGGTTCCCCGGCCTGCTATCTGGTGCAGATGGGTAATAGCAATTACCTGTAAACTCTGTGCCATTTCACGCATCATTTTACCCACTTTAATGGCAACCTCGCCCGAAATACCTGTATCAATTTCATCGAAAATAATAGTAGGCAACGAGCGTTTATCACCCAAAACATATTTAATTGCTAACATCAGACGAGAAAACTCTCCCCCCGAAGCTACATCTTTTAACTGACGTGGGGTAATGCCTTTGTTGGCACTGAACAGGAAGTTTATCTGGTCAATACCATCGTTGGTAAGTTTTCCGGTATCATGGTTAATCTTCAATGTAGCATTGGGCATTCCTAATTCTACGAGCAAACCTACTACACGTCTTTCTACTTCGGGTAATACTCTCTGACGGGCTTTTGACAATACCTCTGCCGATTTGGTGGCTGTTTCAAAAGCCTTATCCACACGCTCTTTGGCAGCCGCCAGGTTTTCACTCAGATTCAATACTTTACTTACTTTCTCTTCTAAAATCGCCTGTATTTCTAATAACTCCCCGTTTGATTTCACTGCGTGTTTTTGCTGCAATTTATACAGTAAATCCAGACGGGTCTGGATAGTCTCTATCTGACTGCTGTCTAATTCAATCCCTTCTTCTTCCGATTCAATGTCACGGGCTACATCTTTCAATTCAAGCAGGCAAGACTGAATACGGTCTTTATACTGTTGATATTCAGGCGAATACGTAGAAATCGGATTCAGGTTACCAATAGTACTTTGCAAAACCGAAAGTACCGATTGTTCGGTATCTGTTAAGTAGGCATAGGCCGTACGTAAGCGTTGCTTTACTTCTTCGGCATGCTCTAAAATATTCAGTTCCTGCTCTAATAGTTCCTGCTCGTTGGCTTCCAGTTTTGCTTTCAACAATTCGTCTAACTGAAAACTATTGTATTCAAATTCTTTCTTGTTCTGGTCAGATTCGGCCTGTAATTGCTCATACGCATCCTGTAGTTTTTTATAGGTGCGGTATTTATCCTGATACTCTACCAGTTTATCGTACGACTGGGCATACGTATCAACAATAGTCAACTGATATTCGTTAGAACCCAACTGGATAGAGTCGTGCTGTGAGTGAATATCCATCAACTGTGAAGTGATTTTGCGAAGCGTTTCAAGGGTTACGGGTGTATCATTGATAAAGGCTCTGGACTTACCACTTGGCGCAATTTCGCGACGGATATGACAGGGGTTTTCGAAGTCGAGTTCTTCTTCGTCGAATATATTTTGTACATAGAAGCCATCCATAGAAAAAGTACCTTCAATGATACATTTCTCGGCTTCATTGTAAAGTGTTTTTACATCAGCACGATTCCCTAACAATAAACCTATTGCACCCAGCATAATAGATTTTCCTGCACCGGTTTCGCCTGTTACAATATTCAGATGAGCATCAGGAGAAAGCTCGAGGTGCTCAATCAGGGCATAATTCTTAATCAGAAGATGTGAAAGCATGAAAAAAGCTTTTTTGAGTGATTAAGCTATTAAAAGAACTTGTTTGAAGCGAGCGAATAAAATGGATTTCTTATCGGATTCATTTTTTTTCGTAGAGACGACATGCTTGGCGTCTCCAAGGGGTTATGCAATCCAACAAATGCTGTTTGTGAAGATGAAATTACAATAGATAATTCTACTATACCCACAGCCTTTTGAGACGCCAAGCATGTCGTCTCTACGAAATCCGATAAATTTTACTAAATCACCTTTGCTCCTTCACAACAAGCCCAATAATAATGCTTTTTAAAATAGCTAATAATAACGATTGAAAAAGGTTTTTATTGGCACAATTCTATTCCAGATAATTGACTTCGGACAGAGTAATATATACAAATTTAACGCCAAATTGTTTAAAAAAATTTAGTCGGTTAATAGGGCAAATTTAGAACCTTAATTGTAAAAGCAGTAAAAACTCAGATGATTTTTTTGTAAAAAGATTGAGTTTTGAGCCAATTAATTATTGAAGAAGAGAATACAGATTACAAAGGGCTAAAAATTAATCATTTCTGAAGATTCACTTTACTAATAGAAGATGTAATACAAAATGTTTTGAATGACTATTGATATTTGCTTATGGGAATAGCAGTTTTTTGTTAGGGTTCAAAATTTTGAACCCCAATTTATCAGCAGTAAAGTCTTTTAATTTCTGAGAGCGAATTAACATCACCCAATTAATTTCTAATCATTCCACCAATTTCACCACAAAACCGTTATACGAAGGAGATGCCAACGAAATGTTACCAAAAGAGATAGAACTCTGAAAATAACCCGTCAGGTAATGGTAATTGCCGCCAATAGCTACACTCTGAATATACTGATTCATACCTGACTGAATGGCGTTCCCTCCTTTTACACCTCCGTTTTTATCAAACTTGAATATAAAATTATTACCTGCATATCGCTTATCACCAAACCCGAAATTCGGGTTGTAAGAAGTTTTACAAACTAAAAACAACTCATCAGTGGAAGTTATTTTCAAATCACTGAAATATTCGGTATCATAAGAGTCATTGCTCAGCGATTTCTGACACCATTGCCAGACACCATCTTTTGAAATTTTAGCTAAAAACAGGTCAGAAGCACTTCCTGATGCATTGAATTGTAGGCCTCCTAAATCAATATAGGTAAAAAAGTATCCCCCTATATAGGCATTTCCTTCACTATCTACCACAATATTATGGGCATAACTCATAAACCCTGTATTAGTCTGGTTTCTATGCCAGAGATAACTTCCGTTAGAAGCATCGTATTTAGCCACAAACATGGTTTGCATACCCGGAGAGAATGTATAGCCCGGAGCAAAAGTGGCATCAGACCCAATAGCTCCTGTAATATAAACACTTCCGGCATTGTCTCCATAGATACGACTGCCATAATCGGAACTAACTCCTACAATTTTATTTACCCACAGAAATTGCAGATTGGCATTGCATTTTGCAATAAATATATCGTTATTATCAATCCCTGTTACCGAAAAAGCATCAAAATTACAAGCTCCCACAAAAGTGCCTGTTACATAGACATTACTTTGGTTATCGACAAAAATTCTGCCTATGGTATCATAATTGCTGCCGCCAAAGGTTTTCATGGCTAACACACTGCCATCAGCAGCAGATAATTTGCAGACGAATATATCTTCTGACGAATTATTGGCAGGATAAGAACTACCATCAAAAACTAAAGTATTGAAAAAGCCTCCCGCAAAAAAAACATTTCCCTGATTATCAACTTCTACATTAGCCGCAGTAGCATAACTATTCTGACTGCCTCCGGTCTTTACCCATTGCGGTACACCTGCATTGTTGTATTTTATCACAAAAAAATCGCCATAGCCCAATGCCTGGTAGGTAACGCCTTTAATTTTGAAATTGTCCATAAAAAGACCGGTAATATAGATATTACCCTGATTATCGACAGCAATATGATTAGACTGAAAACCATTTTGAGGATTCAATTCAGAAACCTTCCAGGCAGAAAGTGCGGTAGGCGCAAAATCACCGCTTTTCTGGTCAGTCCGAATCCATTTTGTACCATTAAAGAACCGGATACAATTGGTAGTGAGGTCGTAGACAATACTGCCACTTTCAGGTGAAGGAATAGCCAGAATCTGCTCATAATTAAGCCTTGGTAAATTTAATTTCCCCTGATTGCCGGGAGTTAGTGTTAAATTCTGAGCTTGCAGACAGCTAACTGTAAAAAAGAAGCACACAGCAATAGTAAAAGACAGTTTCATGATTCGGAGGTTTATAATAAAGGCAAGATTATCGCCTTTATTGGCACTATCCAAATCAACCCGTGCAAAAACTTATTTTATGGCAAAGTACTTATTTTACGGAAGTATATTAATAAAGTCTCCCATTTCTGAGAGACCTTTATTGCTTTTCCTACTTCTTCACAAATTTCATTGATACCGAGTTCATACAATACCGTAAGCCTGTAGGTTTAGGGCCATCGTCGAAAACGTGGCCTAAATGGGCTTTACAACGGTTACAAACCACCTCAGTACGCACCATGCCGTGGCTGGCATCTACTTTATTTTCTACAGCGCAATCGTTGAGCGGTTTATAGAAACTGGGCCAGCCGGTGCCTGATTCAAATTTGGTATCTGAACTGAAAAGGTCTAAATCGCAGCAGACACATTTATAAATGCCTTTTTCGTGGTTATCCCAGTATTCACCTGTAAACGCACGTTCAGTACCTGCTTTGCGGGCAACAGCAAACTGCACCGGGCTCAATTGTTTTTTCCATTCCTCTTCCGATTTCTGTATTACGGCAATCTTGCAATCGGGTTTTGCATTGGCTTTGGTTTTATTTTGTGCGTAGGTTTGGACTGTCAGCAACACACCTATCATGAGTGTGATATTTTTCCAGAATGTTTTATTTTTCATTGTTTTTATAAGTTTTATGTATGCGAACGCTGCACAATTGATAGACTTGTATTCACTAAAAAACAGGCCCGTATTTTAGTTGTATCCTATTTACTAACGACGATTTGGAAAATCGTGATACATTTATAATTACGATAAATTAAAATAAAAAGTTTTGAAATTTTATACTTTGGCATAATTTTAACGTTAGAATAAAAAAATGCTTTCCAAACGTGCTTAACTCAAAAAAACTAATCAGATTCCTATGCTTGATAAGTATATTGTCGAGCGTTTCGTCTTGCGAAGTTTTGCGTTCCAAAAGCAAAGCAGAAGAACTGGCCGCTAAAAATAAGCCTAAATCTACTTACGAAAAAAAGACTGTCGAGAAACATACTGCCGAAAAACGCACGGTCAGAAAACCTGAAGTATATGTATCGGCCAATACCCGAAACCTGATTAAGATAGCTCGCTCGTATACAGGTGTACCGTACCGTATCGGTGGTAATGACGAGCAAGGCATTGACTGCTCGGGTCTGTTATGCAATACTTTCAAAGAATTTGGCATTAAACTTCCTCGTGTTTCATGGCAGCAATCAGAGTTTTTTCCTGCCATTGATATCCCGAATATTCGTACAGGCGACCTGGTTTTCTTTTCTGTCAACGGAAAAGTAGTGAATCATGCAGGTATTGTAACCGAAGTACGAAGTGAAGATGAGGTTATTTTTATTCATGCTTCTACCAGCAAGGGCGTGATTGAAGATAATATGATGACCAATTACTGGAAAGCCAGATTTGCCAGTGCCTGCCGCCCTGATTTCGGTAAATAAATTTTCAGGCCGAATGATAATTTTTAGATAGGCTGTTAAGCTATTTTCTCTTAAATTTCGTTATAAAGAGAAAATAACACTACATCGTGAGTATGAGAAAAGCCTTGTTGGTAATGATAAGCCTGATTATCAGTAACTTATCATTTTCGCAATCACAATATTTCGGACAAAACAAACCTCGTTACAAATCATTCGGATTTAAAGTTTTACAAAGCCCACACTTTGAGTTATACCACTATTTTAAAGATAATACCATACCGAACGACCTGATTGTGAATAGTGAACATTGGTACAAAATTCATCAGGAAGTTTTCAAGCTCGCTTTTATCAAACCCAATCCCCTCATTATCTATCAGAATCACCCCGATTTTCAGGAAACTACAGCAATCAACGGACAAATAGGCGAAGGCACAGGTGGCGTAACCGAAGGGCTTCGCAACAGGGTTGTAATGCCCATGATGTATTCTAAACGCCAGACCGACCATGTGTTAGGACATGAACTGGTGCATGCGTTTCAGTACCAGTTAATGACCGCCGGAGACTCTACTTCTTTAGCCAATATTCAGAACCTACCTTTGTTTATGGTAGAGGGGCTGGCAGAATATATGTCGCTGGGTAGAGTAGACGCACATACCGCTATGTGGATGCGTGATGCCGTGATGAGCGACGATATTCCAACTATCAGAGATTTGGTAACTAAAGAATATAAATATTTTCCGTACCGCTGGGGGCAGGCTTTCTGGGCTTATATTGCCGGAACTTATGGAGATGACATGATTCGTCCGCTATTCAGAGAAACGGCTAAATATGGCATTGAAGCAGCTTTTAAGCGGAACCTGAAAATGGATATTGAGCGTTTTTCGACCAGATGGAAAAAGGCATTGGTTGATACCTATATCCCCTTACGGCAAGGCACCTCTACCATTCCAGTCGGAAAAGAGGTAGCTTCGTCTAAAAATGCAGGGGAAATGAACCTCTCCCCTACTATTAGCCCTGACGGTAATTTTGTTGCCTATATCTCTTCCAAAAATGTTATTTCTTTAGATATTTTTATTGCAGAAGCCCATACTGGTAAAATCGTCAGAAAGATTGAAAGCACTTCATTTGGTTCACATGTAGATTCTTATAGTTTTTTAGAGACCGCCGGAGCGTGGTCGCCCGATAGCCGCAACTTAGCTCTGGTGATTCAGAGCAAAGGGCGTAATAAATTATCGATTATTGATGTAGCTAACGGGAATAAACGCACTTTTGAACTGAAAGGTGTTGACTCGTTTTCAAACCCTGCCTGGTCGCCCGATGGTAGCACCATTGTAGTTTCCGGCCTGATGAACGGGGTAAGTGATTTGTATGCCTTTAATATTAAAGAAGAAACAGTCAGAAACCTGACTAATGATGAGCATTCAGACCTGCAACCTACATGGTCGCCCGATGGCAAGTGGATTTATTTCGTATCCGACCGTGCGCATAACTTTGCCCGTTTAGAAAAAGCTGATTTTTCTATTTCAAGGTTAGAAATAGGTTCTTCAAAAGTAGAAACTTTTGCTTTCTTTCAAGGGGCTGATAACCTGAACCCTCTGGTTGACCCCACAGGCAATTTTATCTACTTCTTATCTGATGCCGATGGCTTCAGAAATCTGTATCGCTACTCGCTTGCCGAAAGTAGTATCGAAAAACTGACCAACTATTTTACGGGCATTAGTGGTATTACGATGTATTCTCCTGCAGTGAGTATGGCTTCTAAAACAGGAACGCTGGTGTATTCGTATTTTCAGGGAGGCAAATACAATCTGTATGTAGTAAAAGAAAGAGAACTGACAGGGAAACCTGTTGACAATAAGATTGATAAAACACCTGCTACACTGGCACCTATTGACTGGAAAGAAGGCAGAAACATTGTACAGACCAACCTGAATAAACAGAATATTTTAGGGAGAATACAAACCGATAAACTGCAAACACTGAGGTATAATCCGAAATTCAAATTAGATTATCTGGGTAGTTCGGGTGTAGGCATGTCCACCAGTCGTTGGGGAACAGGTCTTGGCGGGGGTATTGTAGGTTTAGCCAGCGATATGCTCAATAATAACCAGGTATCGGGTGTATTGGCTTTGAATGGTGAGTTGCAGGATTTTGGCGGACAATTTGCCTATCTGAATCAGAAAAAACCTTTGCAATGGGGTGCCAGTATCTCCCGTATTCCTTATCGCTTTTCTGACTATCAACTTACCAACAAATACATAACTGACCCCAAGGTAAAAGCAAGCCTGGGTATTCCGGCTACTGATTCATTGATTCAGTCGAGTTATAATCTGTATCGTTTATTTATCAATGAAGTAGGACTTTTTGCTTTTTATCCACTCAGCAAAAGTAATCGTATTGAGGTAGGTGGCAGCGCAAACTGGTATAGTTACAGCGGACGCATCTATAGTGATTATTATGGTGCCAACGATGCCGTAGGAAGTTATTACCGGGGTAGCGAAACCCCTCGCCGGATTCCACAGGCAGAATTACTGGAGAAAGGGTTCAAACCTTTTAACCTGCAACAGTTATATGTGGCTTATGTAGGTGATAATACAACTTTCGGTACTACTGCTCCGCTCAATGGTTATCGTTATCGCTTTGAGTTCTCCCGTTATTTTGGTGATATTGCCCATAATGGCATTACTGCCGATTACCGTCGGTATAAATACCTGAAACCTGTTACAGTGGCGGCGAGGCTGTATTATTATGGCCGCCTGGGCACTAAAAATATAGAAGACTATAACCGTTTATACCCGATGTTTCTGGGGTACCCGTGGTATATGCACGGTTTCTGGGGCAAAGCTTTGGGCAACCAGACCTCTACTTTAGCCCTGAGCGAAGAGCAACTCAAAGGCTCACAGATGGGATTAACCAATATTGAAGTAAGATTGCCTTTTACGGGTCCTAAGAAATTAGCCCTGATAGATTTTGCCTATGTGCCAACCGATTTGAATTTCTTTTTTGATATGGGCATGGCATGGGACGATAATCGTTCGCCCGGTAAAACCTATGAGTATATTTTCAGCGATGGCGAAAAACAACGCTTAGCTTTAAAACCGATTATCAGTACAGGTTTAAGTTTGCGTATCAATGCGCTGGGCTATCTGATTTTAGAGCCTTATCTGGCTTTCCCGATTTATAATGGAAAAGTGCAGAGGGCAGTTACAGGAATTAATTTTATGATTCCGGGCTGGTAATGTTTGGAGTTTAAAAGAAAATTTGCATTTTTGCGTTCCCTAAGAAAATAGTAATATTTTTTCTGGTACAATAAGTCGGGGACGCCAAGTCGGGGACACCAGTCGGGGATGTAGCTCAGTTGGCTAGAGCGCTTGACTGGCAGTCAAGAGGTCGTGGGTTCGAGTCCCATCTTCTCCACATCATTAAAAGTCTCATAATCAAATGATTGTGAGACTTTTTTGTTTTATCCATTTTATGGTTTCAACTCCTCTACCAATCAATTCTAATCAAATCTTGGTAATCCTAATAATGTAATGCTTTTATTTCAAGATTGTAATTGCAAATAAAATACTTTATTGCTCCTATATGGTTTTCTAAAGATTTAGAAAAACTTAATGATTTTCTAACTAATCTGGCTACCCTTTGTCTTAATGTTCCATTAAAACGTTCAATATATGCCGTCAAACCACTATCCTTTCCTACTCCAAAATGATTCTCTTTTTCAAAAGTAGTTATGTATGCTTGCCAGTAGTCAGAGAAAAAACCAGTATTACTCTTGAAAACAGCAGGTATTTTTTCATAGAAAACTTGTGCATCTTTGCTTGAACGACTGCCTATATGAAAGGCAATAATTTGTCTATTAATAGGGTTTAGTGCTAACCATAACCATTGTTTATTGGCTCTCTTACCTACAAAAGTCCACATCTCATCTAATTGAATACCATAATACTCAACCCTTACCCCTCTCTGTTTACTATATAATTCATTGACTAATAAATCGTTATTTTCTATGTCAGATAAGTAATAATTAGTAACTACATCTTCTATAACTACCTCATTATCTGATACTTGAATGTACTCTTGTAATGCAATCGAATTTTTTTTATAACCTCTATCCTTCCGATTTCTTCATCCATTCTATCTCCTAAATAAGATTCAATATCCGGCAAAGTCAAATCAGCGTTTAAATCATCGGGTAGGGATTTATATAAGTCTTTGATGTAAGATAATAGCCACTGCTGACTCAAATCACATACTCGACAAATACCGGATAAAGATATTCTCTCCAAGAGTAGTTTGTTAATAAGAATTTTATCGGATTCATTCACAAACCAATCCTGACC
>NZ_SEWF01000033.1 GCF_004168285.1 Emticicia agri | reverse complement strand
ATGGGTCTGAGGTAGGGTTTGTACAAACTTACTATCCGGTTTGGTATCTTGGCTTGTGGGTGTAAGTATCGCTGTTTTTGCTGTTGATAAACCAGTTTAATGGTCTTAAATGTTTCAGCGTCTACCATACTTAATCCTTTCGCTTGAGTTTGATTGAGCAGGGATTGATAGGCTTCTATTCCTTTATCCAACAATTTTAGTAAAGCATTTTGCCTGCTTCTGGTTTTTCTATAGCTTTTCTTTCGCAGTTTGCTGTAAGAGATATATTTAGTCTTTTGGTCTTTAAACTTTGAGCGAGGTAATTTGATTCGATAAGTTTGACACAGGGTGGGAATCTGTTTTTCCCATAACCATTGACAAGATTCCCAAAGTAATTTCACATCTGTAGGGAAGCGAATATAAGACTCATAACAGGTAGCATCCATTAGTACTACTTGTTTATCAGGTATTTCCTGCTTCCAATTTGCAATAAGGGTTTGTTGTAAAACGCCTAAATCAATATGCTTTGCCAGGTAAGTTCGTGCATTAGAGACAAAAGCATTATCCCGAACCATTTGATTATCACACAATTGAATGCCACAAAACATTTGTATAGCCCAGTCAGTATTTAATCGCTCTAATAGCTTTTCATCACTCAGTTTCAGATAATGCTTCAGAAACATTAAACCAAAATATCCTCGTGGTGGTAAAATGGAAGGAGAACCAACTTTGGTTTTCTTTTTTGGAAGAAGATTGTCTAAAGCTACCCAATCTATGGTTTGATAAATCGCACCTAATTCTGTCTTATTCTTGAAAATGTGCAATCTGGAAAAATTTGGAGAATCCAAATCAAATAATGTACCTTGCATCTGTATTTTTAATTCTTAGCAGAAGAAAAATACGAAAAACCCCGAAATATGTCAAGTTCGTGCATATTCGGGGTTTATTTATTTGCTAAAATATTGCTAATCAAATCGTTACCCTATTAAAGGAGAGCCTAAAGTAATCGAAGTTTCACAATTTACACTGTGGCAATAGAAATCAACCTATCAACCAGATTTTATCTTCATCGTGTCCTTGTTCTTTCCATTCTACCAATACTCGTTGGCTATCCAAAGTATTTACTTTCATACCTGTATAATCAGGTTGGATAGGCAAGTCTCGTACATAACGCCGATTGATAAGGCATAGCAGCTCTACTTTTTCAGGTCTTCCGAATGCCTGCATGGCATCAATGGCAGCACGCACCATCCGTCCGGTAGCTAATACATCATCTATCAGTATTACCTGTTTGTTTTCAATCACAAAAGGCACTTTGGTTTCATTGGGTTTCAAGGGTGAATCTCTCCTACGGAAATCATCACGATAAAAAGTAGCATCCAGATAACCTAATTTGATAGAAACACCTGTTTCCTGCTGTAACTTCTGGCTAATGCGGTCGGCTAAATAGATACCACGCGGTTGTAAACCTAAAATAACAGAGTTTGAAAAATCTTTATGGTTTTCAATCAGTTGCTGACATAGGCGGTTAAGCGTAATGTCAAGAAGCGGATTGGCTAAAATAAGTCGTTTCATACAAAAAAAGATAAATAATGTAACTCTACTTGTGGGACGGGGGTTGTAGTTAAAGATTCTCGTTAAATTTTCGGAACTTTGCCAACAAATTTATTGACATATTTTCTCATTCACTCATTCACTCGTTAAAAAAAATGAAATATCTTATTGCCGGGCTCGGAAACATTGGTCCTGAATATGCTTTCACTCGTCACAATGTAGGTTTTATGGTACTGGACCGTCTGGCGGCACAAAACGATTTCTCTTTTAAAATGGAAAGATTGGCCTACACGGCTGAGTTTAAACATAAAGGTAAGCAGATATATTGCATAAAGCCTACTACTTATATGAACCTAAGCGGCAATGCCATCAACTACTGGTTACAGGCTTTAAAAATACCTGTTGAAAACCTATTGGTGGTTTGTGATGATATTGCGCTGCCATTTGGTAAACTCCGCCTGAAAACCAAAGGCTCACACGGTGGACAGAACGGTTTACGAAATATTGAAGAAAAATTAGGCACACAAAATTATAATCGGTTACGCTTCGGAATCGGCAATAATTTTCATGCCGGAAGGCAGGTAAATTACGTTTTAGAGCCTTTCAACGAAGATGAAATGAGCCAATTGGTCGCAAGATTAGACCGAGCCGACGACATAATTACCAGTTTTTGTAGCATTGGGGTAGAGCGAACAATGAATTTTTTCAACGAATGATTGTACTTTTTAAAGAATTTTTGTGGTTGTCAACTTTGGAATAATATGTAAGTTGTATTTTTCTAAGACAAATAATATTCTGATTTTAAAAAATAAAAGTACATAAAATGTTGATTTTAATTTAGTATAACAAATAAAATTAGAACAATATTTGGAGTTTTGGGTTAATACGCATTTGGATTATATTAATTTTCTTTGTAGTTTTGCATCATCATCCACGATATAAAAATAGAACAAAACAATGAAAAATTCATTTAAATCCGTTATATTTGCAGTTACACTTGGGTCATTCTTGATTTCTGCAAATATTGTAAATGCAAATGACCGTGATTCAGCAAAGAGCGAAGTAATGTTGGTGAAAGGAGCTGAAGTAAATTTCGCTAACTTCATGTCGAAAAAAGCGAAAAAATTTGTAAAGACCGAAGATTGGGTTATATTTGTAAATGTTGTGAAATTGTACAATACCTCACCAGCCAAATTTATGGCCTTGAGTTCAACACAAAAAGCAGCATTTAACGAAGCGGCAAACAACATAGAAACGAAAGTAGCAAAATTACGTGGCGAAGAGGCGAAAGCATGGAGAAACAAAGTAGTAGCGACCAAAAAAATTTTGAATGTGTTGTGGAATTACCAATCAAACGTTGGGCCAGCTGACCAAGAAAACGTAGTAAGCCCTGTTGTGGCAGAAATGTTAGGTCGCTAAGGCTCAACTTAGCAAAGAAAAAAATATTAAGTTTTTCATAGTTTAATAGGTTAGGGTTGAATAGATGGACGCTTACCCCACTGCTTCTGGCGGTGGGGTTAAGTTTTTATAGGGGTTCTGCCAACAATCAGGAACATCTAAGCCTGCAAATTGCGTTATACACCAAACTTATCTTTTCCAAACCGATGCGTATTGTATTATTCCTGTCCCTTTTTTAGCTTCCTGTACCCAAAGCGAAAATAAAATCCAATCAAAATCTTATTATGACCTTGCCGGATTACTCAATCAGCAAATCAGTGATTTAGCAGCAAAAAAACCTTTGGTTGAAAAAAACATAACATTGACAGATAAACAAGAGCGTATTGAAACCAGAGAAATTAACTGGAATAAAGAGTTGGAGTTATTCTTACAGGCTGATTTAAATAAACAATCGTATCAATCGGCTTACATAGTTGAGGTAAAGGATAAAAAAATCAATTATCGGCTAAAAGAAGGAGAGAAAATACCCGTAAAGCAATTAATAATAGAGTTTGATGAAAAGGATTTACCAAAGCATGTAGAAGCGATTATGCGCACAAGCAACTATCTCTACGAATCGGATAAAAAACTAACAGCAGATTTAATAAACAATCAACTCAGAAACTATAAAATAGAAGGTTCGCAGGAGTTGTTTATTGGGAGTAAAAAGAGTTTTAGTGTTGTGGGGAAGATAAAGTGATAAAGATTAACAAATAATACCTATAAAAATAAACCCGACCGGACAGACCGCTCGGGTTTTTATATCGTCTTTTATGGGTGAAACTATCTAATAATCACCTCCGGCACCACCGCCCCCAAAGTCTCCACCCCCAAAGTCGAAGCCACCACCGCCTCCTCCGCCACCACCAGACCAGCCGCCTGATGAACTACCCCAACCTGTATAGGTAGTATAAGGAATCCAACCGCCGCCACGGTTTCTGTTACTACCACCACCTTTGCTATTTTTTCCTATTATATAAAAAACAATAATCAGGATGATGATGAAAATAACTATACCTACCCAGGCACTTCCGTCTTCGTCATCAGGGTCTGCTTTAAATTCACCCTTGGCATAGTTAATAATTTTATCTACTGCCGCATCAAGTCCCTCATAATACCTGAGTTCTTTGAAATTAGGCTTTATATCCTGTTCTATAATGCGTTTGCTATAGGCATCGGTAATAGAGCCTTCCATGCCATATCCGGTAGCGATAAATACCTTTCTGTCGCCCGGAGCCCACAAAATAATAATACCATTGTTTTTGCCTTTTTCGCCCACGCCCCAGTTCCGGCCTAATTTAAAGGCATATTCGCTAATGTCGTAAGGCTGCACAGTTTTAACAATAACAACAACAATTTGAGTAGATGTACTGTCGTAATAGGCCTTTAGCTTAGATTCTAACTGGCTGGTTTCGCTTTGGCTTAACAGACCCCCTACAAAATCATTCACAAATCGGGCAGGATTTGGTTTTTCGGGTATATCCTGTGCAAAAGCAATGCTCTGCAAAAGCAACAGGAATATGAAGAGTTTCTTAAACATTATATAGGCTAAGGTATAGGTTCTGTTGAAATATCGTCAGAAATCTCATTGATGTCGTCCTGATGATACGGAAAAAATTTCTTTAACTGATTGCCTGCTTCACGAATACCCATCTGTAAACCACCTGCAAAGTCTTCCTGTAGAAAATACTGTCTCATGCTGTCTCTGATGCCTTCCCAGAAATTCACAGGTACTACTTTATCTATACCTTCATCGCCCAGTATGGCAAATTTATGATTACCATGGGCCAGATAGAATAAAACTCCGTTTCTCTGTGCGGTTCTGTCGAGTAAAAGATAATGAAATACCTGCTTGGCACGTTCCATAGGGTCTTCTGTAGGGCAAGTTTCTTCAATATGAACCTTTACTTCTCCTGAAGTATTCAATTCTGCATCTTTGATTGCTTTCACAATCCTTTCTTTGGCGGTCTCTGTCAGAAACATGGCAATATGAGATAAGATTTTCTGAAAAAATAAATAGCACTTACAGGATTATAAAGCCCTGTAAGTGCATACTATCTGCCGAGGTAAGATTAGAATTTAACCGTTGGAGCCGACTGAGCACTCTGAGAGGCCTCAAAACGTCCTTTCTCAGCAAAACCAAGTATTTTTGCAAAAATTACAGTCGGAAAGCGACGAGCCGAGGTGTTATAAACTTCTACCGAACCATTGAAGTCATTTCTGGCAACACCAATTCTGTTTTCTGTGCCTTCTAATTGCGACTGTAATTCGAGGAAGTTCGAATTGGCTTTCAATTGGGGGTATTGTTCTACCGAAACTAATAAACGGCTTAGTGAACCACTTAACTGGTCTTGAGCAGCCTGAAATTTCTGAATATTCTCAGGTGTCAGGTTTTCAGGGCTCACCTGCATCGAAGTCGCCTTTGCACGTGCTTCAATTACCTGAGTCAAAGTAGTTTTTTCGAAATCTGCTGCTCCTTTTACGGTATTTACTAAGTTAGGAATTAAATCTGCACGACGTTGGTATTGGGTTTGTACATTGGCCCATTTGGTTTTAACATTTTCTTCTTTTTCAACCAGACCATTATAAGACGAACAACCATATACACAGAAAATCAATACAACGCCAATTATAATTAAGGTGCTTCTTTTCATTTTTCAGTAGAGTTTTGTGTTTAAACGAATAATTTTGTTCAAATGTAATAATTTGGAAATAATATGCAAGATATACATAAGTATAAATGGGTAAAAATCGCTATGAATGGATATTTTCGCCTAACCACAATTTTACATACGCCTGATCGGGGTCATAAAAGTTGGCTTGTTGCGCTATATCAAATTTTCTACCCTCCTGTGGGTCATTACCTACGCCCGCTATATAGTTCCAGTTTCCCCAGTTAATACATACATCATAGTCAATCAGTGCACTTTCAAAATAGGCCGCTCCCCAGGTCCAGTCAATGCCCAGATTATGGGCTAAATAACTGGCTACATTCTGCCTGCCACGGTTAGACATATAGCCCGTCAGTTGAATCTCGCGCATATTGGCATCAATAAAAGGTTCGCCTGTTTCGCCCTTCACCCATGACTCAAATGTAGGCTTATGGCGACTCCATTGTTTCATCAAATCGTTTTTGATACCGCTCGCTTTGAACATACGTGTACCATGTTTCAGAGCCATAAAATAGAAATAGTCACGCCAGATTAATTCAAAAATCAACCAATAGGTCGATTCATTGGCTCCTGCCTCGGCTTCATATTTTTTTACTTCTTCATATACCTGCCGTGGAGAAAGACAGCCCAGACTTAACCAGGGCGATAGTTTAGACGAATAATCTGTTCCGATTAATCCGTTGCGTGTTTCTTTGTAGTTTTTCAGCAAGTCTTTTTGCCAGATATATTCATTCAGCCTTTTCAAGCCTTCGGTTTCTCCGCCTGTAAAAGTAAAAGCTGACCGCTCGTCTGATACTGGTTCTGACTCAAAGCCCAATTCCTGATAAGTAGGTATATGGCCCAGGTCAATTCCTTCAACTTTAGCAAGCTGAGTCGGAGCATCAAAGGTTTCACGGACTTTGGTAGATTTTTCTATTTTTTTTCTGAAATCAGTAAAAACTTTAGGCAGAAAATTAATCTGAAAAGGCAAATCACGGGCATGAAAAAGCGTTGCACTCCATATCAGGTCAATGTCAATATTAAGTGGCTTTAATTGTTTCGAGAGAAGAGCCTCAATGGTAGTTTCGTCTTGTGTTACTTCTTTACTTGCATAAATGGCAGCAGCCTCTAAGTCAGTAGCTATCTGAGCGATTATTTCTTCGGCATGGCCTGTTCTCACAATCAGGTCTGAGCCTAACTTCTGTAAGTTTTTTCTTAAATCTTCAACCGTCTCTAATAAAAACTTTGTTCTGAATACTCCGGTTCTTTTAAGTCCGAGAAAGTTCTTTTCAAAATATCGGGTATCAAACACATACACCGGAATCACAGTACCTGCTTTTGAAGCCTCTAAAAAAGCCTCATTATCATGTAACCTCAAATCGTTTCTAAACCAGAAAATTATATTTTGCATGAGTGTAATTAAGATAAATGATAGTGTCTGTGGTTTTCTGCGGACACAACAGTAATCCTGACAAATATTTACGGTGCAAATATCCGTCGGTACAAACACTTTTCAAACCTTAATTAGCAGAAATAAAAGTAGATAGTTTACAGACACACAAACTCAAAAGCAATTTTGCGAGTAGTTTTCACATTATCGGCATTGGTCATGGTCTGGTCTGCATTGGTTACAATGCCACTCTTATCATACTGGTAGCTTGTTTGGGTAGTTTCATTCAGTTTACCGTTATCGTCATAAATCTTTACCATTGTAGGGTTGTTTTTACCCAAAGAAGCAAAGAAGTTATTGGCAATACCTATAAAGCCCAGAGCCATAGTACGATAGCCGCTTGGTAGGTACTGTGGTTTGTTATCATAACTTACGCCTTCAAAAGTAAGTAGTTCGGGGTATCCGTCTATTTGTGTATATACTTTCGATACATTTTCTCCCAGATACTCTACCCGTGTTTTTCCTTTGGCAGTAGCTCCAAAAATATTAAACTGAGTACTAACCGCTGTAATGAATTCGCCATCATAGGTAAACTCATTGGTCATAAACTGATAATCTTTAATAGAGGTTTTTGATTTAATAATCTTTCCGGCAGCATCATATTCAAAAACAACGGTGTATGCGTCCGATGAATTACCGGCTTCAATCACCATTTTGTCTATTTTGTTTTTGAGATTATAAGTAAAGACAGAAGATACCTCTCCAGACTCACGGGTAACAATTCTTTTGATACGCCCTAAAGTATATTCAAAAGAAAAAACGGGTGCCCCTGTTCCAGAACTGATACTTCTGAGTGGGCATTTGGCTAATTTCGATAAAGCATCGGGGTCTATGTCGCCGTCTTCGACGCGCGTACAGGAGGCAATAAACCCAATAAGGGTTACCGCCAGAATAATGGCAAAACGTTTCATTTAATTTTTATAGTAAGATTCTTTTCAATAGCAATAAAGAATCAAGCAAAAAACGTGCCTGTTTTGAGCAGAAAATTAAGTTTTAATAGTAGAAAAAAGCCCTCAGAAAAGAGGGCTAAATGGCTTATAATTTGGTCTTTAAGAAGGCTGTTAAGATAGCCAGACCTTTTTCAAAGTGCGTATTGTTATTAATGATGATGTCGGCATCATATTTGGTAGGCTCAATAAATTTCTCGTAGGTAGGTGCTACATGGTTTTCCCAACGATAAAGCACATCTCTGAGGTCATATCCTCTCTCGTCGCCATCTCTGATAATGCGGCGCTTGATTTTTACATGTTCACGGGCATCAATAAATACTTTTAAATCAAGCAAACGGGATACTTCAGGTGAATGAAAAACAAAGATACCCTCAACTACAATGATAGGGGCAGGCTTAAATGTAAGAATAGTAGGAACCACTGCCGGGTTATTGAAGGTATATTCTTTCTGCTGAACAACCTTTCCGTTTTTCAAATCCTCTACATGCTGTGCATACAGCTCAAAATCTATGGCCTCGGGTAAATCGTAATTCTCAATATTATTTGAGTCTTTAGGTACTAATGGCTTTGGACGATAATAATTATCCTGAGAAATAAGGCAGGTTTCTTCAGAAGAAAACGAACTTAACAGTTGATTGAGAAAGTATGTTTTTCCTGACGCACTCCCGCCTGTAATACCAACGATATAGGGTTGTTTCATACTTACGCTAAAACTTGTATAACTTGTTCCAGTATAAATCGGCCGTCAATATTGCCCAGGGCTTCGTCAGAGGCACGTTCAGGGTGTGGCATCATACCAAATACATTTTTTCCGGCATTAGTTACGCCTGCAATGTTTTCGATACTCCCATTGCGGTTAGCCTCAGGAACAATATTACCAAACTGGTCGCAATAACGGAACAATACCTGGTCGTTGTCGTTGATTTGTTTCAGTGTATCCTCATCGGCAAAATAACGACCATCGCCATGAGCAATAGGTATTTTATAAGCTCTGTCTTCCAGCCCTGCGGTAAGCATAGCCGAGCTACTCTGAGGTTTCAGATAAATATTGCTACAGATATATTTACGCTCAATATTTCTCAATAAGGCACCTGGCACCAATCCGGCTTCAGCTAAAATCTGAAAACCATTACAGATACCCATTACATACCCACCTTTGTTGGCATGGGCAATTACTTCATTCATGATAGGAGAAAAACGGGCAATAGCACCCGAACGAAGGTAATCTCCATAAGAGAATCCACCCGGTAATATGATAAAATCACAACCTTGCAGGTCGTGGTCTTTGTGCCAAAGTTTAACTATTTCTTGTCCGAGATTGTGTCGGAATGCAAAAACGGTATCGTCTTCACAGTTAGAACCAGGAAATACTACTACGCCGAATTTCATAAGCTACGAATCCCGAAGAAAATCTACAGGATTGATTTGAATTTGAATGATAAAGAAACTTTAGGCAAAATTACGAAAAATCTATAGGATTTAGCCTAATAATTTTTAGAAATTGCTGTCGGATATGCACACCTGTTAACTCGTAAAAATACTATCTTAATGAAAACTGCTAAAAAAATATTGCTTTGGATAGCATCAGGCCTGTTTTTAGTAATGATTGCTTATCTCATCTGGGCGAATACCGGTATAGGTTCAAAAGCAACACAGACACTAAAATTAGATGTGGCAGAAGCCTATGGAGATTCAAGTAGCAAAGGCAATATAGTTGGTGTGCAAGCATTTATGGAACCCATTGACTATGCTTCAGAAGAGAATTTCAGTAGAAAAATACGCTTCTATTTAGAGGGAGCAAAAAAGAAAGGCTGGCTGATTCCGACTAAAACATTGGTTGTTTTTCCTGAATACTTCGGCACGTGGTTAGTAACTTTGCATGAAAAAGAGAGTATTTATCATGCCCCCAAAATTGAAGAAGGCTTGCAAACAATGGTGCTAAGAAACATTGGTAAATTCTTCACAACTTATATAAGCAGCCCGGATTCCGTAAAAGATAAGGTAAAATATAGCTTTTTTGCTATGAAAGCACCAACTATTGCTAAAGTTTATCAGGAAACCTTTGCCAAGTTAGCTAAAGAATATCAGGTAACCATTGTCGGTGGGTCTATCTTGTTACCGGAACCAATTGTTGAATATGGTGTGCTGAAAACAGGCAAGGGGCAGTTGTATAATACTTCGGTCGTATTTGAGTTTGATGGGCAAATCAATTCTAAACTGATAAAAAAAGCATACCCGACTGCTGATGAATTAGGGTTTATTTGTCCGGTGAAGCCTGAAACCATTCCCGTATTCCAGACGCCTATTGGCAGAATGGGTGTACTGATTTGTGCGGATGCGTGGTTTTCTGAGGCTTACCAGTCGCTGAAAACCAAAGCCGTTGACTTCGTGATAACTCCCTCTTATTCTAATGGCATTGGTTATTGGGCAAAGCCGTGGAGCGGTTATTCTGGCGCAGAAACACCTGATGAAGCGAAAGCTGATGTAGGCAAAATCTCGTTAGGCGAAGCATGGGTAAAATATGCGATGGGCACACGTGCAACAACAGAAGCAGGTGTCAACAAAGGTATGAACGTCTTCCTGCAAGGAAACCTATGGGATTTAGGTGCCGACGGCTCAACCATTGTTTTAAGCGATTCCGCACGAGCTACTCCTCATATCGGTAAATCGGCTTTGATAAATCTTTGGTTATGATACTGCTATCTTGCCACAAAGGAATTGTGTATATTGTGGCAATTCATGTTTCTTTAGTATTCAAGAGGTAGCCTTATCGGGGTCATAATCAATAAAAACCTGCAACCAGATAGAACGGGATAAGCGATAAAGAAGAGGAAACAACAAAAAAGTAAGCGCCACATATCCTAAAATATACCATAACCAGTACACCCGTTCTTCGAAGAATAAATAGTAAGCTACAGTGGCAATGACAAATAGACCAATATTAAATATATAACTTACATACATAGCACCATAGAAGAAACCGCTTTCTCGCTCATACCTTAATCCACACTTTGGGCAATGTTTATACATAGCAGTCATTTTGCCCAGGTTATAAGGGTTTTTGGTTTCAAAAATCTCTCCTTCGTGGCAACGAGGGCATTTCATCTGTACAGCAGCTTCTACTTTATTCATTTGAGTTTTACTTTAATACTGTTTCTTTAATAATAATCCAACAACCCATTACTAAGATAAACCAACCAAAAGCTGGTTTTAGTTTCTCGCCATCTACTCTTTTTGACAAATACCCTCCAAACAATACGCCACTGATAGTACAGAAAACAAATTTCAGCAGAAAAACCCAGTCTAACAGTACTCCCGCCGAAAAATCGCCGATAGCTCCGAATAGCGAATTAATAGTAATAATCATTAATGAGGTGCCCACAGCTTCTTTCATAGGCAGTTTGGCAAAAATAACCAGCGCCGGAATAATCATAAAGCCCCCACCTGCGCCTACAAATCCGGTTAATGTCCCTACTAAAATACCCTCTAAAAATATCAACCAATAACTCACATCAGCCTTGATTAATTCATTGGCTTCCTTGCGGGTTTTGATAACAGAGTAAGATGCCCCAATCATCAGCAAACCAAAAAGCAACATCACCAGCAGGTTTTTGGTAAAAGTAAAATTCTCGGCCTGATAGATAATATCCGGTATGCGCTGCATCACAAACTTTCGCATCACAAATACCATAATAAACGCAGGAAAAGAAAAATATAATCCCTTACGAATATCTATTAATCCCTTTCTAAAATAATCAACAGAGCCTACTAATGAACTGATGCCTACAATAAAAAGCGAGTAGGTAGTAGCCGTAGTAGGGGTGATTCCCATGATATAGACCAATACAGTTACGGTAAGAATAGAGCCTCCGGCACCAATCAACCCAAGCGTAATACCAATCAGAAAAGCCAAGCCAAAGCCTATAATTTCCATAGAATTTAACGGGAGAATCTTTGTCTTTTTCAAAGATTCAGTTGATGAAAAAATGGTGCAATTTAAGGAAATGGAATGAAATCGCAGAAATAAGATTGTATTTTTCAAATATCTACTACACTTAGACTGATTATTTTTCAGATTCCTGTAGAATTATGCTGAAACCTGATTATTTTTGTTAAAAACCTGAACTTACTATGTATAAGAAAATTACACTTCTTCTCAGCTTTGTTACCACCACTTTAGTAGCCCAGATTGAAAAAGCTCCACCAAGAGCCGAAGGCGAATATGCCAATCGTTTAATTATCAGAGGCGTTACCCTTATTAACAGCACAGGCGCACCTCCTGTGGGTCCTGTTGATATTGTGGTAGAAAAAAATAAAATTGCACAGATTCGTCAGGTAGGGTATCCGGGCGTGCCGATAGAGCCTAAAAGTCGCCCGAAGTTCAACGAGGGAGATAAAGAATTAGATTGTACAGGTATGTATCTGATGCCGGGTTTTGTAGATATGCACGGCCATATTGGTGGTAAATCACAGGGTACTCCGGCTGAATATGTGTTTAAACTATGGTTAGGGCATGGAATTACGACTATCCGTGACCCATCTGCCGGAAATGGTTTAGACTGGACACTCGACCAGAAAAAGAAAAGCGAAAAGAACGAAATAACAGCCCCCCGTATCAAAGCCTACACAGCTTTTGGTATGGGAGCAGATAAACCCATCACCACTCCCGAAGAGGCCCGACAATGGGTAAGAGACAATGCCGCTAAGGGAGCAGACGGGATTAAGTTCTTCGGTGCATCGCCTGATATATTCAGAGCAGCCTTGGAAGAAAACAAAAAAATAGGTTTGCGTTCGGCTTGTCATCATGCGCAGTTGGAAGTGGGTCGTATGAATGTACTGGCTACTGCCAAAGCAGGTTTAACTACGATGGAACACTGGTATGGCTTACCGGAAGCCTTGTTTGATGAAAGAACCTTGCAGAATTATCCGGCCGATTATAATTACAATAATGAGCAGAATCGTTTTGAGGAGGCCGGAAAACTATGGAAACAAGCCGCAGAACCGGGTTCGGCCAAATGGTATCAGGTAATGGACGAATTGTTGAAAATAGATTTTACTCTTGACCCCACCTTTAATATCTATGAAGCCAACCGTGAATTGATGCTGGCCCGTCGTGCCGAGTGGCACGATGAATACACTTTACCTTCGGTATGGCGTTTTTATGGCCCGAGCCGCATTTCACATGGCTCTTACTGGCTCAATTGGGGAACAGAACAAGAAGTAGCCTGGAAAGAAAATTATCGTATCTGGATGAGATTTGTAAATGAATACAAAAACAAAGGGGGAAGAGTAACCACAGGTTCAGATTCAGGGTTTATTTATCAACTCTATGGGTTTGCCTATATCAGAGAATTAGAATTACTACGTGAGGCCGGATTTCATCCATTAGAGGTAATCAGAGCCGCAACTTTGAAAGGTGCAGAAGCATTAGGAATGGCCGACCAGATTGGCTCGGTAGAAGTAGGGAAGTTTGCCGATTTCGTAATCACAGAGGAAAATCCGTTAGCGAATCTGAAAACCCTGTATGGTACTGGGGCTATCAGAGTAAACGATAAAAACGAGGTCATAAGAGTAGGTGGTGTAAAATATACGGTAAAAGATGGAGTAGTATATGATGCCAAAAAACTATTGGCCGATGTACGCAAAATTGTAGCAGATACCAAAGCCAAAGAAGGTTTTGAAATTACACAGCCGGGCATTCCGCAAAAAGGGGCTTCAAAAATTCAGGGGTCAGATAAAAACCAATAAAACTAAAGAGGGCTTTCAGCGAAATCTGAAAGCCCTCTTTAATTTATTTCTTCATATAATCTCCACGAGAGAAGTGTTTCTCAATCCAGCAATACATCAGGATAAAGAAATAACGACTGCCCATTTCTTTAATCTTCAATTTAGATTCTCCGTATTTACGGTTTGTCCAGCTATTAGGTACAACTGCGTAGGTATAACCTCTTACAATGGCTTTTAGCGGAAGCTCAACAGTTAAATTGAAGTGAGGAGACAAAAAAGGTTTAATGCCTTCAATGGTTTCTCTTTTATAGAGTTTAAAAGCATTGGTGGTATCGTTGTACTTGATACCCATCATGTTTTTAATAATGAAATTGGCAATACGGTTAATGAATTTCTTCAATGGCGGGTAGTCAATTACCTTACCTCCTTTTACCCAACGACTCCCATAAACAGCGTCCACATTTTCGCTGAGCATAGTTTTGTAATATTTCACTAAATCTTCTGGGTCGTCAGACATATCGGCCATAAAAACGGCTACACAATCACCGGAAAAGCGTTCCAAGCCATAGCGAACGGCATAGCCAAACCCATTAGGCCCTTTGTTGGTTTCAAAAACTAAGGTGGGTATTTCCCTTGAAAGCTCATACAAAACATTCAGCGTCTGGTCTTTGGAGTTATCGTTTGTAACCCAGATTTCGTGCGGAATATCGTATTTTTTGAGCGTAGCGTATAAAGTGCGAAGTGTTTCAGGAATACTTTCTTGTTCGTTATAAGCAGGAATAACAACGCTTAGTTTCATTATTTTCTCTTTGGATATAAAATGAGCCGGTATCTCTAACAGGTAAGCGACGTAGGATATGGTTCGTTTATTATTAAATAAAACGCAAATGTCTGAAAACTAAGGGTAAAATCAAAATGGGACAAGGTAACCATAAAGAATCTATATGAATATTAATGCTAAAGTATATTTTACCATTGCTAAGAATTTAAAGTAAAGAAAATAATTACCGACCTGCTGCGGCTATCAGCCAGCTATCAAGGATAATCTTTATCTGACGACTGATTACTTTCTCTTCAAGGGGTTCAACTTCTGCGGTTCTTTTCCTGTAAAAAGCAACGTTTTTATTTTTGGTATCTAATACGCAACAAATAATTGTGGAGTTAGATTTTACAGGTACAGGCACGAAAATTCCCAGGGTAAGAATCCCAATTCCAACGCCTTTAGCAATTTGCCCGCCATAGTTACCTTGCAGACGAGTGAATCCGGCATGGAAAGTAAGAATAACATATCTCATTTTATTAGCTTCCAGATAGCTGACAAGGCTATTATTCAGCGTTATTCCCTTAATTTTCCTTTTGTTCTCAACTGCGGTTAATACCTCAAAAAAACTTTTATTAATTTCCTGTTCTTCATATGAATCCGTAAAGTCAAAAGATATTGGTGTCATGTACACAGGAAGATGCTGATTAAAAATGCGGCTTCTGGTCTTTAAGGTAGAATCTGAATAAAGTTCGTTAAATTCCTGACGATTACCCTTTGCTATTGAGGTAATCTGACTTGGCAAATGATACACATAGGCTGTATCAATTTCATAAGGTTTACGATTTGATAATTGTGGAACAGTTGTACCACAACTAAATTGCAGGAGGGAAATAGTTATCACAGCAACAGCAAACAGCGTGTTTTTCATGAAAGGATTGTGTTTAAATTGTATAATATAAGGGCAAAATTTAGTATATTTATTTTTTGAACAAATATTCACAAACGATTCAAAGTATACAAAAAACATACCGAAAAAATTATTCTACGGTATATTTTTTTATAAATGTTTAACCTGCAATTTTCCAATTTGTCCCGCAAAATCATACATATTGATATGGATGCTTTCTATGCTTCGGTAGAGCAAAGAGATTTTGCCGATTTGCGAGGCAAACCTATTGCCGTAGGCGGAAGTAGTGAACGCGGCGTAGTAGCAGCCGCCAGTTACGAAGCCCGCAAGTTTGGAGTTCGTTCAGCTATGTCTTCCCGTATTGCCAAACAGAAATGTCCGCAATTGATTTTTGTGAAACCACGTTTTGAAGTCTATAAACAGGTATCTAATGAAATCAGAGAGATTTTTCTGGAATATACCCCTTTGGTGGAGCCGCTTTCTTTAGACGAAGCCTATCTGGACGTAACTGAAAACCTGAAAGGCATTGAAACAGCTACCGAGATTGCGCAGGAAATAAAAGCACGTATCAAAGAAAAAACAGGCTTAACAGCCTCGGCAGGAGTATCTGTCAATAAGTTTTTAGCCAAAATAGCTTCGGATTATAAGAAACCCGATGGACTATTTGTGATAAAACCCTCACAGGCTGAAAAATTTGTAGAAGAACTGGAAATCAACCAATTTCATGGCATTGGCAGAGTAACGGCAGAAAAAATGCACAAAATGGGGATTTTTACAGGACGCGACCTGAAAGCCAAAAGTATAGATTTTCTGACTAATCATTTTGGTAAAGTAGGCCGATACTATTTCGAGATTGCACAGGGATTAGATAACCGACAGGTAAGTCCTGATAGAATCAGGAAGTCCATAGGCGTAGAAAATACATTTGACAGAGATTTTACCGAACCTGATGATTTATACAGAGAAATAGATGATATTATAGAACAGCTCTGGCGACGGATGTCAAGAATAAAAGCCTATGGTAAAACAATTACCTTAAAAATAAAATTTGCCGATTTCGAGAGTATCACCCGTAGCCGCACGTCTCAATTACCTGTTCTTGAAGAAAAATTGCTGGCAAAAATCTCTTACGAAATGCTTCACGCTTTGTTACCTATGCCTAAAGGGGTACGTCTGCTGGGCATTTACCTGTCTAACCTTGAATTTGAAGATGAAATGTTAGGCAGACAACTTACGCTTAATTTCTAAAAACTCAGGCAATAAAAAAGCCCATCGGTTAAGATGAGCCCCCTTATATGAATTGATTCAGATTAGTACTATTCCACTTTACTTAGCTTTACAGTATTGGTACGATTGTTTTCCTGTAAAGGCATGCTTAAGGTATTAATAAACAAATCACCAGCTTTTAATTCCCCTTTTTCTACCAGAAAATCACGGATATTAGCTACTACTTCTTCCACCGTGCGGTCTTTCAGATGATTATATTTAAAAGCATTGATACCCGAATAAAGGCTTAATTGTGTTAAGAGTTTCTCGTTACCTGTAAAAATAAAGGTATTAGCTTTGGGTCTGTGGTGCGATAGACGAACAGCAGTATAACCTGAGGTGGTAATACCAATAATGGCTTTTACATGTAAGTCACGGGCTAATCTACACGCAGTCATTACTACATTATCATTTTCTTTTTCTTCTGATTCATAGTCTGGCTCTGTTACACGTGTATGGTGGCGATAATAGAGTTTTTTCGGGTCAGCCTCAGCCTCAACTTTCAGAATGGTGTTAACCATCGTTTGTACGGCTAATATAGGGTATTTACCCGAAGCGCTTTCTGCACTTAGCATCACGGCATCAGCACCATCTAATACGGCATTAGCTACGTCTCCTACCTCTGCACGTGTCGGGCGAGGGCTGTCTATCATGCTTTCAAGCATTTGTGTCGCAACAATCACAGGCTTTCCGGCTAAATTTGATTTTTCTACCAGCTGTTTCTGAATCATCGGTACATCTTCTGACGGAACCTCAACACCCAAATCGCCACGAGCTACCATTATACCATCAGTTGCCTCAATAATCGAATCCATATTGGTAACCGCTTCCGGTTTTTCCATTTTAGCAATTACCTTCGCTTCTCTGCCTTGCTCTTTAATATATTTTTGGATTTCCTGTATCTCTTCAGCCGTTCTTACAAACGATAAAGCTATCCAGTCCACATCGTTTGCTAAGCCGAACTTCAAATCTTCCCAATCTTTTTCAGTAACCGATGGTTGAGAAATATTGGTATTTGGTAGATTTACCCCTTTCTTTTGTTTCAACAAGCCGCCATATACTACTTCGGTAATCACATCCATGCCGTCAACACCAGTTACCTTTACTTCTAATTTACCGTCGTCCATCAAAATTCTTTCACCCAATTGTACATCTCTGTACATACCTTTATAAGGTGTGCTAACACGTTGGGCGTTTCCTACTATTTCTTCGTTGGTAAAAACCAATTTATCTCCTGCAAAAATCTCAACCCCTTCATTTCCTTTCTCCATCAAACCAATTCTGATTTTCGGCCCTTGTAAATCCTGTAAGATGGCACATTTAAAACCATGCTCGGCATTGAGTTTGCGAATGCGGTCGATGCGCATCTGATGGTCCTGGTGTGTGCCATGTGAAAAATTTAAACGGAAAACATTTACGCCGGCTTTAGCCAATGCCAACAGCATTTCTTCACTTTCAGAAGCAGGGCCTACGGTAGCTACAATTTTGGTTTTTCTATGCATATTTAAAATAAAATATTTCTTCGCCTTGAGAATCTCGCAAAAATAATAACTATTTATGAGAATTACCGAATAAACTATTTTGAAATCTCTGATTAATAGTTGAAAAAAATAAAAAACAGATGGTGTAAGTAATTTATAGTCAGTTATTTAGAGCTTTATTAAATTATAATAAAGAAAGGCTTGAATAGTGATTAAATCATAAAAATAGTCTTTCGTAACCCATTATTCGTAATAATACATGAGAAAAACCGACTAATGATTCTTTTTATGCTAATTGTATTTTATTAAGAAATTGCCATTGAAAAAAATGTACAGATTCTTTGCCAAAAAAAAATATTCTACTAAATTTGTGTCCTTGGAAAATTCAAAAACAATTGAAACAAACCGCATTCGCAATTTCACTTCTCCTTCTACTCAACTTTACAGTGTGAGAAACGGAGACTTTGTATAAATCAAAAGCCCTTTCTTGCACTCGGTGAGAAAGGGCTTTTTTTGCGAGAAAGAGCAGGTTTAAATATGCTCTAAACAAGAAGTAGTAAAAATAACTAAACACCTCATTCAGCGATGAGCCAAAAGATTTATGTTTTCGACACCACCTTGCGAGATGGAGAACAAGTCCCCGGTTGTCAGTTAACAACCGATGAAAAGGTAATGATTGCCAAACAACTCGAAAAACTGGGTGTCGATATTATTGAAGCAGGATTTCCTATTTCGAGCCCGGGTGATTTTAAATCAGTTATGGAAGTATCAAAAGCCGTAACAGAGCCAACTGTTTGTGCGCTATCAAGAGCCGTAAAAGGCGATATTGAAGCCGCTGCAGAAGCCCTGAAATTTGCCAAGCGTCCACGTATTCATACCGGAATCGGTGCATCAGACATCCACATTAAACATAAATTCAACAGTACTCGTGAACAGATTATCGAACAGGCCGTTAGCGCAGTAAAACACGCTAAAAAGTTTGTAGAAGATGTAGAGTTTTATGCAGAAGACTCTGGTCGTGCTAATCTGGAGTTTTTAGCAAAACTGACTGACGAGGTAATTAAAGCTGGTGCTACAGTAGTAAACTTGCCTGATACAACCGGTTATGTATTGCCTAACGAAATGTTTGAGCGTATTTCATACATTATGAACAACGTACCAAATATTGATAAGGCAATTATCTCGATGCATAATCACAACGATTTAGGTTTAGCTACGGCTAATACCATTGCTGGGATACAGGCAGGGGCAAGACAGGTAGAGGTAACTATCAATGGTATAGGTGAGCGTGCCGGAAATACTTCTCTTGAAGAAATTGCGATGATCCTGAAAGTGCATAAATTGGGGTATCATACCAATATCGAAAGTACATTGCTGTCTCCTTTAAGTCTTTTGGTTTCTCAGACTATGAGAATGCCTGTACAAGCTAATAAAGCCATTGTAGGGCGCAATGCTTTTGCACACTCTTCAGGTATCCATCAGGATGGATTCTTAAAGCATACCGAAAATTATGAAATTATGAGCCCGCAGGAAGTGGGTGTTGATAAATCATCTATTGTATTAACTGCAAGAAGTGGCCGCCATGCCTTGAAACATCGCCTTGAAATATTGGGCTTCAAACTGGAAAAACCCGAATTAGACTATATTTATAACCGATTCCTTGATTTGGCTGATAGAATTAAAGAAGTGAATGATAAAGATTTAGTAATCTTGATGAAAGAAGCGGTTTCTGTATAATTCCTATAACATACATGATGAAAGGGTTTGGTGAATCGCTCATCAAACCCTTTTTTTTTGTACTTTGCGCTTGTAAACTTCAAATCTACTTCCTCAATATGCCTGACCGTCGAAATTTTCTTCATTCTACTCTATTGGCAAGTATAGGCTTGGCTAATATAAATTTTACTTCTTTTGACACAAAAGCTAAAGTTTTAAAACCTGCGGCTTTGAAACAAGGCGACACGATTGGTCTGGTTTGTCCTGCCTACTCGGCTTTTATTAAAGAAGATGTACAGATAGCCATTGAGAGTATGGAAGTGCTGGGTTTTAAAGTAAAAAAGGGCGACCATATCTTTGATAGATACGGGTATCTGGCAGGGAGTGATGAAGACCGTGCGGCTGATATAAACAAAATGTTTGCCGATAAAAGCATTAACGGCATTATGGCTATGCACGGTGGTTGGGGCTGTGCCAGAATATTACCGCTGTTAGATTATAAAACCATTCAGCAGAACCCAAAGGTTTTTATGGGTTACAGCGATATTACAGCGCTTCTGTTAGGTATTTATGCCAAAACAGGCCTTGTTACTTTTCATGGCCCTGTTGGTTCATCTTCATGGAATAATTTTTCGGTTGAAAACTTTAAGCAGATGCTTATAGAGGGCAATGCCGTACAAATGATTAACCCAACGAAGAAGGGTGATAACCTGGTGCAAACCGAAGACAGAATCTACACCATTAATGCCGGAAAGGCTACGGGCAAATTAATTGGCGGAAACCTTACCGTATTAAGCCATATTGTTGGTTCGCCTTATATGCCCGATTTTAAAGGTAATATTTTGTTCTTAGAAGACGTAGGCGAAGACCTTTATCGCATCGACCGCATGATTACCCAGCTAAAACTGGCAGGTATCCTGAACCAGATTTCCGGCTTTGTATTTGGCAAATGTACCGACTGCCCACCATCGAAAGGTGGCTATGGTTCTTTAACAATGGAAGACATTTATGATGACCATATCAAACCTCTGAAAATTCCTGCCTTTTCAGGAGCCATGATTGGACATATCAAAGATAAATTCACTGTTCCGGTAGGCCTGGAAGCGACTATCGATGCCGGAAAGGGAAGTATTACTTTGAGTGAAGGAGCGGTTAGTAAGTAAAATAGAACCCCTTTAAAGCAATTTTTAAAGGGGTTCCAACTATTCAATCAATTACTCTTCTCCACCAAATCTTCCTCCGCCAATGATATGGCCAAAGAAAAGGCTATTCAGAAACAATTTATTAGTGCCATACCAAAATGCCCTGAAATTCGGATTTTCAGACATTAAAATCAACTTGCCTGCACCCAAATTCTGAGTGATAACAGCAGGTGAGTTTTTGATTAAGGCTTCGTTTTTAGGATGTACATATCCGGCAATCAACGGATTGTTTGTGAAAATAAGCGGGGTATTATAAGGGTTTTTTGTGTCCTCAAAGAAGATATTATTATCCTTAAATAAGGCCAGTTTATCTTGTGTATAGCCAAAACAGATCGGGTGAGTCGGGTCTATTTTTGCTTCAAAGATAGTACCTGCCGTTTCCATAGCTCCGCTGAATTTCTCTTGGAGTACATAAGGTCGTTTTTCGTTGCCATCATTATTCGGGCGGGTTTTCACCGAGATTGAAGCTATTTTTTTATTAGCTGCCCATTCTGCACCTTCTGTCATGGCAACTAATACACCTCCACCTTGCACAAAGCGTTTAATTTTTTCGTCTGAAAGGTTATTATAGCCACCGCCAGCCATCACTATATGCGTATATTTATCCAGATTGACACGGTTAACAGTCTCAATATCAGAGAAGGTAAGCGGAATATTAATTCTTTGGTCTAGTAAATGCCATATTTCCCCGGCATCGTTGGCATTTACTCCCGGGCCGGCTATCATCAACACTTTTGGTTGTTTTAAGCGACGGAATTTTTCACTGCCTAAGTCAATACCATTTGGTGTTAATCCTGTGGCGGTCGCATAAAAATCAACGCCATCTCTTTCTGCAAGGGTTTTTAGTAGTTCGCTTGGGTCGTTGCCATTACAAACAATCTGAATAGTGCCATAATCAAACTTCTGTTCTTTTCCGACAACAATGGCTGTTAAAGGCTCAACGGCCACCTTTAAAGTATAGCCTTTTTTGAGCAATTCATAAGCTGTTCTTGGCGCATAATAGCTATTCCATTCAAAGAAATAAGCATACGTACTATTACCCACTACTTTTCCTTTCGGAAATTCGTTTACACTTACTTTCTCTCCTAAAGAAACATTTCCTTTCGCTTCTGCCGTTGGGGTATTCATACAATATTGTAAAGACCAGGCAGAAATATCATAAAAAAGGCTATCCTCAAACTTCGTACGTTTCTCGAACATAGATTTGATTAATCTATGCTGCGGCTGATTCATCGGCACGGCATAAGAGGTATTTTTATCAAACGATTGTCCGTCAATAGTCTCGTCTTTGCCTAATTTATACACATCAATCTGATTTCGTTTCAGCATATTTACCATTTCCCAGGTTTTTACGGCATCTTTACTTCCACCAAAAACGTAGGTTTTTACGGCATCAGTTGAGTTTTCCTTGTAGAAATTTCGCATATGTTCCAATAACTCTACACGCATGGCTCTGGCAGCCTTCAAAGTTGACATGGTAGCTGATACCTGATTGCGGATAGTGAACGGAAAACTCAATAACCCGTTTGCCGTTTCTTGTAAATGCCCACGTGATGAAGCCTGCTCAAACAAAATACCGATTGAACCATTCACATCGGGCAGGGTAGAGCCTTTGCCATAGTAGAAATCGTCATAGTTTTCCTGGGTATAATAAGCCGAATTAATTTTATCTAAACCTGCTGCATGGAATTTGCCTATTTTGGCCGTCAATTCAATATTGCTTTTAGGTGTCAATGGGTGGGTACGAGCAGGGATACCGGGTTGGAAAAAGAAAGAAGACGCACTACCCATTTCGTGGTGGTCGGTTAAGATATTTGGTCGCCACTCATAAAATTTCACCAGACGCCCTTTACTTTCAGGCATTTGTTGGTAAAGCCAGTCGCGGTTCAAATCAAACCAATAGTGATTGGTGCGTCCGCCCGGCCAGGTTTCACTAAACTCACGGCTGTTTATATCACTTACCAGCGTTGTACTTCTGTTGATATCTACCCAGGTTGCAAAACGGTTGCCTCCATCGGCATTAATACAAGGGTCAATCAAGATAATAGCTTCGTTCAACAAAGAATCTATGCCTGCGCCTTGTGCAGCAGCAAGGTAGTAGGCCGACATCAGGTTAGAGTTGGTTCCACTTGCTTCATTCCCATGCACTGAATAACCCATCCACACTACAACAGGCATTTTCTTTACATCTAATCCTCCTGATTGTGAAGGGTTGACTAATTTCTGATGCTCTGCTTTTATCTGTTCAATCTGGGCATGGTTTTTAGGCGAGGTTACGGTCAGCAATAAAAGCTCGCGGTTTTCAAAGGTTTTACCATATACTTCTACTTTAAATCTGTCAGATAGCCGGGTCAGTTCTCTCATGTAAGCATATTGCTCATAAGGTGTTACGTGCTGTTCGCCTACCTGATAACCCAAAAACTGTTTGGGTGTCGGAATCTTAGGGTCGTAAGTTACATCCTGAGGTAAATAATACCTATCGGCTACTTGCCCATAGGTATAAACATTTGCAATGATGAAGAGTAAGAGTAGTGTTTTTTTCATGGGAGCAATGGGGTAGTTTTTTAGCAATTAAGCATTTTTCTGCTTAAAAATACAAAAAGCCTCTGACACAGAGGCTTTTTGTATAGACAAAGAATCTACAAACCTTAAAAATTGGGTCAAAAAAGACAATTTGTGCCTTTATCTGTATTTTCAAGGTATCTATATTAATAGGCTATATTAAAAACATCAATTAGAGGCTCTTAACTTCGCTTCAATGGTTTGCTGCGTATGAGGCACTGCTCTTAATCGCTCTTTTGGTATCAGTTTGCCAGTATCTTTACAAATACCGTAAGTGCCATTTTTAATCCTGATTAACGCGGCTTCTAATTGTTGGGCAAACTTTTGTAAACGCCCAGCCGATTGACTTAATTGCTCTTTTTCACTTACATCAGCACCATCTTCTAATAATTTTGTGCTGCTTGATGTATAATCAGTACCATTGTCATTTTTACGACTCAGCGTCTCTTTAATAAAGTTGAGCTCATTTCTGGTTGCTTCCAATTTGTTGGTAATGATTACCTCAAATTCCCTTAATTCTTCTTCTGAATATCGGGTTTTTTCTTCAACTACGGCCATAATCGTAATGCAATAAATTGTTAAATGGGGTACATATTCAAAAAAACACCGCAAATATAGTGTTTTTAGCCTGCTTAAACAACCGCTTAATGAAAATATTGGTCAACCCGCAAAAAAATTTATTTAAAGGCAAATAGTCAAAAACAGTAAATTATTTGGTGAAGTAGAAAATTGTCAGTTCAGGATATAAGTCTATCTGCAAAAATGAAGAGAATATTAAATTTTTGTAAAATTTGACAATTTTAAGAAATACTTTCTTTTTTCTAAGTTTGCACCCAAAAAATAATCATCAACAATAGCAAATTCTGTTTATGAATTACATAGAACCGGCTCCGATTAAGGATACAGAAAATCCTTTGGAGTCCATGATGTCGAGATTTGATGCAGCAGTGAAGATTTTAGGCATTAGTGAAGAAATGTACTATATTCTGAAAGTGCCTGCTCGTCAGGTAACCGTCGGGTTGCCTGTTACGATGGATAATGGCCAGATAAAGGTCTTTGAGGGCTACAGAGTGATTCACTCAACTATTTTAGGGCCAAGTAAAGGAGGAATACGTTTTGACCCGGCTGTGAATATTGATGAGGTGCGTGCCTTAGCTGCCTGGATGACCTGGAAATGTGCCGTGGTGGATATACCATATGGTGGTGCCAAAGGCGGAATAGCTTGTAACCCACGTGAAATGTCGGCAGGAGAGATGGAACGATTGATGCGTGCCTATACTTTGTCGATGTTGGATATATTTGGGCCTGATAAGGATATTCCGGCACCCGATATGGGCACAGGTCCCCGTGAAATGGCCTGGCTGATGGATGAATACTCAAAAGCCAAAGGAATGACAGTAAATGCGGTTGTAACCGGAAAACCATTGGTATTGGGTGGGTCTTTGGGACGTACAGAAGCCACAGGACGTGGTGTAATGGTATCAGCGCTTTCGGGTATGGAAAAACTACGCCTGAACCCATACAGAACAACAGCGGCTGTACAGGGTTTTGGCAATGTAGGATCTTATGCGGCACAGCTATTACAGGAAAAAGGCGTAACAATCTGTGGTATCAGTGATATTTCGGGGGCTTATTACAATGCAAAAGGAATTGATATTGAAAAAGCCATTGCTTACCGGAATGCCAATAAAGGTAGTTTAGAGGGATTCAAAGACGCAGAATTAATAAGCAACGAAGAGCTATTATCCCTGAATGTAGATGTATTGGTTCCGGCAGCGAAAGAAGATGTAATTACGCATGAGAATGCAGGTAATATACAGGCTAAACTGATTGTTGAAGGAGCCAATGGCCCAACTTCTGCCAGTGCCGATGATATTATTAATGAAAAGGGAATTATGGTAGTGCCTGATATTTTAGCGAATGCAGGTGGGGTAACAGTATCTTATTTTGAATGGGTACAAAATCGTATCGGATACAAATGGGCATTAGATAGAATCAACCGCCGTTGCGACCGTATGATGAAAGATGCTTTTGATAAAGTATTTGAAACATCGCAGAAACACAAAGTATCTATGCGTCTGGCAGCCTATATTGTAGCCATTGATAAAGTAGCCAGTACCTATAAATTCCGTGGTGGTTATGGTTGATAGAATCTGAAGCAAGAAAGTCAGCATACTAAACCCATTTGTAAATATTTTTACAGATGGGTTTTTGTTAATATACGGTCTTATTTTTTACATATTCTTAATAAAGCATATACGATTAAGGTAAAATGCCTATTTTTGCCGAAATTTCAAAAAAACTAAAAGATATGGCAAGTAACAGAACTTTCACAATGATTAAACCTCATGCGGTGGCTGATAATCATATTGGTGGAATAATAGCTATGATTGAGGCAGCAGGCTTTAGAATTGTAGCCATGAAAAAAACACAGCTTACGCCAGCCTTGGCAGGTAAGTTCTACGAAGTACACAAAGAAAGAGGATTTTATGGCGAATTGTGTGAAATGATGTCTTCAGGACCAATCGTTCCAATGATTTTAGAAAAAGAAAACGCAGTAACTGATTTCCGTACATTAATCGGAGCTACTAACCCGGCTAATGCAGAAGAAGGTACCATCCGTAAAATATATGCTAAGTCTGTAGGAGAGAACGCTATTCATGGTTCTGATTCAGATGAAAATGCTGCTATTGAAGGTTCATTCTTTTTTGGCGTAACAGAGCAATATTAATAAATGCTTCTATTAAAGATAAGCCCTGCTCAAACTCTGAGCAGGGCTTATCTGTTTATTCCTGGTCTTTCAACTCAACCCATTTATCGTTTGCTTTTCTGATTCGCTCCTCTTTATTCTCATTCCATCTTTCTTTTACTTTAGTATTATAATTCAGGTAGAGTTTATTATCTACAATAGTCCAGGCATCGGGTTGTGTAGGTGCTTTATGCCCTTCTGATAACCCGTAAGCACAATAACCGCCAAATTGTGGGGCATATTTTTCCGGAGCTGCCTTAAACGTATTCAGGTTTTCTGCATTAGAAAAATACCATGTTGCCTTGTTCCATTCATACGAGAACTCTGTTTTTCCTTTTACTGGTTTACTCTCTGTAAAATATGCTACTGCATCATAGCCTCTGATGGCTCCATCAGCATTACTGAAAACCTCTGCTTTCTGGGCAAGTACCTGCCATGATATAAATAGCATTGCCCATGAAATGAATAATCTCTTTGTCATAAACTTTTTTTTGACAAAGATGCAGGATATGAAAATGCTTTTTTGTCGGCTGGCTTACAGTTTCTGATAGTTTTAACTGAAACCAACACCCATGAGTAAATTAGCTATCAATACCTTCATAACGAATACCTGCTTTTTGGCGGATTTCGTCTAACAGGCTCATCAATTTTACACTCATCGATAAGGGCATTTTTACACTCTCTTTTTTATTGTTTCGCAAGCAATTATTCACTTCCTCTATTTCAAAATTATACCCCCGAGTTTCTCGTTCAAATGTAAAGGTTAGGGGGTCTTTATCGGTTTCATAGAGGGTTACTGTTTTGCTTTCATGAAAACGCTCGGGCAGATGAATATACCCCTTTTCACCATAGATAAGTGCTTCGGTACGTGTGCGAGAACCAAACGTTGCATTGAGCAAAGCAGTTGCTTGCGGATATTTGAAAACAATGCTGGTAGTTTCGTCAACTCCGGTTTTTCCGAATGTACTCATGGCATGAATATCTGTAGGATAACCTAATAATAAAAGACTTAAATAGGCCGGATATATACCGATGTCTAACAATGCCCCTCCCCCTAAAGCCGGATTTAAAGTTCTTCTTTCAGGTGTAAAAGGGGCTACAAACCCAAAATCTGCATGAATGGTCTTTATTTTTCCTATTCTGTCTTCTTCAATCAATTCCTGGGTTTTCTGAATCACAGGAAGAAACCTGGTCCACATCGCTTCCATTAGAAACGTATCGTTTTCACGGGCTGCTTCTACCATTTTTTCTACCTGTTTCAGATTCATGGCAAATGGTTTTTCGCAAAGCACAGGCATCTTGTTTTTCAGACAAAGAATCGAATATTCTGCGTGAGAACTATGTGGCGTGGCAATATATACTACATCTAATTCCGGTGTCTTAAAAATATCTTCGTATGAGTCATAATGATAAGGTGCACCAAACTTCTGTGCAAAGTCTTTGGCTCTTTCTATAGAAGAAGAGGCAACCGCATGTAATTGTGTGTGTGTTACTTTCACGAGGTCTGTTGCAAATTTATCTGCAATCTTCCCAAGCCCTATGATACCCCATTTGATTGGTTTCGCCATGTTTATAAGAATATATAACCAGACCTTCGGTATCTGATTGATATTTGAATAGAATCCTTAAATGTAGCGATAAAACCCTTTACAGAACAATAAGTTTCTTTACGATTTTATTCCCGGCACTATCCCATACAAGAAAATAAAGGCCCGGTTTAAGCGTGTGATTGACAGAAATAAGCCTGTGTGAAGCATCTGAAGAACTTATTTCAATAGGTAATGACTTACCGGAGGCATCAAGTAAATAGGGAACAGCATTTAATTTTTCTGATGATTTCACGTAGAAAGAAGAACCTGTAACAGGATTGGGATAAACGGTAAGCAATTCGGTAATTTCTGTTTCTGTAGAAAGTAAAGAAACAGTTGCCAGAACTGTTTTGTAAATAAACTCTTTATTGATGTTGTCATAAAACTTTAACCGATAATAGTTTTTGCCCAAAACAGGTTTTGTATCAGTTAATGTATAAGATTTTGCAGTGGTCGTAGTTCCGGTGGCATTTACCTGCCCGATAGCGGTAAATCGTATCAAATCAAAACTTCTTTCAATAACAAAGTTTTTGGCTTTTGCTTCATTCAGAGAAGTCCACGAAAGTTTTACGTATTGCTCATTGGTAAGAGCAGCAGAAAAACTACTTAAAGTAACGGGCAATGGAGCACCTGTTTTTATAAGCCAGAAATCAGTATTGCCATTATTATGTGTTAAGTCGCCATCAACAGAGTTAGCATTGGCCGCTACAATAAATTCGCCATCACTTGTTGCATAAGCCCCCCGGGCTATTTCAATATCAGCCCCACCTAATAAAAGGTTCTCTTTTAAATTGCCGTTTGTTTCGTCTATATGAGTAATCCAGACATCTCCTACCGAGCCTTTAGGTTTTATAGTACCGATAGTTGAATTACTCTGCCCGAAAGCGTATATTTTTCCATTAGCTGATTGTCGGATTACATAAAGTCCGTCGGCATAGGTACCGCCTACCTGTTTTTTCCACAGTAATGTGCCGTTAGTAGAAAGGTTTACAACAAAACCATCTTTTTCGCCCAGATTTTCTGCAAAATCACCGTTCGTAGAGTTACTTTCGCCCACTATCAGAAAAGAACCGCCAGCTAATTGTATGCCTGAAAACGCTTCATCTAAATTTGAACCCCCCAACCCCTTTTGCCATTCCGGAGTACCTGTGGCGTTTGTTTTTATAAGATAAACATCAATATAACCTTTGCCTGCTCCAGGTACTTCACTATTACTACCTTCTGTTCCGCCTACCATCAGATAGCCGCCATCCGCACAAACAATTACTTCATTTACCCAGTCATTCTGGCTCGTCCCATAGGTTTTTGCCCATAAAACTTCTGCATTTTCTGTAATTTTTGCTAACCACAAATCGGTTTTGATAAGCGGCAGAATATTAGCACTTATAATATAGTTGCCATCAGCAGTAGTTTTAATACTGGGCTTTGAATAGGCATCTGCTTTCGTAAAGGCTATGTCGCCAACATTATATCCTCCGGCAAATACTTTTCGCCAGAGTACAGTACCATCAGTTTTTAGCTTTAATAAGATTAAACCCCCACGAGTGCCATTTCCTAAGCCATCACCATCAGTAGAGGTAGTGGTAGCTAAAATCAGAATATTTTTATCTTTCGTTTCTAATACATCGGTAGCAATATCATCTTTTGTCCCCCCAAAAGTTTTCGACCATACCATTTCTCCCCAGGTATTTACCTTTACAACCCATATATCAGCCCCATTTAAACCATTAAATGCTTTAGAAGCAGGTACATCGCCATCATTATTGCTTTGGGTAGAACCTACAATAATATATCCGCCGTCTGAAGTAGGAGTAGAAGCGTAGGCATATTCATTGTTTCTACCCCCCATACTTTTCTGCCATTGCAGGGCAGTCTGAGCAATGGTTTGTTTAAAACAAAGCAAACAGCAAAAATAAAATAAGCCTGATACATATAATCTCATCTGATAATTCCGAACGTATGCCAAAATCTGAGCAAACATCATACCATACAAACAAAAAACGCCCTGACTACAAGAGCCAAGGCGCGAAGGGCACCGTAAGCAGAAAATCTTATTTACCTAATTTGATTTTCAGGTTTTGGTCTAATGCTTCCAAAAACTCTTCGGTATATAGGTAATGTTCGCCATGTTTTACTTTATTGCCATGAATACAAACTGCTAAATCTTTTGTCATTTTGCCAGATTCAACGGTTTCAACACAAACTTGCTCTAAAGCCTGACAGAAATCGATTAGCTCCTGATTACCATCTTTTTTACCACGGAATTCTAAGCCACGGGTCCAGGCAAAGATAGAGGCAATCGGGTTGGTAGAGGTTGGTTTACCTGCCTGATGGTCACGGTAGTGGCGTGTTACAGTTCCGTGTGCCGCTTCTGCTTCCATTGTTTCACCATCTGGTGTAACCAATACCGAAGTCATCAAGCCTAACGAACCGAAACCTTGTGCTACTGAGTCAGATTGTACGTCACCATCGTAGTTTTTACAAGCCCATACAAACGAGCCATTCCATTTCAAGGCAGAAGCTACCATGTCGTCAATCAGGCGGTGTTCGTAAACGATACCAGCTTCTTCAAACTTCGCTTTATAATCTGCCTGATAGATTTCTTCAAAAATATCTTTGAAACGACCATCGTATTTTTTCAGAATGGTGTTTTTGGTAGATAAATACAAAGGCCATTTTTTGTTCAGGGCAACGTTGAAACAAGAGTGTGCAAAACCACGGATTGATTCATCTGTGTTGTACATACCCATCGCTACTCCGCCTCCTTTGAAATTATATACATCAAATTCTTTTACAGTACCATCAGCACCTTCAAATTTCATGGTTAGTTTACCCGGGCCATCTACTACGAAATCTGTTGCACGGTATTGGTCACCAAAAGCATGACGACCTACAATGATAGGAGTTGTCCAGTTAGAAACTAAACGAGGCACATTCTGACAAACGATTGGCTCACGGAAAACAGTACCATCAAGGATATTACGGATAGTACCATTAGGTGATTTCCACATTTGTTTCAGGTTAAACTCTTTTACACGTGCTTCGTCAGGGGTAATAGTAGCACATTTGATACCCACGCCGTATTGTTTAATCGCATTGGCTGAATCAACAGTTACCTGGTCGTTTGTCTCATCACGGTATTCAATGCCAAGGTCATAATATTTAATATCTACATCAACGTATGGTAGAATCAATTTATCTTTAATAAAACGCCAGATGATGCGAGTCATCTCGTCTCCGTCTAATTCAACAACGGGGTTTGCTACTTTAATCTTATCCATAATTATTTGTTTAATTAATAAATGCAGTTGTAAAGTTATAAACAGAATATGAAAAAATAGTAATTTATCTCCATTTTTCTGTCAAAAACCATAAAAAAAGAGCCTCCAAATGGAAGCCCTTTTTAACTTAAACCAAAGAAAATTATGAAAATTAATAAAATCTTATTTGTTCAGAAGTTCGTCGAATGATAATGAAACATAGTACATTGAGCCTACAAATGCACTACCATACGCCTGCATATAAGGTTTTCCACCAATATTTGTACCTCCTAATTTAATGATTGATTTCATGCTTGGAATCTTCATACTCACCTGCGCATCAAGGTTATTGATGGCTGGTACAGTTGTATTAGAGAAGAATACTGTGCCGGTAGTAGTAGGCTGGTTGAAGCTGCCCTGCCATAAGAAAGCATTCTGATGTTTAAAATTGATATTGAAACCAAACTTCTCACCACTACCAATTCTTTTACCGAAGCCAAGATTGTAACGGTATTCAGGTGTATTGAAACCTGCATATTGTTGTTCGGCACTTGGCACAAATCTTTTCAGAACATTATTGGCAATATTACCATTGATAAAGAAACCTTTAACTAAAGACCAGTTCAGACCAATAGCCCAGCCATTTACTTTTATTTCTTCTGAAGTATTGGCAGGTCTTGAATACCCTAAACGAGTAGTTGCACTTGATACGCCTGATTCGATTGGTAAGCCCGGTGCCGCAGGTGCTGTTGGTACTACTACAGAAACACCACCAATGAAATTACGGTAAGTACTGGTATAATAATAAGCATCTACAAATAGCTTTTTAGCAATCAAACCTTTATAGCCAACTTCAATAGACTGGATACGCTCTGGTTGAAGTGTTTTTGCTGAATATTTAGGTAAGGTAGCCAAAGCAAATGCTGGAGCAACCTGTTGGGTTACACCCGGAACATTGGCCACTAATATTTTCTGTAATTCGGCATTGAACGCAGGTTGGAAATTGGCAGCAAGTGCACCCGGTAAGGCGGCATCAACACCCGGTTGCAGGTTTTGTGCCAATGCACCCGGTAAAGCCTGAGCAACACCTGCCTGAATAGCTGCTGGAGCCGCCGCTGCCGGAATCTGACCTGCCTGAACAGCTGCATTTACCTGTGCAGTAACAGCTGTCGTAACATTTTGGGTAATAACATTGGTAACAGCTGCTGTAACTTGTTGTGTAATAGCGGCTGTAATAGCAGCAGTAAGGGCTGGAGTAGCCTGTGCTGTTACGGCTTGTGTGGCATAAGCCTGTGCTTTAGCTATCACATCGGCAGTAATATATTTTAACGGATTTGCCTGAAAATCGTTGATAACAGCCAAGGAAATACCACTGGTTAAGTTATATCTTGAGTTAAACTCCGGTAAACCACCAATTAAAGTGCCCGCAGGTGTTCTCAGGTCAATGTATTGGTTTTGTGTAGTAGGAATTCTAAAGCCTGACTGATACGATAGACGAATGTTATGGTCGCCGAAAGTAGCTACACCTGAAACACGTGGTGTAAACTGCCCCTCAAAGTTCTGGTTTTTATCATATCTGATTGAAGCACTTAATTTGAAATGGTCTTTAAACAAACTCTTACTTGCCTGCACAAAAGCACCATATTCGTTAATATTAATCGTGCCATTTCTGCCATCTTTCTGGTCAGCAAAAAGGGTTCCTTCTGAGCGTAACTGATACACTCTGTAATTGGCTCCAGCTAAAAGGTCGATGAATTTAACCTGATTTTTAAAGTTGTAGACACCTTCGCCATGATAAAGGTTTGTTTTATCTAAGAAGGCACCACCACCCTCTACAATAGGTTTCTCTCTGTATTTATCAAGCAATGTTTCATAAGCCGCTGTGCCCGGTTGTGGCATGCCCTGATCGGCTGCGGAACGAGCTGCCAGATGCGCCTGGTCAACAGCCATTCCACCACTTCTGGCTTGAACAAATGCTCCTACATACTGGCCAAACCAGGTAGCATGAGGTTTAATCTCATTAAGCATATTCACCGCCGTTAATCCAGAGAAATACGATTGTCCTGAACGTTCCTGTGTAGTATAGGCTCTTAAAGTAAAATTATCTCCTTTTAATTCAAGTTTAGCTTGAGTCAAGTTGAAGTTTCTTAACGAATAACGACCTGTTCCTGTATAAACAGTAGTTCCATAACCATAGTTAACTTGTGCAATGGCTTCAACTTTCTCATTCAATCTATAGTGTAGGGCAACATTTGTTTTGAAACTCTTGGTATTATAGTCAACCATATCTTTCTCTAAATAACCTGTACGGCTGATATTCGTATTGGCAGGAATCAGTGCAGTAGCAGCAGAGGGTAATAAACCGGCAGAAACCAAGCCATTAGCTACAGTAGTCATATTGGCTTGAATTTCGTCGCCATAGATATTCATGCCATCGTAGTCGGTTTTTACTCCTGCACCACGAGTGCCGTTTTCTAAGCCACCTACGTTCAGGTTTGTATAATTGGTAGCTTCCCAGTCTTTGGCAGCTATATAGGCAAAGTTTACTTTAAAGGCAAATTTATCGTTAAAGGCTTTGGCATAGCGTAAAGATAAATCGTAGAAAGGCGTAGTAGCTGTAGCACGATTAGTAGCGTGCATGACGCCACCCTTAGCCGTAGCACTTAATCCTTGATATAAGAAGGGGCTTTTACTGTTCATTAATATCAAACCGTTGATGGCGTTAGGGCCATAAAGCGCAGACGCCGCACCCGGTAGTAACTCGACACTTTCAACGTCTAATTCAGGCATACCTACAATATTATCAACCGGGAAATTAAGACCCGGAGCCTGGTTATCCATCCCGTCAATCATCTGTACAGTACGAGGGTTACCGGTTGTTCCGAAACCACGCATATTGATAGATTTAAACAATAAACCCTGAGTTGTCATGTCAACGCCTTTCATGTTGGCAAGGGCGTCATAAAAGGAAGGAGAGGTTGATTCGCGAATGGCACGGATGTCCATTTTTTCAACAGCAACAGGCGATCTCATCACCGTTTCTTCCACACGAGAGGCGGCAACTACTACTTCTTGTCCTAAAATGGCCTGTTCTTTCAGAGAAATGTTAATCGCAGCATTGCTGCCCGAAACATTTACTTCCTGACTTTCATAACCCACCGAGGTAATAACTAATGTAAATGGAGGAGCAGTTGACGTGCTGAAAGAGAAATTTCCTTTAACATCGGTAATAGTTCCGATTACTTTTCCTTTCACTTGCACACTTACCCCAATCAAAGGTTCTTTGGTAACGGCATCTGTTATTGTACCGGAAACTTTGGTCTGCGCCAAGACCATATGCGTGATAAAAAAACAACAGATTCCGACCAACAAATTTTTTGCGGAAAGTTTGTACATGGGGGTATTGGTTAGTGGGTTAACAAAACGTAATTTTGTGTCAAACATAGAAAAGAAAACAGTAATATGCAAGCATACTATTGTTAGATTTTATAAAAATTTTACAATTTTACCAAAAAATAATCATATAAGATGAGAAAAGGTTTTTTTTCATATTTATTTTTGTTTTTCACTTTATTTCAAGTTCAGTTGTATGCGCAGAAGTACGTAATTCTTGGCTCTCATTTCGATTCTGCCAACGTACCGCTAAGCCCTGATTATAGTTTAAAAGACACTTGGGCGGCACTTCCGGACAAGGAAGATGCGGCCGATAAGTTACCTCTGAAATCGAATCTGAAAGATGGTCAGAAAGAGGCAAAGGTTGATGTTTTTTTCCTGCATCCAACTATCTACACCTATACGCCCAAAAATCAATACCTCTGGAATGCGGATGTGCATGATGAAGAACTGAATGGACTGGTTGATAACTCAACTATTCTGAATCAGGCTACTGCATTCAATGGTTCATGCAAGGTATATGCACCCCGATACCGACAGGCGCATTACTATAGTTTTCTGACAAAAAATGCCGACGATAAAAAACAGGCATTAGATTTAGCCTATACTGATGTAAAATCGGCATTTGAGTATTATCTTCAACACTGGAATCAGGGTCGTCCGATTATTATAGCGTCTCATAGTCAGGGAACTGTTTTAGCCAAGCGCCTGTTAAAAGAGTTTTTTGATGGAAAACCATTACAAAAGCAATTGGTAGAAGCCTATCTGATAGGTATTGCTACAGCACCCGATACCTTTGAGACTATTAAGCCCAGTCAGTCGGCTGAAGAAACCGGAGGTTTTGTTTCCTGGAATACCTTTGCCCGAGGTTTTGTTCCACCCTATTATAAAGATGGTCTGGATAAGGCCGTTTGTACCAATCCGCTTTCATGGAAACTAAACGAAGATTTTGTTTCAAAAAAAGAAAATAAAGGCGGTGTGGGTCTGAAATTTACCTTTATAAAAGAAGCCGCAGATGCACAGGTACACGAGGGGCTATTATGGATAAACAAACCCTATGTAAGAGGGCGGGCTTTTCTGAATACCAAGATATGGCACAGAGCTGATATAAACTTATTTTGGATGAATATCAGAGAAAATGTAGCTTTACGTACACAACAATACTTTAGTCAACCATAAAACCGATTTATTCACTTCATAAAACAAATATTAATTCAGTATTATTTCAGAAATTATCTGATAGCTTTTAAACATAGGACTAAAATTTGCTTATTTGGATAATTAGCATTAAACAAAATATTCGACTCATCGTATAGTACTAAAACGGCGGAGACTAATCCGTGATACGTACTTTTTAACATCAGAGCATTATTAATGAAAGATAATTATGTGATTATAATGGCAGGAGGCGTTGGAACACGATTCTGGCCTTTTAGCCGTAGTACCAACCCAAAACAATTTCATGATGTTTTAGGCGTAGGTAAAACTATGATTCAACAAACTGTCGAACGCTTTGAAGGCGTTTGTCCGAAAGAAAATATCTATATCGTTACGAGCGAAGAGTATTACGACTTGTGCAAGCAACAGATGCCGTATCTGTCAGACGACCAGATATTATTGGAGCCAAGCCGCCGGAATACAGCCCCCTGTATCGGATACGCCTGCTATAAAATTGCGACTAAAAACCCTCAGGCAAATATTGTTGTAGCACCTGCCGACCATATCATTCTGAAAGAACAGGAGTTTCGGGAGAAAATTAAAATAGCACTGCATTTTTCAGCAAAGAACGATGTACTGGTTACCTTAGGTATTAAACCTACCCGGCCTGATACCGGCTATGGCTATATTCAATTTACAGAGTCGGAAGGAGATATTAAGCGGGTAAGGACTTTTACCGAGAAACCTAATTTAGAATGGGCGGTGAAGTTTATTGAAAGTGGTGAATTTGTATGGAATGCCGGAATTTTTATCTGGAATGTACAAACCATTAAGAAAACGTTTGAAATGTTTTTGCCTGAAATGGCCGAAGCCTTTGAAGAAATCAAGAAAGACTTTTACTCAGACAGAGAGGCTGATGCACTGAAAAGGGCTTATCCGCAATGTAAAAATATTTCAATAGATAATGGCGTGATGGAAAAAGCCGAGAATGTATTTGTGGTGCTTTCTGATATTGGCTGGTCTGACTTAGGTACTTGGAAATCGTTGTATGATGTGTCTGATAAAGACGAAAATCAGAATGTAATTGATGCCCAGACTTTGTTGTATAATACAAAGAACTGCATCATTAAAACACCACAAGACAGACTGGTAGTTGTCAATGGTTTAGACGGCTATATTGTAGCCGAATATGACAATGTATTAATGATTTGCAAAAAAGAAGACGAGCAGAAGGTAAAAGAGTTTGTAGCTGCCGCCGGAAATAAAGGAAAGGAGTTTGTATAAAATTTACAAATTACTAATAGTTTTGCCACAATGTACACAAAATGCACAATGTTACACTATTGAGTTAATTGCGCACCCTTGTGTACATTGTGGCAAAATTGCATAATAACATAAGGATTGATATATGAAAAAAAATAAAATCTGGATAATAGGCTTATTCTTCACGCAGTTCGGCTGTTCAAATGTAGAGCGGCTGGATACGACCGAAGTAAAGGAAGAAATGGACGGCTATAAGATAAAGCGTGTTTCCCCTGCCCAGATTATAGAACAGGTAGAGGTACTGGGCAGTCAGATAGCCGTTACGCTAACTAAAGATTTTGAGAAACAGATGAAAGAGGCTTCGCAAGCCCGGACAGAAGAAATCTGCGCTTTGAAAAATATGCAGGTAATTGACTCTTTAGAAAAAAAATATAACCTGAAAATCCGCTTATTAGGGCAGCCGGATATTGGAAGTAATAACAGTTTATATGCCAAAGAAAAAGAGGTATTAGAGGCCTATGCCGATAATGCCATGCGAAAACTACCTTTGAGCAATAATATTCAGGAGATAGATCATTCAGTTTTTGTTTATACTGCTCCTATTGGTGCTGATAAAGGTGTAGGCAAATTGTGTTTTAGTGATGATTCGGGATTTGCTATCTGGAGTATCATTTTGAATAAGGCGGAAGTTATCAAGAGTATCAAACCTAAGAAATAAGATTAATTTAGAAACTGTTTCTAACAAGAAAGAGAGCTACCATTGATGGGTAGCTCCTTTACTAAAACAAAACTATAAAAAAACCTAATTTTGAAAATCCTTAGTTATTGTTGTTACTCTCTCCCGCTTTCACATCATCATTTCTCACCGATTTTGTTTTCTTCTGTTCAACCATTCTCATGTTGCCAATTTTGTAGCTGAAAGTCAGTTTTACGTTCTGGTTATAGATATTGTTGACACTTACTTGTTTGAACTGAGCAGACTCTAATGTTGATCTTCTTACCATTCCGCCAAAGAAGTTATCTGTAGCTAAACCGATACTTCCTTTTTTGTTTTTGAAATCTTTTCTGAAACCAACCGAATACATATAAAAGCCGCCTTCTGTTCCTTGTAGTTGTACCTGTCTGCCTCTGAAGAAACTGAATCCTTGAATACCCCATCCATTTTTCAATTGTATCTGCGTTTGCAAACGGCCACCAACTACCACACCTGTATTACTTGATAATGAAGAAGAGCCATCAACATTTCGGGTCTGACCCTCTAAATAGTTATAGAAAACATCGACTCCTGCGTTTACTGACCATTTTGGTGTAATATTCAGGTTTCCGTAAATATTTGAACCAAATACCTGCTGTGTACCTATATTCTGGAATGTAGTAATAACTGCACCAATCAGCGTATCAGATGGAGAACTTAAACGAAGGATTGAATTATTGGTCTGGCGGCCAAATACTGAGGCATTCAGATAAAGTTTTTTAATACTTGAACTCACACTTAATTCAAAATTATCTGTTATTTCAGGGCGAAGGCTTGGGTTACCAATGGTAATGTTCTGAGGGTTAGCCAGATTGAAGTTCGGATTCAATTGTTGTAAACCCGGGCGTTGAATACGTTTGTTGTAACCTGCTTTCAAAGTAGTATTACCAAAAGTCTTTGAAATATTTACACTTGGTACAAGGTTTCCATAAGCCGGAATATCAATATCTTTTATCTGGTCTCTTGCGTCAATAGTGGTATACTCGTAACGGGCACCAGCTTTGAAAGTATATTTATTCTTGGTTGAATAAGTATAAGACAGATAACCCGAAGCAATGTTCTGTGAGTAATCTAATAAACCTGCCGGGTTTCTGACATCAGAAGCAAAATCGCCTGTTGCACCTGCAACCTGATAGCTGAAATCACTGTTTACCTGACGGAAAATACCTTTCAGACCTACTTCAAACATCTGGTTTGTTTTAATTGGTGTCTGGAAATCTGTTTGTACAGTAACCTCCTGATTGATGTTATTATTGAGATTTTTCTGACGACTTGCTAACGTTCCTGATTCGTCCAGTAATTCGGCTAAGAAGTTGTTTTTCAAATTACTCTTGCTGTATTGTGTTGAAACTGACCATTCTTGCGAAGGTTTGAAAGTGCGTATATAATCTAAATTCACATCAACAGAGTTTGACAAGTCTTTGCTATCTACATTTCTGAACGAGGTCGAATTCAGCACATTGTTCGAATAAATATTCGTTGTAAAGTCCTGAGTTCTGATAAAATTACGGGTACCAAAATTGACACCTGCGGTTAACGACTGATTTTTAGAAATATCATAATCAAAACCTAAGTTGTAGCGGCCAAATATACCGTTATCAAAAGCATCAGCAGTTTGTTTAGTCAATATAGTATTGCCATTTACGAGCGTACTCTGGTCTAATGATACACCTGCTTTGTTGTAGAAAGCACGGCCACCGCCACCCATCGTTACACCTAATTTGCCTTTACGGATGCTACCGTTTAAACCTAAGTTAGACCCACGGATACCTGCGCCGGCATCAACGTTTAATGTTAAGCCCTGAATCGTACTTTTCTTGGTAATAATGTTAATAATACCACCAGAACCCTCTGCATCGTATTTAGCCGATGGTGAGGTAATCACCTCAACCGATTTAATTAATTCAGAAGGAATCATTTTAAGGGCATCTGCAATGCTGCTGGCAATAATAGTAGAAGGTTTGTTGTTGATTAAAACCCGGATGTTTGATGTTCCGCGTAATGATACGTTACCATCTAAGTCAACAGTCAATAAAGGTACTTTGCGCAGTACATCTGCCGCGTCGCCACCTTTTGATGTAATATCTTTCTCTGCATTATAAACCAAACGGTCAACTTTCTCTTCAATCATCGATTTTTCTGCCGAAACCGTTACTTCATCTAATTGTTTAGCACTTGTAGCTAATTTAATTACACCTAAATCGATGTCTTTACCTTTTTCAACTTTAATGTTATCAATAGTTTTATCTGCATAACCAATAAAAGTTACCACTAATTTATATTCGCCTGCCGCCACTCTTGATAAGGTAAACTTTCCTTTTTCATCGGCCATTGCGCCATCTACTACTTTATTTTCTTTATTGTAAAGGGCAACGTTGGCAAACTCAACTGCTGTAGTTACGGCCTCATCAATGATAAAACCTGTAATCTTCGAGTTACCTTTGGGTGCATTACCTTCAAGGTTTAGAGTTGGTGTTTGTTGTTGGCCGGGGCGCCCGTTTCCATCTCCTCTCTGACCTCCTCTACCGCCAGGACCACCCGGGCCTCCTCCCGGGAACTGGGCCATTGCAGAAGTGCCAACGAAGGCCAGCAAACTTAGAATAGTGATAAACTTTTTCATTGTTTTATTTTTATATGTTTTGTTTTTTTCTGTGCTAATGATTTAACGACACAAAATAAGCGTGCATTTTTTGTACATTTTCGCAGAATAGATGAAATACAGAAGATAGGAGATGAAAGGCAAAAAGAGGCTTATATAGGGAGTAAAACGCTTCAAAATAGCTAAAAAAGCCATTTTGATTGCGTGTTACGGATTTTTGTCGTCAAATTGAGAACTTTTGTCGGCTTCCTGATAATTGAATTATTTTAATAGTATAGATTTGTTTGCGTTTTTAATTTAGCGCATAACCTGACCGAACTAAACTGTGAACTTGGAAAAGTTCAAAAAATTATAAAAACAATTTAACAATTAATGACTATACTTAATAGAAAAATATCAGTTGAATACCTCTTTCGTCTGCTGTTTCATATATTATTCTGGGGGGTATGGGTTGTATGGCCAATCATCAATGCTTCCTTAAACGACACCGAAAGAGACAGATGGTATTTAGCACATATTGCCCCATTATCTGTTACACACGTTCCTCAGTTTTTTATTAACACATTGGTGCTGATGCCTTATTTTCTTCGTAAAAGAGGGGTCGGGTCTTATATATTTTCTGTAATTATACTAACTTTCGTTTTTATCATTATTCAATATCTGTTGAAACTTGGATTGTGGGAAAATGGGGTTGATATGAACGGGCATCAGGTTAAGTTATTTGAGTTTAAGACCATGTTCCCGATTATGTTTGTCAGTGCCATAAGCACTGTCTATGGGCTTATTCTCTTTATGGCCGACCAGGAAAAACTTAAGCAGGAGGAAAAACAGGAGAAACTGCAAGCCGAATTATCTTTTCTGCGCTCACAAATAAGTCCGCACTTTATTTTTAATGTTTTGAATAGCATTGTATATCTGATTCGTACCAAATCAAATGCGGCAGAACCTGTTACCATTCAGCTTTCAGAATTGATGCGCTATATGTTGTACGAAGCCGACGATGTACAGGTATCTTTAGACAAAGAAATCAATTACCTGAATAATTACATTGAACTGCAAAGAGTACGGTTTGAGGAAGATGTAGAAATAAACATGAAAGTAGAAGGTAATATCGGCTCACAGATTATAGAGCCTATGTTATTGATTCCGTTTGTAGAAAATGCTTTCAAGCATGGAGTAGGCATGATAGATACTCCCATAATAGATGTACTGGTAAGATGTGATGAGAATAAACTGTTTTATGAAGTAAGAAACAAAATAGCACCCGAACTGGCGGAAGACAAAGATAGTAGCTCGGGTATTGGTTTAAAGAACGTGAAACGTAGATTAGAACTATTGTATGCTGATAAGCACAAATTAGAGATTAAAAAAGAGGACAACTGGTTTATTGTTTCTCTATTTTTACAACTAAAAACGATTGGCTCATGATACTCAGATGTATTGCCGTTGATGACGAAAGTATGGGTCGTAAACTGCTCGAAGAGAATATCAGACAGATACCCTTCCTCGAATTGGTTCGTACCTGTAAAAATCCTTTTGAAGCCATGCAGGCTTTACAAGAAGAGAAAATCGACCTGATGTTTCTGGATATTCAGATGCCTGGTATGTTAGGAACCAAGTTTTTGCAGAGTTTAAGAGAAAAGCCGCTCGTTATCTTTGTAACGGCTTATGCCAACTATGCGGTAGAGAGCTACGATTTAGATGTGGTAGATTATCTGATGAAACCCGTCAGTTTAGAGCGTTTTACCAAGGCAACTTATAAAGCCTTAGAAATATATACCAAAAATAATACGGTTGCCTCGACTACTGCTAACGCATCTGCTGAACCTGCAACAAAAGCCGACGAGTTTCCCGAGTTTTTCTTTATCAATGTTGAATACTCGCTGGTAAAGATTATCATTAAAGATATTACGCATATTGAGGGGCTGAAAGATTATATCAAAATCTTTCTGACAACTCAGACCAAACCTATTCTGACCAAATCTACCATGAAGGCAATTGAAGAAAAATTGCCGCCTAAACAGTTTATGCGTATTCATAAATCTTTTATCGTAAATACTGATAAAATAGAATCAATCAGAGGGCAACGCATCAAAATAGGTACACACGATATTCCGGTAAGTGAATCAAGTATCGACGAATTATTGAAACTCTTAAATTATTCCAAATAAAACCTGTTTACCAATTTTACTATGATGAATAAAAGTTTTACAAAACTCTTTGTAGGGGGGCTTTTTGTTGCCCTGCAAAGTCTGGCGCAAGTACCCGAAGAAAATCGTTTTACAAAAGTAGTATTAGGTGAAAAATTAGACGAACCTATGGAAATGGCCTTGCTGAAAGACGGCCGTGTACTTTTTGTAGAGCGCAAGGGCGCACTGAAACAATACAGCCCTGTTACCAAAGAAATCAAAACGTTGGCAACCATTCCGGTTAATACCAAATATACCAATAAACAAGGGGTAAAGAGAGAAGCAGAAGAAGGGCTGATGGGTTTGATACAAGACCCGAATTTTGAGAAAAATCACTGGATTTATATGTATTATGCCGATACTGATGTAGCAAAACACGTATTGGCTCGCTGGGAACTGAAAGGTGAAGAATTAGTGGAGTCATCAAAGAAAATTTTACTGGAAGTGCCCACTCAAAGAGAAGAATGCTGCCACACTGGTGGAGGTATGGTTTTCGACAAGGCAGGTAATCTGTATCTGACGGTCGGCAATAATACCAGCAACAGTAATTCAGACGGGTATGCAACGATTGATGAACGCCCTGACCAAAGTACATGGGACGACCAACGCGGAGCTGCCAGTACCAATGATTTACGCGGAAAAATTTTGAGAATTAAACCGGAAGCAAATGGTACTTATTCTATCCCGAAAGGAAATCTATTTCCGGTCGGAACAGCCAAAACCCGCCCTGAAATCTATACAATGGGACACCGTAATCCGTGGAGACCAAGTATTGACAGCAAAACTGGTTATTTATACTGGGGAGAAGTAGGTCCCGATGCCTCAAAAGATTCAGAACGTGGGCCTCGTGGATACGATGAGTTTAATCAGGCTAAAGGTCCCGGCTTTTTTGGCTGGCCTTATTTTATTGGCGATAATAAAGCCTATACTGACTGGGATTTTGTCACCAACAAACCCAAATTAGATTCAAAATTTGACCCTGCCAAACCTGTCAACGATTCTCCGAACAATACGGGTTTAAAAGAATTACCTCCTGCACAAAAAGCATTTATCTGGTATCCGTATGCCATTTCAGAAGAATTTCCGTTAGTTGGTAGTTCAGGCCGTAGTGCCACAGGTGGCCCTGTTTATCACCGTTCTGATTTCCCAATAGCCAAACGTCCCTTTCCTGCCTATTATGAAGGCAAGTGGTTGATTGTTGAGTTTATGCGTGGCTGGATTATGAGCGTAACGATGGATGAAAACGGCGACTATAAATCGATGGAGCGTTTTATGCCTAATACCGACTTTGGTAGTGCCATTGATATAGATTTTGCTCCTGACGGAGATTTGTATGTATTGGAGTATGGTACGGCCTGGTTTAAAGGGAATGACAATGCCCGACTGGTAAAAGTAGAGTACAATGCAGGTAACCGCAAGCCAGAAGTGCAGATTGTCTCAGATAAAACAGGTGGGGCAATTCCGTTAAAAGTAAACTTTTCTTCAGAAGGTACTAAAGATGCTGATGGTGATGCCTTGACTTACGAATGGAAAGTGAGTAATAAAACTGCCGGAACAAGGGTATTTAAAACAGCCAATCCAACGGTAAGTTTCAATACAGCGGGTGTTTACAAAGCTACTTTGACTGTAACTGATGCCAAGGGGGCTAAAAATAGTCAGTCGTTAGATATAAAAGTAGGTAACGAACCGCCAATGGTGGCTTTTGATATTCTGAAAGGCAATAAAACATTCTACTTTCCGAATAAACCGATAGAGTATGATGTAAAAGTTGAGGACAAAGAAGATGGAAGTTTGAGCAGTGGTAAAATCAAGCCGGAGCAGGTAGCAGTGAATATAGACTATATGCCTATCGGTTATGATAAAATTGAGGTTTCTCAAAACCATAGAGGGGCTGATGCCGCCGCTTTTGCCTCAACAGGACAACGTCTGATAGCTGCCAGTGATTGTAAAGCCTGCCACGTGATTGACAAAAAATCGGTAGGTCCAAGCTATACTGATATTGCCAATAAATACAGAGGTAATGCAGCAATAGTAGAGACACTGGCCAATAAAGTTATCAATGGAGGTATGGGTGTTTGGGGCGAACATGCCATGAGCGCACACCCTCAACTATCAAAAAGCGATGCTACTTCAATGGTCGAATACATTTTAAGTATCGGCGAGAAAAAAGATATAAAAACCTATCCGACAAAAGGCAGCTATACAACCGCTATTCCTACGGGGCAAAAAGAAAACGGTTCGTTTGTACTAAGGGCTTCTTACAAAGACAGAGGTACTAAACTGATGCCTGCTTTGTCTTCTGAGCAAACCATCGTACTAAGACATCCATTCCTTGACCCTGAATTAGCCAATAAAGCCAAAGGAACGCAAAAAGTAATGACTCCTTCTAAATCGTTCTTTGTGGTAGGTAACGATGCTTATATTGGCTATGATAAAATAGATTTTACCAACATAGACCAGATAGACTTTTTAGTAATGGCTACTACCCGTGTGGGTGCTGCCGGAGGGGTAATAGAAGTTCATCTGGATTCCCCAACAGGGCCTTTGGTAGGGAAAACAGACATGGTTGAGGTAAAAGAACCTGCACCTTTCCGTCCGCCTGCGGCTACACCTGCTGCTCCGGCACAAGGTAATGCCCAAACCCAGCCACAACAAAGACCAGCTAATACTCCTGCTCCGGCTATGCCTGATATGAATGCAATGATGAGAAGAGGAGCAACTAAAGCCACTGTTAATGTATCAGCCAATGGGGTTCATGATGTATATTTTGTGTTTAAAAACGAAAAAGCACTCCCAACACAAATATTAATGCAGGTAATAGGCGCAGAATTTAAAAGTAACACTAACTTGTAATCCTAATTACTATTTAACCTTATTAAGATGATAAAAACCTTAACTTACAGAACAATCCTCCTCGGGGTTGTTCTTTTCTCATTCAATCTGGTATCTTTCGGGCAGAAGCTCTCTTCTGGCCCACAGGTATTGACTTTTCACTCGGATACTGACGATACCGAACAACCTTATGGCTTATATCTGCCAAAAAATTATAACCCAAAGAAAAAATACCCACTTGTAGTGATGCTGCATGGAGCAGGGTCAAACCATCGTCTGGCATTACGTCGGGTTTTTGGTAAGAGTAACGCCGAAGGAGAGTCAGATGTAGAAGCAAGTCGCTATTTTCCTGAATGGAAAGATGTTGACTATATTGTGGTAAGCTCTTTTGCCCGTGGAACAATGGGGTATCAGGGTGTAGTAGAGAAAGACGTAATGGATATGGTAGCTGATGCCAAGAAACGTTTCAATATTGATGAAAACCGTACTTACCTGACGGGCTTATCAATGGGTGGCGGCGGAACCATGTGGATTGGGTTAAGTTACCCTGATATGTGGGCAGCTATTGCACCTGTTTGTCCGGCCCCTCCGGGCGGAACACTTGAGAAAGTACCCAATGCCGCTAATTTTCCGGTTTATTTCTTTCAGGGAGATGCCGACCCGGCTGTAAAAGTAGATTCTACCCGCAAATGGGTACAACGTTTTAAAGATGCAGGAGCGCAGGTAGAATATACGGAATATCCCGGCGTAAAACATGACAGCTGGGTAAATGCCTATAAGGACGAATTTATTTTCGATTGGTTTGCCAAACATAAACGTAATCCTCATCCTGCGCGAGTGCGTTTTGCTACCAGTCAGTATAAACACAATAAGGCTTACTGGGTAACATTTGACGAATTTACACCAGGAAAAACTGCCTGGATTGATGCGAATTTCACAGCCAAAAACCATATTGAAATCAGCACAAAGGGCTTAAAGACCTTTACACTTAATCTGACAGACCACCCAAGTTTTAAAGCTAAATCTCCGTTAGAGTTAGTCATTAATGGTCAAACCATTCGGGCAGAGGCAGGAGTTTTATTAACCCTGACCCAAAGTGGCGATGTATGGGCAGTAAATGCACTTAATACGTTAGCATCAGCTAAAAAGGCAGGCGCAGAAGGCCCGATGTCTGAAGCCATAGCGAGCCGCCATATATATGTATATGGTACAGGTGGTAGCCCATCGGCAGATGAATTAGCCAGAAGACGTGCTGAAGCGCAAAAAGCGATGGAGTGGTCGGTATATAGAGGTGATTTTATAGGCAGAGTCATGGTTTTCCCTCGTTTACTGAGTGATAAAGAAGTTCGTCCAAGTGATATTGAAAGTTCTAACCTTATTTTATTTGGCACCAAAGAAACCAATAGCCTTATTGAAAAATATAGTGATAAACTTCCTGTCTCATTAAAAGCATCGGCTGAGGGCTATGGTTTGGCGTATGTGTTTCCGATAGGCAATCGTTATGTATTAGTTAATTCAGGCTTGCCCTGGTGGGCACTCTCGGATAATCCGAATGCGCCTACTCGTCAGAACACACCTGCTCCTATGAATGTATTAGGTAGATTTCAGGATTTTGTACTTTTTAAAGGGACTATCAATAACGTAGTTTCAGGCGGAAGATTCAATAATGACTGGACATTGCCAGGTGCAGAAGCAGATAAAATGAAAGCATCAGGCGCAGTAGTTTTTAAATGAAATGTTAATTGAATAAAATCATATACAAGGGTATCATATATGGTTTCTACTGGACTGAAAATTTTTTATTTGAATATCCCGTAGGGATGCTATATCGGCGGCCGCCGCGCGGTAGAAAAATTAAATACCTCAAGATGCCAGTATCCTGTAGAGATAGTATATTTTTTATTTCATTCAAAGGGTTAAAATACTGGGTTACTTATGCAATATACGTGCTTTGTTCTGGTTATAATTTTCCGGAACAAAGCACGTTTTAGTTTAAATAGCTGAAATTTTGGCATCAGATTTGACTTATTTCCGGAAATTCTTGTAGCTTTGCAACCCTAAATGAGAAAAAACGCTTACATATCACGTTCTTTCGGACTCCTCATGTTTATGATGGTGGTTCTGACGAGTGTGTTGGGTAAACAAATTTACCACGCACATTCAAACGAAGCTCCGGTTGCAACAGAGAAAGTAAAAGCTAAAAAGGCCGGGAAAGAAGAGCAGTCTAAAGAACAGACTGTGGTGAGTGAAGTGTCTCTGGAGGTAGTAGTGCCAAGTCATGCGTTCGATTTTGGTCATTGTGCTATTATTTTACCTCTTCCGCAAGTTATTTATGTAATGGTTGAAACATCTGTTAAAACCTTTACAAAACCGCTTTATAGGCTATCATATTTCGAAAAATTGTACGAGCATCATATTGCTCCCAACGCCCCGTAATTTTCTGACCCTGTAAAGGGTATCTCCTTCTTTTTATTCATGAGTCCTTCATGAAGTATTTACTCAATTCAATTTTATTTTTTTTAAAACATTCCCTATAATGAACAACAGAGGTGGAATTATAGCACTTTTAGTGGCCTTTTTGTCGCTTAGTGTTTACTTTTTATTACGTACCTGGAAAGCAAACGACATCAGAAAAGATGCTGAGGCATTTGCAACAGATGCTAAAACAGGTAAAATAGATTATGCCAAAAAACAAAGATATCTTGACTCTTTGTGGAAACAACCTGTATTTTTAGGTACAACAACCGAAGACCTTACCAAACAGGAATTAGGCTTGGGTCTTGACTTACAAGGTGGTATGAGTGTGATTCTTGAAGTATCTCCTGCCGAAATCGTTCGTTCTTTGGCCGGAAGCTCAAGAGACCCTAAAGTAGCTACTGCCATTGCCAATGCGCAAAAAAGAGCAGTTACAAGCAATTCAAATTTTGTTGATTTGTTTGCTGAAGAATTTAAGAAATTAGCTTCTGATGTAAAATTAGCCAGCGTTTTCTCTAATAGTTCTAACCGTGGTACTTTAAGTCTGGAGTCTTCAGACTCTCAGGTAGTAAGTTATATCAAAAAAGAGGTAGATGGTGCTTTCGACCGTGCTTTCAGAATTATTCAGACCCGTGTTGATAAATTCGGGGTAGCTAACCCTAACTTGCAAAGATTATCCGGTACTAACCGTATTCAGGTAGAGTTACCGGGCGTAGATAACCCTGACCGTGTAAGAAAACTATTATCAGGTGCAGCCAAATTGGAGTTCTGTGAAGTATACACGATGCAGGAAATTGCGCCATCATTCGATGGTTTAGCAGGTATCTTGTTACAAATGGATATTGATGCTAAAAGCAAAACAACCGCAGGGGTTAAAAAAGATACAACAGCTACGGCAGCGGCAAGCACAGATACCTCTAAAAACAGCCTGAGTGCGCAGTTGGCAGGTGGCGGTGCTAAAGGAGATTCTACTAAAAAAGATTCGGCTTCGCTGGCACAACGTCAGAACAATGCTTTCAGTAACCTTTTCATTCCAACAGGTTATGGTGTAGCAGTTCGTACAAAAGATATAACCCGTGTACAAGAAGTAATGAACCGTTCAGATGTTCGTGCTTTGTTCCCCGCTAATTCAAGCTATGTGTTCGACATTAAACCACGTCCGAACGGCACAAACGTGAACGAAGAAATCGTGGATATGTATTTTGTAAAAGATTTAGGTAAAGCTCCTCTGGAAGGTGATGTGGTAACGAACGCTAATCAGGATTATGACGAGCGTGGAAAACCAGCCGTAGAAATGCAGATGAATGCCGAAGGTGCAAGAAAATGGAAAGCCCTGACAGGTGCTAACATCGGCCGCCCGATTGCTATTATTCTTGATAACTACGTGTACTCGGCACCAAACGTAAATGGTGAGATTGCTGGTGGTCGCTCAAGTATTGCAGGTAACTTTACAATAGAAGAAGCACAGGATTTAGCCAACGTATTGAAGGCCGGTAAACTACCTGCCCCAACCAATATTATCTCTGAAGACGTAGTAGGGGCAACCGTAGGTTCAGAAGCTGCGCAGGCGGGTATTATTTCATCATTGGTAGGTTTGTTGATAGTATTAGGGTTTGTATTGATTTACTACAATAAAGCGGGTGTAATTGCCGACATTGCCCTTATTGTCAACCTATTCCTGTTATTAGGGGTTATGGCGTCTTTTGGTGCTACATTAACACTTCCGGGTATTGCAGGTATGGTATTATCGGTAGGGGTGTCTGTCGATGCTAACGTACTAATCTATGAGCGTATCAAAGAAGAGCTGGCATTGGGTAAACCTTTTAAAGAAGCTGTAAGAGATGGTTTCAAAAATGCGATGTCGTCTATTATTGACTCAAACGTAACTACCTTGATTACTGGGGTTGTCTTATTTGCTTTCGGTACTGGTCTGATTCTTGGTTTCGCAACTACGCTTTTGATTGGTATTTTTACCTCATTGTTCTCGGCTATTTTCGTTTCAAGATTATTGTTCGAATATTATATCAGCAAAGGCAAAACCGTTTCATTTGTTACCAAATGGTCAGAGAAACTATTTAAAGATTCAAAATTCGATTTCGTTTCGAAACGTAAACTTTACTATACTATTTCAAGTGCCATTATCATTGCAGGAGTTATATCTATTGCGATAAAAGGCTTTGGTTTAGGGGTTGACTTCTTAGGTGGACGTACTTACATTGCCAAGTTTGAGAAATCAGTTAATACAGAAGAAATTGAAAATGCTTTGAAGCCAACTTTCGAAGGTCAGGCAATAGAGGTAAAAACTTTTGGTGGTTTCGATCAGGTGAAAATCACTACTCCTTATAAAATCGAAAATACCAACACAGAGGTTGAGCAAGAATTACAAGCCAATGTAAACAAGGCACTGACTAATGTTAATGGTAATTCAGGTAAAGTGGTAAGTTCGTCTAAAGTAGGGCCAACTATTGCCAACGATGCCATCTGGGGTGCTGTAAAGGCGGTATTGCTATCAATTGTATTGGTATTTGCCTATATCTATATTCGGTTCCGTAAGCTCGCTTTTGGTTATGGGGCATTGGTAGCTTTGTCTCACGACGTATTGATTATCCTTGGAGTATTCTCTATCCTGCGTGGTTTCTTACCATTCTCTTTAGATGTTGATCAGGCTTTTGTAGGTGCGGTATTGACTATTATGGGCTATTCGATGAACGATACGGTCGTTGTATTTGACCGTGTGCGTGAGTACCTGGCTGAAAAACGTGGGGTAAAGGAAGATATTCCAACGGTTATTAACAATGCCTTGAACAGTACGCTGAGTAGAACAGCTGTAACAGGTTTCTCCACCCTATTGGTACTTTTGGTATTATTGATTTTTGGTGGTGAGACCATCCGTGGTTTCGTATTCGCTATGTTTATCGGGGTAATTGTAGGTACTTACTCATCGTTATTCGTAGCAACACCTATCGTAGTTGACGGTATGCAACGTGATATGAAGAAAGAAGAAGAAAAACTGGCAGCTGCTCCGGTAGTAGTTGAAACCAAAAAAACTAAAAAGTCTTAATAAAGCGTTTTTTATAAATATAAAGCCCTGACTTGCAAAGGTCGGGGCTTTGTATTTATAAGAGAGTTTATGAAAAACTCATCCATTATTTTCAGCAATCTCTATCAGTTGGTTAATCTGTGTGATAATCTTGGTATCCGGTCTGGTTTCTATCCCTTGCCCGATTACCTGATAGCCCGTCAAAAGAAGCTGAATATCAGGGAATCTTTTTTCCAGTTTACTAACGTACTTCTGTACTTCGTCCTGCGCAGGGGTAGAAGTAATAGCAGTAAAGATATAATCAGGTTTATGGAGGTCACATACAAAAGCTAATTCATCAAAAGGCAAAGTCTGACCCAAATAGAATACTTTATTGTGCCTTGCTCTTAAAATATAGTTGGCAAATAATAAAGAAAGTTCATGCAACTCGCCTTCCGGCAGGTACAAAACAAACTTCTTGGAGTTAGGATTCGGTCTTATAACTTGCCCGTCAATAGCTACAATTAATTTCTGACGAATCAGGTTCGATATAAAATGTTCCTGTGCAGGGCCAATAGAACCTGTTACCCATAAAATACCTATTCGGCTCAAAAACGGATAAATGATATTTATCATCATATTTTCGAACCCGAATTTCAGGATATTAGTAGCCACGATTTTCTCAAACTTCTCTTCGTCGAGGTCAATCATGGCAATACTCAACGCATGAATCTGGTCATGATAGGAATGTCTTTTTTCAGAAATACTGATTACTTCCTTTGATAATTTTTCGGCAGAGAGTTTGGCTATATCAGAAATTTTGTATTCGTGCTCTTTCAGCAAAGCAATATTCAATACCAGTTTTAAGTCCTGGTCGTCATAAATACGTATATTAGTATCTGTTCTCTTAGGCGTAATAATATTATAACGTTGCTCCCATATTCTGAGGGTGTGTGCCTTAATACCGGATAGATGCTCCAAATCTCGAATCGAGTAGTTGCTCATTATTTTATGCAGGGTTTTTCTATTGAAAGGAAGCGTATAAAAAAGGTAACGCTTTTATATACCTTGAATACACCATTTACTAAAGAGTCTGTTTAAAATTATGATTAAATAACCAAAATTCAGGGTTTTTGATTAAATCAGGAAAAAGTTCAGTGTCCAATTTAAATGGTTTAGTAGAACTATTTAAGAAATTTTCTCTGAAATATAATCGAATAGTACCAGATAACCTTCATCATTTTTCAGGCAAAAGAAAGAAGTTAAACAGGCCCAAAGTATTTATATAACAACTAAGAGCGAAAGTTGTTTAAAAAATCAGCATTTAGGTTTAATGTTTAAACGTTATCAAATAAAATGAATAAATTTAACTAATTTTGCACCCTGATTTTGAATGGGGCGATAGTCCCGTTGATTGATAAATAATTTTAAAACAATACTATGACTACCGAACAATTGAAGGAGTTAAAAGCCAGAGTAGCGGCTTTAAGGGGGTATCTTTGACTACGATAGCAAGAAAGAACAATTAGATGACCTCGAAAACCAGACGGCTCAACCGGAGTTCTGGACGAATGCCGAAAAGGCTGAAAGCGTAATGAAACAGGTACGTGCCCTGAAAGGCTGGACAACCGGTTACGAAAAGGCAGAAAGTGCGATAGGAGACCTAGAAACTTTGTTTGAGTTCTATACGGCAGGAGAGGCTACTGAAGAAGAAGTAGATGAAGAAGGCGTGAAATTTAACGAAATACTGGAAGAATTGGAATTGAAAAAAATGCTTTCAAACGAGGAAGACCAGTTTAGCGCAGTATTAGAGATAAATGCCGGAGCAGGTGGAACAGAAAGCCAGGACTGGACGAGTATGCTCATGCGTATGTATATGATGTGGGCCAATAAGAAAGGCTATAAAGTATCTGAATTAGATTATCAGGACGGCGATACCGCAGGGGTAAAATCGGTTTCTTTACAGATTGAAGGCCCGATGGCTTATGGTTTCTTAAAGTCTGAAAACGGTGTGCACCGTTTGGTGAGGGTCTCTCCTTTTGACTCCAACGCCCGTCGGCATACCTCATTTGCATCGGTGTATGCGTATCCTTTGGTTGATGATTCGATTGAGATAGAAATAAAAGATGCTGATATTGAAATCCAGACCTCACGTTCTGGTGGGGCAGGTGGACAGAATGTAAACAAGGTAGAAACCAAAGTACAGTTGACCCACAAGCCTACGGGTATTATGATTACCTGCCAGATTGAGCGTAGCCAGCACGCTAACCGTGAACATGCCATGCAGATGCTGAAATCGAAATTGTATCAGATAGAGGTTGAAAAACGCAATGCGGCCAAAGCAGAAACCGAAGCAGGCAAGATGAAAATTGAGTGGGGTTCACAGATTCGTAGTTATGTATTAGACGACCGTCGGGTAAAAGACCATCGCACCAATATTCAGACTTCAAATACCGAAGCCGTTTTAAATGGTGAAATTGATGATTTTATCAAAGGTTATTTAATGGCAAACTGATAGAGATATTTGTAATCAAAAAACCATCGGTGCCTGAGCGAAGCGGACGTCGCACGGTCGAAGGCCCGATGGTTTTTTATTTTATTTAGATTTAACTGCTTTGCCTGTGTCAAAAGTATGGGTTGAGTAATACTCAGCATCTTTTTTGCCTTTGGTAAAGGCATAATAAAGAATCCCGATTCCCAAAAGAACAGCCGGAATACTCAGGATTTGCCCCATGTTATAAGTCATACTGTTTTCAAATTCTTCCTGATTCTCTTTCAGAAATTCATAGAAGAAACGCAAGGTAAATACCCAGATAAGGAATATACCTAACAATAGCCCATGAGGCATTTTTTCTTTCATACGGTTCCACAGATAAAATAATAGCCCACAAAGAATCAGACACGAAAGGGCTTCATATAATTGGGCAGGGTGCCTTGTAAATGCTTCAGGAGTCATTTTTAAAGAGCCATCGGTATTCATGCTGAAAGTGTTGAAACGAAAAGCCCAGGGTACATTACTTTGTTTTCCTAAAATCTCGTGATTCATCAGGTTTCCTAAACGGATAAATGCACCACCTAAAGCTACTGTGATTACCACTCTATCGGTAACCCATAAAAACGGCTGGTCTTTATGCCTGCGGCCATATAAAAATAAAGCCGTAAGGATACCAATGGTAGCTCCATGACTGGCAAGCCCATTATAAGGCGGCACAATCATATCTATCAGAAATTTACCCGGATTTTGAAGGAAACTATCAAATTCGTAGAAGAAATAATGACCAAAACGAGCGCCGATAACGGTAGCGATAATCATCACAAAGAGCAGCGCATCAAGGTCTTTTTCAGGTTTATGTTCTTTCTTGAAAATGTGAGACATAATCTGGTAGCCAATCAGGAAGCCCGAAGCAAATAATAATCCGTACCAGCGCAGTTCAAATCCACCGAGTTTTGCAATAATGGGATTGACATTCCAGGGAATTTCTAAAAATATCATGTTGTAGGTGTTTGATTTTTTCTCAAAATTATAAGTTTTATCCGATACATAGATGAAGAAACTATTTAGTTAATCTTATTTTGTTCAAAATAATTCTTTTCCGCAAAAAATTTAACTTAAACGGTTTCTAAAATTCGTAAATTGCGGCAGAAACTTCTACAAACTATCTGTTGTTATACTACATAACCCATTAATCGGGCAAAATACTCTGGTACTAACAATATTTTAATAAAAACATTACTCTATTGGCAATCAGCTATCAGTCAAAAGACTGGTAAGGCTTTAAATTTTTACTCGTTTATGAAAATAAATATCGGCATCATCGGAGGGGCAGGCTATACAGGCGGAGAATTATTAAGAATTTTGTTAAATCATCCCAATGCAAACATCGTTTTTGTCAATTCTAAAAGCCAGGCAGGCAAACCAGTTTATGCTACGCACGGCGATTTATTGGGTGAAACAGATTTGAGATTTGCCGATGAACAGGATTTCAGCAAAGCAGATGTACTGTTTCTTTGTTCTGGACATAATGAATCGAAGAAATTTTTAGCCGAAAACGCTATTCCTGAAAGCATAAAAATTGTCGACCTCAGCACTGATTTCCGTGATGAAAGCCAGGGTTTCACTTATGGTTTACCGGAACTACAAAGAGAAAAAATCAAAATCGCATCTAAAATCGCTAACCCGGGTTGTTTTGCTACAAGTATTGAGCTAGCAGTATTACCTTTAGCCAAGGCTGGGTTTATAAAAGAAGATATACACGTAAGTGCCATTACTGGTAGCACAGGCGCAGGGCAATCATTATCAGCCACTACGCATTTTAGCTGGAGAAACAATAATATCTCCATCTACAAAGCATTTACTCATCAGCACCTGAAAGAAATTACCCAGAGTATCAAATCTCTACAGTCAGATTTCGGAAAAGCCATTAATTTTATTCCTTATCGTGGAAACTTTACGAGAGGAATTATGGCAAATCTTTATACAAAATTTGATGGCACCATAGAAGAGGCACAGGAATTATACAAAAACTATTATGCAACTCATCCTTTCACGCATATCAGCGATGAAGCAGAAATAGATTTAAAACAGGTAGTAAATACCAACAAGTGTATTCTTCACCTTGAAAAACACGGTGATAATCTATTAATAAGCAGTGTCATTGATAACCTCACCAAAGGTGCATCAGGACAGGCAGTACAGAATATGAATCTGATTTTTGGATTGGAAGAGACTGCGGGATTGAAATTGAAGCCGGGTGGGTTTTAAATAGATTCTTCTAGCTTTTCTTTCTATAAATTACTCTTTAGATGGATAATCATGTGAAAGCCATTCGATTGCTCCTTGAATAAAAGGAGCAATTTTTAAATGAGGGAAACGTTTATCCAATTCTTCTAATGTAACTATTAGTCTATCACTTTGAAGTTTTCCAGAAATCTCGGGAAATTGCCCACATAAATGACTGATGATATTCTCGTTACGAATCTCCTTAAAAAACCGGATAGTTTCTTCTTCATCACGACCTAATATTTCTATTAATTGGTCCCAATATTCATAGACTTTCAGGTCATTCAGGTGAAGGCTTTCAATTTTTGCTATAATTGGTTCTATTTCTTCTATAATTTTCACATTTAAATCTTAAAATATCTTCATCCATTTCCCTTGCTCTTTCATTACCATTTCTATCACCTCTCTTACTGCCCCCTTTCCTCCATCTTTTTCAGTACGGTATAAAGCTACTCCCTGAATTTCATCTACAGCATCAGCAGGGCATACCGAAAGCACATTTCTATGTTTCATTATCTCCCAATCGGGCAAATCGTCTCCCATATACACTGTTTGTTCGGCTGTTAGATTGTTGTCAATTAAATACTGGTCGAAAACAGATAGTTTCTGGTCGGTTTTTACGCCCAAGAAAATATCTTTTACCCCCAAAGGTGAAAGCCTTTCTCTCACACTCTCTTCTTTCCCTCCCGAAATAATAGCGATGTTATAGCCTGACCTTACGGCTTTTCCCATTGCATAACCGTCTTTTACATTAAATGTGCGGGCTAACTCTCCACCTCTCAAGGCAATTACGGTAGAATCGGTTAATACGCCATCTATATCAAAAATAAAAGTAGTGATTTTACGAAGTTTAGCTTTTAACTTTAGGTTCATGAATAGTATAAGTGTTAGTTATTTAGGAGTAAATGTTTTGGTGATGCCTAAACCAATGTTTAATTTATAAGAGCCTATCCGGTAGTTACCGATTTCAGAAAAGACCATCCAGTTTCGGGTAACTTTTACTCTGCATCCGGCATAATACCGGAGTTGCCACTCTCCGCCATGGCGTTTCCATGTATCCAGAATTTGTAAATAGCCGTATTGGATACCTGCGCCGATATAAGGCCTGAAATGCTCTTTTCTGGTTAAATACAAAGTGTTTCTGACACCCAAAGAAAACTCTTTCTGGTTATTGATTTTAATAGCATTATAGTTTAATCCGACTCCTACGCCGTACATTCTATTAAAAAATGCAGGTAAATACTCATAACTTAATGGAACAATAAGACTTCGGTCGTTATGATTGAATAAATACTTAGAATGGACACTTAAATTGATATAATGCTGCGCATACTTGTTATCGGTCTGTGAAAACGCTTGCAATGATACTAAAATAAAAAATAATATCTTTCTCATAACCGATTATTTAGCAGATTCAGCATCGTTTTCATCGAACCTGAATGTATGATTGTAGTAGGAAATTCTTCCCTTATCCTGAGTCCGAACATAAGATTGATTGTTGAAAAGCCCTCTTGTGCTGTAACAAGGCATAGGCCATCGGTTTGTATGGGGATAGCATACGTCAATCCATTTTTTACCGTTTTGTAGTATAATAACAATAGAGTCTGCCCGAAAAGAAGAAACACCAATGGGAACAGAAGTAAATTCTCCTGTTGTAACGAAACCATCAATAAAAACTCTTCTGTTAGGATTTACAATAAATTCATGCTTTAATTCTTTGTTCAGAAAAGCTTTAAACTGAAATCGTTCGTCGGTTATATTCTCAATAAAATATTGTTGATAGTAGAGTTCGTTACCTTTTAAGCAGGCATTACATACCAGAATAAGAAAAAGGAGAAAAACTTTGTTATTGCCACAGGCTTTTTTCATTATAAAAACTAATTTGCTGTAAAAATCGGACTTAAAATTATTTATTCGCATTACTCATCAAGATTATTTATGCTTAAGAAGCGTTTCATTAGGTTTATCAGAAGTCTTTGGGGGAAAACAGTAATAGTTTCTTTCGTGATTTTTATAAGTCTATTGATTATATTTCCGATTAACACTTCCGTAAAATACTCCACTCTCATTACCTCCTCTGACGGCACGTTGCTACACGCTTTTCTGAGTCCCGATGATAAATGGCGGATGTACGTAGAGTTAAAAGAAATTACACCCACGCTTCGTAAAGCTATTATTGCCAAAGAAGATAAGTACTTCTATTATCATTTTGGGGTAAATCCCGTTGCCATTGTCAGAGCCTTATATAATAATGTTACCAAAGGCAGACGTACCTCCGGTGCGAGTACTATTACCATGCAGGTAGTAAGATTGCTCTATCCCAATAAAAGAACCTACTGGAACAAGATTTCAGAGATTGGCAGAGCTGTACAATTAGAGATATTCTACTCGAAAGAGGAGATTCTGCAAATGTATTTGAATCTGGTGCCATACGGCTCTAATATTGAGGGTATCAAGTCGGCTTCTTATCTGTATTTTCAGAAATCGCCTGATAGACTGAGTCTGGCAGAAGTAACAACATTGGCAATTATTCCTAACCGTCCGACAAGCTTGCAATTAGGTACTAAAAACCCCCTGATTGTACGAGAGCGGAATAAATGGTTGGAGCGATTCAGAAATGAAAAAGCCTTTGAAAATCAGGCGATTAATGACGCAATCAAAGAGCCTCTAAGCGTAAGCCGACATGAAGCCCCTAAAATGGTACCACATCTGGCATTAAGGCTAAAAAAGCAATACCCCTACGAGCCTACTATCCGAACCTATATTAAGCAACCTGTGCAAGCTAAAGTAGAGCAGATTGTCGGGAATTATGCCAATCGGGTTCGGGCCATGAATATCCATAATGCCGCAGTGCTGATTATCAACAACGAAACCATGCAGGTAGAAAGCTACGTAGGTTCGGCAGATTTTAATAATAAGACTGATGGAGGACAAGTAGATGGGATACAAGCCATTCGTTCGCCGGGAAGCGCATTGAAGCCTGTATTGTATGCGACAGCTTTTGATAAAGGCATTATTACTCCCAAAAACATCATTAATGATGTGCCTACTAATTTCAGCGGTTTTGAGCCTGAAAACTTTGACAAGAAATTTAACGGTAAAGTAACTGTGGAATTTGCTCTGGCCAATTCGCTGAATGTTCCTGCTGTAAAAGTGGTAAAAGACTTAGGAAAGAAAGAACTAATAGAAGTATTGAAAAAAGCTAATTTTCAGACAGTAAAGAAACAGGAAAAGGATTTAGGTTTATCAATAGTGCTTGGTGGCTGTGGCGTAACTTTAGAAGAAATGACACAATTGTATGCAGTATTTGCCAATCAGGGAAAATGGGAGAGATTTAAACTCAAAAAGGAAGAGAAAGAAAATAGAAGTGCGTCGCTGCTCATATCACCGGAATCCTGTTTTCTGACTACGCAGATTTTATCCCAGATTAAACGACCTGATTTGCCTAATAATTTTGACTATACCTATCGGTTACCCAAAATTGCGTGGAAAACAGGAACATCTTTTGGTAAACGTGATGCGTGGAGCATTGGGTATAATAAAAAATATACGATTGGCGTTTGGGTAGGAAATTTTTCGGGCGAAGGTGTTCCCGAACTAAGTGGTGCTGAAATAGCTACACCACTATTGTTCCAGCTATTTAACAGCATTGACTATAATTCAAATAATGAATGGTTTCAGCAACCTAAAAATGTAGTCTCCCGTCAGGTCTGTGCCGAATCAGGCGATTTGCCGAACGATTATTGTAGCAATAAAATTCTTGATTATTCTATCCGCAATGTATCGCATACACATAAGTGTAGCCATATCAAGCAATTCTTCGTCAATTATGCCGAGAGTATCAGCTATTGTACACAGTGTTTACCTATTGATGGCAACTATAAGGAAAAAAGCTATATAAATTATGCACCGGAACTCATTAGCTTTTATGAGTTAAAGCATATTCTCTATGAGCGGATTCCGCCGCATAATCCTGCTTGTACAAGAGTTTTTGGTACTACTACTAATGCGCCTTTGATTACAAACCCTAATGACGGCAGTGAGTATTATATCAATGCCAAAGACCCGCAACAAATGCAACTGGCTTGTCAGGCGGCTAACGACGTAAAGGAGGTATATTGGTATTTGAACGATAGATTACTCAAAAAAGCAAAAGCCAATCAGCCTGTCTTTTTTGTGCCAACAGCAGGAAAGTTGAGGATTTCATGTACTGATGATAAAGGTAGAAGTAGTACGATTTCGGTGACTATTAAGCCTGAGTAAAACAAAAGAGAGGAACTCTTGCGAATTCCTCTCTCTGCGTTGAAAATCTCAACAATATTAATAACGATACATTTCTGATTTGAACGGGCCTTCTGTTGATACGCCAATGTAAGCGGCCTGGTCAGCATTCAAGGTATCTAATTTAGCACCTACGTGAGATAAATGGAAGGCAGCTACTTTCTCGTCTAATTGCTTAGGCAATACATATACTTTCTTCTCGTATTTATCACTATTCGTCCACAATTCGATTTGTGCCAATGTCTGGTTTGAGAACGAACATGACATGACGAAAGATGGGTGACCCATTGCACAACCCAAGTTTACTAAACGACCTTCGGCAAGAATAATGATTTCTTTGCCATCTATTTCGTACATATCTACCTGTGGTTTGATAGTAGTTTTAGCGTGTCCATAGTTGTTGTTTAACCAGGCCATGTCAATTTCGTTATCGAAGTGACCGATGTTACACACAACCGCTTTATCACGCATGGCTTTGAAGTGACGGTCACGGATAATGTCGATGTTTCCGGTAGCTGTTACAAAGATATTTGCACGGGTAGCGGCTTCGTCCATAGTTACTACTTCATAACCGTCCATTGCAGCCTGTAATGCACATATCGGATCGATTTCAGTTACCAATACTCTACAACCTGCGCCACGTAATGAATCTGCCGAACCTTTACCTACATCGCCATAGCCAGCAACTACCGCTACTTTACCTGCCAACATCAAATCAGTTGCACGACGGATTGCATCAACCAATGACTCACGACAACCATATTTATTATCGAATTTCGATTTTGTTACAGAGTCGTTTACGTTAATAGCCGGTAAGTGTAATGTACCGTTTCTCTGACGTTCGTACAGACGGTGAACACCTGTAGTTGTTTCTTCTGATAAGCCTTTAATATTACCAATTAACTCAGGATATTTGTCAAACACCATATTTGTTAAATCACCACCATCATCAAGAATCATGTTTAATGGTTGTTGTCCTTCACCAAAAAACAAAGTTTGCTCAATACACCAGTCAAACTCTTCTGCTGTTTGACCTTTCCAGGCATATACCTGAATACCGGCAGCAGCAATAGCAGCCGCAGCGTGGTCTTGTGTTGAGAAGATATTACATGACGACCAAGTAACTTCAGCACCTAACTCTACCAATGTTTCAATCAGAACCGCAGTCTGGATAGTCATGTGTAAACAACCTGCTACACGTGCACCTGCTAATGGTTTTGATGGACCATATTCTTTACGGATAGACATCAAACCCGGCATTTCTGCTTCAGCTAATTTGATTTCTTTACGACCCCAATCGGCAAGGGCTATGTCTTTTACTTTGTAAGGAATGTAATTTTTTGTTACTGTTGACATTATCTTTTAAGTTAATTTATCCTTAATAAATTATTAATTTAGTTGGTTTTTCTAAATTTTATACAAAATTAAGATAAATTGTTGTGAATATAAATTTTATTTGGATAATTTTATTTAGTGTATATAATAGCCGGAAGATTTTTATTGAAACGGGCAGGAAACGCTGTATCAAGGCTCTTAATGATAATACATTAAACCTGTTAGTCATGAGAATAGCAGGGTAGAATTGATTTCACTACCCTGCTATGAGTATTTTTTGAGTTTTAATTAATTGTTTTTCAGGCGCATCTTCCCGTCGGTCAGAATAATCTCGTCTTTTTTGTCTTGTTTCTTGTAGCCGTTTCCTTCAGGGTCAATGTTGGAATCAAATCCGGTAGCCTGGGTGATTACTTTACTTTCCATTTTATCTCTGATACGCCCTAAACCTCCGAATACCGTAGCTGATGTTTTTTCTTTCCAGTAAGTACCAGTCAGTTTGCTGCTAAAGGTAATATCAATAAATCCATCACCATTGTTTTTTACTTCAAGTGTTTCATCATTATTCTGCGACTCGCCCATATGGTATTCCATGCGAGGTTCTTTAATTTCTTCTACGTATCTGATAGCCGCAATACCTTTATATTTACCTAAATCCTGTGCCTTTTTAATATTTTCTTTGGTATCAGGGTTGTCGGCATTCACAATCAGATAAGTGCCTGACTCAACTGCGGAGCGACCGTAAAAATCACCTAACCAGATTCTGAGCATTCTATCGGGTTTATTAGCATTACCTGTAAAGTACCCGTAGTTGCCAATTTTAATCTGACGAGGCTGTGTTTTATATTCAGTACCATTAACCATAACACTCATGGTATTCTCATTTGATGTCTGAGCAAAACTATTGGCAACAACAAAAAGCAGAATAATGCAGGCATAAGAGGTTTTCATGTCTTTATTGATTAAGTTTATTAGATAATAATGGGTAACTATACCCTGAAAAATCATACTAATAACGCTATCCTTTATAGAGTCTCTAAATTTTTACCGAACATTAGCCTCTAAAATTTACTGAAAGGTCGGAAGTATTTATTTTCGGTTAAAGCACATGTAATATTTATCATGTTTGGTTTAACCATGTGCAGGTTTGAATCAATAATTGGAAAAGCTTAAGAATAAAAATCAGCCCTTAAGATTAAAGAGCAAAGATTTATCTGTTGATTTCACTATATTTGGTTATCTATTTCACCTATTTGTCTAAGCCTTATCTATGAAAAAATTACGCTTTGCTCTACTTGCGCTCTGGCAGTTAAATGCTTTTGCCCAGACACCTGAAGAAAAATATACAGAAGACCCTGCTTCAATAGAACAGGCAGGCGTGCCTAAAGGAGAAGTATTAAAATTTGAATTTGCCGATTCAAAAATTTTTCCCGGCACTTGGCGTGAATATTGGGTGTATATTCCGGCACAATATACGCCTGATAAACCTGCTTGTGTGTATGTCAATCAGGATGGTATCCAATGGAAAGCACCAACGGTATTTGACAATCTGATTCATAAAAAAGAAATGCCTGTAACCATAGGCGTTTTTGTGATGCACGGACGAGTAAAAGCCGCTAATGGTGAAACGGCCCTTGACCGCTTTAACCGTAGCTATGAATATGACGGTTTGGGAGATAATTATGCAAGATTTATTTTAGATGAAATTCTGCCCGAAGTAGAAAAGAAGAAAACAAGTGATGGCCGTGCCATTCGTTTATCTAAAAGCGGAAACGACAGGGCTATTGGTGGGGCAAGTAGCGGAGCTGTTTGTGCTTTTACAGCCGCATGGGAGCGCCCTGATGCCTTTTCAAGAGTTTTTAGTGCCATTGGTACGTATGTCGGTTTAAGAGGAGCCAATGAGTATCCTACACTTATCCGTAAATATGAACCTAAACCTATTCGTGTGTATTTGCAGGATGGCACAAATGATTTGAATATCTATGCAGGGGATTGGTGGAAATCAAACGAGTTGATGGAAAGAGCCTTAATTTTTTCGGGGTATGAAGTTAACCATGTATGGGGAGAGGGAGGACACAACGGTAAACATGGAACAGCCGTTTTCCCCGACGCTATGCGATGGCTTTGGAAAGATTATCCGAAACCTGTAACAGCAGGCAAAACAAAGAACCCGTTTTTAAGTGATATTCTGCTTGATAACGAAAGGTGGGAGTTAGTAGGTGAAGGTTACACTTTTACAGAGGGTACGGCGGCTAATGCCGCAGGAGAAGTCTTTTATCAGGATATTCCAAACTCAAAAACCTATAAAGTAGATTTGGATGGCAAATTAACTACACTTGATATAGATGCCAAGAAATCAAGTGGTACGGCTTTCAGCCCGGATGGTAAACGCTATGTAGTAGCCGGAGGGGCAAAGCAAATAATCAGTTATGATTCAACAGGCAAAGAAACCGTAGTAGCCGATAATCAGACAGGTAATGATATTGTAGTAGCTAAAAACGGGAATATCTATTTTACAGCTCCGAACGGTGTAAGTAATCCAAGTAAATTGTATCTGATTAGACCAAATGGTGAAAAGGTAGAAATAGACGAAGGATTAAAGTTTGCCAATGGTTTAACGCTTTCGCCCGACCAGACGCAATTGTATGTAACCGAATCGGCCTCTCACTGGGTTTGGGTGTATCAGATTCAGGCAGATGGCAAATTATCACATAAACAAAAGTATGGCTGGCTACATGTAAGAGATACTGATGAAAACGCATGGTCAGACGGATTAAAATGCGATAGAGACGGACGGATATATGTTACTACTTTAAGTGGGATTCAGGTACTTGACCAGACCGGACGAGTAAATGCAATTATACCAGTACCTAAAACCAGAGGGCAGGTGTCAAACCTATGTTTTGGTGGACCCAATTTTGATGTAATGTATATTACCTGTGTAGATAAAGTGTATCGCCGGAAAGTGAAAGTAAAAGGAGCCAATACTTTTGATACACCGAATAAACCCGCAGCGCCTCGGCTTTAACCAAGTGTGCCATGCTTATACTCGTCCGAGAAAGAGCCTGACGAGTATAGGCGTGCCACACTGTTATGATCAAATAATAGTTAAATTAAAGCTTTGAAAACTATACTCTGCTCTGGATTACTATCATAGGCTGCATCAAACTTAATCCTAGATTCTGCAGGCAAATAATCAGCGGGCTTAGGTGGTATTTTTTTAATAAGAATGTCTTCTTCTATATCATTGTTATTATTGATTATTTTTATTAGCATTGCGTATAAAAAGTAAAGTATATTTCATATATCAGCCATTTAGAAGAAAGTCCATTTAATTATTTGTGGCTATTGTAAGGACGCTTATCAATCTATCTCTTGTATGCTCTCTCATCGTACTATCGCTCTTGCTTTAATACTCGTAATATGTTTTGACTGTTTTTCACAGAATATCCGAAACAATATCATTATAGATGCTAATACTAATCCGGCAAGTGCCAATATATTAGACATGATGGATTTTAATGGTAAAACCTATCTGCTTATTGCTGATGTTACAGAAGAGGTGCCAGTAGAATACAGAAGTTATAAAAAGCTACAACTGGCCACTATCGACCATACTACCAATCAGTTTACCATCATCAAAGAAGAAAGGATTACGCTTCCTGATCAGACTATAGAAGGGAAATTCTATCCGACTAATAGTAATTATTTTTATTTTACCACACGCAACTATTTCATCACTGACGTGTGGTATAGCGACGGCACAAATGCAAATACCCAGAAGAAAACAAGCTTTGAACCGGTGGCAGGGATAGTAGGTGTATTAAAAAACAATTGTTACTTTTTCAAAAGAGTTGATGACGAATTAAATTTTGAAATACGAAAGATAACAGCTAATAGCACACCCGTAGTAGTAGCGACGGAGCAATATATCAATGAGACATTTGCTTATGCAGGTAAAGATAAAATATACTTTGCTACTTATACCTTTGATGGCGATACGGATTTAACAATAAAATCACTGGACACCGACGGTAATATTGTGGCTTGTCATACGTTCCCCGAGAGCTCTATCTATGCAATTGGCGAAGTAAATAGTAAATTTATCTATGCAGGAAGGGGGATATTTGCAACTGATGGCACAGCTGTCGGTACAACCTCTCTTTATTCTTCTCCGGCTACTGTTTGTTGTCAGTTAACAGCCCATCTGGTAAAAAGCAAATTGTTTTTTACGGCTTATGGAAAATTTTTCGTAACAGATGGCACGGCGGCCAATACGCAAAATAGCGCCAATGGTGCTGAGGAGATACTAACATTAAGTTCTGGTGACGATGCCTTTTATACCAAAGGTAAATACAGCTCTTATCCCCAATTATGGAAAACCAATGGCACAACTCATATCAAACTGCATGATTCGTTGTCTGTAAAAAATTTTGCGGTTTCACCGGATAGCAATACCGTGTATTTTGCCAGTAACACAGAGAAAATATGGCAATACAATAAAAATACCTTGGCTTTTACTAAACTCAATGTAGATTTTTTTGCCATTAACCGACTGAAATTTATCGGGAATGATTTATTTGTGCATGGAGAATTAAAAAATTCGACTGAGGCTACGCAATTGTATATCTATAAAAACAATGCATTTTCGGTTTATAAATATCTCAATACTAATACACAGGGTGATAATATTGGCTTAATAAAAGTGGTGGATAAATACCTGTTTTATGGATTATCAAGACGTTTGGGCGGTGCAAGTCTTGCTGTAACGCAGGGTGTACCCGAAAATACCACTATTATACCCGTTAATCTGTCAGCCGGTGTTAGTGGCGATTATATCATGAAAAACGATAGCGTTTTCTATAATTTCAATAACCGGGAAATTGGAGAAATAAATATAAAAGCAAGAACCTATACTACTAAAACCCCATATATAAGTAACTTTTCTGCCTGGGAAACAGTCAAAATAAATCAGCATCTGGTGTCGATTTATCAGGATGAATTAGTTGAATATAAGCCGATTAGCAATTCCTTAACTGTCATAAAGAGCTTCCCTGAATATACTGATATTGATTATTATGCACACATAGTTTATCAAGATAGACTATATTTCTTTGCAGAGTCGCCCAATGCCTTTGAACTATGGATAAGTGATGGGACAAGTATTGGCACCAGATTAGTGAAAACTTTTACCAAAACTGAATATGGTTTCAATGACGTCTTAAAATTTTATATAGTAAATAATAAGCTTGTTTTTCATATAATACTTGACACAATATATTCACTATGGAAAACCGATGGAACCGATGCCGGTACTTTGCTGATTGCGGAGTTGCCCTCAGACCCTGATATGTATTATAAAAATTCTCCGATGGGAATGATTTCTGACGGGAAAAACCTATATTTTTCTATCTATAAGGTAATCAATGAGACATCAGATGTTGGCTTGTACCGAACTAACAATGCCCTGACCGGAATAGATTATCTGGCATCTGCTCCTAACATTAATCCGGCCGAGAATTTTTGTAGCTGTGCAAATAGTATTTATTTCTTTACTATCTATCCTACACAACTCTGGAAATATGATGTAGCTACTTCAACTTTAACAAAAGCAGCCGATTTTCCAGAACAGGGATATTATCAAAATCCTGTTTGTTTAGGAAATACACTCTGGATTCCAATGGTAGAATCAATGCCGGATGCCAGATACTTTATTCATGTATTAAATTTAGAGACCGGACACAGTAAACGTATCAGCCAACCTAAATTAATAGCGCATTCGCCTCCTCCACGTGCTCATGAAAATAGTATCATACCCTTTCATAATTCAGTAGTTTACCGAAGAGATGATTATAAATACGGCGAGGAAATGTTTATTGCTGGGCTATGTGAAGATACCAATATCCGCAACAATGTTTCACTGACAGGCTCTTATTATCATACTGATGCCGTAACAAGCAGAGAAAAAGTCGTAATACCTACAGCTATTAGTCTGTTTTCGGCAAAGAATATTACCTTACTCCCAGGCTTTGAAGCAAAAAACGGTTCCTCTTTTTATGCCAATATCAAGCAGTGTAAATGAGGTCTGGACTTCAAATATTAAATCCAATGAGGCTGTCTTCTATGTTGAAAAACAAGCTTCGAGTTGATTTTTTTTGGTTTATTTAAATAATAGGCAATAGTTGTTATTGTTCTGTTGGAATGTGGGTAAGCTGCAAGCTTATCCATATTTCAACAGAACTTTTTTTAACTATAAACCAATCTTCTATGAGTGAACATCTCCAATGGAGAGTCACAAGTTAGCTATTATGTTATATAGGTGTGGGACGCAAACTCAAAATAGTGAACACTCTTTATTAGAGGTCACAGACGGCCTCAAGCGTTACCCCACCTGATAATGGTTTAATAGATATATGTTCTCTACAGACCCTGATTGATTCGATAGGGTTCTTTATTCTTTAGTACAAATCGAATTCTGTTCAGTAATTTTCTGGCTACCTTGACGATAGCTTTATTAGGTTCCATCTTTTTGATGGCAGCCTTATAAGCCAATAACAAGGAGGCATCATATCTGATACACATCCAACTGACCTCCACAAGGATATATTTCAAATATACATTCCCTCTTTTAGTAATTCTTCCCACTCTTTTGGTTTCTCCACTGTCATGACTATTAGGAATCAGTCCTACATAAGCTGACAGTTCTTTT
>NZ_SEWF01000032.1 GCF_004168285.1 Emticicia agri | reverse complement strand
ATTATCACCACAGGCGGTACGCCAAGTGCACCGACCATTGCAAGCAACAAAACGAGCTTGTGTGGTAATGAAACAGCAACATTGACAGCAACAGGTTGTGGTGGAACTGTGAAATGGAGCAATAATGCCACAGGTACAAGTATCACCGTAGGTACAGCAGGTACTTATACAGCCATTTGTACAACTGCTTGTGGCACAAGTGGTGCATCAAATGCAGTGATTATTACAACAGGTGGTACGCCAAGTGCACCGGTAATCTCTACCAACAAACCAAGTCTGTGTGGTAATGAAACTTCTGAAATTACAGCAACTGGTTGTGGTGGAACAATAACCTGGAGCAATGGCTCAACTGGTACAAGCATTACAGTAGGTACAGCAGGTACATATACAGCAACTTGTACAACGGCTTGTGGAACCAGTGGTGCATCGAATGCAGTAATTATCACCACAGGTGGTAATCCGGCACCTCCAACAGTGGCTTCTGATAAATTAAGCCTATGTGGTAATGAAACAGCAACGTTGACAGCAACGGGTTGTAGCGGAACAGTAACCTGGACAGGTGGCAACACAGGTACAAGTCTTACTGTAAACGCAGCAGGTACATATACAGCAACTTGTACCAACCTTTGCGGTGTGAGTACTGCTTCAACTCCGATAATCATTACAACGGGAGGTACACCAAGTTCACCAACCATTGCAAGCAACAAAACGAGCCTGTGTGGTAATGAAACAGCCACATTGACAGCAACGGGTTGTGGCGGAACTGTGAAATGGAGCAACAATGCAACAGGTACAAGTATCACAGTAGGTACAGCCGGAACTTACAGTGCCATCTGTATAACAGCTTGCGGAACCAGTGGTTCATCAATAGTAATCACTATTACGCAAGGCACTACGCCAACTGCACCAATCATTGCTGCTAACAAAACAAGTATTTGTCCAAGTGAAACAGCAATCCTGACGGCAAGTGCTTGTAACGGAACAATTGTCTGGACAGGCGGTAGCACAGGTACGATGTTAACTGTAAGCACTGCCGGAACTTATGCAGCAACTTGTATGAATGGTTGCGGAACCAGCGGCGCATCTAATAGTATTGTTATCACACCTAAAAATGATTGCGGTACTTGTAATGCAGTAGCTCCGGTAATTTCAGCTAACAAAACAAGTATCTGTAAACCTGAAAACGTAACACTGACAGCTACAGGTTGTAGTACAGGAGTGGTTATTTGGTCAACAGGTCAGACAGGTAGCTCGATAACCGTAAAACCAACAGCTACATCAATTTACACAGCGGTTTGTAAAGAATCGAATTTGTGTAGCAGTTCATTGTCGAATGCAGTACAAGTGAAAGTAACCAATGTTACCTTACCAAGTCTTGTTTGCTTAACCGACTTCGTTTGTGATGGTGAATCAGTAACTATCAAAGCCAGCGGTTGTGAAGGTATCGTAGTATGGTCAACAGGCGCAACAGGTGAAACACTTACACTGGTTCCTGACAGCACGGTTAAATATACTGCTAAATGTAAAGTAGGTGAGTGCGAAAGCGGTGTAACCGAGCCAGTAATGATACCATTCGGAAGTCCGAACAAACCATTCATCCACTGCAAAAAACAAATCTGTCCTGGTGAAAGTACAGTTATCACAGCCACGGGATGTACAGGTTTGATAGTTTGGTCAACAGGCGCAACAGGTGCAGTATTGACAGTAACACCAACGCAGGAATTCACTACCTACTGGGCTAAGTGTAAATCATTGAGTGGTAAGTGCGAAAGTCCACGTTCTAATGAAGTAATCGTTACGGTAGGTAAAGCTGCAACAGCACCAACTGTGATTGCCGAAATCAAGAATGTGTGTCCGTTCAATACAGCAGATTTGAATACAGCAATCCTGACTGACATTACTACAGTAGGAGGTCAATTTGAATTCCATGCTACCAATTCAACATCATCACCATTGATTACGAATCCGGGAGCAGTAGGAGCAGGAACTTACTACGTGTTTGAACGCACATCGGCAGGTTGTTATTCAGCAGGCTCAATCATCAAAGTAGCTATTGATACTTGCGATGGCGGAGTTACCCCTGGCACAACCATCGTAGACCTGGCTGTGAAGAAAACAGCTTCGGCAAATAAAGTAGCGATGGATCAGGAAGTTGAGTACAGAGTATCTGTGAAAAACGTAGGTACCAAGAAAGCAACAGGTATAGAAGTAAGAGACATCTTACCGTATAAACTAAGCTTTGTGTCTGCCAGTTCAAATGCTACTTATGCTAATGGCATTGTTAATCTGAAACTGGATAGCTTATCAGCAGGTGATAGTGTAGCATTTACTTACAAAACAAAAGTGGTAGCAGGTGGTAAGATTGTGAACAAAGCCGAGCTATCTAAAGTAAATGAGATTGATAATACGCCTGGCAACAATGTGAGCGAATACACAATCAATGATCCGGGTAAAGAAGAAACCTTGTTAGGCTTAAGCAAAGTATCTGGCGAACCTCTGTTAGTAAGCGGGAAAACGTATACTATACCATTTACTATCTATGTGAAAAACATGGGTAATGCAGATGTAACAGGTGTGCAGGTAGTTGATGACTTAGAGAAAGCCTTTGGCAGTGGTGCGAAGATTCTGAATGATACTGTGAAGATAGTAGCTGATTCAGGTCTGGTTGTGAATCCTAACTTTACAGGTCGTGGATTGAACAAAAATATGTTGATTGATTCGTTAAGCAGCGTTAAGAAAGGTAAAACTTCAGCATTGAAATTCAATGTGAAAGTTGACTTTAGCAATGCTACGGCAGGCATGTTCTACAACAAAGCAGAATTGAGTGTAGATGGTCAGCCGAAAGAAGAATCAACTGATGGTGTAAATCCTGACCCTGATAATGATGGCGACCCAACCAACAACAATGACCCTACGCCGATTGAAGTAGAAGTGGATATTAATCCGACAGAACCGGCCATTGGTATAGCATTAGCGATAGTAGATTCGACGAAACTGGATGAAACAAGTTATTCAGTAACTTACTTAGCGTTAGTGAAAAATGTTGGAAGTTCTAAATTGACCAATGTACAGGTATCTGATAGTCTGAACAAGACATTCGCTGATAGCGTAAGCTACGTGATGGTAGGTAAACCAACAGTAGGCTTGAACTCAACATTGAAACTGAATCCTAATTTCGATGGTAAAGAAGATGCCAACCTATTGATAGCTGACACCACAAGCCAATTGGCCGTAAGTAAAATGGACTCTATTTTCTATACAGTGAAAGTATTCCACAACGGTCATGAAGGTCCTTATGAAAGCTATGCGCATGCAAAAGCAATAGGCGATGGAAAACTTGTAACAGACAAATCAAATTCAGGTATGGAGGTGAAACCTAATCAGGCATCGCCAACATTATTGAGATTGCCGCTTGATGCAGGTGGGGTTGTGGTAATCCCTGAAGGTTTCTCACCGAACGAAGATGGTGTGAACGACTACTTCAAGGTAACTATTCCTGAGGGTGCCAAAATCACATCAGGTAGTATCTTCAACCGTTGGGGTCATTTAGTCTTCAAGGATAAAGACAATACATTAGCAGGAAAAGGTTGGGACGGAGCATCAAATCAGGGTATCAGATTTGGTAGTGAAGGTTTACCTGACGGAACGTACTTCTATGCAATTGACTACGAGCTTGGAGGTAAAAAAGTACATAAAGTAGGATATATTACCCTTGCAAGATAAACGCTAACCCCCGATTCGATTAAACTGTGCCATCTTTCAAGACGATTCAATTCTAATGAGAGGTGGCACTTTCTTTATCAGGCTAAAAAGTCTGGTTATTATCCTAATGAAAGAGTGTAAACGCTATTGAGAACCTATAACAATTTATTATGAAAAAAATCTACCCCTTTAAAAAGGTAGTAAACCTTTTTATTTTACTTTTTTTATCAGAGTTATCTTTCGGACAACTACCGTCCGGTTTTAATGACCAGCTTTTTTTAGGAGGGTGGAATCAGGTAGTGGGCTTTACCTTCGATGCCAACGGCCGTATGTTTGTGTGGGAAAAAGCCGGAAGAGTTTGGATTGTTGAAAATGGAGTAAAGCAAAGCCAGCCTTTTATTGATATTTCGGCCGAGGTAGGCGACTGGCGGGATTTTGGTATGGTAGGGTTTGCCTTAGACCCCAATTTCATTTCGAACGGAAATGTATATCTACTATATGTAGTTGACAGGCATCATTTATTAAAGTTTGGCACATCGCAGTATAATGCAAATACCAATGAGTATTATAATGCTACTATTGGTCGTATTACACGTTATACAGCCACTGCCAGCTCAAACTTCTCTCAGATTGACTATAATTCAAGAAAAATAATATTAGGAGAAACCAAATCAACAGGTATGCCTGTTCTGCACGAATCTCATGGCGTAGGGCATATTGTTTTTGGTACTGACGGAACACTACTGGCAAGTTTTGGTGATGGTGCCAGTTATGCCTCTGCCGATCAGGGGTCAGCCGGAGAAACCTACTGGCAGACAGCCCTGAACGATGGAATTATTACGCAACAGGAAAACGTAGGGGCTTACAGATGTCAGATGCTTAACTCGCTAAGCGGTAAAATCATCAGAATCGACCCTAATACCGGAGATGGACTTCCCTCAAATCCTTACTGGAACCCAGGTAGCCCTCGTTCGGCACAGTCGAGAGTGTGGGCAATCGGTTTAAGAAACCCTTATCGTTTTACTATAAAAACAGGTACAGGTAGCCCCGACAGAAACGATGGTAACCCGGGTACATTTTTAATAGGCGATGTAGGTTGGAATACCAAAGAAGAATTAAATGTACTCACAACCAAGGGGCAAAATTTTGGCTGGCCTTCTTACGAAGGTATGGATTTACTGGGGGCATATAGTAATACTGCCTATAGACCCTCTAACGCTGACAGACCTAAATTAGACTGGCGTAGCGGAAGTAATGCAAGAGGACTTGTGAATGGAGTAGTGAGTAATGTAGGGAGTAGTTTGCTGACAGGTACTTCTTTTGGCGGAAATGCCTCTACCGGTGGGGTATGGTACACAGGGTCAAGTTTTCCGGCTGAATATAAAGACACTTATTTCCATGCAGATTATGGTGGGGGTTGGATAAGAAATATCAGTTTTGATGATAACCTTAATCCGAAACAAGTGAAGAATTTTGTTCCTGACGGAAGTGGCCCCATTCTTTATGTGGGTCAGCAACCATTTCAGGATGCTATATTATATGTTAAATATCCGGGTGAGATAAGACGTATTACCTATACACAGTCAGGCAATAAGTTTCCGACAGCCATTGTGTCTTTAGATAAAAACTTTGGTGCCTCACCCTTGACCGTTCAATTTAAAGGCGACCAGTCATATGACCCTGAAAATGGTAACCTGACTTACCTATGGGAGTTTGGTGATGGCAGTACCAGTACGGCTGCCAATCCGCAAAAAACATTTACTACTACAGGAAATAATGCGTATAATGTAAAACTGACCGTAACAGATAATGGAGGTGCCAAAAGTTCGGCCTATATGTTAGTTTCACCTAATAATACTCCACCTGTTATTAACTCAAGTACTTTAAGCGAGATTAATACTTTTCAGGTAAGTGGCAAAACCTATCTGACATTGGATTGTTCTGCTTCTGACAATGAGACCTCTCCTTCGCAGTTAAAATATAGCTGGCAGGTAGCCTTATTTCATAATGAACATAATCACCCTGAGCCTCCTATCAATCAGAAAACAATTTCAACCGTTATCTCTCCTGTAGGTTGCGATGGAGCTACCTATTGGTATCGGATTACTCTAATGGTGCAAGATGCACAAGGATTGGAGAGCGTATTAAGTAAAGATATTTATCCTAATTGCGGCGGAGCACAGCAAACGATTACATTTGGTGGGCTTGCCAACAAACTTAATACAGATGTGCCTTTCAGCATCAATGCCGTTTCTTCGTCAAATTTACCTGTTTCTTATTATGTGCTGAGTGGACCTGCTACGGTTATAGGTAACCTGGTTACCTTAAACGGTTTACCGGGCACGGTAACTATTGCAGCTACACAGTCGGGTAATACTAATTTTGCTCCGGCAAGACCAGTCTTTCAGTCCTTCACCGTAAGCAAAAAGACTGATACGCCAACCACCCCTCCGGTACAAAATGGGAATGGAAATGGCCTTGCTGCTACTTATTATGACAATATGGATTTAACAGAGCCTAAGCTGGCTCGTATTGACAATAAAATTGATTTTAGCTGGGCAACGGGTTCTCCTGCATCCAATATTGCCGTAGATACTTATTCTGCCAGATGGATAGGAGAGATATTGCCTAAATACTCAGAAACCTATACCATAAGTGCGTCGGCTGATGACGGAATACGGATATGGATTAATAATCAGTTGGTATTAGACAAATGGGTTGACCAACCGATTACCACCTATAACTTTACTATTGACCTGATAGCCGGGCAGAAAGTGCCAATTAAGATTGAATACTATGAAAACGGGGGCGATGCCGCAGTTAAATTAGAATGGACAAGTGCAAGCCAGGTGAAAGAGGTAATTCCGCAAAGTCAGTTATTTGGTGTTGTAGTACCTGTTAATCCGACTACGCCACCCGATGGCAACGGCAATGGTCTGGCGGCTACTTATTATGATAACGCTAACCTGACTACCCCTAAACTAACCAGAATGGATAGTAAAATTGATTTTAACTGGGGCAATGGTTCACCGGATGTACTTATAGGAAATGATACTTATTCAGTAAGATGGCAAGGACAGATTTTACCTAAATATACAGAAACATATACATTCAGAATTACATCAGACGATGGTGTAAAAGTATGGGTTAACAACCAGTTGAAAGTAAATAAATGGGTAACACAATCTTCTGTAACTAATACTTTTACGATGAATTTAGTGGCCGGGCAGAGAGCATCTATTCTGATAGAATACTATGAGAATACAGGTAATGCTATGGTAAAATTAGAGTGGGAAAGTGCAAGCCAGACCAGAGAAGTAGTACCACAAAGCCAGTTATTTGGTGTAGAGCCTGAACCTGTTGCAGGTACGGGTTTAACAGCCAGTTATTATAATAACAGAGATCTGACAAGCCTGAAACTCACCCGTATAGACAAGACAATCAATTTTAACTGGGGCAATGGGTCTCCGGCATCAAGTATAGCCGCCGATACTTATTCTGCTCGGTGGGAAGGGTTCTTATTGCCACGTACTACACAGGTGTATAATATTATCATGACAGCAGATGATGGGGTAAGGGTATGGATTGATAATCGGTTAATTATCAATAAATGGATTGACCAGTCGCCTACTACACACTCTTATGCTGTTTTGCTATCAGGTGGCGTAAAAGTACCGATTAAGATAGAATATTACGAAAATACAGGCGGAGCAGTAGCCAAATTAGAATGGTCTGGCTCAAATCAGGCACGAGAGGTAATACCCCAGAGCCAGTTATTCCCTAAGATAAATACTTCAGGTATCATTAACGATTCACAGATACCTGAAACAATAGGCAGTTTTATAGTAGGAGAGACTGAAGATAAAGAAGTTCTGCTATTTCCCAATCCGGCTGATGAAAGCATCACCCTGCAATTAAATAAACTGGCAAATAGAACCGTGAAATTACAAATGATTGACGAGAGGGGCAGTCTCATACATCAGGAATCATTCATTAATAAAACCGAACACCATTTATCACTTAAAACGTATAAAAGTGGCGTGTACTTTATTATTCTGGAAGATGAAACCAAAGAGGTTGGTAAATCGGTCAAAAAACTGGTAATACTGCACTAACGTAGAAAAATTATGCTTATATTATTGAATAATTCATAAATTGTGATTCCAAATTGGGTGAAATGTGAATAAAATGTCTTGTTCAAAGGCATGATTTTTGTGGTTGATTACGTTTTATAAGAAAGCAGTACTACCTGGCAATGCTATTGAGAAACCTGATAATTTTTATCTTTCTTGCTACTTCTGCTTTTGTCGTTCATGCTCAAAGCACTTCTAAGGCGCTTCAGAAAGCTGATGCGCAATATGATGCTTTAGCATACGCAAAAGCAATAGAGTTGTATGAAACTGCTTTGAAAAAACCGAAGGGCTTGACTGATGAAGAAACCCTGAAGGCCAAAATACAATTAGCATTAGCCTACCGTCAGGTAAAAGACTTTGTAAATGCCGAAAGGGTTTTCAGAGAAGTACTAAGTGGGAACCCTGTTTTAAAAGGGGAAGATGTAAAAACCTATCGACATTTTGCTCAGGTGCTAACCAGTAACGGGAAATACACAGAAGCTAATCAATACTGGCAGAAATTCAATGAATTACAGGAGCAAGACAAGCGAGGAGAGGAGTTTATCAAACTCAACAGTAATCGTGGCGCATTAGAGCGAAACTCAGGCAGTTACCGGATAGAATATATAGGAATTAATTCGAGCAGTGCCGATTTTAGTCCGATTTATTACAAAAAGGGCCTAGTGTTTGTATCGGGTCGAACAGGCAATGCCACTATCAAACGGGTATTTAACTGGGATGCTTCTTCTTTTCTTGATTTATTTTATCTGGAAGACCTGAAAATACTGGCCAATGAATCAAATGCCTCAGCTATTGGAACAAGTACTTCTTCTACTACAAGAACAACGCCTGCCTCAAAAAAATTAGGTGATGATTATTATACGCAGCCTACCTCTAACGATAGCAAAACAGTAGGGCGCAAAGGCAGTGACTATGTGGCAGGTAGCAAAGACCTGGACTATGAAGAAGAACCCAGTATTCCTACGCAGAAATTCAGCAAAACATTGAATTCAAAATACCATGAGGGGCCGTGTACGTTTTTTCATGATGGTTCAAAAATTGTCTTTACCCGCAATAGTCAGAATGTAAGTGGAGGTATTTTCGGTCAGAAAAAAAATACAGGTATCACCCGATTAAAACTATACATGGCGTTTTATGAAGACAATGAGTGGAAAAAAGTAAAAGAACTGCCGTTTAATAGCAATGATTTTTCTTGTGGACACCCGACTATTACCATTGATGATAAAATTCTGTATTTTGTTTCAGATATGCCCGGTGGCTATGGCGGAACCGATGTCTGGATGACAAGGTATAACAATGGTGAGTGGTCTAAACCTGAAAACTTAGGGGCAAGTGTCAATACAAGAGGTAACGAAATGTTTCCTTTTGTTGACGAAAGAGGAAACTTGTATTTTTCGTCAGACGGCCACCCGGGTTTAGGAGATTTGGATATTTTTTTCATGCCTATGAATACCGCCACAGGTATGCCTTCGGGTAAGGTCAGAAATCTTGGTGCACCGCTCAATTCAAATAAAGATGATTTCGGACTTATTACTGATAGCGACCGTCGGACAGGATTTTTAAGCAGTAACCGTAAAAGAGGCGGTAATGATGATGATATTTATAAGTTTACCCGTTTAGGAACAGTATATGGCTGCAGAGAAGTAGTGGTAAATATATTTGATGCAGAAAGTAAAAAGCCTTTTGACCGTATCAGGTTTGAATACGAAACCAAAGGGGAAGCCAATTCTAAAGAAAGTGCCATTACCAATAATGCAGGTACTATAAATCTATGTCTTGAAGCAGATAATGATTTCAATTTTATTGTCAAGCAGAATGGGTATCAGCAAATAGTTGTTGGTTTTTCAAACAAAGATGCGTCAGATTATGAAGCCTCAAAATTAGATATTTATCTGAAACGTGAAGCGGTACTGGTTGATAATACCAAGAAAAAAGAAGTTGCTTATGCTAATGCCCCTAACGAAATTCTCTTATCGAAAGGAAATAAGAATAATGTATCAACGATTTTCAGAGGAGTAGTAACAGCCGGACGAGACAGCACACCTATTGCAGGCGTACTGATTCGGTTTATTAACCAATGTACCAATCAGGTACAGGAAATGACAACGGGTGCTGATGGGTCTTATGAATTTAAAAGGGATTTGAATTGCGATTACCTGCTGGAAGCCATCAAGGAAAACTTTGGAAGAAGTTTTGAACTGGTTGAAAAAATAGCAGAGAAAAGAAGTATCACCAATATCTTTAAAAAGAAAACCACAAAAGCTAACGTAGGCTCTTTGTTTGATACAAAACTCTATAAAGTCGGCGATGTGGTACAGTTAGATAATATCTATTACGATTCTGAAAGCTACAAAATAAGGGGAGAGTCGGTAAGAGAACTGGAGAAACTGGTGCAAACCATGCAGAAAAATCCCAATATGATTATTGAAATACGCTCTCATACTGATACACGAGGCAACGCACAGGATAATCTGTCATTATCGCAGTTACGGGCAAATGAAGTAGTAAACTTTCTGGCAAAGAAAGGAATAGCTAAAGCCAGAATGAAAGGCGTAGGTATGGGAGAAAAAGAACCCGTAAATGGTTGTGGTGATGGCGTACAATGCACAGAAGCCGAACATCAAAGAAACCGCCGTACCGAATTCAAGATTCTTTCTATTGAGCGTAAATAGCTCTAACTAAAATCTTCATCATTATTAATCTGCTTTTAAAATTTACAGTCTGTCTGTTCAGAACAGCTAATGAATACATTACCTTTGCTCTGTAAAGCAAATCTATATGCTTTATAGATAGACAGATATGAAGAATTTCAATAAAGAAACCCATTTACAGAAGAGCACCAATAAACCCGCAGAAACCAGATTTGAGGTAAAAGAAGAAACAGAGTTATTGTTATTTCTGCTTAAATCTATCAATAAAAGCCGGAACGACGTAAAAGCATTGCTAAGAGATAGACATATTATAGTTGAAGGAAAGGCTGTTACCCAGTTTAACCATATTCTCAAACCTGGGCAGGTAGTAGAAGTACACTGGAAGAAAAGCCCTGAAGAACAGAAACAAAAGGGGCTGACAATTGTTTTTAAAGACCAGTATCTGCTTGTTATTGAAAAGCAGGAGGGAGTACTATCAATAGCTACCGAGAAACAAAAAGATAATAATGCTTATAGTACTTTAAGTGCCTACGTAAAAAAACAGAATCCGGCTAACAGGATATTTGTGGTACATAGGCTTGACAGAGAGACTTCGGGGCTAATGATATTTGCCAGAAGTGAAAAAGTACAGAAACTTTTACAGGAATCCTGGAATGATACCATTGAGCAGAGAATCTATCTGGCAATAACCGAGGGTTCTGTAGAAAAAGATAAGGGAACAATAGTTTCTTACCTGGTCGAAAACAAGGCTCTGATAGTTTATTCAAGCCAGAACCCTGCTATTGGGCAAAAGGCCGTTACCCATTTTGAGGTTTTAAGGCGAAGCAACCGGTATTCTTTAGTAAAGTTTAACCTCGAAACAGGTCGTAAAAACCAGATACGGGTACATGCCAAAGATATGAAACACCCCATTGTAGGAGATGCCAAATATGGAGCCACAGGCAACCCGATTAATCGTTTGGGATTACACGCCTGGGTGTTATCATTTAAACATCCGGTTACGAAAGAAGACCTGTTTTTTGAAACAGAAGTACCTGCGAAGTTTATGAAATTATTTGACTGAGCAGTGAAAAATCATTCTATTTCTTCAAGAAGAGAACTGAACTGTACAACTTTTCCTCTGAAAAGCATATTATGTCTGTCTAAAATGGGTTCTTTGTGCGTAAGTTCAAACCTGAGGAAATCTTCCATAGTCTTGAAAAAAAACTGAAAAGAATAAGTATTACCCCCATTTTCTACCTCGGTCAACAACTTTAATAGAGAAGACTTATAGGGTAATTTTGTTTGCATCACAGCAGGTACAAAATTGGCTTTCATCCATTTAAGCCATTGGGGATGAATATTTGTTTCAACGTTGAAAGTGATATTGAAAAGGAACATTAAGTCTGATTTTAAAATAAAAGATTTGCAAATTTCGCAAAGAAATTTGGTCTTATTCTTACCGAGTTTGATTTTTCTTTGCGTTCTTTGTACTTGGAGTATGTTTTAAAACTATGGTTCGTTCTGCAAAGGTATCTACAAAGCGTCTGTGCAGTCAGAATATTTAAACTTTGAATCTACTCTTAAAACCTTCATTAACTGATTTTTATTTCTATCATATTCTTTTAAAAAATGTTTAAAAAGTATATCCCTACCATTCTTGCAATAGTTGGTTTTGTTGTGATTAGTTTTTTATATGCTTCTCCGCTCTTGCAAGGAAAACGACTTGGATTGCACGATATTCAGATGGCCTCTGCTGCTGCAAAAGAATTAAACGATTTTCATAAACAGACAGGTGATTGGGGTTGGTGGACAAACTCTATGTTTAGCGGTATGCCCAGCTATATGATTGTTGGCGGCTATCCTAATAGTTGGTCAAGTTGGTTAGGGGCTACATTGTTGGGGGCTTTTCCGGTACCTGCCAATGTATTGATTGCATTAATGTTGGGCTTTTATGTATTAATGCGGGTATTGAACGTAAACAGATGGGTTAGTTTTTTTGGTTCTGTGGCCTATGCGTTTGGTTCATATGGTTTTCTTTTTCTTGAAGCAGGACATATTTCAAAAATCATTGCTTTGGCTTTTGCTCCTGGAGTATTGGCCGGATTTATTGCAGTTTTCAGAGGAAGGTATTGGATAGGTATTGCCCTTACAACCCTGTTTATGGGGTTAGAGATTTATGCTAATCACCCTCAGATAACCTATTACTTGTTCTTCCTGTTAGGGTTTTATACTATTTTCGAAAGTTACCTTCATGTAAAAAAGAGTAATTTTTCAGGATTATTAAAAGCGTATGCTATCATTCTTGTTTGTATAGCAGTAGGCGTAGGAACACGTGGAATGTATCTGTGGAATACATTAGTTTATACCAAAGAAACCACACGTGGCAAATCTGAATTAACTTTAGGAAACATTAATCGTTCGGCTGACGGATTAGACAGAGACTATGCTTTTGGACAAAATTATGCTTTTGGTAAAATAGAAACATTAAGCCTGTTAGCACCCAATTTTTTGGGTGGGTCTTCTAATGGTAATCTTGGTAAAAGTTCAGAAACGTATAAAATGATGGTGGGTAAAGGCATAGACGAAGGTACGGCACTCAACTTCAGCTCTAATCTACCCTTATACTTTGGCCCGCAAGGCTATACATCAGGGGCTAATTATTCAGGTATTATCGTTCTGTTTTTCTTCCTTTTGTCATTATTTATCGTCAAAGACGGGCTTAAATATGTCGTACTGGCCACATCAGTTATCTACCTTTTTATAGCCTGGGGAAGCTATTTCAGCGGGTTTAATTATTTTATGTTCGATTACTTCCCTTATTTCAATAAGTTCAGAGATAGCAAGATGATTCTGACACTGCTACACCTGTGTCTGGTTTTGGGAGCCATGTTAGGTATTAAACAGATTGTTGATAATAACCTTGCTTTCAAAGATTTGAAAAAACCTTTGATGTATACATTAGGAGGATTATTAGGTATAATGGTTATCGGTTATTTTATGCTTGATTTCCGCTCGCCGAATGATGACGGTTTTGTGAAGAATATCGCACAGGCCAACGGGCAGGAGTTTGCCAATTCATTACTGGCCTCGATTATAGCTGACCGTCAGTCGGCAGTGATGAGTGATATTCTGCGCTCGCTGTTTTTATTGGCAGCAGCAGCAGGTTTAGTCTGGGCTTTTAGTACGCAGAAAATCAAAACCAATATATTTGTAATTGTATTAGGTATATTAACAATTATGGATTTGATTCTGGTTGACAAACGCTATGTAAACAATGCCGATTTCCAACCAAAATCTTCCATTGTAAGTCAATCTTATACACCATCACCTGCTGATGAGCAGATTTTGCAGGACACAGACCCTGATTTCAGAGTAGTTGATTTAGCCACAGAACAGGGATTCTGGTCAGATGCCAAAATCTCTTATTTCCATAAATCGATAGGGGGGTATCATGGTGCTAAACTGAAACGTATGCAGGAGCTATACGAGAATGCTATGGTAAAAGACGGGAAACTGAATGTGCCGATTTTGAATATGCTTAATACGAAGTATTTCATAACACCCGGCCAAAATGGAGAGCCTATGGCCCAGAGAAACCCTGATGCTTTAGGGAATGCCTGGTTTGTGAATGAAATAAAAGTAGTAAAAAATGCCGATGAAGAACTTAAATCGGTAGGTAACTTTAATCCTCGTACCATAGCTTTTGTTGACCAGCGTTATAACAGCTATCTGAATGGAAAATCTTTGCAACAAGATACCACAGCTACTATTAAACTGACAGAATATAAACCAAATGCCTTGACTTATGAGTCAAATTCGGCATCAAATCAGGTGGCTGTTTTCTCAGAAGTATATTATAGAGGTAATGAAGACTGGAAGTCTTATGTAGATGGACAGGAAACGCCGCATTTCAGAGCTAATTATGTACTGCGGGCAATGGTTGTTCCGGCAGGAAAACATAAAATTGAATTCAAGTTTCAACCAAAATCGGTAGTAGTCGGAACAAAAATTGATTTATTTTCATCAATTGTTTTTGTATTATTAATTGTTGGAGGTCTGGTAATGGAGTTCAGAAAAAATAATGCAGAAAACAAACCAAAGGCTTGATTTCTGTGAATAAGTAAGTAGTATTGAAAAAGAATTGTTTGATTTAATCATTTAGTTATGCCTGTTGTTTCAGTTTTAATGCCTGTCTATAATGCAGAAAGGTATGTTAAAGAAGCGATTAATAGCATTTTAAATCAGACATTTAAAGATTTTGAGTTAGTTGTTTTAAATGATGCTTCAACCGATTCGGGTAAAGAAGTCATATTGGGTTTTCAGGATTCTCGTATAAGGTATATAGAGAATGAAGAAAATAAAGGGCTTTCTTTTTCAAGGAACCGTTTGTTGGGTGAATCGAGAGGAGAATATATTGCATGGCTTGATGCTGATGATGTTTCATACCCAACAAGGCTTGAAGAAGAATATAGTTTTCTTAAAAAACATGCCGACCATGCGATGGTGGCAAGTTGGGCAAGACTGATAGATTCGGAGGGTAAACCAACAGGCAACTTTATTAAGTCTTATATTCCTGACAAATACCTCTCTGCCTTATTGTTATTTGTCAATTACTTTGTGCAGTCGAGTGTGATGCTAAGAAAAAATTGTTTACCCGAAGTGCATTACCGACCTGAATTTCCGCCTACTGAAGATTATGAACTCTGGGTAAGAATCGCATCAAAGTATCCGGTTGCCATTTTACCGAAAACGCTGGTTGACTATCGTATACATACTACCAACATCAGTTCAGTACAACAGCAAAAGTCAGAAAAAGCTGTCAAGCTGAATTATGAGATACAGTTAAAAAATTTAGGCATATTGCCAGGTGACGAAGAAGTGAACTTACACTACAATATTGCTTTCAGAAAGGCGGAAAGTTTAGTTTTTCTGCAAAAAACTGCCGATTGGCTTCAACGCATTGAAGAGCAGAATAAAATTACAAAAAGATTTGACGCCAAAGCCTTACACTATATACTTGCGCATCGCTGGATAAAAGTATGTACAAGTAACAAGGCATTAGGCACAAAGGCTTTAAGCATATACTTTAAAACTAAATTCGCCGAAATAAACTTACGGAATGGGTTTTTGATGATTAAATACATAGCAAATATATAATGAATATTTTTATCGAATTATGGAGAGCAATACTAAAGACAACTCGATTGCCTTTAAGTATATCTCAGAAATTTCACTTGATTTTTGTTCTTACCAAATTAGCTTTTTTAAAAATAGTTGCTAAAAAACAGACACCTGCAAAAGTAAGATTGTTTGGTTTTGAAATTGTTAACTATAATTATCGACTTTTAGATTATTTAGTGAAGGAAGTTTTTGTAGGATTTGAGTATAATTTTTCAGCAAAAACGCAAAAACCTGTTATTTTTGATTGTGGAGCCAATATCGGAATGGCAACTATTTTCTTTAAATGGCTTTATCCCGAAGCCACTATTTATGCGTTTGAGCCACAAACCAAAACCTTTGAATTTCTACAGCAAAACATTAAGAATAACAATTTGTCAAATGTATTCTGCTATAATCTGGCTTTATCTGATGAAGAGGGAACAATTACTTTTTATGAAAGTGACAGTCAGAATTTAATGGGTAGTATTTTAGAAGACAGAGTAGTAGGAACTAAAATAGAAGTGAAAACCAAAAAACTATCTGATTTTATTACGCAGAAGGCTGATTTAATAAAAATAGATGTAGAGGGGGCTGAAAAATTGATTGTAAAGGATTTGGTAGAAAATAAGCTGTTAAGTAAAGAAAAAATTGACCAAATTATCATGGAATACCATCATAAGATACCTAATCAAAAATCATCTATGGGTACCTTTTTAAAGCCATTCGAAAATAATAATTTTGAATATCAGATAAGAACAGATTTTCAACAATTAGGTATATTTCAGGATATGCTTATCTATTTTTTTTAGTGACTATTTTTAAACTTTTAATTAGAACATTTTATGAAAAACATTTTTACATTTTTGGCTGTGTTATTAATCCCTATTCTGAGTTTCGGACAGATACCTTATACCATTAGTCCACTACCTTCAGGTGGAACTCATGTTGCTACAAAGAAAATAAGTCTTAATACTGATAAAGTACTCAATAAAATATATATTGAAGATAATACAGTTGGTGGCGATTATCCTGATTCACGTATTTATGCTGAATTTAAAAATACGAATACTCAGGGAACGGTAAGCCAGAGATTCAGTCTTGCAAACGATGGTTTTTTAGAAATAGGATATTTAGGCTCACAATATGGACAAGGAACTCCTTTACAAACAATCTATGCCAATTTTAGTACTATTCAAGCCAGAGGTGGCAGCAATGGGTTAATTTTAAGGGCTGACTCTCCTTTTGAAGGCTCTCCGAAAGGAATAATCAAGTTTACAACCGGATTTGGCTCATATGGAGCCAACGAAAGAATGCGTATTGACCCAAGCGGAAATGTGGGTATAGCCACTCAGGAACCAGAAGCAAAATTGAATATAGGGGTTGGAAATGTTCAGTTAGATAATGGAGATGTATATGTAAAAGATTTTACAAAAGGTATTATACTGAAATCTCCTGATAGTAATTGTTGGAGAGTTACGATTGATAATGATGGGAACTTTGTTAAAAAAAAGGTGGCTTGTCCAAACTGTACAGTAAACTGTCTGGGAGTTTTAGTTTTACAGCCTAATGCAAGTTCAAGCAAGGAATCTACTATTAGTTCTATTATACCTGATGAAAACAGAAGTGCCAATATAAAGGATATTGGAGGTGTTACGCAAATAAATTATAATACTACCAGAACTTTATTGGATTTCGATTTGTCTTCTATACCTGATGGCACTCCAATTGATAGTGCAAGGTTATACTTATTTGGAAACCCAAATACTACCATAGGACCTAATATTGCACCTAATGATTTGGATATTTATAGAATTATAACTTATTGGAATCAAAATACGGTTACCTGGCACACACAGCCTTCTATGGATTTAAGTACTAAAGCTTCTCTTCCTTCATCTCCTGGAAACGATTACTCAAGCTATGTAGTAGATGTTACTTCATTAGTTCAGAATTATGTAAATGATAAAAGCAATAGTTTTGGGTTTATGCTGAAATTATTGAATGAATCACCTAACAGAATGTTAATTTTTGCTTCATCTAAGGTTTCTAATGCGCAGTTACATCCTAAACTGGTGGTTTATTATACGCCCAATTAATATAGCAAGATTTTAATTTTGATAAGAATTTTATTGATTTGAAAGGTATCTATTTATGGATACCTTTTTCTTTTGATATTCTTTAATGAAGAATTGAGTTTGAATCGAGTTTCATTTACATAGTTTACTCATTAATCGGTAATAAAATAATTGGCGCAATTTTTGAAATCAAAAGGTAGGAGAGAGACTCTTTATATCTCTCTTGTAATTATTTATTTGCTGAGTGATTTAAACAAAGTAATGCAATGAAAGTCTCAAAACTTATGCTTTTATTTAAGAAAAGCGATTATTTTTTATTTACAATGGTTCTTACTATCAGTTTAAGTAAAGCTTTAGCCTTTAATTCTCTACCTGATGTACAGAATCTGATTTTGAATAAATCGTCAAAACAAGAATTATCTGTAATCATTATTGGTGTAGATTCTGTTTGTAAAGGGACTGCATGTGTGCCTTATGTAATAACCAAAACAGTATCAAACTCAAATTGTGTCAATTGCTTGCAATTACAACCCAATAAAACATTTAGTAAAGAGGCGACCATAAGCTCATATATACCTGATGAGAACCGAAGCAGTAGTATTTTAGATATCGGAGGTGTTACGCAAACAAATAGCGGTATCCCAAATATTACGCGAACTTTGTTAGATTTTGACTTAACTAATATAACACAAGGAACAGAGATAAAGCGTGCAGAATTACACTTATATGGGCACCCAAATACAACTATAGGAGTTAATATGCCACCGAATGAATTAGAAATTTATAGAATTACGAGTAGTTGGGATCAGAATACAGTAACCTGGAGTACTCAACCGACATTTGACTCAAATGTTAAGGTAACACTATCTTCTTCAACCGAAGATTATGCCAACTATATAGTCGATATAACTTCTTTAGTTCAGAATTACCTCAATGATAAAAGTAACAGTTTTGGTTTTATTCTAAAACTTGTTGATGAAACACCTTATAGAAGATTAATTTTTGCTTCCTCTAAAAGCAATAACCCGAGTATGTATCCAAAACTAATTATCTATAAAAAATAAAATGCTTTTAAACTATAATACAAAAGCCAACCGAAGGGTTGGCTTTTGTAATTGCTCTGGTTTCTAAACCCTTATAAACCCTGAACAAAAATATCTGATGTTGGTACTGCGCTTCCGCCTTTCTTCTCAAGCGTTACAGCGAAAGCATTGGGTATAGGTACCTTTTTCAATTGCTGAGTGTTGTTGATAATATCAAATACCCCAGCATCTAAAGCCTTACCTCCTACAATTGCCCACAGTTGATATTGCATTCCGGCAGGTGGAGCAGGTAAATTAGGACGAACCAGATAAACCGTGTTGGTTCTCATATCTAAGGCAAGCATTACGGTTGAGTTTGGAGATACTTTTTGCCCCATCAACTTAAATGTTTTTACAGCCGGGCTCATCAACAGGTTTACTTCACTCGGCTTCATCATGCCTTCATTATTTTTGACCTCTTTTTGCAGATTTATATTTTCATTAATGGCTGCGGTTAAATTCTGCTTACTTTCGTTCCAACGGGTCAGTACATACACATTAGCAAGCACACTACCCAGTAAAGCCAATGAAGCGGCAATACGAATATAACTACTGAAAAATCCACTTGGTTTTGTAAACACCGGCTCTACCTCTTCTCCGCTATTGAAATCTATCACTTTTGTTCCTTGTGTCGCAGCATCTATATGAACTGTATCAGCCACAAGTGTGTTCCATATTTGATTTTTTAAATGAGTTGGGGGTATTTCGGCATGGTCAAAGGCATAGCTTTCCAAGGCGTCTTCGATAGCACGAAGCTCTGCCTTTACTTCAGGATATTTTACAGCCATTTGCTCTACTTCAGCTATCTCCTCTGGAGTAGCCGAGCCAAGCACGTAGCTTTCTAAAATACCGGACGCTATGTATGAATTAATATCCATTTTTATATTTAGCTTGATAATACTATGAAAAGTTTAGGTCAAAGTATCAAGCATATCTTATTCATTTTCTACTAATTTTTAAAAAACATTCATCAACAAAAGTACTAATGTCTGAAGTAAAGTCCGTAGTGTATTAACGGCCGCTTTAATTCTGGTTTTCACTGTACCAAGAGGTATTCCGTATTCTTCGGCCACCTCCGCCTGGGTATAGCCCTGATAATAAACTAAATCTATTAACTGCTTATATTCAGGTTTTAGTTTACCAACTACTTTTTGTAACCCTATACCGTCCACGTCCTGAGCTGTCTGGTATTCATTATCAATCTGATAAAGTACCTTGTCTTCCATAGAAACATTCTGCGAAGTATCTCTGAAATCAACTGAACGGATTTTGTCTATGGCCAGATTCCGGGCGATATTCATCATCCAGGTAAAAATGCTTCCTTTAGAGGAATCATAATTTCCAATATTCTTCCAGATTTTTAGAAATGTATCCTGAAGTAAATCATTAGCATCATCATTTGATTGTACAATCTTGTTCAAGACACCATACAAGGCACTTGAATAATTATTATACAGAATAGTGTAGCCTCGCTCGTCTCTGTCTTTCAACAAAGCCACTAATTCTTCTTCTGATATGCTAATGCGACGTGCCAAACGATCTATGCTTTCGGGGCTAAATTAGTAAGTTTGTCCAAATATGTTACTTATCTTACATCTTTCCAAAAAAAACAACACATTTTAAGCGGATTTTTTTTGTGATTCATTCAAGCCCAAATTTTTAATCTTTTTGCACTTCTGATTGTACTTACGGAATATCCTGAGTTTTGGATTTATTTTATTAAATAATAGCCTTACCTTTGCCATTCTTTATATTTTTCTAATAAATAATCTGTTTTGAAACCCAAAATAAAGTTTATCTAGTGGCTACAACACCCAAACAACAAGGCTTTTTCTTTCCGGCAGAATGGCATCCACACCGTGCTACGTGGCTAAGTTTTCCACAGAACTCTGATTCGTGGGATTATGGCGAACGTCTGGAAAGAATATATCCCTCTTATATGGCGTTTATTAAAGCCATTGCCGAAAGTGAGAAAGTATGTATAAATGCAACTGACGAACAACAAAAGGCTTTGATAACAGACCTTATTAAACAATATGAGATAGACCCGAATCAGATAGAAGTTCCTATACATGCTACGAATGATTCATGGTGCAGAGACCACGGTCCGGCATTTCTGATAAATCCGGAAACCAGGCAGAGAATGATTGTAGAGTGGGGTTATAATGCCTGGGGAGGTAAATATCCACCCTATGGCGACGATGACCAGATACCTGTAAAGATTGCCCATTATTTAGGCTTACCTTATGTAGTGCCGGGTATTATTATGGAAGGTGGGTCTGTAGAATTTAATGGCAAAGGTACTGTGCTGACCAGTAAGTCCTGTTTATTAAACCCAAACAGAAACCCACATCTGAACCAGTCTCAGATTGAACAATACCTGTATGATTATTATGGCGTTGACCAGGTATTATGGGTAACAGAGGGTATAGTAGGTGATGATACTGATGGACATATTGACGATACCACCCGCTTTGTAAATGAAGATACGGTATTGACGGTAGTAGAGCATGATAAAACAGATGATAATTATCATCCATTGAAGCAAAATCTTGAAGATTTATCTAAAATGCGTTTGCTGAATGGTAAGCAGTTAACTATTAAAGAACTGCCTATGCCTAAGCCTGTATACGATAGTGGTGTACGTCTGCCCGCCTCTTATGCCAATTTCCTGATTACCAATGGAGGAGTAATTGTTCCGACTTATAGTTGTGATAAAGACGAGGTAGCTTTAGGTATTATTCAGGAGTGTTTTCCGGATAGAAAAATCATAGGCATAGAGGCCACCGAAATTATCTGGGGACTTGGAAGTTTTCACTGTCTGTCTCAACAAGAACCTATTGTTTAAGGTCAATAAGAAATTGGTTGAGGTAGCGATATCTTTGCAAAAATTGTCATACTGATTCTTAAAATTTAACGTAAACAGTTCCTATAAATGTTAAATTTTCATAAAAAAATATTCGGGTCGCTTAGTAATACGGCTAATGGTGAAGTAGGAGATGAAACCCTGTTTTATTATTCGCAGGCAGGCGATATAGTTTGGGCAGAGTATGCCGGAGGAGCCATAGTAAAAGGCTTTCTGATAGCTAAAGTGGTAGAAAAAAATGCTTTGGATATGCGATATGAGCATATTAATAAAGCAGGAGAGTTAATGACCGGGCGATGTTATTCTACGCCGGAAGTATTGCCTGACGGACGTATTCGTCTGTATGAAAAATGGCAGTGGACAAGTGGAGATTTGTCATTAGGGGAGTCAATTGTGGAAGAAATAATCAAGAAAACTTCGTAAAAAGCAGATTTTTCTGTTATTTTTGATTCTTCGTTTTTCTAAGGCCTGAAAAATAGAAATTTCAGGCACATTAATAACCCAAACAAAATTAATATTCATCACAATAATTTTTAAACGCATAGAGTTTAGTTATTGTAACATAGTGGCATTGCCATGAAGATGATTGAAGGCGTATTGTTATGAAGCGATTTTACAAGATATTTCCATATATATTAATAATCTTTTCACAGTTTGCTTGCCAGGTTTTAAAGAAAACTGCTTCTGAAAAAAAGGTAAAAGATAGTTCGCAAACAGCAGGCATGGCACCAACTGCACAAGAGGTAAAGCCTGTAAATGTAGTAAATACTGAACCGGTTGGTTTGACAGTAGGTACCAATGAAGTAAAGGTGTCTGAACTGAAACACGAACTTGAGAAAATGATGGTGAATGATTCTGTATCTGCTGATAAGGCTTTAGAACAAGTAATTCAGGATCAGAGAATAGTAGCCGAGGCAAAAAGAAGAGGTTATGATAATTCGGAGGAGTATAAAGAGGAACTACAGACCTATAACGGTCTTTTAGCAGAGGCTTACCTGACAGATAGTGCTACTATCAAATATTTGCTGAAAGAAACCTACGACTGGATGTTACAAGAGGTAAGAGCCTCGCACATCATGTATCAAATCTCTGAATTTGCCAACCCTGCTGATACTGCCGCTATTTATAATAAACTGATAGATATCCGCAGAAGAGCTTTGGAAGGAGAAGATTTCGGGGTATTGGCACAGCAATTCTCGCAAGATAAAAAAACAAGTGGTAAAGGAGGAGAGTTAGGCTGGTTTAGCGCCTTACAACTGGTGTATCCGTTAGAAAAAGCTGCGTTTAATATAGCAGTGGGGCAGGTATCAATGCCTATCAGAACAAAGGCCGGATACCATTTAGTTAAAGTTCTGGAGCGTCGGCCTAATAGTGGAAAAGTATGGGTACAGCATATTTTAAAGGCTGTTCCTCCTAATTCAAGCGATTCTCTTGGCAAAGCAAAGTTTCAGATAGATTCTTTATATACGGCTTTAACAAAAGGGGCCAAATTTGAAGTTTTATGTGAACAATATTCTGATGATTATAAGACCAGAAAAAACCAGGGTTATCTGCCTGTTTTTGGTATCGGCACACGTGAAGAAACCGCCTTTGAGCAGGCAGCATTTTCTTTGAAAGTTGGAGAGTTCTCTAAACCTGTTCGTACTTCGGCAGGTTGGCATATTATACGATTAGCCAAGAAAATTCCGCTTGAATCGTATGAAGTTCTTTTACCAAAATTAAAAGAAAAAGTAGTAACCGATTCGAGAGGTGAGTTGGTGAGAGAAAATGCTCTGAACCGAATGAAAAAAGATATGCAGTTTGTTGAATACCCGGACATTGTAAAGAAAGCCATTGAGTCGGCAGATACAAACTTAGTGAAAAAGAAATGGGGATATGCCTTGAATGGCCCGATAACTAATAGCACTATTTTTTCAATTGGTAAGAATGAAATCAAAGCCAAAGCCTTTTTCGATTATGTAATGGAAAGGCAATTGGTTGAACGGATACCAACCGGATATTCGGCAATTAGCTGGATGCGCAGTCTTTATAAGAAATTTGTCGATAAGAATGTGAAAGAGTACGCCGAAACGCATTTGGCCGAAATCAACTCTGATTTCAGGCTATTGATGCAGGAATACTCAACCAGTTTTCTGAAAATGCAACTGATGAATGATTTTGTGTTTGAAAAATCGGTAGCAGATACTTTAGGACAAAGAGCATTTTATGAAAAGAATAAAGGTAACTACCGGATGTCTGAAAGAATGTTTGGAAGCCTGATAGTAGCGAAAGATGCTAAAACATTAGGGCAAGTCAGAGAGGTTTTCAAGAAAGGGGTGCCGTATTCGCTTAATAGTACCATGCGTACACCTTTGTATTATGACAAGTATGCAAGCGAATTAACTCCTGACCATAAAAAGATTCTGGCAACTTTGCTGGAAATCATGCGTATCAATAAAGGATATATTGTTGAGATTGGTGGATATGCCGACCAGAACGAAAACACCAGTAATTCGGCAGAGCGTATTGAAAAAGTGAAGGAGTTTCTGGTAGCGAATGGGTTACCAATAGAAAGAATTATAGAAAATGATTTTGCCAAAACCAAACGTGCTGACCGCTTTGACTGGACAAAAAACCAAAGGGTGATGTTTGTATTTTACAGCAATTCAAAAAAAGATGTTGAAAAACGTTTCAATCGTAAGGAGGCCAATGCTGTAACAATAGAAGATGGCTATTTCAAGAAAGGAGATAATAAGTATATAAATGCTTTTAAATGGGAAATCGGCAGCCAATCGGTAATAAAAGATGGGAAGTATATTGAATTAAGTGTTGAAAGAATTGAACCGGCCCGTTACAAAACCTTGCGTGAAGCACGTGGTCAGGTATTGGTAGACTACCAGAAGCAACTGGAAAAACAATTGTATGAAGAATTGGAAAACAGATATCCGGTTAAAATTAACAGAGAAGAATTAGATAAAGCCTTAGAGGCGAAAAAATAATAAGTCAAAAAAAAGAATCAAGTACACTACCAATTATATGTTAAAGAAATTAGTTTTACTCATTTGCCTGCCAATACTGGCATTCTCACAAGAAACGCCTAAGCCTATTAATGTTGACAGGATTATTGCCAAAGTGGATAACTATATTGTGCTTCGTTCAGAAGTAGAGCAATGGTACCTGCGTTCGGCGCAGCAACAGCAACCTGTTACCAAATGCCAGGCATTAGAGAGTTTAGTAGTGAACAAACTATTAGTAGCGAAAGCTGAAATAGACTCGGTAATTGTAGACGATAAAACAGTAGATGATCAGTTGACAGCCCGTATGCAGCAGATGGTTCAACTCTATGGAAATGAAAAAAATATTGTGGAACAGTTTGGCAAATCGTTGGAAACTTTAAAAAGTGAAGTCCGGTCGCAGGTAAAAGAACAATTAACTGCGCAGAAAATGCAGGGCGAAATCTCTAAAAACCTGAAGGTAACGCCCAATGAGGTAAAGAAATTTTTTAACCAGATTCCAAAAGACAGTATTCCTGAAATACCTGCTGAAGTACAGATAGGCCATATTGTAAGGTATGCCAAGGTAACGAGGGCTCAGAAAGACGAACTCTCAGAGCGGTTGTTAGACTACAAAAAACGTATATTGGCCGGAGAAAAATTTGAAGATTTAGCCAAAGAATATTCAGAAGACCCGGGGTCACGTCAGTACGGAGGCGATTTAGGCTGGTCAAAAAGAGGGCAGATGGTACCACAATTTGAAGCCGCAGCAATGAAGCTGAAACCCAATGAAATGACTGATGTAGTAGAGTCTGATTTTGGCTTGCATTTGATTCAGACCCTTGAAATAAGAGGGCAGGAATACCATGCCAGACATATTTTATTACGCCCGGATTATAATCGTTTAGATTTGGGTGAGCCTACTAAATTTTTAGATAGTCTTCGTAAAGAAATTGTGAAAGACAGTATTAAATTTGAAAAAGCAGCCAAAGACTTTTCAGACGATAAACAAACACAAGATGCCGGCGGTATGTTGTCTGACCCACAGACGGGAGCATCAAAATTACCGTTAGACCAATCGATGGATCCGACACTTTACTTCACCATTGATAGTATGAAAGTTGGCACGATTACTGCACCCATGCCCTACAGAAGTGAAGATGGTAAAACAGGCGCAAGAATCATTTATTATAAGGCAAAATATGCACCGCATATTGCTAACCTGAAAGATGATTTTGAGAAAATAAAAGAATTTGCACTGATGGAAAAACGGAGCAAAGAGATAGAAGCTTGGTTTAAAAAAGCAATAGCTGATGTTTATATAAAAATTGACCCTGAGTTTGAATCGTGTAATATTTTTGGTCAGGTACGAACCGATAATTAACAGCGATTCATTCATAAACAATTCACCCATACCATAAATTAATGAGCAAAGTTCAATTTAATTCAGACGTAGAAGCAGCAGATGCCCTTAAAGTTGCCTTTAACAATTTAAGAAATGAAATCGGACAAATTATCGTTGGGCAAGATGAAACCGTTCGTTTATTATTAACAGCTATTTTTACCCAGGGTCACTGTCTTTTAGTAGGGGTGCCGGGTCTGGCAAAAACCCTATTGATTCAAACAATTGCTTCGGCTTTAGATCTGGACTTTAATCGTATTCAGTTTACACCTGACTTAATGCCTTCTGATATTTTAGGTTCAGAAACCTTAGATAACGAACGTAATTTCAGATTTATCAAAGGTCCTGTATTTGCTAATATTATTCTGGCCGATGAGATTAACCGTACACCTCCTAAAACGCAATCAGCACTTTTAGAGGCCATGCAGGAATATGCGGTAACTGTAGCAGGACAAAAACACAACATCGGTCGCCCTTTCTTTGTATTGGCAACGCAAAACCCTATCGAACAGGAAGGTACCTATCCGCTACCGGAAGCCCAGCTTGACCGCTTTATGTTTATGGTTAATCTGGATTATCCCTCATACAAACAAGAGTTAGACATTGTAAAGAATACAACCTCTGATAATAAAAAGGTAGTAAAAAAGGTTTTAACAGGCGATGAGATTCTTTATTTCCAGCATCTGGTGCGTCGTGTTCCGGTAGCTGATAACGTAGTAGAGTACGCAGTAAGTCTGGTACATAAAACCCGCCCGAATACAGAATTAGCTTCACCGGATACCAATAAATATCTGGAGTGGGGGGCAGGCCCTCGTGCTTCTCAGAACCTGATATTAGGTGCCAAGTGCAATGCCTTGGTTAACGGTAAATACTCACCTGATATTGAAGATGTAAAAGCAGTAGCCGTGCCTGTATTACGCCATCGTGTGGTAAGAAATTTCAAGGCAGAGGCAGAACACGTTTCAGTAGAAGAAATTATCAAGCGAATGCTTTAGTATATACATACCATTATCAACTACAACAAAGCATGCTAAGTCGATATTTAGCATGCTTTGTTGTTTTAACAGGTTTAACCTTCACTTTTATGAGTTTTAGGGTTTCTGTTATTTGAGGTATCATCCTGTGTGCTTGTGGCATCAGTAGTCTGATAGTCTTGTCCGAGGTTTGTAATATTTTGTTGGCTCTCATGGTTATCTCCTTGTCGCTGCCCTTTATTCCAATGTTCTTGCCCTTGCTGGGTTTGACTGCCACTTTGCTGCGCTTGTTGAGATGTATTTCTATTACCTGCTTGCTGTGTTGAGGTATTTTTGTCTTCGTCTCTTCTTTGATTGTCTTTTTGATTTTGCATGGCTTTATTTATTTAGAAAACAAGCCACCTCAAATACAATCTGAGATGGCTTGCCTGTATTTGAAATCCTGATTTTACAAAAAATCAGTTTCTATACCTCATTTATTTCAGGTTTATCTGTCTGAGGTTGAATCTCTGGTTTATCATAACGATTATCTCCACTTTGCTTGTTCTGGTCATCTCTATCCGGACCATTGGCATCATATTCTTGTCCTTGTTGGCCTTGATTTGAGCTATTTTGTTGACCTTGCTGTGGAGTATTTCTGTTACCACCTTGCTGGTTGGTATCTTGTTGGCCTTGGTTGCGGTTTTCCTGGCCTTGCTGACCTTGATTACTGTTACTTTGTTGTCCTTGTTGAGGGGTATTTCTGTTACCACCTTGTTGTGTTGACGTGTTTTTGTCTTCGTCTCGTCTCTGCGTGTCTTTTTGATTTTGCATAGTTGTATGAGTTTAATTGTTTACTCCTTACTTAAAACGTAAAAAAGCTGTGCCAGTTAGTTGATGATTAGTTGGGTGTTCATATTGAGACAAATTTACCCCCTCCTTCAACTTTGCGTCCGTGTTATTGCCCATTATTACCTACTTAAGAATTTATAGCTGGTGATTTTACCGTGGTCTTTCTTTTTGCCAAAAAGGTATATATCAATCTATAAAGTCATGTCTAAAAAACAACAAAAATTCTATACTCTTATCACAGGCGGTACGAGTGGTATTGGATACGAATTAGCCAAATTATTAGCTAAAGACGGCCATAATTTGATTATTGTGGCTCGTAGCCAGAAAGAGCTTGACCAGGTAGCGACTTCATTGATAGCTACTTATAAAGTAGATGTAATTTCTTTAGCAAAAGACCTTTTTAATAGAAAAGCAGCTTTTGAAGTGTATGATTTTGTGAAATCTCAGGGTATTCTGATTGATATTCTGGTCAATGATGCCGGACAAGGTCAGTATGGAGAATTTATTAACACTGACCTTGAAAGAGAAGCAGCTATTATTGAACTAAATATTATTAGTTTAGTTACACTCACAAAACTATTCCTGATTGATATGGTGGGTCGGAAAAGTGGTAAAATTCTGAATCTTGCTTCTATTGCCAGTAAAGTACCTGGACCATTTCAGGCAGTTTATCATGGTACTAAGGCATTTGTGCATTCATTTACTGAGGCCATTCGTGCAGAAGTAAAAGAATCGGGCGTAGTAATTACTTCTCTGTTACCGGGAGCTACGGCTACCGATTTTTTCAGAAAAGCTGATATGTTAAACTCAAAAATTGTACAAGACCCTGATAAGCTATCTGATCCTGCCGATGTAGCAATGGATGGCTATAATGCCCTTATGAATGGTGATGATATGGTTGTTTCAGGCTTTAAAAACAAAATGCAGGTAGCTATGAGCAACGTTACGCCAGACAAAATAGTTGCGAATAATATGTATAAACAACAGGAACCTGTAGATAACGCAAAATAAAAAACTTATGAAAGCAGCAGTCATACATGGGGCACACAAAATTACTTATGATACAGTAGATGACCCGACTATTCAAGAACAGGATGATATTATTCTAAAAGTAACTTCAACAGCCATCTGTGGCTCTGATCTGCATATGTATTCAGGTGGCATTCCACAGCCACGTCCTATGGTAATGGGGCATGAATTTATGGGAATTGTAGAAGAGACAGGTAAAGGTGTAAAAAAGCTTAAACGTGGCGACAGGGTAGTAGTGCCCTTCCCGATTGCTTGTGGACATTGTTTCTTTTGCAACCATGATTTACCCGGGCATTGCGAACATAGCAATCCTGAAATGTATGGTCCTGAGGGTGGATTAATGACAGAAAAAGGGGGTGCTTTATTTGGCTATACAGATTTATATGGTGGCTACGATGGTGGTCAGGCACAATATGTGAGAGTACCTTATGCCAATTTTGGCCCAAGAGTAGTGCCCGAAAATCTGACTGATGAGCAGGTTTTATTTCTGACAGATATATTTCCGACTGGCTACACAGGTGTAGATTGGGGAGAGGTAAAAGGCGGTGAAACTGTCGCTATTTTTGGTTCAGGACCGGTTGGATTAATGGCAGCAAAAAGTGCCTGGCTGAGAGGGGCAGCTAAAGTAATTGTAGTAGATACGCTGCAATACAGATTAGACAAAGCAAAGCAGACAACAGGTTGTGAAACTATTTTGTGGGAAGATGGACCTAAAGATGTGGTGGAACAAATACGTGCTTTGACCGAAGGCCGTGGAGCAGAGGTATGTATTGATGCCGTAGGTTTTGAGCCGGAACGAAACCTGATAGATAAGGTTAAGGCTACAATTAACTTTGAGAAAGGCTCTGTAAAAGTATTAGAAGCGTGTATGAGTGCTGTACGCAGGGGAGGAACGGTATCGGTTTTAGGAGTTTATCCCACTATGTACGATAATTTTCCGATAGGTCAGTTCTTTGATAAAGGAATTGTATTAAAAGGCGGGCAGGCTCCTGCGCAAAAACATATAGATAAGTTATTAAGCTATGTTGCAGAAGGTAAAGTGCAATTAGATGATATTATTACGCATCGCTTAGGTTTGTCAGAAATTGAACACGCTTACGAAATCTTTCATAAAAAAGAAGATGGTTGCGTAAAAGTAGTGTTAGACCCATGGAAATAACTGATGCTGATAGATGTACCTGTGCTACATACGGTAGCACAGGTAATATTCTATTTATAATGTATATACTTCTAATACTTAATAGCCCAGTAGGGATTCCGATAAGACTTAATGCTATCTTTGATATGCTTGGCTATGATAGTGTCATAATCAGCATCTTTTATCTTTTTCCCCTTTAGTTTCGGAAGTGCCAGTTCTTTACCCTCCAGTTTTTTGAACTCTACTTTAGAGGCTGTAATCACCACATCACCATCATTGATTTCCAATTCTAAAATCATTCCCGGTAGTCCGTAAAACCTTTCAGGCCCTCCTGAAACCGGAATATCACCAGTAAACCAGGCAGTTATTTTCTGATGTTTAACAGTATCTTCTGTAACTGCCTTCATACAGATATATCCTGCCACATCTTTTATCTGATTAAGAACTTTCCAGTTAGGGGCTCTTAGTGAATCTTCAAGTACATAGGTTTTACCCAACATTTCAATAAGTTCTATTTTCTTCTCTTTCTCGTAGTTCCGGTAGATATAATAGTCTTCTGTGCGTGACGACCAACCATACTCACTCGCTTCTTCCAGATTAGTCAGCAGGCTTTCGTTGGCGTTAAAATACATCTTTGTTTTAGATTTCCATCCTTCATCGTTTTTGCCCCATGTTTGTTTCACACGGTCTTTTTCTTCGTTAGAGAGATACGTTAACTGCCCAATAATTTTTGACCAGAACTCCTGGCGCTCATACACTATCATGCCTTCGGTTTTTTGAGAAAAACCCGATAGAGGTGATAAGCATAAAAACAAGAGCAACCCGAATAGATATTTTGATATAGCTTTCATTTGTATGTGATATTAATGATATTTAAGATTAGAACCACCCTTGACGACGCATTTTAGCACTTACACCTCTCATGTTGTAAGTAAAACTTAACATGAAATACCTCGAAAGTGTCTGTGTCTGTTCTGTTGAAACGAAGTTCTGATACGCATATTGGTTGATACCGATATTTTTCTTCAACAAATCATACCCGGATAGGCGAATCTCTGCTTTTTTGGCTTTACCCAATATCTTATACATTGAAGCATATAAAATGGGTATATGCTGATTGAACCCAAAACGCTCGTTTTTAGAGATTCTGTAATTCAGATTCGAACTGAAATAGATGCCTGCGGGCAAGGCAATGTTCATTTCGGCACCTAAAGTATGATTAAAAATCTGTTGGTTTTGCGTTGTATTGATAGAGTATTTGGTATTAGTAATACCAAAGTTACCATTGGCATAGAAAGTAAACTTATCGCTTGGTGTCAAATCAAGACGGAAACCAAAGTTGTAGTTATTATTTCTGGTGGTATTTAATACGTTATTAATGTAAATCAGGTTTTTAGAGATATTTGTTCCTGCGTTTAAATTTAAAGTACTCTTGGTTTTTTTAAGAGGGAAACCGAAACCTAAATATGAACCCAAGTTTTGCCCGCCTGAAATATTGGTAGGCATGGCGGTAGTTACCAGAGTTACAGGGTCAACAGTCTGGTTATAGATTACCTGATTAATGTTATACCCATAGTTCAGGTTGAAAAACATATTGGTAAAACTTCCCGGATTAAACATATTATAACCCACAAACGCTCTGTGCGTACTCATAGGCAATAAATTAGGGTTACCTACCCGAATGTATAACGTATTGCTATTATCAATAATCGGTTGTAAATCTTTAATGGCAGGTTCGCTTACTTCTTTGGTATAATCAGCCCATAGATAACGGTTATTTTTCAGGTCGATATTAATTGAAGACGCAGGAATCCAGGCAAAAATATCTCTGCTGATGTGTTGCACATCTGTTGCGTTTTTACTGCGTGCAAAGTTTCCATCGAAATGGAAATGCTGTGCCGCTAAACCAAACGAAATATTTACTCCTTTATGATTATATCTTACATTGGTGCCGAAACGATTGAACATGAAATCGTTGTTGTAATAATTGCTCAATGAATCAATACGGATACCGTCGGTAGTTTGTACATTTCTATCTACGGCATCACGGCGTAAACTGAAGTTATAAAATGTTTCTGAGAAGAATTTTTTAGACAAAGGCTCTACAAAAAGCAAGCTCGATTTAACCAGATTACGAGGGCTATTCGTAAAGTTAATCTGATTGATATTGGCAGGAATAGAACCCACCGGAGCACCAAATAGCTCGTTTACCGAACTCTGACTGGCTTCGCCGTCTGAAATATTATAGTTATAAGTTACACTTGCAGCAAAATTTCTGCCTTTTTTCTTGAATTTATGGCGATACAAACCAATCAGGGCAATGGCAGTTGAGTTAAACTCATTAAAGTTATTGATGGTAGTCTGATTCGACTTTGTGGTACTGCCATTTCTGTAAATCTCCTGCAAACTGTTAAATTTAGTTGTGCCATCACCCATTCTACCGTTTCCTATCAATACCAATGTATTTAGTGAGTCTATTTGTTGTTCGAAACGTAAACTCACACGGTGGTTCCGGCTAATACGATTTTGGTAACTATCTTCATCGGTTTTGAATGAATTGTTATTTGAAAGAAAATTCTCTCTCTCTGATTTTTTAGAAACCAATTGCTGTGTTTGGTTATAATAGTAGTTAGAACTAAACTTGGTCTTTTTGGTATCGTAGTTATAATTGGCACCACCAGCATAGTTTTCTGAGAAACCCTGAAAATTGCGCCCACCTACCGGAATGGATATGCTTTCTTCAGTATCATTATCGTAGAAAAATCTTACACCGCTACTGAATCCGAAATCAGCTTCATCGCCCCAGTTATTAGCCTGGCTGCCCCTGAAATCCTGAAAATCATCTCTCGAAATACCCGTCTGATTAATATTATTACCTAAACCAAGTACCGAGAATTGCTGCTTGGTGTCAAATCTGTTGTAGTTCCCTTTCAGTTCAGCTCTTTCATCTGTACCAAGAGCCGCTGTAACTTTTCCAAATCCTCCCTTTTTGAAATCATCTTTTAGTTCAAGGTTAACAGTTTTTTCTTTCTTTCCGTCGTCAACACCAGTAGCTTTGGCCTGCTCTGATTTATCATTGAAAATCTGAATCTTAGTAATTGCGTCAGCAGGCAGGTTTTTGGTGGCAGCTTTGGGGTCATTGCCAAAGAAACTTTTCCCATCAACTGTTACCTTTTTTACATCTTGTCCCTGGGCTTTTATATTGCCGTCCTGGTCAATCTGAACACCGGGTAATTTCCGCAGCAGGTCTTCGACCGATGAGCCCGGCGGTACTTTAAATGAGGCGGCGTTATACTCTATAGTATCTCCCTTGATATTCAAAGGGGCCCGAGCGGTTTTCACAACTACTTCCATCAGCTCTTTGGCAATGGGCTTCAGTTTTAGTTGTCCTAAATCATTTACTGCTCCATCAACAGGTTTTACATCAATCTGGAAAGGAATGTAGCCTACAAAAGAGATTTTCAGAATGTAGTTGGCCTTTTTTACATTTTTAAATTCAAATGCTCCGTTTTCGTCAGTTCGTCCAAAGTTTACCAGCGTAGAGTCTTTGGGTTGTAAGAGCATAACCGTAGCAAATGGCATAACTGCATTACCCGAATCAATAGCAATGCCTTTAATGTTAAATTTAGTGGGAGTCTGGGCAAAGACAAGTGTAACAGTGTGCACAAGCACAGCGAGGAGAAGTAAGCGCTTTTTCATGAAATGGTTTAGTAAAGTAATAACGTTGCGTTTTTAACTAATTGTTTAGTTAAACCTGATGCGAAGATAAATATATTTTCTATTATGAATGTAAATTTTAAGTTTTTTTAACTAACATTTTTTTTTACGGAATTTTTTACAAATATTTACCTATAATTAATATTTTGTATTCCGCACCTGATTCAGAAAAATCCTCCGGCTCATCATCGCTTTCCTTCTTATTTCTAAAAGAAAATTGTACTTTTTTGTGATTCGTTGACAATAAATTGCCTATTTGCATCGTTTTTTTGGACTTAGGCATTGTATTTGTCTAATTTTGTAGCAGAACCAAATCAATATATAATGTTAAAAAAATATGTATTGGGTTCGTTGTTAGTCGTTTCATCATTGGCTTCCAAAGCTAATGACCTTCCAAAATCCCCCACAACTTCACCGAACGAGGTAAGCGATAAAAAGAGTAATTCAAAATTAACCGACGACCTACAACGATTCGCCCGAAAGCTTATTGGCATCCGCTATTTATGGAGCGGCAAAACACTCAAAGGATTTGATTGTTCCGGTTTAGTAAACTACGTATTTGCCAAATTTGGCATGAAACTCAGCCATCGTAGTATAGACCTTTTTAAAATGGGCTATCAGACAACGCCCGAACATGCGCTACCCGGCGATTTGATATTTTTCAAAATCAATGCTAACAGAAAAGATGAGGTATCTCATGTAGGTATTGTGCTGGAATCTGATAAAAATGGCCTGAAATTTATTCATTCAGCCTGCAAAACCGGGGTTAGTATCAGCTATTTAAAAGAAAAATATTACGCTTCACGTTTTGCAGGAATCCGACGTGTAATAGATAGTCTGAAATAAGGTAAATAGTATTTTTGCCAAATATTCGTTTAGAAAATATTTATTTTCCCAAACAAAGAGTTGCTTTATCTACAAAGTAACTCTTTGTTTTTTTGTAAATGCAAAGGTTTTACAGAAGAATACATAAAGGTGAAAATATCGGTATTCATGCTGTTTTTATAGATAAATTTTCCATTATAGAATTTATTTAAAGATAATTTCGGTAGGCAAATAATGTATTATAGATATATTTCCATGCTAAATTTTGCATTTGTTTTGCTAAATGCCGTACTTTGTAGAAGTATCAAGAAATTCCCTTTTGCGGAAATCCAACCGAGTAGAAACACTACGGTGGTAAAAAGATGCGGGCAACAAGTTTTCAGATGCTTGTTTGTCAAAAACAGTTTCTTTTTTCCTTCTGCATAGCATAGAGTTTTAGCATACACTTTTTGCAAATCATTTAAAACTAAATAAGATTTATGGCGTACCTATTCACTTCCGAATCAGTATCGGAAGGTCACCCGGACAAAGTTGCTGACCAAATTTCTGACGCTCTTATTGATAATTTTCTGGCGTTTGACCCCTCTTCTAAAGTTGCGTGCGAAACACTCGTAACAACAGGTCAAGTGGTTTTGGCAGGTGAAGTAAAAACTAAAACCTACCTTGATGTACAAACAATTGCCCGTGATGTAATCTCAAAAATTGGTTATACTAAATCAGAGTATATGTTCGAAGCCAATTCATGCGGTATATTATCAGCGATTCATGAACAATCCGATGATATTAACCGTGGTGTTGACCGCACAGCAGATGAGAAAAATTTTGAAGAAAAAGCTGATGCCCAAGGTGCAGGAGACCAGGGAATGATGTTTGGTTATGCTACTCGTGAAACCGACAACTATATGCCTCTGGCTTTAGATCTGGCACACAAAATTTTACAGGAATTATCCAGCATTCGTCGTGAAAACAAACGTATTAAGTACCTGAGACCTGATGCAAAATCTCAGGTAACGATTGAATATACAGATACTAACAAGCCTGTTAGAATAGATACCATTGTAGTTTCGACTCAACACGATGATTTCGGTACAGACGAAGCAATGTTGGCGACTATCCGCAAAGACATCATTAATTACGTGATTCCTCGTGTAAAGGCTAAGTTAAAGCCATCGTTACGTAAATTGTTTAACGACCAGATTACTTATTACATTAATCCAACCGGAAAATTTGTGATAGGTGGCCCGCATGGTGATACAGGATTAACAGGTCGTAAAATTATTGTTGATACCTATGGCGGAAAAGGTGCGCACGGTGGTGGTGCTTTTTCAGGCAAAGACCCATCAAAAGTTGACCGTTCTGCTGCTTATGCTACCCGCCATATTGCTAAAAATCTGGTGGCTGCCGGCGTATGCGACGAAATTTTAGTGCAGGTATCTTATGCGATTGGTATAGCTAAACCTTGTGGTATTTTTGTAAATACTTATGGCACTGCTAAAGTAAAAGGCGAAAACGGTAAAAAACTTTCGGACGGAGAGATTGCAAGGATTGTAGAGAAAATATTTGATATGCGTCCTTATGCTATCGAACAACGTTTGAAATTGCGTAATCCGATGTACTCTGAAACGGCTGCTTACGGACACATGGGTCGTGAGTCAGAGTGGGTTAGAAAGGTGTTTAAAGGACCTGAAGGTGAGAAAGTTGTAGATGTTGAACTATTTACCTGGGAAAAATTAGATTTTGTTGAGAAAGTGAAAGAAACTTTCGGAATTTGATTTGCCCAAATTGTATATAAAAAATAAGGAGGGCTCATATCCTCCTTATTTTTTTGTATATTGAATTTTCAGTATGTTTTGAAATAAATGAAATTTTTGACATTTTGAAGATAGTAAAAACAAAAAAGGTGCTGGAAGGCACCTTTTTTGTTTTTACTATATGTATGCTATTTATCTTGCTACTTCAATAAACCTACCATCTTGGTATTTTATAATAGGTACAATCTTATTTTCATTAGAGTGGCTGGTATAATCAAAGCCGTCAAGTGTATAACCTTGGGTATATTCAATAGCATCTAAATTGCTTCGAAGCCTATTTTTACCTGATTTTAACATTCGGCCATAAAACAGCAACATATCGTATCCCCAGTAACTATAATAAGATGGCGCAATATTCTGGCTATTGATATAGGCACTTCTGAAATTTTTTACCTCTTCTTTTTCTCTGTCCATATAGTCTAACTGAATCAGATACAACTCTCTGTTAAAGATATTAAGAGAAGAGCCTTCAAAGTCAAAAGCCGTCGACGCTGCTATAATAGGGGAGCTAACTCTTTTTTTGTCTAAAGCACTTATAATTTTAGCCCCTAAGTTTTGTTCACTGATTGAAATAAAAATATGATCAGGCTTAAGTTTAGCATCAATATTATCGGCATTCAGGTATTTTTTAATAGCTAATACTTTCAACCCTTTTTCCATAGCTTTATCTCGGTATATATAGGCAAAAGTGGAGTCTTTACGGCTATTACCATAATAAATGCTTACCGAACGTGCCGATTTTTCATTAGCAATATATTCAATAGCTTTGGCAGCCTGAGTTTCGTAAGAAGGAGAAGCTAAGAAGGTATTTTTATCATTACTTACCAATTGAAGGTTATTCGATAACGGATGTATCTGTATAGCATCGTTAGATTTGACAAAATTATTAGCTACTTTGTTTACTTCCGGATACAGCGGCCCAATAATCATATCCACTTTATCAAAACCACGGTTACCCACTACTTCGTTGGCATGTTTTACATCACGCTCTATATCAAAAGCGTATAAGTTAACATTGATTTGCTCATTGGCTAATTTTTCTTGTGCCAGTTTCATGCCCGCATACATATCATAGATATACTGGTTGGAACGGTTGGTTCTGTTTGGGTCAAACTCAAACAGGCGAAAGGGTAACATAACCGCTACATTGATAGCGTTATCATCTTCTTTTTTCGTTCTTCTTGAAGATTTACTATCCGAATTTCCTCCTAACTTAAACTGGTTGGTTAATTGGTCAGATAATTCTAAATCTTCTCTGCTTACATTTTTACTATTCTGAATATGGTCAACTATCAGCTGAGCAAGTACCGGATTATCAGGCGATGTTTTATAAAGTTGTTTTAAATGGCTTAGTTCTTTAATTTTGCTCAGATACACATACTCCATATTCTCAATCTCCTGTCTCCAGGCTTTAGAAGTAATACGGTTGAGTGCCTGTAAGGCTTCTTCCGGCTTATTTTCAGCAAAAGCAATATTGGCATATAAATAAGTAGCATCTTCCATCTTTCTCCAGTCTGGAAAGCGGTCGAAAAGCTGTTTCAGAATAGTACGGGCATCATAAAATTTATTCAGTTTAAAAGCTGATAGCGCATAATAATAATGTGCGTAAGGGGAAACCGTGTTTTCGTATTTCTTATTGGTGAGCGGTAAAAGTAGTTCTCTTGCCTCAATATATTTCTGGTCGGCGTAAAATTGCACAGCTTTCTTATATCGCAGCAAATAATCATTGTCGCTAAGACCAGCTTGCTGTTGCGCTATGGCAGCATATGATAGGAATAAAAAAATGAAAATATTTTTTGTCCTTCTCATAGGTTGGTTCAAGGGATTTATATGAATTGCGTGTAAGGATACCTCACACGCAATATAAATTATTTCTTTTTATTCGGTTGTTGTTGTTTCTTTTTCAACTCTTCCTGTTGTCTGCGGCTTTCTTCGGCCATTTTTACCTGGTTTTCCATAAACTGCGCAAACTTTCCTTTTTTAGCAGCCTGTGGGTTCGCCTGATATTTTATCTTATTATTCATCAGAATCCCCCGAATTTTATCTTCATCAACGAATCGGCGTACAATTTGTTGTTGCGCAATAGTGATAACGTTTGAAACAAGGTAGTAAAAACTTAATGCCGCCGGAAAACTATTTAAAACAAAGAAGAAAACTATCGGAAATACATAGCTTAATTTCTTCATATCAATAGGACCCGGCTGGTCTGGGGTAATCTGGTTATTATAATACGTAAACGCCAAACTCGATAGGGTCATTAGTACCACAAACAAACTGATATGATTACCAATAATCGGGAGGTCAGTAGCCCAGCTGATCGGATAATCGTAAGTTGAAAGGTCAGAAGCCCACAAGAAGTTTTTCTGACGGAACATAATCATGTTCGGAAACAAAAAGAATACCGACATCAGAATTGGCATCTGCAACAACATAGGTACACAACCACTCAGGGGATTCACACCTACTTGCTGGTAAAGCTTCATTTGTTCCTGCTGCATTTTCACCTGGTCATCACCCACCTTTGCGCGAATCTCGCTTAGTTCAGGTGCCAGAATACGCATTTTAGCCGAACTGATATAAGACTTGTAAATCAGTGGTGTAAGCACCAGTTTAATTACCAATACCACCACTATAATTAATAACCCATAATTACTGATAAGGTTTTCGGCCAGGTTAAATAAAGGTACAAAAATGTAGCGGTTAATAGGTTTTACAAAGTCATAACCTAAATATACGTTTCTGTGGAAACCCGTAGCCACTGTTTTAACCAGGTTATAATCATTAGGCCCGAAATAGAAACGGTAATTGCCTTTACCTGTTTTCAAATCAGCAATAGGCAGATTTGCCTCTACTTCTGCAATCTTTACTACATTGGGGTTTGTTTCAGGAGTAGTCAGTTTAAACTTAGGCGTAGCCATTGCCTGATTTTTAGCTACAAAACCTGTAATGAAGTATTTTTGCTTGAACGAAAACCATTGAATAGGGTCAACCAGATTTATTTCGTCGTTGCCTATTTTATTAGAGCCAATATCGTCAAAATCATCTTCTTTCGCATCCCAATAGTTGATTTGAGCTGCTTTTCGGTTTTCGTTAATATCATGCTCTAATACTTTCAGGTTATCTTGCCAGAATAAACGGGCAGGCTGATTTTGTACAACGGCATCTAAGCCTACCAGATTTACATCATAATCAACAGTATACCCCGTACCTTTAATGGTATATACCTGCTCTACATATTGATTATCAGCCAAAGCAGATTTGAATACCAGTCTGGTAGAATCGCCTGCTTTTAATACTGTCGATTGATTGGCAGATGTATAAAACAGTTTCTTTAAATCTACTTTCCCTTTATTGGTCTGAATCTCAAGATTAATGGTCGAAGTCTTGTTATCAAAAAGGGTCAAAGGTTTTTTATTACCTGCTTTGAAATCGCCGTAGGCAGAATAATTTTTCAGCGTAACCTCTTTTATATCTCCTCCCTGTGTAGTAAACACAAAACGGGTATCCTGATTTTCGATAACTATATCTTGTGCAGTTCCGATAGCTGCTGATGCAAAATCACCAAATGCGGCTTTAATAGCTGTAGTATCGGTAATAGGAGCATTTTTAGGTGTTAGTTTTGTTGCATCTGCCGGAATTGCTGGTTTTTGCTCTTGAGGGGGAGTTGAAGGCATAAAATACATATATCCAGCCCACATTGCCAACAACAATACAATACCAATTATCTGGTTTTTGTCTATTAATTTTTCCATTAAAAATTTATAATTCGTAAAAAATCCACTTTGCAATTCAAATTGCCCTACAAAAGTCGCAAACATTCATAATAATTCCTAATTATTAGGCTTTCTCTAAGCGCTTGGCGTTCAAAGATTTAAACACTAATTAACTAAGTACTAATTTCTTGTTGGAAGCGTATTCTATAGCTGCTTTCACGAAGTTAACAAAGAGTGGGTGAGGGTTCATTACCGTACTTTTTAATTCAGGGTGAAATTGTACACCTATAAAATAAGGATGATTAGGCAATTCTACTATTTCTACCAATCCGCTGTCAGGATTAATACCTGAAATAACCATACCTGCAGCTTCATAATTTTTCTGATACTTGTTATTGAACTCCCAACGATGACGGTGGCGCTCGCTGATATTGGCTTTGCCATAGATTTTTTTGGCTAATGTCTTGTCTTTTAGTTTACAAGCATAAGCACCTAAGCGCATGGTACCACCTTTATCAGTTACATTTTTCTGCTCTTCCATCAGGTCAATTACCGGAAATTCGGTATCCGGTGCCATTTCGGTTGAATGTGCTTCAGGCATACCAATTACGTTTCTGGCAAATTCAATACAAGCCATCTGCATACCTAAACAGATACCAAAAAACGGAATGTTGTTTTCTCTTACATAGCGTACTGCAGCTATTTTGCCTTCAATTCCTCTTTCGCCGAAACCCGGAGCTACTAATACACCATCAAGCCCGTCAAATTTTTCTGCAATGTTTTCAGGAGTAAGGCTCTCAGAGTGAATCCACTCAATATTTACTTTACATTCGTTAGCTGCACCTGCATGAATAAATGATTCGGCAATTGATTTATACGCATCTTTTAACTCTACATATTTGCCCACTAAACCAATACGCACCTCTTCAATCGGATTCTTGTATCTGCCTAAGAAACCCTTCCAGGCATCCATGTCAGCATCCTGGTCGTTATAGATGTCTAACATATACAATACTCTCTGGTCGAGCTTTTCTTTCTGCATCAACAAAGGCACATCATAAATCGTTTCAGCATCCATTGCCTCAATCACAGAATTTTGCTCTACATTACAGAAAAGTGCTATTTTTCTACGAATATCTTGCGGAAGCGGGTGTTCGGTGCGGCAAACAATAATATCCGGCTGTACGCCTGATTCCTGTAGCATTTTAACCGAGTGTTGTGTCGGTTTTGTTTTTAACTCACCTGCCGATTGTAAATAAGGTACGAGCGTCAGATGGATAACAAGCAGATTATCTGAACCTAAATCCCATTTTAACTGACGTACTGCTTCTACATAAGGAAGCGATTCGATGTCGCCCACGCAACCACCCAATTCGGTAATGATAATATCAAAATTACCTGTTTCTCCTAACTGAAGAATGTTTCTTTTGATTTCATCGGTGATATGAGGGATTACCTGCACAGTTTTTCCCAAGTAATTTCCCTTACGCTCTTTCATAATTACATTATAATAGATGCGTCCGGTGGTTACATTGTTGGCTTGTGAAGTAGGAACATTTAAGAAACGCTCATAATGGCCTAAATCAAGGTCGGTTTCGGCACCATCATCAGTTACATAGCATTCGCCATGCTCATAAGGGTTCAGTGTACCTGGATCTACATTGATGTAGGGGTCAAACTTTTGAATAGTTACGGATAAGCCTCTTGATTGGAGGAGTTTGGCTAAAGAAGAAGCGATAATGCCTTTTCCAAGTGATGAAGTTACGCCGCCCGTAACGAAAATATACTTCGGATTTCGGGGTTGCCCGTTCATTGACATGTTGTCTTAATATCTTTGATTACGGGATACAAAGGTACGATTTTTTGTCGAACTCTTTCGGGTAAAATTTGAGAAGTTTTTGCTTTTTACCTTAAAGTCCTGACTATCAGAGGCTTGTTCTTTTAATTAAATTTCCAGATATTTCTTTATTATGGACAGTTATAAGAAAAACTCTCATGATAATTTTCATCTTTACCGTTGTATTTGCGGGTAATTCTGGTTTTAGTCGGAAACTTTTTGTCGTTATAGTCGTACTGGTAATTATAACTAATGTCTCCGTTGATGGAATAGACTTTAGCCGAAGTTACGTTGTTTTTATTGATAAAATAGGTGGTATTTTCTGTGCCTACACTTGCTGAAAAGATAACAAAATACAGCATCACATTAGATAAAGGTAAACCAAGGTAAGGCGAGTTTTTATCATCGAAACTCAGGTTTTCTAATAGCGTATTTGTTTTGCCGTCTTTTATAATGCTTATTTTAGCAACATTCCCGGCTTTATCATACGTAATGGTAGTTTCAAGAATATCTTCAAAAATAGGAAGCGATAAATTGATACGTTCTACCTGTTTTTTAGTGTTTACATAGGCATTGCTCTTAAACTCAAAAGGCTTGCCTGCACTGTCTTTACCAACAAAATTAATAGTTGATAGCCCTCCTTTGGCATCATACTGAAACAGAATATAATAGCTTTTATCTCTTGAGTTTTCGGCTTTAACAGGTAAGCCGTTTTCATAAGAAATCCTGTCAAAATCGGCAAAGCCCTCTAAGGAGGTCATGAGTTTTTTAGTGTCGTAGTCGAAATTATAAACAATGCCATGCCCATGACTCGCATTTTTCAATAAACACAATTCCGTTTCTTTAGTCTCGCCTTCTCCTGTTCTGGCCAATACATCTAAACGATTCTTGCAAGCGAACGTAAGAAAGACTAACAGCAGTAAAATATATAATGACTTATGAACGGGCATGTGTAACAAATTATATGAATCAGATGATTAAACAAAGCAAATATCATGCAGGAAATAGTCAGGATACAAATTTAATTTACCCTGCCATGATTTCCTGTAAAATTACAAATAAAGCTATTCAGACACCATAACCTTACTACTTTTCCTATTAAACTATATTAGTGATTAGGGAAAACTATTCTTTCAGGCAAGGCGTTTATATATATACAAGAGTTGCAATAATGAAAAACCAGTTAGCGAATTATCGATTAATAGGAGATAGAAAGGCAGATGCCCTGATACAGGATTTAGTAGCGCAAGAGAGCATAAGTTTTCTTCGTAACTTAATGCCATTTCTGTCAGATTTTAAAAAACTTAGTTTTCAAAGTCAACCACAGCTATTGCAAGACTTCTTAGCTGAAAATTCTTCTTTCCCTGATTTTTTCAATAAAAAAGAGCTCATTCGGGCTACGGATTTTTATCGGCAAAATCAGCAGACCATCGGGTTAATCTTAGGACTGTATGCTTTGCCTTATTGCTACTTAGGTGCCGACGGTGCCAGAGTATTGTATTTATCAGAAAGAATCAGGAAAGATACTTATAACCGGTTGGTTGAAACAGGTAATTTTCTGAAAGCAGTAATGAATTATGATAACTGGACGAGTAATAAAATATTTGCCATTTGTACCAAAGTAAGACTGATGCACGCAGCCATCAGATTTTTTACACTACACAGCCAGAGATGGGACATGGCATGGGGACACCCGATTAATCAGGAAGATATGCTGGGCACTAATCTGGCATTTTCGCTGATTGTATTGAGAGGTATGCGAAAACTGGGCTATAGTATTGATAGTACCTACGAAAGAGCCTATCTGCACGCCTGGAATATGATTAGTTTTTTATTAGGTATTGAGAATGATTTATTACCTGCCAGCGAACAGGATGCCATTAAACTTGAACGGTTAATTGCTGAACGACAATTCAGACAATCGGCTGAAAGTCAGGCATTAACAGAATCGTTGATGCAGGCTATAAGAGGCATAAGCCCGGGTTCGTTTGCTGCTGATATACTACAGGCGCAATCAAGATTTTTACTGGGCGAAAAATATGCAGAAATGCTGGGTGTAAAAGAAACAAATATTCCTGACACTTTGTTGAAAGTACATAATACTACTTCTGTTTTATTATCGAGATTCTTCGGAAACTGAAGACAAAATGGACAATTCTAATTTAACATCAATGACTAAAGATAAAATCAAACAAGCCTACATAGAGCATATTCTTGACAAGGGTACTCAACCTGAATCAGTTTATGCTTTCTCTAAAAAACTGAAAATCAAAGAAGCTGCTTTTTATGAAGAATACACTTCGTTTCCTCAGATAGAAAGCGAAATCTGGAAAGGCTTCTTTTTAGATACGATTACGACGGCACAGGACGAGGAAGTGTATGGCGAGTATTCGGTTCGTGAAAAAGTACTGGCCTTTTTCTATACGTGGGTAGAAGTTCTCAAACAAAACAGAAGTTTTATCCTGAAATCGTATGAAGGATTTCAGAAACCTGTTTATATGAAGCGTAATATTCAACTCACAGATTTTAAAGTTGCCTTCTACGATTATATCAATGAACTGGTATTAGAGGCTCGTGAAACCAAAGAAATAGAGCAACGCCCGCTTCCGCAAATCACTCAGCGTTATCCCGACTTATTCTGGGGTAAGACCTTATTTATCTTAGACTTCTGGATTAATGATACCAGTAAGGCTTTCGAAAAAACCGATACCATGATTGAGAAGTCGGTTAATACTGCCTTCGATTTATTAGGCCGTTCGCCCTTAGATTCTTTATTTGATTTAGGTAAATTTTTATTTCATAACAGAAGAATTTAGTCTTGAACTTTGATTTACCTGATTTGATGATTGCGCTGATTTCTTATAATAAGAACATCGAGAGGTTACATAATTCATTCACAATCTATTTAACCAGTATCAGAGAAATCATCAAATCAGGTAAATCACAGTTCAAGATAATTCACCATTAACACATGAACCCACAAGATAAAATACCTACCTCTAAAGTAGCCAGAGCCACGCAGTTTGTAAAGGCAGGTGTAAAAGTAGGAGGAAACTATATAAAACATTATAGTAAAAAGATTTTAGACCCTTCATTAAGCAAGGAGGAATTGCACAAAGACAACGCCACTGATGTGTATGAAACTTTGAGCAACCTCAAGGGCAGTGCCCTGAAAGTAGCTCAGATGATGAGTATGGATAAAAATCTTTTACCGAGGGCTTACACAGATAAATTTGCGATGGCACAGTATTCGGCACCGCCCTTGTCGTCTCCTTTGGTTATTAAAACTTTCAGACAGTATTTCGGGAAATCTCCGGCTGAAATGTTTGATAAGTTTGAATTAAAGGCTGAAAACGCCGCTTCTATTGGGCAAGTACATTTAGCCTATAAAAACGGCAAAAAACTGGCTGTAAAAATACAGTACCCCGGCGTAGCAGAAAGTATTAGTTCTGATTTAAAAATGGCTCGTCCTCTGGCAGTGCAATTGCTGAGTCTGAACGATGCTGAAATTGATCGATATTTTAAAGAGGTAGAAGAACGATTGTTAGAAGAATCGAACTATGATTTGGAATTGAAGCGTTCTGTTGAGATTACAGAAGCCTGTGCCCATATACCGCATTTGTTTTTTCCGAAATATTATCCTGAGTTTTCATCTAACCGGATTCTGACTATGGATTGGATAGAAGGAATGCATCTGAAAGAATTTTTAGAGACCAACCCCTCGCAGGGAATCAGGAATCAGATTGGGCAGGCACTATGGGATTTTTATGATTATCAGATGCACACACTTCGTAAAGTGCACGCAGACCCTCATCCGGGCAATTTTCTGATGACTGCTGACGGTAGATTAGGCGTATTAGATTTTGGCTGTATCAAAGTAATTCCTGACGATTATTATCAGAATTATTTTGCTTTGATGAACCCTGATACATTGAATGATGAAGAAAAAATCCAGAAAATTTTCTGGGAACTGGATTTCTTGCTGAAAGAAGACTCACCCAAAGAACAGGCTTTGTTTGCTGATATATTCAAACAGATGATTCGTTTATTAGGTCGTCCTTTCGACTCTCATTCCTTCGATTTTGGTGCATCGGGCTATGTAGATGAAATTTATCAGTTTTTGGATTTTATTTCAAAAATGCCCGAATTGAAAAACGGTAATTCGGCACGTGGTTCACAACATGGGCTATATGTCAACCGTACCTATTTTGGGCTTTATACCCTATTAAATGACTTAAAAGCCAATATCCGTACTACCAAGCCCGATTGGGTAACACCTCAGCATTTGAAAGGAGAGTTAGTATAAATCAAGGCTTTTTCTATACATTTGAAACGCTTATAGAGTTTTGTACTTTATAAGCGTTTTCGTTTAAATACCTTTGTAACCTATTTTTAATCATTCATAATTGTTGATTCGATGAAAAAACTTTTCCTTTTTCTGTCTTTAATCGTATTATTCGGTGCCTGTCGCACGGCTAAAGTCGGTAAAACCAACCCCGACGAAGTAGCTGTTACTTTCTTACATCTGAATGATGTATATGAAATATCGCCTTTAGACAATGGTAAAGTAGGGGGTATGGCGAGAGTAGCTACTGTAAGGCAGGAATTATTAAAAGAAAATCCGAATACAATTACGGTGCTTTCCGGCGATTTTTTGAGTCCATCAGTTACAGGTACATTAAGATATGAAGGCAAGGGAATTAAAGGCAGACAAATGGTAGATGCTATGAATGCAGCAGGTGTAGACTGGGTATGCTTTGGCAACCATGAATTTGATTTAGACGAGAAAGATTTACAGGAACGAATCAACGAATCGAAATTTAACTGGCTAAATACCAATGCCTTAGAGAAGATTAACGGTAAGTTAGAGCCTTTTGGTAAGGTAGTAAATGGCACCAAAGTGCCTTTTCCGAAAACACAAATCTTTACTTTTAAAAATGCTAAAGGTCAAGACGTAAAAATGGGAATGTTTGGCGTAGTGTTGCCATCGAACCCGAAAGATTATGTCTGGTACGATGATTTTTTTGAATCAGCTAAAAAAGCCTATAATGAATTAAAGCCGCAATGTGATTTTGTAGTGGCCCTGACACACCTTAATAAAGTTGACGATATGACACTGGCTAGTATGTTGCCGGAAGTAAAACTGATTATGGGCGGACACGACCATGAGCATATGATTGAAAAAATAGGCAATGTAACGACGGCTAAAGCAGATGCTAATGCCAAAACTGCCTATGTCCATAGAATTGTTTACAACAAAGCTAAACATCAGGCCACAGTAAAATCAGAATTGCAGAAAATAGATGATACCATAGTTGATAATGCAGAAGCGGCAGTAGTAGTAAAAAAATGGGAAGATATTGCTGATGCCAGTTTTAAAGCCATTGGCATTGATAAAAACGAAGTAATTACCGATTTAAAAGAGCCTTTAGATGGGCATGAGTCAACTGTCAGAAATCAGCAGTGTGCGATGGGTAACATGATTGCCAAAGCCATGACCACCGCTACACCTGATGCTATAGATTGTGCCTTTTTCAATGGTGGCTCTATCAGAATAGATGATGTGGTTGCTGGCAAACTTACCCAGTTAGATGTATTGCGCATACTGCCTTTTGGCGGAAAAGTAATTGAAGTAAAAATGCGTGGCCGTTTATTAGAAAGAATATTACAGACTGGTATGCAAAACAAAGGAAGCGGAGGTTATCTGCAATGGGATAAAATCAGTTATGATGAGACGAAAAAAGAATGGAAAATCAACGGAAAATTGCTTGATGTAAACCAGGAATATAAAGTAGTAACGAGCGATTTTCTACTGACAGGTAAGGAGCGCAATCTTGACTTTTTTGTAAAAACAAATCCTGATATTATTTCTGTAAATGATTCTTTTTCAGATGGTGATGTGCGGAATGACATCAGAAAAACGGTAATTGCCTATCTGAAAAAAAACTAAAGTTTTTTCCAACCATTCCGGGGCGATTGTTGTCATAGTAGATAGAGAGTAAGTTCTGTTTTTAACACATATTATTATGAGAAAACTGTACTTTTTGGTAATAATCGCCCTGATGAGTAGCTGCATTTCTGAAGAAGAGAAAGCAGCCAATGAAAAAGTGATGGGTTACAGACCTGTTTACACCGACTACGCAAGTATCCGCAAAATAGAACTTCAGCAAGCCAGAGGGCTGACCAGCCCCGGTAAAATTTATATAAAAGGTAAGTACCTCTACATCAATGAATCAGGCGAGGGTATCCATATTTTCGATAATTCAGATAAAACCAACCCCAAGCCTGTTGCTTTTCTTTCAATTCCTGTCAACAAAGATATTTCAATTAAGGATAACATTCTGTATGCAGATAATGGCGATGATTTAGTAAGTATTGATATTTCAAACCCGAATAGTGTAAAGGTTTTGAAGCGTGTCGAAAAGGCATTTCCATATCCGAGTTATCCGAATGAACGGGGGAAGTTTGAATGTGTTGACCCAAGTAAAGGGTATGTAAAAGCATGGGAGTATGTCGAACTAACCAATCCTAAATGTTTCAGATAAATCATGAAAGTTATGAGAAAAATTATCTGTAGTCTGATTCTGCTATTTCTGATATATGCCTGTAAATCAGATTATGTTGGCACAGACAGTGCAAATACTGGTAGGGGAGGCTCTACTGCCCGCTTTACGATTGCCAAAGATTATTTATATATTGTAGATAGCCAGTCATTAAAGGTTTTTAGAATTACTGAGCCCGAAAATCCAACTTTTATTAAAAGAGTGCCGCTCAATACAGTTGTTGAAACTATTTTCCCTTTTGAGGGGCATCTGTTAGTGGGTACACAAACCGGTATGTTTATTTTCAGTATAGCTAATCCCGAAGAGCCTGCAAGAGTAGCCGTATATTCTCACATTGTATCCTGTGACCCTGTTGTGGCCGAAGGTAACTATGCGTATGTAACCCTGCGCAGTGGCAATAATTGTAACCGGGGCTTAAATGCTTTAGATGTTGTTGACATCAGAGATATGAGCAGACCGCAGTTAGTAAAAAGCTATCCTATGCAGAATCCACATGGCTTAGGTGTAGATGGTAAACTTTTGTTTGTAACGGAAGGCGATTTCGGGTTGAAAGTATTTGACAAAACCAATCCTAACGACTTGAAGTTAATCAAAACTTTTGAAGATTTTACTGCATTTGATGTTATCCCTGACGCTAACGTATTGATTATTACCGGAAAACAGGGTATCTACCAATACAGCTACAATGCACAGAATGAACTGAAACTGCTGAGTAAAATTCCGATAGAATCATGAGATATACCATATATAGCTGGTTGTTCGTTTTAGTATTTTTAAATCAATCATTAGCTCAAGATACTCTCCGGAAAAAGCATCTTGCCTTGAAGCTGGCACCGCTGGCTTTTTTAGACATTGATAATACTTTTCAGTTTGCTATAGAACATCGGCTGAAAGGAAACAGATGGACTTTATCGGAAGAATTTGGGTATGGTACAGCAGAAGCTAATTTCTGGACAGCTTCTCTGGGCACTACTCAAAGCAGATTCAGAGAAAATATCCGTGCCAAGATAGAAGCAAGAAGATATAGACCTACTAGCGCGCTTACCGGAAGATATGTAGCTTATGAGTTGTTTTATAAGCAAATCAACGACAGGTCAGATAGGAGTATAGGCCGGGAATGTGAATCCGGGCTATGCAATTATTATGAAATGGTCAATTATCCTATCAATAAATATGTGGTAGGGATAAGCGCAAAAGTCGGATATCAGATAAGAATCCGTAATGAATTGAAAAAAAATACCAACTTTGTATTTGATTTTTATGTGGGTGCAGGTTTAAGGAGAATCATGATTAATCATCATGACCCGAGTGAATCTTTACAGAGCGATATGTCGAATGATTTTTTTTATTATAATGATGGTTTACTCAGCAACTCAGGGCTTGGATACAGAGACAGAAACTACAACATACCCCACCTGGCATTGGGCCTTAAAATCGGCTACCTCATTTTTTAGACCATTCATATTTTTTTCAGTAATTTGTTTTTCAGGCAGTGACGCAAATGCACAGAATAGCTTTTCTTTTCTTACACTAACCAATAATGCACGCCTGAATGCTTTAGGTGGTGTAAATGCTTCACTTTTCGATAAGGATATTAATTTGCATACCGTTAACCCCGCCTTGCTGGACTCCTCTCAACAAGGACAATTGGGTATAAACTACTCACCATATCTGGCACAAAGTAATTTTTTTGCACTCAATTATTCGCCAAAGTTTAAAAAAGCTAATAATAAATGTCAATGGGGCATTAGTTTGCAAAACCTGAACTATGGTACTTTTCAGGGAACTGATGCAGTTGGTAACCCAACTGCCGAGTTTTTGGCAAATGATTTTTCACTGGGTATTACCCATGCCAGAAGAATCAACAATATATCTTTTGGCATCACTGCCCGGTTAGTCGGGTCTGTTCTGGAATCGTATAATTCAATGGCGATACTTACCGATTGGGGAGGTACGTTTAACCATCCGGAATACGATTTGAACTTTGGTGTTGTGGCAAAAAATATCGGGTTTGTTATAAAAAGCTATGGAAATATTAAGCATGACATACCCTTTGATTTACAGATTGGTGCCTCTTTCAAGCCTGCCCATATGCCTGTAAGATTTTCACTTACAGCCCATCATCTCTACGTTTTTGATATAGCCTATAACGACCCTGCATTTAACTATACCTTTGATAATCAGGGCAATAAAGTTCCTGAAAAAATATCTGTGGCAGATAAGGTACTTCGCCATCTGGTAGTCGGAACTGAAATTTTGATTCATAAAAACTTCCATCTGCTTGCCGGATACAACCACCTGCGCCATCAGGAGCTTACTGTTAATTCTTTAGGGGGCGCAGGCGGCTTCTGTTTTGGTGCCAATCTACGAATCAAGCAATTCGGATTTTCATTTTCACGCTCGGCACTTACTACGGGTAAAGGTTATTTTACGTTTAGTGTACTATGGGCTTTACTGCGGTAATAGTTTCTTCTTTATAAAAGAATAATACAAAACTGGTAAGTTTTTTGTTAAGTCTTTACGCTTTTTCTTTAGCTTCTTCCAACTGTTTTTATCACTTTCTTTCTCCCGCTTTTTTAGGTGGATTGTAATTTTTTTATTGCTGATTATCAGGTGTTTATAATTTTTGGTGTATCCGCTTGATAATATTTTTTGTCAATGGCATGGCATTTGCTTTATAAGGATACATAGAGGCAAACCTAAACATTTTTTAATTAGTCTCTCAATATACCCAACTCAAAAAAAGCATATAAAAATTAGGTGTCCATTGTAATAGAAAATAACTATTGCTCTCCTAAATTCATTGATTTAAAGAGAAGCCTCTTTTGGCAGACTTATGTTAACTATAAGTGTGCCATAGGTCTGAGTGTCTGTCTTCTTTTTAGTGTTTTTTCTTCTGCTCTTGCGCAAAATTCTCTTTTATCATCAGCAAATCAGGGTTTACTTTCAGTCGGTGCAAATATTAATTCAGGTCTGTCAGACCAGAATGCCGCTATATTCTCTTTAGCCAATACTACCGGAGAAGAAAGCAAAATCTTTAATGAAGGCGAAAAATTCTTTCACAGAAACTTACCTGCCAATTATGTGAATGGCGACGCAGTAGCTTGTAGTAACGTTACCTCTGCGGGCTATATAAGCACCAGCGATAACCAGACAATCCAGATTTTTTGTGCTACTTCGGTTAATCCGGCCGCTTTTAATAACTACGCATCGGCATCTGGTGGTAGCCAGCAACTCTATTATCAATGGCAGTCGAGTACAGATAATTATACATGGACAGATATTTCAGGAGCAACCAGTGCTACTTATGACTCTCCAACAATCTCTACCTTAACTTATTTTCGCCGTTTAGCAAGAAGATATGAGTGTACAACCTGGCTACCCTCAAATACAATATTGGTAGCAGTAAATATGTTGCCGCAGGTAAGTTTGTCAAGAACTAACCCTACGTGTGGCGCAAGTAATGGAACCATCACCGCCACAGGTAGTGATGGAATTATTGGATTAGGAAGTATTACTTTCCAGAAATGGAGCGGCATCAGCGGCTCAACAGTAGCAAACCTTACCAGCAATGCCAATTATCCGAATAGCCCGACCAGTACTTCTTCATTGACGACTATGGAAGCAGAGACCGATCAGGATGATAATTTTGGTGGTCGGATAATTGGATATATTACACCCACTAAAACAGGAACCTATTATTTCTGGATTGCTTCTGACGACAATAGTGAACTCTGGCTAAGTACTACGTCCAGTGCTGCTAATAGAACCAGAATTGCTTATCATACGAGTTATACAGGTGTACGGGAATGGAATAAGTTTTCTACACAGAAGTCAGCAGCCATTAGTCTGGTAGCCGGGGAAATCTATTATATTGAAGCTATCTACAAAGAAGGCGGCGGAGGAGATAATATGGCAGTAGGATGGGCAAAACCGGGGGAGTCGACGACTGCCCCTTCTGAGGTTATACCGATTGACGCCATCAGACCATTTGCTTCATCTTCTGTAACAACACCAACTTACCAGTATAAATTAGGCAGTGGTTCATTTCAGGATAGCAATGAATTTACGGGATTAGCTGCAGGTACCTATACAGTAACTATTAAAGATGTATATGGTTGTACTACTTCAAGCAATATCACTTTAACTACAACTACACCTACGGTAACAGCAGATAGCAATGAACCTCTTTGTGTAGGACAAACATTAAACCTGATAGGCTCTGCTAACCCAACAGCAGCCACCTATCAATGGACCGGGCCGGGAGGCTTCTCCTCTTCCTCACAGAATCCGACCAGAACCAATGCCACTACCGCTATGAGCGGTACTTATACTTTAGCCGTAACATTCAGCGGCTGTAGTGGTACTTATACGGCTACTACTGCAGTTACAGTTTCGGCGGCTCCTTCTACGCCAAGTGCTACCGGAGCCAGTCGGTGTGGTACAGGTACAGTTGCTCTTACAGCAAGCGGTTGTTCAGGCACATACAGATGGTATAATGTATCTACCGGAGGTTCTTCTTTAAGCACTGGCAGTGGTTTTACGACCCCGAGTATTTCCAGTACAACTACCTATTATGTTGAATGTAATGTTGGTTCGTGTACAAGTAGCCGTGCATCGGCTACCGCTACAGTAAACGCTAATCCGACTGCCACAGCAACCGGAGATACAGAATGTGAAGGCTCTACAGTTATTTTAGGTGCCACAGGTGGAACTTCTTATAGCTGGGCAGGCCCGAATGGTTATACTTCTACTTTACAGAATCCGACCAGAGCCAATGGTACAGCCAATATGTCGGGTGTATATACTGTAACTGTAACCAATGCCGCGGGTTGTACGGCTACTGCCACAGCCAATGTATTAGTAACCCCAATTCCGGAAGCACCTACAGGTTCAGATGTAGCTCGCTGTGGTACAGGTACAGTTACTTTAACAGCTACAGGTTGTAGTGGAGGTACCTATAACTGGTATGCCAATACAACTACCTTAACAAGTTTGGGTACTGGGGCAAGTTATACTACCCCAAGTATTTCAAGTACGACTACCTATTATGTAAGCTGTACAGTAAATGGTTGTGTGAGTACAAGCCGGGGTTCAATGGATGCCATTATTACTTCCCCTCCTTCAGCCCCTGTTACCGTAGATGGTAGCCGTTGCGGTACAGGTTCGGTAACTCTTTCAGCAAGTGGATGCGCTGGCACTTACGCCTGGTACACAACTGCTACAGGTGGTTCTTCAATTGGTTCAGGAAGTACCTTTAATACGCCAGGTATTTCAGGCACCACCACTTATTATGTTGAATGTAACTTTGGGTGTTTAAGTAGCAGATCGGCAGTTACAGCTACTGTAAATCCTAATCCTACAGCTACTGCTACAGGTGATATTGAATGTGAAGGTTCGACAGTTATTTTAGCCTCGTCAGGCGGAACCTCTTATAACTGGGCAGGACCAAATGGTTTTACATCAACTTTACAAAACCCGACCAGACCTAATGGTACAACCAATATGTCGGGTGTATATACAGTAACTGTAACCAATGCAGCAGGTTGTACGGCTACTGCCACAGCCAGCGTGTTGGTTAAACCAATTCCTGGCGCACCAAGTGGAGCAGATGTAGCCCGCTGTGATGTAGGAACAGTTACCTTGACAGCAACCGGTTGTAGTGGTACTTATACCTGGCATGCCAATGCTACTACCTCAGCAAGTTTAGGAACTGGTGCTACCTATACTACCCCAAGCATTTCAACCACTACTACTTATTATGTAAGTTGTACTTTGAATGGTTGTGTAAGCACTACCAGAGGTTCAATAAATGCCATTGTTACTGCTCCTCCTTCAGCACCAAACACAGTTGGTGGAAGCCGTTGTGGTACAGGAATTGTAACACTTTCTGCGAGCGGATGTTCGGGTACCTATGCCTGGTACACAGCCGCTACGGGTGGCTCTTCAATTGGTTCAGGAAGCACCTTTACTACCCCAAGTATTTCAAGTACGACCAATTATTATGTTGAATGTAATTATGGTTGTGTCAGTAATAGAGCCATAGCAACCGCTACTATTAATGCTTTACCAACCATAACTACAACCGGAGACAACGAATGTGAAGGCTCTACGGTTTTTTTAGGTGCATCAGGCGGAACTTCCTATAGCTGGTCAGGCCCGAATAGTTTTACTTCAACTTTACAAAACCCTACTATTCCGAACGGAACAACCGGAATGTCGGGCGTATATACAGTAACTGTAACCAATGCCGCAGGTTGTACGGCTACAGCTACAGCCAGTGTATTGGTAAAGCCTATTCCTTCTGCGCCAACAGGCAATGATAATAGTCGTTGTGGTTCTGGAACAGTAACACTATCGGCTTCAGGTTGTAGTGGAGGCACTTATACCTGGTATGCCAATGCCACTACTTCTACAAGTTCAGGAACCGGAACAAACTATACCACACCAAGTATTTCAAGTACAACTACTTATTATGTAAGCTGTACTATAAACGGCTGTGCAAGTACAACCAGAGGGTCAGCCGATGCAATTATTAAGCCTATCCCTGCTGCACCTACCACAAGCTCTGTTAGCCGTTGTGGAACAGGTTCTGTAACTCTTTCAGCATCTAATTGTGCCGGAACAGTCAATTGGTATGCCAATACGACTACTTCAACAGTATTAGGAACCGGAAATTATACTACACCAAGTCTTGCTGTTGGTTCAACAACTACCTATTATGCTGCCTGTACAGTAAACGGTTGTGTGAGTTCAAGCCGCACTGCTTTAACAGTTACTGTTTTGGTGCCTCCAACAGCAAGCGCATCCAATACAGGTGCCCACTGCATGGGAACAACCTTCAAATTAATAGGTGGAGGAAACGGGGAAAGTTTTTCATGGAGCGGCCCGAATGGTTTTAGCAGTAGTGAGCAATCTCCCTTAGTTACCAGTGCTACGAGTGCTATGGCAGGTGTTTATACACTAACAGTAACTGCCAGTAATGGTTGTACAGCTACAGCTACCACAAATATGGTCATTAATAGCAGCTGTGCCTCTATATGTACAACACCTGTTGCCGTAACGCCAACAAATCCGACCACATGCTCAGGAACTGACGGGTATATTTTTGTAACAGAGTATAGTGCAGGTCCTTACTATGAAAATAGTATGGATGGAATTACCTGGTATAATTCAGAGATGACTTATTCAGGTCTGGGTGTTGGTTATTATACCATATTTATCAGAGACAAAACTTCAAAGATTGTTTGTAGAACTATATCAGCGGTTCTTATTTCTTCAACCAGTTCTTATTTTACTGGTGCTACCACTACTTCTGCCACATCTTGTTCTGCTACTGATGGTAAAATCGTTTTGCAAAATGTTTTAGGAACAGATGACGTTTCGTGGATTTCATCAACAAGCCGTAGCTATGTGAAAGTTTCTACACTTTCTCCTGCTAATACTATATCAAACTTATCGCAAGGTACTTATTATGTAGTAGTTTCCCGAGGGGGTAATCCACTTTGTTATAGTGAAAGAAAAGTAACTGTGGGTAATACCGGACCTGCGTGCCCTCCTGGTCTTTGTACGACTACAAAAAGCTCAAACCTCTTTCCAGGTGGCGATTTTGGTTCAGGTAGTTCTCAGAATGGCCCTTCTTTAGTGCAAGGTGAGACACAATATAGTTATGCCCCTATAACCAGTGACTCGCCCAATGATGGTAATTATTCAATTACGAATTCAACAGATTATAATGGCGCAACAGCTGGCGGAAATATCTTTACAACTTGGGATATTTTAACACAAGACCATACTACAGGCGATGTAAACGGGTATATGATGGTTGTTAATGCTTCTTATAACCCTGATATTGTGATTGAAAGAACAGTAACAAACCTATGTCCGAATACAAGATACGAATATAGTTTATGGATATATAATATTTGCCCTGCCGCTAATACTTCAGGTTGTACCATTAAACCTAACTTAACCTTCCTGGTTGATGGGGTTGGTAAATATACTACTGGTGATATAACAGGAACTGGCTGGCAGAAAGTGGGCTTTACATTTACTACAGGTAATGCTACCACATCAATATTCAGTGTCAGAAATAATGCAACTGGTGGGATGGGAAATGACTGGGTTATTGACGATATCTCTATTACTCAGTGTTTACCAAGTATTGTGCAAAGTGCTGATATAACTAAATGTATTGGCACTACCGGACATACCATTTCTGCTACTGTAACGGATGGTAATACTCAATATACCTACTATAAATGGCAACAAAGCACTGATGGCGGAACCACCTGGACTGATTTGACAAGCGGTGCATCAACTACATTTACCTCAGGAGCCTATACGGTTTCTTACACATTGCCAACTATCGCGGCGGCAATGAATGGCAGAAAATACAAAATTGTAGTAGGCACTTCATTAACTAACTTAGCTAATTCTGATTGCTCTTACGATGGAACTGAAACAACCTTGACCGTACCTGTAATTACAATCAATCCTTCAGCTAACCAGACCATTTGTACAGGTAGTAGTGCAACTATAACAGCCAATGCTTCAGGGGGTACCAGTCCTTATACTTATTCCTGGAGTAATAGCTTGGGAAGCGGTACTTCTAAAACTGTCAGCCCTACTTCTACCACAGTTTATACCGTAACCGTTACAGATGCGAATGGTTGTACAGCCACAGCCACCACACGGGTAACAGTGAATAACTTACCATCAGCACCAACTGCTGTTAACGGAAGCAGATGCGGCACCGGAACAGTAAGTTTAGGTACAACAGGTTGTAGCGGTACAGTAACCTGGTACGCCTCTGCCACAGCTACCTCAAGTTTAGCTACCGGAACTACTTATACTACGCCAAGTATCAGCATTAATACTACTTATTATGTAACCTGTACAGTGAATGGTTGCGTGAGTTCATCCCGGACAGCAGTAACAGCTACAATAAACACGATTCCTACAGTAACCGCAACCGGAGATGTAGAGTGTGCAGGTAATACTATTGATTTATTAGCAACTGGTGGCAGTACCTATAACTGGGTTGGACCCGCTGGTTTTAGTTCTACATCTCAGAACCCAACTATACCTAATGCAACTACGGCTATGGGAGGGGTTTATACCGTTACAGTTACTTCAGCTCAAGGTTGCGCAGCTACAGCAACAGCCAATGTAACGGTTAATCCGACTCCAACACCCGGTATTTCAGGAAGTACAGCTATCTGTATAGGGCAATCCACTACTTTAACAGCCAATGGAGGAACAAGTTATGTATGGAGTACTGGTGAAACTACGACAAGTATCAATGTTAGTCCGACTACAAGTACTGTTTATACAGTAACCGCTTATGAAGCCAACAGTAGTTATACAAATCTGGTAAAAGACCAGTCAATTTATAGTGGTACCAATTTTAATTATATTAACTCTTCAGCTTCATACGCCGGCCCGCAGAGTTTATTTGATGGGGTTGATAATACAGGGGGAGATACATTCCATGCCACCAGAATAACCGGTGGCCAAGATTGGGGTATAGGTTATAATTTAGGAGGAGATTACCTGATTACATCTTTAAGCCTTGATAGCAGAAATGATTGTTGCACAGACCGCTCTAAAGGTGGAGTAATGCAAATCTGGAAAAACGGCTCAATGGTTTATCAAGGTAATGTAGTAAGTGGGACAGGCAATGGAGTGATTAGTGCCAGCCCTGCACCAAATGTAATAGGAGATGAAATAAGATATATTTTTCTGAACGGAGCGAACACCACAAGTGGAGAAACCACACTTAATTTCGCTGAATGGATTGTGGGAGGCTCTAAAGTATGTTCGGCAGTTGCTCAGGTAACAGTTACAGTTAATGCTGCCCCTACGCCAACCTCAGGCTCAAACAGTCCTGTTTGTGTGGGCAAAACCTTAAACCTGACAGCTTCAGGTGGAACTTCTTATTCATGGTCAGGACCAAACTCATACAGTTCAACAAGCCAGAACCCAAGCATTAATAATGTAACAGCAGCGGCGGCAGGAGTTTATACGGTAACTGTAACCAATGCCAATGGTTGTAGTGCCACAGCGACTACTTCGATAGTCATCAACGCCTTGCCAACGCCAACAGCCACTTCAAACACACCAGTTTGCGTAGGGCAAACATTGAATCTGACTTCATCAGGTGGCACAAGCTACTCTTGGTCAGGGCCGAATTCATATAGTTCAACAAGCCAGAATCCAAGTATAAGTAATGTAACTACAGCGGCAGT
>NZ_SEWF01000031.1 GCF_004168285.1 Emticicia agri | reverse complement strand
TTGTTTGTGAGTGCTATGATACGCACATGAGTTTACATTTCCAAAGACAGAGCAATAATAATTGTCCTGAATTTACAGACCAAGAGGCAATAACGATTTACCTATGTGGTATTTTCGAAGGCCATTATAGCCATCGCTCAACTTATAATTATATGGTCAATCATTGGTCATCATGGTTTCCAAAATTGCCGTCATATCAAGCTTATAATGCACGAATTAATGCAATATACTGGCATTTTGAGGTAATTATTTCCCATTTGATGAATCAAATGAATTTTAATGATTGCTATGATAATGTATCTTTGGTGGATTCATTGCCTATCATGCTTTCCAAACACCCTTATACAGCTAAAGTAGCATCTCAGATAGCAGATAAGGGCTATTGCGATGCAAAAAAACAATTTTATCATGGAGTAAAGTTCCATTTGGTAGGTAAGGACAGATTTGAAAAAATACCTAAACCTAACTTTTTTGATTTTACGCCTGCCAGTGTGAATGATTTAACAGCTATAAAACCCATGATTTGTCAATTAAAAAATCAAATTGTGGTCGGTGATAAAGCATATAGTTCAGAAAAATTCAACCAACAACTTTCTTAAAATAACACGGTCGTTTTAACTCCTATAAAATTAAAAAAAAGACAACAATATCTACAATCGGATGATAGCCTATTTTCTAAGTATATTAGCTCTGTTAGGCAACCTATTGAATCTTTCTTTAAGTGGCTCATTAGCAAAACAGATATTCAAAATGCTTCAAAGGTACGTTCTGCTAATGCTCTATGGTCGCATTGTTTAGGTAGAATAACTGCTGCCATTTGTCTATTTATTTTTAACCCTTGATTCACATTAAGTACCGATAGATAATATTCTATTGCTTTGCTTATAAATCTCATATAAATTCAAGCTTAGTTTAAAACAGCCAGAATTTTTATAAACTTTATATAGCCATGAATCTTTCACCTCATTTTACTTTAGCAGAAATGATACGTAGCGAATCAGCCAGCCGTCATGGAATTGATAATACGCCTAATGCTACTCAGACAAAAAATCTTCAAAATTTGTGTATAAATGTGCTGGAACCTTTACGCACATTGGTAGGTAAGCCCATCAATGTGAGTTCAGGTTTCAGGAACCCTACGCTTAACTCTTTAATAGGTGGGTCGCCCACCAGCCAACATATGAAAGGAGAGGCGGCAGATATTTCAGTAGAAGGCTTTACTACTGAACAACTATTTCTGCTGATTATCAGCTCTTCATTGCCATTTGATCAGATAATTCAGGAATTTAATTCTTGGGTACATATCTCGTATAAAAAAACAAATAGGCGAGAGGCACTAAGAGTTACCAAAAATGCGCAGAATAAAACAGTTTATACGAAGGTTTAAATCAAGGAATCTGGTTTTAGTGAGCGTGCCTGTATTTGCCGAAAACTACTATCAAATCATCAGCTACTTTTCTTTTTGAGTGTTTGTTACGCTTGCTGTTATTTTATTCAACACTATATCATAGTAATAACTGTATATTAAGGTAACAATCAGTAAGACAGATAGTGTAACAGGTGTAAAGAAAGAAGAACCATATTTGGTTCCGAGGTAATCCCATAGTATCATGTGGGTCAGATATAATGAAAAAGAGAACTTTGCCACCCATAAAAAAAACTTATTGACTAAAGGCATGGTTCTGAAAAAAATGATTGTAAGGGAGGTATAAGCAAAAAAAACAAAGATGTCGTTTAAGTTTTTACCTATATTTCCGCCTTTGATAGCTAAAATTCCCGTAGCCGCAAGACAAACGATAGCTATTATCATGTAATAAATAATAGGAGCCGTAATAAGTTTATCTAACTTACCTGTTCTGGCCACAGCCATACCAAGCGCAAACTCCCACAGATATTGCAGAAAGAATCTTTTATAGGCGTCTCCCCCTTCGGGTATGACGAAGGAGAGGAATAAACTATAACCTATCGAAATAGCTAATGTTAAGCCTATGAATAGTTTATATTTTTCAGACTTGAGAAACCATAATAACAAAGGAAATACTAAGTAAAACTGCACAATAGTAGATATGAACCAGAATTGGGCACCATAAGAAGTAATATATTCTGAATCAAACATTTTGAATAACAGAATATGGCTGAGAAATGCCACAAAATCTATTTCATAAACTTTAGTGAGCAGATTTATCAGGAAAATCAGCGTGATGGTTATATAATAGGGCAATAAAACCTTGATTAACCTGCGCTTAATAAATGTCTGATAATCTACGTATTTTGATAAAGTCAATCCAAAACCTGAAACAAAGAAAAACAAATGGATACCCGCTCCACCAAAACTTCTGGCATAACTCAGGTAAGTCGGTAAAGGATAGGTAAACAAGAAATGATAAATAACTATAGTAAAGATAGAAAGTCCACGGGCATAATCAATGTAGTCGTATTTTTTCATTCTTGTTAAATAAAGATTACAGTTGGCAAATATCCCTTATTAGCTGTTATGTTCTTTACTATCAGGGCGGGTAGGTAGTACAATTATTAACTTTTGTTGAGTTGTAAAGTTTTTTACCTCAAAACCCATGCCATTTTTACGGGTAGTATAGCTTAGAAAAAAGCTGAGAACCGGGCATTTAAAAGAAAGAAATCTACGCTGTTTTTTTTGACATAATCACCATTTCTGTATGCTCTGCTCTGATAAACGGATAATCTAAAAGGGTTTCACCAATTACATCAAATCCCTGTTTTTGATAAAATGCTTCGGCATTACCGCCTTTCATGGCTTTTAACCATATAATCTTTTTGTTTCTGTCTTTAGCAAATGCTGTAATCATTAAAAGTGTTTCTTTGCCCAGTCCTTTTCCCGAGGCATTTTTTAGAAAATAAATACGCTCTAATTCAAGGGCTTCGTTTGCGCTGTAATCATCCACTGCTTTATCAATATTTAATTTTACAAGCCCTACAGGTAGATTATCAATAATAACAAGAAAAAAGATTGAATTGGGTTGTACTATTTCTTTTAAGAATTGCTCCTCATTGAAGCTATTCTTCATATAGTTTTTGCCCCCGTCTGTCCATAAATGTGTATAATGCTCCTGATAAGATTGTGTTGCTATGGCAACCAACTGTGGAATATCTTCTTTGGAGCAAACTTTATATACGAGCTTCATAAACGTTTGCAATGAATAATGGATTGGTGCACGGTTTTTGTAACAGCATTAAAAAACTACACATATAAAGTCTTGGAATTTGGGTGGAGACACTTTGCCCAATAATCAACAATTAACTTAATATCCTTCTTTGTTTCTTCAAAATCATGACTCTTCTGAAAAAAACCTTGTACCGTTAATTCTTTATAGGCCTCATTAATGTAATCTCTGTTAGAGGTAGTGGTATAAAATACAAAAGGAATGATTTTCGATTTTAGTTTTTCATCTTTATCTATATACCTTTTTAATTCTAAACCACTCTGTTTGGGTAAATTAATATCGCACAAAATAAGAAAAGGTATTTCAGCAGAATTCTTTATATGAGTCAAGGCATCATTGCAATTATCAAAGCAAAGTAACGGGTTTGGAATATCTACGTCCTTAAAAGCTTCTTCAAAAAAGTTTTTATCATCTATATCGTCTTCAATCAGAATAATCGGGCGAGTAATCATATTTGTTTATTTAGAATAAAGCCAAAGATAAGATAATATATTAGCTATACACCATTAAAAATAAACATGAGCCACCCTAAAATTCTGGATGACTCATGTTCTTATAATTTTTTGAACCAATCAATTATGACGTTCTTCTAAAAGCGTTTTTCTGTAATGAAAAACGAATCTTCTAAAGGGGGGAAATAATGTTCCCAGTTTAAGCGCAAAGCTTTATCAATCATTCTTTTCAAATCATAAAAACTAATAGGCTTTGCAAAATATAAATTGGCTCCGTTTCCATAACTTGTCATAATATCCTCAGGGTTTGTGGATGTACTTAAGATAACGCAAGGTATCTGACTATATACCGGGTTTTTTCTTATTACTTCTAAACACGCTATGCCTGATAATTTGGGCATATTCAGATCAAGAAAAATTATATGAGGGAGCGATGAAGTTGTATTCAAGTAATTAATTACATCTAAACCATTGAACACTGTATTTAGTCTGGTTTCAAAAGGTAATTGTGCAAGTGCATCTGCAAAAAGTTGGCTATCGTCCGAATCATCTTCAGCAAAAAGAATTTCTACAGGTGTGTATTTATTGACCAATGCATTATTCATTTCTTGGATTTTTATAAGGAAGTTATATCAGATTGTCAGGGATAAAACAAAAATTATATGATGATATATATATACGTAGAGCAAGGAAGAAAGGTTTTATTAAACAGGAAGAAATTGTAAGCAAACCGGAAACAAAAAAAGCTACACTTTGATAGCGTAGCTTTGTACTGACATCATTGTTTTACCTTTTCTTGTGGGCCCACCTGGGATCGAACCAGGCACCTACTGATTCACTTTCCTTCGATTTCCCGAAGTAGTAGGACTATATCATCACCCTTCTGCTATGCAGTGTTGGGCGGGGGGCGTTAGTAGAAGTTTATTGGTAAGTCTCCTCACTTCTTAGTCTCTGCACCTTCCAAGTTACTATCTTGACTTTTCACTTGGCTTGGCTCAGGATTGCCATCGGCTTGCGTCCGTTAAGGTTTCCCTGAATTAACCCCCTTCTCATCTCGTAATTCCTTACGAGAGGCACCATATAAAATTCTTTCAACATTCTCAAAGGAAAGTTCTGGATTATGTTCTTCTGCATGACAATTTGAACATAACAGAATACACTTTTCAGCTTCACTCAAAATTAAATCCCATTTTTTATTGGATAATACTCGCATATCCAACTTGAATTTTTTATTCGTTGAATTAAGATGATGAAAGTGGAGAGCAGATAAATTTTTAGAATATCCACATTTGCCACATTTACCGCCAAAAGACTGAATTAAATCAGACTTCCGTCTTAGTGAACGAATTGTTTGTGAGTGATATGTGTTGGTTTGACTTTTAACTCGCCAATAATGGTCTTTTTGCTTACAAGTATTACTACAATACTTTTGCTTTTGACCAAAAATAGCTGTCTGACAAACAACACAAAACTTTTCCATTAATTAAAGAACTTTATTTTGATGAGTCAGTTGCTCTAACCGAATGAGCTATAGGCCCTAAAACCTTGTTGGTTTTGTGGTGCAAAAGTAAGAATTAAGAAATTAACTTCAAAGAAAAATTATAAAAGTCAGCAATAAAGTTGTGCTAACAGAGTAGGAGAGTAGCCAAAATAGGCTGTGTTATGCCATAAAACCAAAAAGCCATTCCCCGAAAGAAATGGCTTTTTTATGAGTATGTTTGTTGTTTTTATCAGTTCATTTGCAAGATTTTAATCTCAGTACGGCGGTTAAGCTGATGTTGTTCTTCTGTACAAGTTACTCCATCTGCACAGCCATTTACTAACATGGTTTCTCCATAACCTTTAAATTCTACACGGCTACGGCTGATACCTCTTTTGAACAGGTAATTGGCAGATGATTTGGCACGGTTATCTGATAATGTCTGGTTGAAATCAGAATCAGAACGGCTATCAGTATGCGCACGCAATTCTACTTTCATGTTTGGATACTGGCGCATTAATTTTACCAGTTTATCCAGTCCGGCTCTTGCATCAGGGCGTAGGTTGTAACGGCCATATTCAAAATAGATGTTATCTACCTGCACTATATCACCTGTGCTAAACATCATAATATCGGCAGTTACATCTCCATTTTTACAACTTAAACGACGGATACGTTTACCTTTTGAGCCAAGGTTGTCTTTAGTGCCTTCAATGGTATAGTCGCAACCCTCTACTACCTGGAACTGGTAAGTGCCTGTAGCATCGGTTGTAGCGGTTTGTGTGCTGTTATCGCATTCATTGCGTAAAGTTACCAGTACGCCCGCTATTGGCTGATTAGTGCCTTGCATAGTTACTTTGCCTTTCAGGAAGCATCTGTTACCCGGCAGTGTGCTACTTGGATTATTGCCTGTATATCCACTTTGTACAGAAGGATTATTCTGTGCCAATGTGGTAGAGTCAACAGCAGGTTTTGGTTTTGCCATGGGTATTTCCAGTCGTGATGGCTCATTGTCGCAATCTTTGGTTGAGAAACTTACTGTATTAGGGTTGTATCCCTCACGGGTAGCTCTGAAAGTAAACTCTGTATCTTGTTCCAGGCCTTCCAATTTCACGCTGCCGTCGGCATCGCTCATTTTTTCTTTAATCGTACCATCTTTGTCTTCGTAAACAATTTTGGCGTTGTCTAAAGGCATTTTAGTTTCTGCATCATAGACAGCAATAATCAAATCACAACCCTCTTTGAGTTCACACTCCCGGTCAAATTTGTAAATATCATCATCATCTCCGCCACGTTTACGGTTAGAACTGAAATAACCTGCTTTACGGAAACCATCAGTTAAGATACCGAAGTCGTCTTTACTTGAGTTGATAGGCGAACCTAAGTTAATGACACGGCCTTTAGGCGTAGTACCGTCTAATTGTGAGAAGAAAATATCTAACTCACCCAAACCTGCATGTCCGTCAGAAGAAAAATATAAATGACCTTTATCATCTACAAACGGAAACATTTCATTGCCTTTGGTATTTACATTTTTACCTAAATTAACCGGGGCTGTCCAACTGCTTCCATCATAACGAGATACATACAAGTCAGTTCCGCCAAAACCTCCGGGCATATCAGAGGCAAAGAATAAAAGTTTCTCATCAGGCGATAGGGCAGGATGCCCTACTGAATAATCATCACTGTTAAACGGTAATTCTTTGATGTTTTTCCAACCATCTTTATTGGCTTCTCCTATATACAATTTCAATTTTGTAATGCCGTCTGAACTTCTTTTGGTTTTCCCATTCAGGAAGTTGTTACGGGTAAAAATTACTTTTGACCCATCTTTAAAGAAAGCCGAAGGCCCTTCGTGGTATTTTGAGTTGATAGAGCCACTCATTCTGTCTGACTCTGTCTGAGGTTTGTCTCCATACCCTAAACCTAAACCCACGTTAGTTCCGCCATAAGTTCCTATTGTACGAGTATCGTTAGCTGTTGGTGCAGTATATTCATCTGAACCAAGTACACCACCGCTACCACCTCTTTTACGAGGAGTTCTGGCTTCTTCAGTACCTGTACCCAATCCGGCGGCTTGTCCGCCAATGGCAGAAACGTTATCTAAGAAATACAAATCAAGAAAAGGCGTGTCATTCCAGCCAAATACCCGGCGAACCCCAACTGTACTACGACGGTTAGAAACGAAAACCAAACCGTTTTTGAAATAAGATGGGCTGAAATCAGATGAATTCGTATTGATTGACAGATAATCTACCTTATAGCAGTTGGCATTTTTTGACAATACGCTTACATCGTTGTAAAGTTTCGAAAAGCCTTTGCCACGAGGGTCGTCTTCTACTTTGCGGGTGTATTTGTCATACATTTCCTGTGCTTCTTTGTATTTACCGTTGCTGGCAAGTACCTGGGCATACTTCAAAGCTACCGGAACTTTATCGTCTGATAATTCTCCGGTGCTTCCTTCAAATATCTCACGGTAAACGCGTTCAGCGTTTTGCGTATCCTTGATTTTGGTATAGCTATCAGCCAGTTTTATTCTGGCATCTAACTTTTGTGCCTCGGTAATCCCTTTTTTGGTCAAAGCAGATTCATAAGCATCAATAGCCTTGATATAGCTAAGACTTTCATAGTGATGTTGGGCAGCTTTAAGCAATGCTTCCTGCGCTTGTACTCTACCTATGAATAGAGCTGCCATAAATATGGCCCCGATGATATTTATCCTGACAGTCATTGTTGCTGAATTTAAATTCGCTCAGATTTGTAAAAATAATTGCATATAAAACCATGATGCGAGAAAAAAATGATAGACTCAGATTTTTCTTACACCTGCCGATGTATAAACTTAAGATTATTTATTAGAAATATCTTGGGGTTAAGATTTTATTCTTAGCATAGCCAAACTCATATCTAAGCATGGCTTCATGGGTTGGAATCCCAATCACACGGTCGATACCTTTTTTACTTGGGTCATTAAGTCGGTTAGCGGTGAAATCATACGCATAACCAAGTCTGAATTGAGGAGTTAGCTGTAATTCTAACATTCCAACAGCAGCATCAAAACCTTCGGTCTGGCTAAAGCTCTGGAACTGACCAATTCTTCCGGAGATACCAAATGAGATTTTATCTTTTATCCAGAAATTCAAATTTCCGTCAAAGCCTAATGGAGTACCTTCTGTATAACGAATCATCGTTGAAGGCTTGATTTTAAAGTTTCCTTTTCCTATCACAAAACCCATCATCAGGAAGAAGTGGCGTTGTGTACGGCTTTTCTTCACAGAGTCTGATTTTGAATAATTATAATTAGAAAGTGGGTTTTGCAAAATCTGAGGACATGAAAAACCTAAATAACTGCGGTCGTTGCTCAGGTATACACCACCACCTACGTTAGGCAGAATTTTGTTAATATCGTAGTTGCCGCTGAATACATTATCGCCACCGGCAATATTCTTGGCATCAGACAAAGCCCAACGGATATTCACTGCGCCGCCTTGTACGCCAAAAGCCAATGTTGAGCGAGGCCCGACCTTGACACGATACGAATAAGTAAGATAAATACCAGTATTTTTAGCAAGCCCGATGCCATCATAAGAGGCCTGTAAGCCGAGCCCCATTTTCTCACTGCTGATAGGCATATCCATAGAGAAAGTGTAAGTAGTGGGGGCTCCTGGAACACCTATCCACTGATAACGTCCGAGGGCAGTCAAACTTAATACATCACGACTACCAGCATAAGCCGGATTGATAGCCATTGTATTAAACATGTACTGTGAAAACATCGCTTCCTGTTGCGCGTAGGAGTGAAAAGATACAGAGAATAGCCCTACGAAAAATAGCGTAGCTAACCTGCTTTTCAGGTTTGTAAAGTTTTTCATATTTTACTCAATTAATAGTAAAGACTTAGATAAAACTTTGTCTAAGCCCAATTATACTCAATAGCTAAACAAAGTTACATTAAGAATTTTAATTATCAAATTTTTTTCATTTATCATCAAAATAATTAAATTTTGAGGTTTTTTTGCACAAAATATCCTCTTTTTCTTGTCTCCTGACAAGTTCCTTTGTTTATATTTTCCTCTGTAAAAACACCTGAAACAACATGCTAAAACTGTTAAGGTTCAGTTGAAATCAAAGTGATTTTCCGGTTAAAATTTCTTTGTTTTATAAGTTTATGAGTGAACCTGAAAACTCTTGTTCACTCATAACTTTTTATATGATTATCGGGCAATTGTAATAAAACCAATTACCGGTTTTCCTTCCCATTTTCCTTCAGCCTGTACTACATAGTAATAAGTGCCGTCTGGAACATCTTTGCCGTCGCTTAGTAATACCAGCCCATTATTGGCTTTTCCATCCCAACCTTCAGACTTACCATAGTCTTCGTTTTTATAGACTAAGCTACCCCAACGGTTATATATATAGATGCTTGCTTTAACATTGGTTTTGTTGATATTTTCGATAAAGAACTTATCACCTACGCCATCGTTATTAGGAGAAAAACCTCCCGGAATAATCGCTGTTGCTGTATCATTTGGTGTCGGAATCTCATCTCCGATAGTTATCAGCGTTGGCGCACTATTATTGCCCGGATTACCGTCGCCGTCAGGGTCTGGGTCAGTTCCGGTCTGAGAAACATCTCTTATGGTAGCAGTGGTATCTCTGGCACTACCGTAGGCACTATTAGCAAAAATAACAGCCTCTTGTTTTTCAGTTACAACCCTTAATTTCAACTCTAAGGTATCTGAAGCTCCCGGTGCCAGCGAACTGCTATCGGCAATCAACATGGTGGTTATTCCGGTTGTTTCAATGGTTCGTCCATTAAAGTCTGGGTTCAGTTTCAACTGACTACCTGCGCTCAAAGTTGGCGGTGCGGCAATAATATAATTGCTGCTATCGTCGGCTGAGAATACGTGGTCAAGGCTATCACTTAGCTGTACATTTGTGAGTGTACGTGTGCTATAGTTTTTGATAACAAATCTATAAGTCAGATTATAGGTTTTGTCTGCATTAGGAATGGTATCTAACAGAGCTGATTTTGCAATACCCAGTACAGTTGTAGTACTTGGAATAATACCATCTATAGTAATTGGAGTAGCAATACTGTTATCTTTCGGATTGCCATTACCATCAGGATCCGGGTCTGTACCGTTGGTTGATAAGTCGTCAACCGATTTATTGGTTGGATATTTACCTATAGCTAATGCCTGATTGGCAAAAGAATTAGTACCCTCTGAAAGCGTTACACGTGTAAAGACTGTGATATTACGGGTAGTATTCTTAGGAAGTGTACTTAATGTATCAACTAATAAATTAATCAGGTTACCACGTCCGGTATAAGAAGTATCTACTGTAAATCCGGCATCTGCTGTTACACTAACCGAATCAATTCTCACGCTGTCTCCAAAGGTTACCGCAAGGTTATCCTGTACCTGAACACCTGTGAAGTCGGTTTTTCCGTAGTTTTTCACTTTAAACTTAAAGGTAACATCGTAGGTACGGTCAGTTACTTTAGTTGGTTCAGTAGCTTCTTTAGAGATACCAATCATGACTTCAGGCACGCTGTTGAAGTTGATAACCGTGGGGGTACTTCCTGCCGGATCCGGATTAATGCCATCATTAGAAATATCACTGATAGTTAAACCTGCCGGAGTTTTACCCGAAACAATGATAGAGTTTTTAAACGGTCCTAAATTGCCATTCAGTTTTATGTTTACTACCCATTTTACTGTGTCAACTCTGCCTGGAGCTATAATGCTTCCGCTTGTTAGCAGACAAGAGTTAGCAGCACCGTCATAGTTACTATTAGGTACTAATTGTGTTCCTGCACTGATGGTAGGAGCCTGTACAATAGTTGCCTGTACCGGTGCCGGGAATGTGTTTGTCAGCGTATCACATAACATTACGTTCGACAATGTCAGGTTACCACAGTTTTTGATAATTGAACGGAAATACACATTATAACTTCCATCAGCTTGTTTAATCGTATCTTTTACAGACAAGGCAATACCCAGACAAGGAATTTCGATTGAACTCATACCACCGGGGTCTAAGTTCAGGTTGGTCGGATTACTGCCCGGCGCATCAGGATTAGTACCTGCATTTGATAAATCAACTACATTCTCATTGGTACCGCTGGCTAACGTGCCCGAGGCATTTACTACCGCTGTATTAGCAAATAGTTTTATCGTATCAGGTTGTAGATTAATACTGAACAGAAGTGTATCTGTTTGTCCGATAGCTAAAGTACTGCCAGGGAGTGTCAGACGGGTATCTGTTGTACCATTAAATGCACTATTGATCACTAACTGGCTGCCAGCATTTTTAACCGGAGACCCTAATACGGTAAATGTAGCCGGTAAATTGAATGTTTTTGATAATGTGTCTGTCAGTACTACATTGGTTAAAGGTAATGAGCCATTATTTTTAACCAATAACTGATAAGTAACATCATATGAGCCATTTGTTTTCTTGGTACTGTCTGATACAATTTTGGCTAACCCAATGCTTGGGCTCTTATATAGTCTTACAACGGTTGGTTCCGCACTTGGTTTATCAATATAAGGACCATTGTTTGATACATCAGATACATCATCAGAAATACCGAATATTGTCATTCCTGTAGCCTTGACAATCGCATTGGTACTGAATGGCCCTTGATTGCCATTTGGTACAATGTTGATAACAAAGGTTATCGTATCAGTTACACCAGCTTCTATTTCGCTACCAGTCGGAATGGTAAGATTCAGGTCAGATGAACCAGTGAAATTATCATTTGGTATAATCTTGCTTCCTGCACCTACTGTTGGTTTCTGAATAATGGTATAAGTAACCGGAGAAGGGAACATGACAGCAAGGTTCTGGGTAACCTCCACGTTTTCTAATTTCACGTTTCCGCAGGCTTCAACAAATGCACGGAAAGTTACATTGTAGCTACCATTTGCCTGACGGGTTGTATCGGCTGCCAATGACATAGCTGTACAGATTTCCTGACAGGTAGCACAATTAATATCCCAATGACTGATGTTATTGGTAAGAATTGGGTCAACCTGGTCAAGTTTAGTAATCTTGGCTATGTTTCTGATAGTACCTGCTTTGGTAGTTTTGGCTGTATATGTGTAAGTCTTAACAGCTCCGCCAGGGAATGTACCTATCACACTTACCAATGAGTCTGTACCGAAAGCTGTAAGGCCTGGGGTAGCAGAAGTAATGGTAATACCTTTTGGTAGAATATTAGTGATATGCACATTAGTGGCTGTGTGCATGGTATTATTAGTTACTGTAATGGTATAAGTCAGCGGGTCGCCTACGCCTAATTCAACCCTTGAACCTACGATAGTAATGCCTAATTCAACGCTGGCAGTATCGCCGGGAGGTGTAGTACATGTATCAATAGCTACTACAATTGGTGCACTTGGGCTGTAGCAACCTATGGCACTTTTCTCAAATACATAATAAGTGCCTGCTCCAACGGCTGTTGCGTTAGTCAACAACGGTGAATTGAGCGTAGCACCTGTATGGAATTCAAATACTCCACCCGGTGTTCTAGGCGCACTTGTAACGGCATTGGTAAGATTGACTGTAGTAGACGGACAAGTATTTTTAGCTGTTGCTACCACCGATGGAGCATCTATGGTATCGTTGGCTACTACATTAATTACATTCGAACCTAATGATGAACAACCCTGAGCATTTAGTAATTTAACAGAGTAAGTGCCTGATGTTTTTACTACAATAGATTTTGTTGTATCTCCGGTACTCCATACACGAGGTCCGGTTTGTGCAACAGTTAGTATTACCGAGTCTCCGGCACAGATATTAGGCGATTTGTTGCTTGAGATAGTTGGTGTAGTAGATACGCCATTGAGTGTAACTCTGATACTATCGGTTGCTGCCTTACATGGGCCGTTGCCATCAGGGTCATTGGTAGTCAGTGTAAAATGTACAAAGCCTCTTGCTATATCCTGACTTGTATAGTTGTATTTTGTATTCAGACTCAGTGCATTATCAAACGAGCCAGTACCATCGCTTGTCCAGGTAGAACTTTGTGCCGAACCCCCGATTTTTCCTTTCAGGGTAAAGAACGTAGAGTTGATACACACAGTAGAATCGACTCCTGCATTAGCTGTAGCCGGACTGGTGGCACAAGAGGTAGTATCGTTACAAGAAATAATCTGTACATTAATTCTGCTTCCTTCGCTGAAACAACCATTGCCTGCTTTTTCAAATACGTAGTATGAGCCTGTTCCTACTGATGAAGGATTGGCAACTACAGCCGAATCAGGGCTGTTAAATGCACGGAAAGTAAATGTTCCGCCTACTGAAGACAAGGCACTCGTTACGCCTGTAGTTAAGTCCACATGGGTAAACGGACATACATTCACAAGGTCTTTGGTGGTTGGTTTTTTCAGCCCTGAGCCATTAACCTGTATAGTAATGGTATTTGATTTTTCACTTTGACATTTTCCGGCATCACAAATTGCCCAGTAACTGGTTACAGTTGAAGGCGATACATTAATAACAGCACCTACTTGTCCGTCAGACCACTTAACAGTACCCACGCAACCTGCGGCTTCTAAAGTAGTTGAACTACCACCACAAACCTGTGGTTTTTTACAGCTAACCAAAGGAGGGGCAGGACTACCTACGTTAACAGTAGCAGCGGCAGATGGGGCACTTTCGCAAGAACCTATTTTACATTTTACAGTATAAACTGTTGTTTCTTCCGGACTTACCACAATTGAAGAAGTGGTTTGTCCGTTCGACCACACAAATGTTCCCAAACAACCAATGGCTTTCAAGGTAAGTGTATCGCCTTTACATATTCTTGGTCTTGCACAAGTACAGGCAATAATTGGTGCCTCTGGTTGTGCAGTAACTGTAATAGTTAATTTAGCTGATTCGTCGCTTGTACAAGAGCCTTGTGCGGCTTTACAAACGGCGGTATATTCAGTAGTAGTAACCGGATTTACTGTTATTGTGCTTCCGGTAAGTCCGTTAGACCAGATTACATTACCATTACAACCTGTTGAAGAAAGTGTTGCGGCATTGCCAATACAAATGGTTGTCTGATTGGCGCTTATGACCGGTTTATTGAGTTTACCTATGGTAACAGTAATATTATTTGATTTTTCGCTTTCACAATTACCTATTTTACAAGCGGCTGCAAATACAACAGTGTTTGTTACATTTACTGTAATGCTTGACCCGGTTTGCATATTTGACCAGATTACTGTGCCTGTACAACCTGTAGCTGTTAATGTTATTTCACCGCTTGCACATAGATTCGTATTAGATGCCGAGATAACTGGAGCTACATTGGTTTCAGTATTTACAGTAATGGCTTTGGAGGCTACAGCTTCGCAAGTTCCGGCAGAACAGATAACAGAGTAAGTAATGGATGCCACAGGGTCAACAGTGATGCTGCTGGTGGTCTGACCATTGCTCCATAACAGAGAACCCGAACAGCCTGAGGCTGTAAGCGTAGATGAATCTCCTGAACAGAGAATTTCTTTAGTGGCTGTTATAACAGGCACAGCTGTAGATACAGTTACTGTATCTGCCGCAGAAGTAACACTATTGCAACCATTAACATTACAGATAGCGGTATAAAAAGTAGTGATTGTTGGACTTACTGTAATAGTTGCGGTTGTAGCACCTGTACTCCATGTAACTATACCATCGCAATTATGCGCTGTCAATACTACTGACTCGCCTGCACATATCTGGTCTTTTGCACTTGCAATAACCGGAGCCGCAGGTTGGGGTTTTACAGTAATAGTTTTAGACGCCTTGGCACTGCAACCTCCGCTTACACAGGTAACTTCATAAGTAGTGGTATTAACTGGAGAAACTGCAATGGCAGAACTGCTTACACCATTAGACCATACTAAAGTACCACTGCAACCTGTAGCCGTCAGGTTTACATTCCCTCCTGCACATACTACATCTTCATTGGCACTAATACCCGGAGTTTCGGCTGCCGGAGAAACAGTGATGGTAATAGGTGCAGAAGTCTGACTGCCACAACCACTTGACGAACAAGTAGCACTGTAAGTACCTGTTGTACCAGGCATAACGCTTATAGAACTTCCGGTTGAACCATTCGACCAGGTTATATTGCCGCTACATCCGTTGGCTGTAAGCACTACGGTTTCGCCATTACAGATAGCATTTTTGCTCGCTGAAATGGTTGGCGCATTGCCTGCAGTACCGATAGTAATCGTAATCGGGTTCGATATATTACTTGTACAGGTATTGGTTTTACAGGTAGCTGTATAAGTAGTATTAGTGGTAGGGCTCACTGTTATGCTTGAAGCGGTGGTGCCGTTAGACCAGATTACACTACCCGTACACAAAGTAGCTGTGAGAGTTACACTTCCTCCAGTACAAATAGTATTATTAGGGGCATTAGAAGTAATAACCGGAGCCACTATTACATTTACTACTACTGATATTGGGTTTGAATTGACACTGATACAATCATTAGTAATTTTACATTTGGCTGTATAACTTGTTGAACTTGTCGGGCTAAGTGTAATAGAATTACCTGTATCGCCTGTTGACCATACCACCGTACCTGTACAACCTACTGAAGTAAGTGTGATGCTTTCTCCGGTACAGATGTAGGGATTTAAGGTAGCAATCAAAGGAACAGGAGGATTACAAGCACCAGGAGTGATGGTTATATCTGCATCGTCGGTATCATCTTCTCCGTTTCCTGTGCCATTATTAGGGGTCGAATCATTGTCTTTCTGGTCTGATTTGGTAATCTGAGCCCAGTTTTTAATTGTTCCCGTTGTGGCAGTTACTCTGGCAACTATCTGGAAAGTTGAAGCATAACCTACTTTTATTTCATTAAATTTAGCTGTTACGGTATCGCCTGAAGTAGTAATATTGTCGGCTCCTGTAGCAGTAATTATAGTTAATCCATCAGGAACTATATCTTTTACTTCAATATTGGTAGCAGGATTTGAACCATTGTTGATAACCGTTACATAATAAGTGATTAACTCACCAGTAGTGGCAGTGGTCTTATTGACAGTTTTATCTAAGCTCAGGTCAGCAATAATTTCATTTGCAATTGGTGAAATAATTACTTTACTGTTGTCATCTTCTGAAGTAGTAGAAGCATTACCCGGAGTAGAGTCAATATCTTTCTGGTCGGCTTTGCTTACCTGAGCAAAGTTTATTTTATCTCCTGGCGATGTTACTTTTACCAGATAATCTAAGGTAATGGTTTGCCCTGCTGCAATATTAGAAATTGTGGCAGTAAGCATATCGCCATTTTTGGTAAAGAACGCACTTGATAAGAACTCCAGACCTGTTGGCATCTGGTCTTCAATCTCTACATTAGTTGCTGCATGAGGACCCGCGTTTGTAACTTTAATTGTATAAATAATATCATCCCATACTTTAGGAGTAGTAGTACTTACAATTTTAGTCAGGCTTAAATCAATGAGTGTATCACAGTTTTTCAGATTAACTGTTAACATTCTTGGCGGACTAAAGCAACCTGCCCCTGATTTTTCGAATAAATAGTAAACACCTGCCCCTACAGCTGATGGTGTTGATACCAGAGGCGATTTTTCACTGGCCGTAGTATGCCATTCAAAAGTACCACCCGGTGTAGTTGCACCGTTAATTACATAATCATTCAGATTAATAGTTTTTCCGATACACTCATCTACTACTCCCGCACAAGATGGAAGTGACGGACGAGCATTGACTACAATCACTACCGGCTGACGAGAATTAGGACAGCCTGGGCTTATTCCGTCGATCTCGGCATAGTAAGTAGTAGTAGTAGTAGGATAGACCAGATGAGACTCGTCGCTATTGGTAGTAAATGCCGGAGTACCATTGATAGCCGCTAAATACCACTTGATAGGGGCGTTGTTACTGGTAATACCTTTTATAAAAGTAGAGTCGCCCACACAAATATCACCATCAATGGTAGAAACTGCGAGTGTAGGACAAGCGACGGTCTGGTGGATAGCCGCATCTATTGATAAAATATCTTTTTTGGTGTTATCGGTTGGGTCAATGCTGATTTTTGCTGAATATCCTGTAGTAGGATTAAAATCGCTGTCAGCAGTATCATTACCACCTTTGTCTATCATTTCAGAGATAGCACTACCTGCCGGAAGAGAGGCTGTAATGATTTGCACTACATAGCCGCCCAGTGCTAAACCACTAAACAAGTAGAAACCATTGTTATCGGTAGTATCAGCTTTTAAAACATTACCTGTTGGAGAACCGTCGTTAGCCGCAGCATATAGGTGCAGAATAACACCTCCTAAACCAGACTCGTCCATATCCTGAACCCCATCATTATCGGTATCTTTCCATACATAATCACCGATTGAGCCAAGTGGATTATAGATGGCTGCATCAATTGTCAGGTTATCTTTATTAAGTGGATTAGACTCATTTTCGGGGTCTAATGTGATTTTGCCACTTAAACCTGTAGTGCTATTAAAATCGCTGTCAACTATATCATCACTGCCACTATTGATAAGCGTACTTATTACAGAACCTGCTGGCAATGAACTTGTCAATAGTTTTACTACATAAGCACCTTTAATCAGGTTGCTGAATTTGAATAAACCGTTGACATTGGTTGTATCTTTTGCCAGGGCAGTACCCACGGGGTTTCCGGAAGCATCAGCCGAATATAATTCTAAAATTACATTGTTTAAACCTACTTCACCACCATCCTGAATACCATTATTATTATTATCGTTCCATACAAAGTCTCCTATACTGCCTACCGGAGTATATAAGGCCGCATCTACAGTAAGATTATCTTTTTTGTTTCCTGTTGAATCAACATGAATGATTACTTTGGTAGAGAATCCGTTTGCGGCAGTAAAATCATTGTCTTTGGTATCATCAGAACCAACATCTTTTTTCTTTGAAATTCTTAGTGTATCTGATAAATTTGAGTCCACTATCTTCACCAGATAGTCGCCAGATAAGAGATTTGAAAAAAGATAATGACCGTTAGTATCAGTAGTATCTTTGCTGATAGCACTGCCTGATACATTTCCTGAACCATTTAAAGTATAGAGTTCTACAATAATGTTTTTGATGCCTGGTTCATTGGTATCTTGCAAGCCATTATCATTTTTATCTTTCCATACCCAATCGCCAATACTACCATAAGGGCCTGCAATGACTTGTATGGCACAACAGCCTTGTCCGACACATCCGCCTACATTAGAAGTAAAAGTATAATTGCCTATGGCTTTGATGGTAAGTGATGTGTCGGTATTTACTACTGCCTCAGGGGTACTTTCGATGATTTCTGTACCATTTCTGAACCATTGCACAATGGTACCAGTTTTCTTATAAGCACTTGGTACAAAAACAGTATATTGTTCGCCCGGATAAATCAAAAGCGGAACAGAAGAACAAACCGTAGTAATATCATCTTCACCAAGGTCATTGTTACCCGGAGTAGAATCAGAGTCGGTATCTCCACCGCCTATTGAGTTAATTTCAGCAATATTAAAATACACACCCCTTTGTGTAACAGTTCCCACTAATTCTAAACTTACCGAATCGCCTGCTGCAAGGGTTGCTATATTCCACAAGCCCTCGCCGGTACCTGTGTTATGAGTAAAACCTGCCCCGCCTGTATTGCTTGTAAGGGTAACACCGCCAATCGGGAAAGTATTTTTTACCACAATGCTGTTAGCAGTAGTAGCACCTTCGTTCTTTAACCAGAGTATATATTTAATTGAACTCCCTAAACTTGGCGCTGAGTTATCAATGATGCTGCGTAATGATAAATCTACGGTAGCAAATTTCTTTGCAGAAACCCCTAAAACGGAGAAAAGCACCAACAGAATTGTTGTTGCGGCACCTCTGAAAAATGAAGGATTTACCGGAGGGTCATTTTCTTTGTAAGCATTTTTATAAACAAGATTTGACTCAGAAAGGCAAGGTTTCCATTCTTTGGTTTCTTCATCAAATATGCTTGCTATCTGATAGGTCTTGGTAGAACTTGTTGACTGAACCACAGCGGCACTTGTATCTGACACTAATTTTGCTTTGATAGGCAATAGCTGATTAAGCTCATTTGCTTGCAAAGAATGTGGATACTCTTCTTCCGGATAAGGCTCATTATTAGTTACTCTATCCGAAAATAAACTATCTGAAGCAATAGTTGCCGGAGCTTTGTAAATGGATTTTTGACCCAACTTTTTCAGATAAATACCAACGGACGTACTGATTTTTTTTAAAAGTACAAATACGTTAATAGGTGTAGAAGTATTTCCTGCAAAATGTTCTCTTTTGTTTGTGGTAAATATATGTCTCATCTGCAAATATTTTTAATATTTACTTACTAATTGGGTTAATCCCACTCAATAGCATATTGTAATCTACATAGTAATATCTAAAACTGTGCCAAAGTTTTTTGTACGGTATAAGTGCTAAATTCGTTTTTTGCGAATGTTCTTAATATTATGCTAATTTATGGCATAATTTTCTATGTGAAAATTAATGAATAACTAAAATTGTGCCAAAGTTTCAAAAAAAAAGCAGGGGAAATTATTAGGAGAAAAGAATGATAGAGATGAAAACTTAGAAAAATTATATTTTCATTATTTTCTGAAATGGAGAAAAATAGCAGATAAATAGACAAATGAGCCTGAAATAAAGTTCAAATAAAGCCTGAATGACAGGCTTTATTGAGCTATTCTAAAACCTGACATTGGTAGCCATTGGTGTGAATAATGGTGCTGATTCTTTCGTGAGAAATGCTGTCGCCTTCTACTCTTAAAATTTTATCACAATCGTCTAAATCAAAATTTATTTTGAACAAAGGAAAGTGTTCTGCCAAAACTTCAAAAAGTAATATTGCCTGTTTTCTTTCCTGAATATTAGTTTTGAAAACTTCTACCATGATCATGTTAGTTTTATTATAAACATTTACCCTTCCTCGGCCAGCTCTTTTATTTTTAGTAGTGCTTCCTCCCACAATTCCGACATTGTATCAAAAGAGTCTTCCGTCATATCACACTCAATAGCAAGCAATGTTTGACCGTCTTTTGATGTCAGTTGGTAGCTTTCACGTGCTCCGTTGGTGAGTTTTGCGTCTTCACTTTCAAAGTCTTCGGCATGATTGTTTAACATTCCATAATACTCTATTTCCAAAAGCTCATAGGGGGCATGTGCAATGATACGGCCAATAATACCACTTCCTGAGTCGTCAGAAAAGACAACTTTACTGCCCGGTTGCCAGTCGGTTAAAGCATGTGAACCCGGGCTAAAGATTGCCAGCCAGTTTCGGTTATGGTGGTCCTGAATCAGAATCTCCCATACGTGTTCTTTAGTAGAAGCAATTTCAATCGATTTTTTAATAGTCTTCATCATGTTAAAATTAATGTGTGATTATAATGTATTATCCAGCTAATTCCGAAAAACTGTAGGTTGGTTGTTGCTGTGATGACAGAAGTTAAGCGGTGAATTATTGAAACAAAATTATACAATAACTCTCATTTTTATGGGTGTTAAAAAAGTCAATTGTAGGGGGTGTTTGAGACAAATTTTTTGTATTTTTACACAAAAAAAGTGCTATGATAAGCGTAGGTATTTTACTCCCACACGATTACAGATTACTAAGTGTTGCAGCTATTTTAGATGTACTTGAGGCTGCCAATAAAATCTATAAAGCCAATGGAGAAACAGCACCATTTGCTATTCATTTGTATCAGTTGGCAGAACCCGACAGAGATACCATTGGTTTATTTCATGGCTATCAGGTTGCCACAATTCCGCAAGAGAATCCTATTGATTTAATTCTGATTCCTTCGTTCAGCACCGACGATATGGGGCAAACCATTGCCAGAAACCGTGCCTATATTCCCTGGCTTCATCAGCATTTTATGCAAGGTGCCGAAATAGCTACTTTTTGCACCGGAGCTTTTTTATTAGCTGCCAGTGGTTTACTGAATGGAAAGGTGGCTACTACCCATGTAGATGCCTGCGGGGCTTTTGCTGGTGCTTTCCCTGAAGTAGTATTGAGAGGAGATAAGACTGTAACAGAAGACGGCAGACTTTTTACCAGTGGAGGTTCTACTTCTTCGTTTCACCTGTTATTACATTTGGTTCAGAAATACTGTAGCAGAGATGTAGCCGTGAAAATTGCCAAAATTTTTGCTATTGATATGGATAGACAGAACCAAGCGTACTTCAGTACTTTTCAACCTTCACGTGACCACCATGATAATATAGTGGCTATGGTACAACAAAAAATAGAAGACAATTATCAGGAAGCTGAAACGATTGAAGAACTGATAAAAGATATACCTTCAAGCCGAAGAAATGTGTTGAGAAGGTTTAAACAAATTACGGGTATTCCGCCTATTGAATACCTGCAACAGATACGCATAGAAGCAGCAAAAAAACTGTTAGAGCAAACCAACCACCACATGGGCGAGGTGATTTTCAGTTCAGGCTATAATGACCCCAAGGCTTTCCGCAGAATTTTCAGGAAAATTGTGGGAATGACCCCAACGGCTTACAGAGAGAAGTTTCAGAGTAATTGATGTCGGGTTTTTGAGATATGAGTTCTGTATTGTTTTAATAAAAACAAGGCTACAAACCTCAGTCTATAACCCTGTTTTTGTAGTTGTGAAGATTCATTTATTCATCTATGAAACTTATCAGTTCATTCAGAATACGTTCTATTTCTGCTTTATGGGTTTCAATTTCTGCCATATTATGCAAATAAGTCATACGGCGGGAAACATAATCGCCTTCTAAAATAGGTGAACTGATTTTCTCAATAGCCGGATGATGGAAAATGAGATGAACAAGGCTCTGGTTACGTGGATTAAAAGTTACCAGGTCTTCTTTATAATAATAACTTGGCGCCGCCCATTTAATACGCTCGGCAATTTTGCTGCTCGCATTTTTAATGATGGTTCTAACGGCCTCCATCTCGCTTTTTAGCGGATGGTCGAGTTGCGTCATGAACTCCTGTACTTTTTCAGCATCTGATGGTTTCTTAGCCATTTTTATAGTTATTTGGCAGGTACATAATTCAGCACTACAATACCACAAGGGCAAGCCTTGCTTTTGACTAATTCTAAACCGAATTTTTCAGATAAATTTCCGAAAATAGGTTTGCCTTTACCAATAGCAGCAGGATTCAGAAAAATATGATATTCATCAATCAGATTATTCTCAATAAAAGAAGAAACCAGACGGGCACCTCCGTATAGCATCAGGTCGCCACCTTCTTGACTTTTCAGTCTGTTAACAGTTTCAACCAAATCACCGCTTTCTATAATAGTGTTGTTCCAGTCGGCATGCGTAAGCGTTTTTGAAAAAACGTGTTTAGTCATGCTGTCGAAATTCTCAGCAGCAGTTTTATCATCTTCGCTACTTTCAGGGTTAGTCTTAACAGAAGGCCAATATACCGACATGCCTTCGTAAAGAACCCTACCAGCAATAAAAGAGTCTGCCGATGCCATAATTTCTCTTACATAGTCTTTCAGTTCCTCGTCCCAGTTCCATACTGTCCAATCCATTTCTCCGTCAGGACCGCAAACAAATCCGTCAACCGAAACCTGCATCTGTAATTTAATTTTTCTCATGTGTGTAGTATTAAAATTATTGTGTATTCTTTTGTGTGAAATTTTCTAATAAAGTTTCAACAGGAATCCCGTTGATGGTCATGCCTTTCAGGTTACAGTTTTGAATAGCTACATTGGTAAGGTTACAATCCGTAATTGTACTTGCTTCAAAATTACAATTTTCAAACCTCAATGGGGCTTGTCTGACATCAGGGTCATAGGCAGGATGCCCCTCAGGAGGCATACCAATGTTATGAATATAAGCACCTCCCAGACCTGCGCCTTCAATTTCAATATTACTCATATTGGCATTAGTAATCCGGGTACCAGTGAGGTTAACATCGTTGAAAATCAGGTTTTGCAGACTTACGCATTCAAAAGTAGAATTATCAATGCAAACATCTTTTACGGTAATGATGTTTCTGGCATAATCTATATCTATGAGGCTCATGACTGAAAATTTTATGATTGATGTAGGCAAAATTAGGCGGATTTATTAACTTTGAAGTGGTGTAAAAACGACAATAAAAGGGTCAAATCCGCCATTCTATTCAGCCTTTATTCTTATGAAAAATATTACGATTCTTATTCCCGAAAATGCGGTATTAGCCAGTGTTAATGACCCGCGTAATATCTTCACGTCGGTTAATCAATTTCTTCAGGCAGCCGGGAAACCGGCAGCATTCCGGGTGCAGATGGTAGGGCTTACCAAAGAAGTAAAACTCCATGACAATATTTTTACAGTACACGCTGATGCTATCATTGACGAAGTAGAAGAAACCGATATGATATTTGTCCCTGCGCTAAGTGGAGATATGCAAACTGCATTGGAACTGAATAAAGGTTTTTTGCCCTGGATTGTGAAACAATATGAAAATGGAGCAGAAGTAATCAGCCTTTGTATTGGTGCTTTTTTATTGGCTTCTACTGGATTGCTCAACGGAAAAAGGTGCTCTACCCACTGGCTATCGGCCAATGAATTCAGAACGATGTTTCCTCAGGTTGATTTAGTTGATGACAAGATAATTACCGAAGACCAGGGTTTGTATTCGAGTGGTGGTGCCAGTTCTTACTGGAATTTGCTTCTGCATCTGGTTGAAAAAAATGTAAATCGTGAAATGGCTATTAAAGTTGCTAAATATTTTGCCATAGATATTGAAAGAAACAGCCAGGCCTCGTTTATGATATTCAACGGCCAAAAAGGACATGAAGACGATGCCGTAAAAAAAGCACAGGATTTTATTGAAAAGAATTTTGAAGATAAAATTACGCTCGACCAACTGTCTGATATGTTTGCCATCGGTCGCAGAAGCCTTGAACGTCGATTTAAAAAAGCTACCAATAATACAGTGATGGAATATATTCAACGGGTGAAAATTGAAGCCGCCAAAAAACGCTTTGAAACCAGCCGTAAGAATATCACCGAAGTCATGTATGATGTGGGCTATACCGACAATAAGGCATTCAGAAGTACTTTTAAAAAAGTAACGGGCTTATCGCCCATTGCCTATAAAAACAAATATAACCGCAGTGCGCTGTTTTAATTCTTAGCTATTCGGCACTTCTGATACTTACTTTATCGGGTGTTGGGTATTCCAATAATTTTGAGAAATCAACTTTCCAGAAATCTAAATCAAGCAGGCGATTCTGGTGGTCTCTGGTTAGTGTAATTACAACGGGCGTGCCGTCGGTATCGGTATATTTTACCTGTATTAAGTCGCCTGCATAGCCTTCTACATCACCGCCCAGACTGATACTGCCCATTTTGCCACCCTCATATTCTTCTACATATTCATCGTAAGGATAATCAGCCGGATTCAGATTTAATTGCATGAGTAAAAAGCGAATTAACGCTCTTTCATTTTCTCTTATTAATCTTTTTGCGTTCATATTACCAGTTTTTAAAAGGATGAGCCGATAAGTTTGAATTGTAATATCTGTTGTCCCCGGTTACTTCTATGCTTATCCATTCAGGCAGTTCAAAAGATTCTTCTTCGCTTAAAAGTTCTATTTCGGCTACTATTAAGCCATCGTTATCACCCATAAACACATCTACTTCCCAGAGTTTATTCATGTACATTATTTTATACCTGACTTTTGATAGTTCAGATACCGCAAAATTATCTAATAATTCAACCGCCTCTTCTTTGGGTATTTCGTATTCAAACTCGGTTCTTGTCGCTCCCACAGAAGCGCCTTTAATAGTCAGGTAAGCAGTGGTATCGGTTAATCTGACCCTTATGGTTTTATTGGGGTCTTTCAGAATATATCCTTGTCGGTACAATTGTCCCTCAGGTTTTGAGAAATTATGCCATTTATCATGGTGGATTAAATATTTTCTTTCTATTTCTAAGGCCATATCAATAGTTTTAGATTTGTATCACGATTTTTTAAATCGTCTCCTCGTAAATGTGGAATATATATTATGTTATCGTCGAAAACGATTTGAAAAATCGTGATACATTTTCATTCCAACTCGTTCATGCGTTTACCTTTCAGGCTTGCAAATCTACTATGTTTTGGTTCGCCAATCATTTGTTTTTGATAAATACTCGTACGCCCCGACAACAAATAAGCAACAATACAGGCAACGGCCGCGTAAATGCCACATTCATGGCCGAATAATTCTATACCCATCAGCATACAAGCCAAGGGTGTATTGGTAGCTCCGGCAAAAACAGCTACAAAACCCATACCTGTGAGTAAGCCTACCGGCAAAGGAATAATGTATGACAAGGCATTACCTAAAGTGGCACCTATAAAAAACAGCGGTGTTACCTCGCCGCCTTTAAAACCTGCTGCCAGCGTAAGTATAGTAAATGCCATTTTAAGCAAAAAATCGTAGGCGGGTAAAGGTTCATGAAATGCTTGTACGATGGTTGGTATGCCTAAGCCAATATATTTGGTTGTACCCATGAGCCAGATAGCAAGAGCGACGATAACACCTCCGATAAAAGGCCGAAGTGGCGCATAGCTTATTTTTGATTTGAAAAGACTATTTATATAGTGAATAGTTCGGCTAAAAGTAGCTGCGCAGATACCTGCGGCAATACCCACTAATATAGCATAGAGAAGATAAAGAACCGAAACAGCAGGAATAAAACCTATCTGATAAACCGTATGCTGAACCTGACATAGTTTAGTTACTAAATCGGCAATAATAGCAGAGAGAAAAGCAGGCAGTAGAGCATCGTATCTCAGGCGACCTATCAGAAAAAACTCTAACCCAAAAATGGCTCCGGCTAAGGGTGTACCAAAAACAGAACCAAAGCCTGCTGCTACAGCCGCTATCAATAATATTTTTCTCTCGCTTTCAGACAATCTGAAAGGTTTGCTGAACTGGTCGGCAATGGCTCCTGCCATTTGTAAGGCTGTGCCTTCTCTTCCGGCTGACCCTCCTAACAGGTGTGTAACTAAAGTACCAATATAGATAAAAGGGGCCATTCTGAAAGGGATAGTTGTCCTGGGTTGATGAATAGTATCTATCAGTAAATTATTTCCAGCTTCTATGTCTTTGCCTAAGTGTTTGTAAAGTAAGCCAATAATCAGACCACCTAAGGGTAATAAGGCAATGAGCCAAAGGTGTGTTTCCCGAAAATCGGTTACCCAATCGAGTGTAAGCAAGAAAATAGCAGAAGCTATGCCTATGCAAGTACCGATAACCGAACTGATAAAAAGCCATTTTGCTAAATAAGGTATAGCAGGGAATTGTCTGAAAAACAGACGGATTTGAAGAATGATTCTGCGTGATTGTTTGTGAGTTGACATACCAGTTCCTGATTAAATGTGAAACATTTACAATCAGGCGCCATCAGCTTGTTTAAGGCGGTTCAATTAGGAAGACACCATTTCCTTTTTCTTTCTGCAAAAGTACTCATTGTGCTGATATAAAAAACAAAAGCTCTAAGAATACTTGTTTCTTAGAGCTTTGTTTTATTGGAGTAATAATTAATCTAAAGGCAATTCTGTAGTAATGGCTATTCTATTCCAGGCATTAATGGTTACAATAGCCATGATAATAGATGATAAATAATTAGCTCCGAACAATCTTTCTGCTGTTTGATAGGTTTCTTCAGAAACATGATTCTGAATAAGTGTTACCTCTTCTGTTAAAGCTAAAATGGCTCTTTCTTCTTCCGTGTAAAGTGTAGTTTCACGCCAGGCACTTAGCAGATACAGGCGTTGGTCGGTTTCGCCATGTTTCTTTGCTTCCTGGGTGTGCATATTTATACAGTAGGCACACCCATTAATCAGAGAAGCCTTTAGTTTTATTAAATCTTTATGGGTTTTACTTAATTGTGAAGTTTGCAAATAACCTTCTAAGGCATACATAGCTTTATAGGCTGCCGGTTCTACCTGTTGGATATTGATTCTTGTGCTCATTTTGTTTGTGTTTTAATGAACACAAAGGTCGGTAGTAGCTATTTAAAAAAACTTAAACAGGTTTAAGAAATACAGAGTTATATCTTTTTTTTGCGGATTTCACTCAGATATTCGGGTGTAAAGCCCAGATAGGAAGCTAACATATATTGCGGCACACGATTGACGAACTCAGGATGTAAACTCAGAAAATTCCGGTACATATCTTCTCTTGAAAGATTGTAAGTATGTTTGGTGCGTACTTGCGAAGCACCATAAGCCCTCTGAAGGATGAACCTGAAATATCGCTCAATTTTAGGAATTTCTTTTGATAATACTTCCTGTTGTTCGGCTGTAAGTACAAGAATATCAGTATGTTCAATTGCCTGAATATAAAAAAGTGAAGGCTTCTGGCTCAAAAGTGTGGAGTAATCGCTTAGCCACCAGTTTTCGATTGCAAAATTCGTAGTTTGTTCATCACCTTTATCGCTGATAAAAAACATTCTCAGGCAACCTTTTTCTATAAAATAACTGGCTTTGCATAGCTGACCTTCTTTCAATAAATACTCTTTCTTTTTTATGTGCAATTGCTGCACGCAAGCTGTTATGATATTTTCTTCCTGTTCGTCTAAGTCAATGTATTTACGTATATGGTTGAGCAGGCTTATAGACATATAGAAACTAATTGTTGAATGAGTTGATAAAAATTAACCACGGAGGTACACCGAGTTTAGCACGGGGTTTCACGAAGTTTAAGAAAAAATCAACCGTGAAACTCTGTGCAAGACTTCGTGGAACTCCGTGGTTTAATGCTTTAATAGCAAATAGTGCCCTCTATCCTTGTATAATAATCTAAAATAACCGAACTTGATTAGATATTTTAACCAATATTACTAATATCAAAAGGCAATTTACGTATGCGTTTACCTGTGGCTGCAAAAATGGCATTTCCCAATGCCGGAGCAATAGGAGGTAAGCCCGGCTCACCCACACCACCCGGATTAGCTCCGCTATCGATAATATGAATCTCCATTTTTGGTGCTTCGTTGATACGCATCAGGTTAAACTGATGGAAATTGGTTTGGTCGCAAACACCATTAGTAAAAGTAATCCCGTCTTTAATGGCTGATGTGAGACCCATCACAATATTGCCTTCGGTTTGTGCTTTTACATTGTCAGGATTTACATAATAGCCGCAATCAATTACCGATACTACTTTGTCAATCTTTACGCCATTTTCCTGTTTGCTTACCGTTACGCAAGCTGCTGAAATGCTATCAAACGAGCGGAATACTGCTATGCCTTTACCTTGACCTGCCGGAAGTTTTTCTTTCCAGTTGGCTTTTTCGGCCAATGTTTCTAATACTTTTCTGAAACGCTCGTCAGACAAAATATCCAGACGTGCCTGTAATGGATCTTTACCTGCCAGATGCGCCAGTTCATCAATGAAACACTCTTGCCCCCAACCAAAATTTGAGGCATATACCGAGCGCCACCATACAACAGGTATATCAGTTTTTACGTTTGTCCAGCTTATTTTTGAGGCCGTAGCAAAGTTGTATTTGCTGTTTTCGGGGCTTATCTCTCCAGTTAACCAAGGGTCGGCTTCATCGTCTTTTAAACCTTTGAATACCTGCCCTGCAATAGACTCACCAATAGCATGATGATGGAATCCGGTGATTTTACCATTTTCTACAAAGCCTTGCAGATGGCTCAACATGCCCGGTCTGTAAGGCCCTTGTGTTATATCATCTTCCCGTGTCCAGGTAACCTTTACGTTTTTTTTCAATTCTTTCGATAAATGGCAAGCCTCTAACAAAAAATCATGGTAGGCTTTACGACCAAAAGCACCGCCTAAAAGCGTTACATTGATTTTTACCTGCTCAGGTTTTACGTTCATATAACCACATACATCTCTCAAAGCCCAGTCAGGCCCCTGTACAGGTGCCCATATTTCAATGGTACCATCGTCTTTTACGTGTACAATGGCATTTTCTGGCTCTATAGGCGCATGAGCTAAAAAAGGAGTTTCATAATTGGCCTCTGTTTTTTGTTTGGCCGAAGCATATTTTGCCGAAAAGTCTCCTTTTTCTTCATAATTGATACCTTCTTTTTTTGCAGCCTCATAGGTGGCATCAAAATATTTCTGAGTACTTAGGGTTTTATCATAATTACCATTATCCCATTGCACTTTCAGCGCTTTTTTGCCTTTCAGGGCTGCCCACCAGTTAGTTGCAATTACTGCAACTGCTTCTGATTTACGATGTGGCATAGGGCGTTCGGTTCTTACTACCTGCAATACTCCGGCTATCTTTTTGGTTTCGGTATCATCAATAGAGGCTATTTTGCCATGCAACATCGGTGAGTGTACAATGCTTGCATAGACCATACCCGGCACATCTACATCTAAACCATAAACCGCTTTGCCTGTTACACGTTCGGGTACGTCAAGACGTTTGTTGTATTTGCCAATAATCTTAAAATCTTTGGCTTCTTTCAGTTTCGGATTTTTCGGGATTTCTAATTTTGAAGCATCATCAGCCAATTCGCCGTAAGTCAGGCTCTTACCACTACCCCTATGTACAATTTTACCATCTTGTGCAAAACATTCGGAGATTGGAACATTCCAGCGTTTAGCGGCTGTTTCGGTAAGCATTTCACGGGCGGCGGCTCCTGCTTTACGGATAGGTTGCCATAAGGCTCTTACCGAGCTACTTCCACCTGAGGTCTGGTCACCATATTTTCCTTTACCATCGCTCTGTACAATCTTCACTTTTTCGAGCGTTACTTCTAATTCTTCGGCTAATAGTGAAGGTACCGCCTGCGTTGAGCCCTGTCCCATATCCGGACGAGGGTTTACCAGCGTGATATTTCCGGCGGTGTCAATGATAATAAAAGGATTTATTTCGAGACTTACGATGGCAGGTGTTATCTTTTTGAGCGTAGCATCTTTTGCAAAAGAAGATACTCCCAACGCAAAACCAAAAGTGGTAAGACTTGTAGTTTTTAAGAAATTGCGTCTTGAAGTCATAGTGTTTTTATTTTTGTCGTAGTAAATAGGTCAGATTATCTTCCTCCACCCACACCAGCACTACCTTTAATGGTATCAGATGCTTTGTGAATGGCTTTACGGATACGGTCGTACGTACCACAGCGGCAAAGATTACCGCTCATAGCTGCGTCAATATCCTCGTCGGTAGGATTCGGTGTAGTTTTTAATAAAGCTACTGCCGACATGATTTGTCCTGACTGACAATAGCCACATTGAGGTACTTGCTCGTCAATCCAGGCTTGCTGAACTGCGTGTAATTGTACTTCGCCAATGCCTTCAATAGTTGTTATTTTAGCATTTTTGGCTACAACCGAAATGGGTGTCTGACAAGAACGGATAGGTTGTCCGTTCAGATGAACAGTGCAGGCACCACACATAGCCATTCCGCAACCAAATTTGGTTCCTTTTAAACCTACAAAGTCACGGATTACCCAAAGAAGTGGCATGTCGGGCTCGACATCTACTTTTACTTTTTTGTTATTTACTGTTAAGTTGAAAACTGCCATTGTCGTAGTAGTAATAGATGAGTCTAAACTAATGTAAAATTTTACAAAAGTCTTCACTTTTCCAATGGATTTTATAGTATTATTTCAAATATTAGACGAACGTCAGAAAATTGACAGATTTTGTGTATTTGTTCCCACAAACAGCAGGAGCGTAATTTTATGAAATAGTATTACTGGTATCAATTTTTAGATTTATTGATATCTACGTATTTCTTCAATTTTACAGTTTTTTTTTGAAATGCGGAAATACGCACCTCCACCGTCGGCTAAAGAATCTTTCAGTCTATAATTTATATGATAAAAGCTACTATCCTGAGTTGTTGTTAATTTCAAAGAATTTAAACCTTCATTAAATCTATTCATTTTCTTCTGGCTTAATACCTGGGCTTCTTGTAAATCACAATTCTTTGTCTGAAGAGTGTTCTTAGCACAACCAGTCGAAATAATGATAAAAAACAACAGATATACTTTCATTTTTAATTGAGGATATTGAACCTGTTTAGACTTATTTCTTTAGACTACGAATGGCTATTTCTTAATCATATTTCGCTTATTTATTTCGTCCGTAGCGCTGCTACGCCAGTTCCACTGCGGACTCAACAAATAATCTTATCTGATTGAAAAATCGCTCATTCTCGTTAACAAACAAAAAGTTTAAACAGGTTCATTTAATGCTTTCTTGAAAACGGATTCTTCTTCGAAAATAATATTAAGTAACTTCAAAGCAAAAAATACTACCTTGCATCATCTTTTACATTTCATAATAAAACACTCTTTTTAACTACCCATGTTTATAGATTTAAGAAGCGATACGGTTACAAAACCTACCCAGGGAATGAAAGAAGCGATGTTTACTGCTGAATTAGGTGACGATGTATTTGGAGACGACCCGACCGTAATAACTTTAGAGGAAAAAGCTGCAAAACTGTTTGGCATGGAGGCTGCCTTATTCTGTGCTTCAGGAACCATGACTAATCAATTAGCTATCAGAGTTCATACATTGCCCGGTAGTGAAGTAATTTGTGATAAAATGTCTCATATTTATTTATATGAGGGTGGGGGAGTATCACTTAATTCTTTTTCTTCCTTAAAACTATTAGAGGGCAATAAGGGTAGAATCAATGCGCAACAGGTAAGGGATGCGATTAATAACCCTGACGATATTCATCAACCCGTTACCCGATTAGTATCTCTCGAAAACACAATGAACAAGGGTGGCGGATGTTATTATCAATTGTCTGACATTGAAGCTATCAGACAGGTCTGTAATGAGCATCAACTTCCTTTGCATTTAGATGGAGCAAGAATCTTTAATGCTTTAGTTGAAACCGGAGAGTCAACCCTGACACATGGGCAACTGTTTGATTCCATCAGTATCTGTTTATCAAAGGGTTTGGGGTGTCCGGTAGGGTCTTTGTTAATTGGTAAAAAAGATTTTATCAAAAAAGCCCGTCGCTTCCGTAAAGTAATGGGTGGCGGCTGGCGACAAGCAGGTTTTTTAGCGGCTGCAGGGATATACGCTTTAGATAATCATATCGAACGCTTGAAAGAAGACCATGCCAGAGCAAGAAAAATCGGACAAATGTTGGAAGGGGTACCATTTGTAGAGGAAATTTATCCGATAGATACCAATATTGCTATTTTTAGATTGCCGGATTCTATTCTTGCTACCGAATTTGTAGCTAAGGCCAAAGAACATGAGTTGGGTTGTGTAACTTTTGGCAAGCATTTGGTGAGATTTGTTACACATCTTGATTTTTCAGATGAACATCTGATGGAGTTTGAGAGGGTGATTAAGGGAATTGCGTTTTAATGTGATGACAGCGAATGAAACGGCCGGTCGTCGTTGCCTAAAATAACAAAGGTTTATATATATTGCCGGACTTAAGTCCAGCTTACATAAGAAAATAAATCCTTTGTTATCTTAGCCACCGAATTTATTCGGTGAACACAAGATGTGGGAGAACTGAAAATAACAAAAATCCCTCGCAGAACTGTGAGGGATTTTTGTTTATGCCGGAAGCAATTCTTTTCTTTTCAGAATCGACTCAAATAGTTTCAGATCATGCTCACTATTAAAAACCGTGAAAGGAAAACGTAGAAACTGCCCTTTACCAATAATCAGTAAATAAGAATCAGGTGTTTTTTCTGCTGACTGAATACTCTCCCATTTCATAATTCCTCCTTCTTTCTGATTCAGTTTTACCAATATCTGGCGACTATCTATTTCATACATGAATTTATCAAACATCTGTTTGTTTTGTTCCATTTGTGAGGCTGCATAAAATTGTGCATACCAGAACAAAACGTATAATCCACCTCCAACTACAGCCACTACCGGAATCCACCAGTTTTTATATGACCCTGTAAAGTGTAATACTAATCCTAAGATAACTACCGCCGCCGGAATCAACAACCATTTCCAATCTTTGCGCATATGGCGCTTAAAGGCAATACTTACGTAATCTTTTTTATCTAATGCAAATTTCTTTGTTTTAACTATCATTTTTTTGTTTTGAACTTAAATGAAAGCACAAAAATAGAAAAAGGCTCTGATAATATCAGAACCTTTACTATTATTTTATACTTTTTAGGTAAATCAGAAAGATATATATATAGTTTAACTTTCTCTGAACTGAATGGTATCTATTACGTACTTATTGTTTTCGCCTCTTTTTACCAGAATATATACCAGAAAGTCTTTATTCCGGCTACGGTAATTGGCTACACTATATTTTAAATCTACATTTGACGCTCCCTGATAAACGTATTGAAAAGACAAAGGAGGGTTGTGCTGAAAAAATAATTTGAAAATCTGTTCGGCTTGTTGGGAGGAAATTTTCTGAAAATCAATTTTTTCTGAGTCAATTATCAGCTCTATTTCCTTACTAAGACAACTGGCAAGCATTTTAGGATTTCCTCCTTTGAAAGACATTCTGATTCGGTCTGTTAACTCATTATAAACTCTTTTTGTAGGGGTAAATTTCTTATTAGGTTTTGATGCATTAATAAAAGTTATCAGGACTAAAGCAGCGAATATGTATTTCATAGGCTTCATATATAGATATAATAAGTTTTAAGTATCTTTGTTGGTGATTTATGGTTGAATAGTCTTTTACATAAACTATGCCAAAATAAGCTACTATCCGGTATGAAAATATCGGTATGATTTAATTGAAAAAATCTATGTCCAGTCAATTATTAAACAGCACCGAAACCTTTCAGAAAATCCGTCGCATAGCTTATCAGATTTATGAGCAGAATTTTGATGAGTCAGAAGTAATTATTGCAGGTATCAATGGCGAAGGATATCATTTTGCCGAATTATTGGTAACAGAATTGAAGCAAATTTCATCTCTGACAGTACACATTGCCAAAGTTAGTGTAGATAAACAGGCACAATCGCAACCTGATATAAAGATAGAAAGTGGAGTAGATACTTTTAGAAATAAGAATATCGTTTTATGTGATGATGTATTAAATACAGGTCGCACACTGGCCTATAGCCTACGTCCGTTTTTAAGTATTCCTTTAAAAAAAATACAGGTAGCCGTTATTGTTGACAGAAACCATCCGATGTACCCTATTGCAGCCGATTACGTAGGGTATTCGCTCTCTACGACTTTAAATGAGCATATTCAGGTGATTCTGAGCGATGAAGCAAAAAAAGGCGTGTATTTATATTAATGTTGTTGAAGAATGATAAACAAAATAAGCCTTATCAGGGTAGTAGGTATTTTTTTTATAGCAGTAGCTATCTATGCCTGTGGTGAAAAAGAACCGGAGTTTCAGCCTAAACCCACGGGTTTTAATCGACTTGATTTACCGGCACACGCCTATCAGCCCCTGAAAGATGAACACCCTTATACATTTGAATACTCTAAAGCAGCGATTGTACAGAGAGATACATTTGCCAATGCAGAACCACATTGGATAATATTGTACTATCCTCAATTAAATACCCGCATTCAGTTTACCTACAAGCCAGTCAATAATGACCCTAAGCGCTTACAGAACATGATGGGTGATGCTGCTAAACTGGCGTTTCATCATGATAAAAAAGCGTATTCGATTACCGATAAAATCCTGACCACCAAATCAGGGAAAAAAGCCATTATTTTTGAATTGGAGGGAGAAGTGCCAAGTCATTATCAGTTTTTTGTAACCGATACCACAAAACATTATTTAAGAGGAGCAGTATATCTGATGACAGCGACCCAGAACGACTCACTTCGTCCGGTGATTGACTATATGAAAGTTGATTGCAGACATATTTTAGAAACATTAAAGTGGAAGTGATGAGAATCCTTACATCACTTCCACTTCTTCATGGGTTAAAGTTGAGATTATAATGGGAAAAAAACTTTAAAGCTCATTTTTACTTCATCTTTGGTTTTAACTCCGAATAAAGACGGGCGTTCTATCTGAAACTGGCTCAGTAGTATATCAAACTTCCCCTCAAGTGCCATTCTTTTATCGCTATTTGTGCGGGTTACAGTGATGGTTATTGGTTTAGTAACGCCATGAAAAGTAAGATTCCCTTCTGCCACTATAGTAGTATTATCATTCTTTATTTTATTACTGGTAAAAGTTACTTTCGGATATTTTAATCCTTCCAGAACTTCTATGGCGTGTGAGTCGCGATTGGCATTGCCACTATTAAAAGCATCTACTTTCAATGAGACGGCTACCTGACTAATGTTTTTTGTATTATCGTCGTACACAATAACGGCGTTTACGTCTTTGCAAACACCTTCCCAGTCGTGTGCCGGATGGCTCATGGCGTAAGTAACAGTAGAAGTTTTTTTGTCGGCAACAATTTTTCTGCTGTCAGCACCGGAAGAAAAAGCAAAAACAACAAATAAGATAATAATGGCTATAAGGTTTTCTAAGGTTCTCATTTTTTTGGGAATATTTTTAAAATGTTGTAAGGATTTTCAAGGGTATCAGAACTCAAACTTTAAAACGGCCATAGCAGCAAAATAGGCTCCGAATGTGGTATAAGCGGCTGCTCTGTGATAAGGCTTGAGTTTAAAGTTGTCGCTGATTTTATGTGCCAGTACATTAGTGGTTATCATACCTGTAAGATGAATGTAAGACAGATATTTATGTACTTTTGCATTACTTATACCTTTGCGGTTGAGCATGGCAGGCGGAGCCGTAAAAGCCATCAGTGCTGTGGTACCATAGGCTATGTTAATCCCCAAAGCGGTTGCTTCATGCGCTTTTTTGATACGGGTATAATCATCGCCTCCGGCTCTATATAATTTAGCTCCTAAAAAGCCCTGAGCCAACATACCTGCGGCAGTTAATATACCCACAGCCTGATGGATTTTAAACATAGTTCTTCTTACTTTCAACTCTTTCGCCCTGTTTTCAGGAGTTAATTCCGGTGCAATGTGCATTTTTCTGAAAACCCCTTTTTCGCCCCAGAAAATTCTTTGGGTCAATAGCATTTTATCTGGTAATAATTTGGCTTGCTTGGCAGTTGTATCTGACTCTAAGTCGGCTAAAAGACTATCAGATTCAGTAACCTGAGCAAAAGCTACCATAGAAAATAAAAGAGCAAAGAGTAATAAAGAAATTCGTGTCATATAATCCGTTAAAATTGGTTGGTTCGTAATAGGGGAGGATATTGCTATCCTCCTTATCCTACTAATTACACTATTCAGAAACACATATATCCGATTTTTATAAGAAACACATATATCTACAAAGGTTAACTAAGCCGAAACCCGAAGGGTATTACCACTATTCTGAATTTCAGTTTTATAAACTGTTAAAGATTGCGTTGCAGGAGATAGTTTTACCGAACCATCTAAATTAAATTCTGAACCGTGATTTGGACATTTTAAATCATTATTAGCACTGCGAAAAGCAATGGTGCTTCCTTCGTGTGTACATAATTTTGATAACGCTGCGTAAGTACCACCTGTGTTTACAACAATAATGTTGGCTACATAACTAAACTCATTGGCTGTTTTTAATTTGCTGAAGTCGGCATGAGTTAAGTCAATGGTAAAATCAATGTTTGCGCCGCTGGTGGTGCCTTTTATAGCAGTGCTTGTACCGGGGCCTGGTCCTGGACCCGGGCCGGGGTCTGGAGTTGGGTCGCCCTCGCTCGAACACGCAGTTAAACCTGTACCCATACAATAAAAAGCCATTAAAGCACCGCTACTCAGGCCAAGCTGTCGTAAAAATTGCCCTCTACTCAATTGTGTTTGTTCCATAGCAAGTATAAATTTTATCTGGTTTAAAATGCGTAGTAATTAAAACCTTTACGGACATTTTAAAATGAGGGTTGCGTAGCCAGATAAAATTTGAGCGCTATGCCGGGCTATTGGTGAGACGAAAAACCGCTATTGCAGGTTGCTTAAATAAACTCAATACCTATTGCTTGGATTGAGAAATATAATAAAAAAACTGATAATGTTTTTATTATCAGTTGCTTATGACGGATTCAGCATTACAATGAAAATGATAAAATGCTGCTTGTAATTGATAAGATTTTTTGAGAGAAAATTTTTGATAATAGTCGGTTATTTGTCTAAATTTTTTTTAGCCTCGGCAATAATACCCTTATTTTCGGCATAGTCTAAAGCCTTCTTAAACATATCTTCGGCACGTTTTTTATTCCCCGCTCTCTGGGCAATTCTGCCTAAACCGAGGTAGGTCATCGCATAATAATCTTTGGTATATCGTTCGTCAGGTTCGTTTTTCAATACATTATTGTAAAAATCTGAGGCAAGTTTATCGTTCTTTTTTGATTTCTCTGCTACCAATCCGTCAAACAGATTGGCGGCAATCTGATAGACCGAACTATTAATTTTTCGTAAAGTATTTATTTTTGGAATGGCCTCTTCGTATTTCCCCAGCATCACCAGTGTTTCTGTAAACCGCATCAGATAAATAGGATTGTTAGGGTATTTATCGTGTAATAAATCGGCATATACAAAGGCTTTGTTATAGTTTAACTCATATTTAAGATTAACATTCATAAAATAATAAGCCGCTTCTATTCTCGAAAAAACAGATTTTTGTACGGCCTGTTCCAACTGTGTTAAACCTGCTTTTTTGTTTCCATTTTCGAAGAAAATAACCACTGGTTTCACCATAGGGTGAGTTTCAGGATATTGAATCCGATAGTAATTATATAGCCCTGATGTAAAGTAGAATTCCGGGTTTCGTTCCATCATACCAAATCCATCTTTCATGTAACTGTAGGCTTTCCGGGCCTCATTGGCGGCTTTCATGGGTTCTTTTCTGTAAGTATAGGCTAAGGTAATGTACCCATGTGAAGCCAATAGAAAGAAAGTTGCTTCCGCTTTTTTGCCGGCATCTTTTAGCATAGGTTCTGCTAAAGCCTGACACTTTTCTAAAAGCGACATATAGAGGTTAACGGCTTTAGGATTTTTTTCAAGAGGCAGGTTCTGCCATTGTACCTGTAAGGCACTTAAAAGCGGTGTAACCGGGTGGTGAGGGTACCGGGCTTTCACTTTCTGAAAAAAAGTGTCGGCCTCTTTAAATTCATAATTATATAATTTATCCAGGCCTTTGATGATGGTCTGTTTTAAATCATTATCGGCTAATAATTGGGCAGCAGCAGAAAAACTAAAAAGTTGAGTAAGGATACAAAAAATAAAGAGCCTTTTCATAAAAAGTTAATAGTCATACGCTTTATAAACAAAAAAGAATAAAAAAACCTCCCAATCAGAAAGCTTTTTTATTCTTTATTTGCGTAACCTACTTATGTTGTGTAGTTTACAGATTAACGATGACTTTGTAGATAAGCATCTACTGCTTCACGGCTTCTTAAATTAACACCGGCAGCTTTCATGTTAGCAAGAAGTGTTTTCTCGATAGTTGAATACCCAAAGACAAGACTTGTTTGCGGTTTGTAGCTCATTACACCATTTGCGGCTTTTGAACTATAATACATTGAAATCTTTCCAGTTTCAAAACCGAAACTAACCTGCTCTGTAGAACCATCTGTTTCCTTAACAAGAACTCTTGGCAATGCAACCCATTGAGTACCGACTTTTACATATGCCATTACAATACTGCTGGCTGTAATATTGGCATCTGTTTTTTCAACTGCGCCAACTTGGCCTGTATTGCCAGTTCCGGTACCTGCTGCATCTACTGTCTTCCAATCAGTTGCGGCTACTGTTGCTTCCATCCACTTTACGTTGGCATTTCCGTCCTTGCCATCAGTACCATTGGTACCTGTAGCACCAGTTGCACCAGTTGCTCCTACTGCACCAGTAGCACCAGTAGCACCTTGAGGACCTTGCGCACCTTGAGGACCTTGAGCTCCTTGTGGACCAGCAGGACCTTGAGGACCTTGATCTCCTTTACATGACCATAAAGCAACAGATAACGCTAACGTTACCACTGAAAGAAGTCTATAAAATTTGTTCATGATTTGTTGGGTTTTGATAATTTGACTTCAGTTACGTAGCAATATTATTGAAATTTGCTCAACTTTGCAAATGCTAATATCGTATTATTTATTTTACGGCGAAAATATTTCAACGAAAAAATTAAAACATAATTTATCTGTCGTGTTTTTGAAATAAAAAATACCTAAAAAGCCAATAGTCGGCATCTGAATTAAAATATTATTAAATTAAAAAAATAAATTTCTTCTTATTTATGCAAGCATTAGATTGTCTTAATCAGGTAGCTGATTTTCATAAAACTTTCCAACACCCTATTTTAGAAAGCCCGCAGATACCCTCTCGGCAAAGATGTAATTTAAGGGTATCGCTTATTGCCGAAGAACTGAAAGAATTAGAGGAAGCCATTGAAGAAAAAGATATTGTTGGGGTAGCTGATGCTTTAGCAGATATACAATATGTATTGGCCGGGGCAGTCCTGGAGTTTGGCTTAGGTGAAAAATTCCGTGCCTTGTTTGATGAAGTGCAACGCTCTAATATGAGTAAGGCTTGCACCTCGGTTGCTGAGGCCGAAGAAACCATGAAACACTATGCCGAAAAAGGAACAGAGTCTTATTATAAAGAAATAGAAGGAAAGTTTCTGGTGTATAGAAAAGGCGATGATAAGACCCTGAAAAATATTAACTATTCTCCGGCAGACCTACAAAGAATATTAGGTATTCCTGCTGACTGAAATAATTAAAGAAGTGGGAATGAAAGATTACCACACAGTGGACTCTTAATCACTATTCACTAAATCGCTAATTCACTCATTAATTATGACACCTCTTGCTGACGCTATATATAATGTAAAAGAGAAGTTTCTCCGTTATGTACAAATTGATACACAGTCTGACCCTAATTCGACCTCAAATCCATCAACCGAAAAACAAAAAGACTTGAGCAGATTGTTGGTAGAAGAGTTGTTGGCTATGGGAGTTACGGATGCACACTTAGATGAGTGGGGGTATGTATATGCAACCATTCCGGGTAATTCGTCTAAAAATGTTCCGGTAATATGTTTTTGTTCGCATGTAGATACCTCACCTGATTGTAGTGGGGCAGGGGTGAAGCCGATGATTACTGAATACTGGGACGGAACGGATATTGTTTTACCTGACGACCCTATGCAAATCATCAGAATGGCCGAGCATCCTGATTTAAAGCAGCAGATAGGAAATGATATAATAACTGCAAGCGGAACTACACTCTTGGGGGCTGATAACAAAGCAGGTGTGGCAGAAATTATGGCAGCAGCAGAATATCTGATACAACATCCCGAAATAATTCATGGCACTATTAAAATACTATTTACCCCCGACGAAGAAGTAGGCCGAGGTACCGAAAAGGTGGATTTGCAGAAATTAAGTGCTGATTATGCTTACACAATGGACGGCGAAACCGTTGGTACATTAGAAGACGAAACTTTTTCGGCAGATGGGGTAAGTTTACTAATTAATGGCGTAAGCACTCACCCTGGCTTTGCCAAGGGAAAATTAGAAAATGCCATGAAAATAGCAGCAGATATTTTAGCTGCCTTGCCTAAAGACACTTTATCGCCTGAAACAACAGAAGATTATGAGGGTTTTATTCATCCTACGCAAATATCGGGTATTCAGGAGCAGGTAAAGTTAGACTTTATTATCAGAGATTTTTCGGTGGCTGGATTGCATGAAAAAGAAGCCTATCTACAGAATATTGTAAACCAGACATTGAAACACTATCCAAATTCAAGTGTTGATTTTAAGGTAATAGAGCAATACCGGAATATGAAAGAGGTGTTGGTCAATCATCCGAAAGTTGTGGAGTATGCGTTGGAAGCTATCAGATGCTCAGGAATGAAACCTGAACAGCGAAGTATCAGAGGTGGGACAGATGGTTCCCGATTGTCGTTTATGGGTTTGCCTTGCCCGAATATCTTTGCCGGAGAACACGCTTTTCATTCTAAGTTAGAATGGGTATCGGTGCAGGATATGGAAAAAGCAACAGAAGTAATTATTAATTTAGTGAAAATCTGGGAACAGAAATCTTGATTATGTCAATTGTAGCCAATATACAAGAAATAGAAGAGCAAATAAAAGGAAAGGGTGTTACACTTATTGCTGTTTCTAAAACCAAACCTGTTGAAATGCTCATGGAGGCATACGAGGCAGGCTTTAAGTGCTTCGGAGAAAATTATGTTCAGGAACTGATAGAAAAACAGGATAAAATGCCCAAAGATATTGAATGGCACTTTATCGGGCATTTGCAATCAAACAAGGTAAAGTATATTGCCCCTTTTGTAAGTCTCATTCATTCGGTAGATAGTTTCAGGTTATTGCAGGAAATAAATAAACAGGCAGCCAAAAATAATCGGGTGATTGACTGCCTGTTGCAGATATATATTGCCGAAGAAGATACTAAAAGTGGCATGACCGAGGATGAGTGTCTGGAAATACTTCAATCAGAAGTTCTGAAAAACCTTACTAATATCAGCATAAAAGGGCTTATGGGCATGAGTACTTTTACTGATGATGAAAACCAGGTTAGAAAAGAGTTCAGAAAACTCAAGACTTTTCATGCTTCATTGCTTACTTCTTATCCCTATCTTACTACTATTTCGATGGGTATGAGTGGCGATTATGCCATTGCCATTGAAGAAGGCAGTACCATGATTCGGGTTGGAAGCAAGATTTTTGGAAATCGGTCAGTCCAGACTGGGTCAATCCAGACTGGGTCCATCTAAACCAGCACTTATAAAACCTGATATTATCCCACCTGAAAACACCTCATACTAATGCTGCCCATATCAAAACCTTCGTAGGTATATTTGATAGGTTCATTTGTATTAACCAAACCTACTGTATAGAGCATAGGTAAGTAGTGGTCGTAGCTTGGGTGTGCGATTTGACCTAAAGCCCCGAATGACTTGAAATCTGCCAGATCGGCCAGTTGTCTGTTATCTAACTTGTTTTTCACAAGGGTGTCAAACTCTAAGGCCCAGTCAAAAGGTTTTGAACTGTCGCCATGCCAGTTAATCTGACGAAGATTATGAACAATATTTCCACTCGTCAGAATTAACACGCCCTTGTTTCTCAGATTTTGCAATTCTTTAGCTAATTCAAAATGAAACTGGGGTGGTTTTGAAAAATCAATACTCATCTGGAAAGTCGGGATATTGGCTTCCGGATAAATATGCCGCAGAACCGACCACGCACCGTGGTCGAGACCCATTTTGTGTTCTTCTATGATACCAATAGATTTGACTTCATTGATTACCTCCCTTGCCACCTCAGGAGCACCTTTGGGTTCATATTTAACTTCATATAGCTCTTTTGGGAAACCACCAAAATCATAAATGGTTTGTGGTGACGGGTTAACTGATACATACGTTTTATTCATTGTTAGCCAGTGAGCCGAAATAACTAAAATAGCTCTTGGTCGCTCAATACTTTTACCTAAAGTATGCAAACTATCTGTAAAATTATTGTCTGCCAGAGCGTTCATAGGGCTACCATGCCCGATAAAAATAGTTGGCATTCTCTCAGACTTAGAGAAGCCATCTGATATATTTTTTAAGTCTTGTAAATTCATAGCCTGTGTAGTAAATGGTAAAATACTTAACGTTTTCAAAAAATCTAATCTTTTCATACAACTACATTATATGTATATACAACTAATTTTTTGTTGATAAGATTCAATTTCGCTAAACTTATGTATTTTTATTGGCTATGCTATCGTATTTTTGCCACTATTCCCTCATATTATAAATACAGATAAAGCGATGAATAAATTTTTTTTGCAGGCAGGGGCTCTTTTAGGAGCAGTAGGAGTGGCTTTAGGAGCTTTTGGTGCTCATGCCTTAAAAGATAAACTTATGGCTTCGGGCAGAATGGAAACATTTGAGACAGCCGTAAAATACCAGTTTTATCATGCTTTAGCCTTGGTATTAGTAGGTATTTTAGCAAAAGAAATCATTGCCAAAAATATTGCCTATAGCGGCTATTGCTTTTTGGGTGGTACCCTTATTTTTAGTGGCTCTCTCTACCTTATCTGTTTTACAGGAATCAAAACTTTTGGAGCGATTGCTCCTATTGGCGGCACTCTGATGATTGCAGGCTGGCTGTTATTGTTCTGGGCGGTGATAAAAAGCTGATGTTTTATATTTTGCCACAATGTACACTATGAAACACGATGTTACACTATTAAATTGTGTCACTTTGTGGAATTTGTGTACATAGTGGCAATTTTATTTATTCCACATAATCCAAATCTTTAGAAAACGTTTCTTTAAGCGAAGCATTGGCAATAAATGCTGCTCCGAAGCAAACAATTCCTATAATAGTAGCACTCAATATTAAATTACCATTCAGTGCTTTTGTGAGATATTGATGAGCTAATAAGATAGGTACTGCACCTCCACGGGCAAAATTCGGAATAGTGGTAGCAACAGTAGCTCTCAGATTTGTACCGAATTGTTCTGCCGACATAGTAATTAATACAATCCAATAGCCAGAAGCAGCCCCCATCAATACACACATAATAAATATAATAGTATTGGTGGCTCCCCATAGGTTCAGGTAAATCAGGCACATACACAAACATATAGCCTGAAAAATAAAAATAGTTTTACGTCGATTTTTTAACCTTTGGCTTACGTATCCACTAATGAGGTCGCCACAGGTTAAGCCTATATATACATACATAACGGCCTGGCCTGCCGTAACTTTACCTTCAATCCCTAATGCTTTGGCTACTTCCGGTGCTAACTGCATCAGAATACTCACAATAAAAAAAATAGGGAAACCAATAAACATGCAGGCTATATAGCGCTTGAAACGGTCTTTATTGGTAAAAAGGCTTAAAAAATCTCCTCTCGTAATATTTTGCTCTTCGGCATGTTTATACAACTTAGATTCAAAAGTGCCTACACGTAATAATAAAAGGAGCAAACCCATGCCTCCCCCTATAAAATAGGCAGTCCGCCAATAGAAGGCATCACCGACTAATGCAGCTACTACTGCGCCAAAAGCCCCAACCGAGGCCATTATCATGGTACCATAGCCCCTTTTTTCTTTCGGCATGGTTTCGGCTACAATGGTTATTCCGGCACCTAATTCACCTGCTAAACCGATTCCGGCCAAAAACCTTAATATTCCGTATGTATATATATCCTGTACAAATCCGTTAATAATTGTAGCCAATGAATAAAGTATGATAGAACCGAATAAAACAGATAGGCGACCTTTTTTATCGCCTAACACACCGAAAAAAATACCACCACACAATAACCCTATCATCTGTACGTTAAATAGCCATAAACCGACATTCGTATTATTACTACCTACTACACCTAATTCGGTTAGACTGCTATGACGAAGCACAACGAATAGAATCAAGTCATAGGCATCTACGAAATAACCTAACGCTGCAACTAATACCAGTAAAAAAGTTGATTTTTTCATGTATTAACAAAATTTCACGAAAATAGAGATTCGTAAAGAATTTCACGAAAAAAAATAACGACATTTTCGATAATTTTCTGAACATATTCAATAAAAGGCTTGTTTGGTCGTTAATAAGCCTAAACCGTTAAATACTAAATATTCAGATTTCTATGGAACAAACTCAAGAAAGAAGAAGTAACACGGCAATGACTGCCGGACTTGTTTTAGCCTGTGCTTTAGCAGCACTATTTGGCTTCCTTTATTTCAATGCTCGTCAGGATATTGATTCAAAGAGCGTTGATATTTCGCAAAAAACAAAAGAACTGCTCCTTACGAACTCTAAACTTGATTCCATTGCCGTACAACTTGATGCAAAAATTGCTGAAGTACAAGCTTTAGGTGGACAAGTAGAGGATTTACAAGCATTGAAAGCTCAATTGGAGCAAGACAAGAAAAATTTAGTTAACTCAAAAAGTGTCAGTATTAAACAATACGAAGGCAAAATTAAAAATTACGAACTGGCATTGACAGAAAAAGATACCGAAATTGCCAAGTTGAAAGAAGAAAACGCAGTACTAGCTACACAAAACGAGACTTTAGGCACAGAAAATAACACCTTAAAAACAGAGGTTACCGGTTTAAAAACCGACAAGCAAGCATTGGCAGACTCAGTTTATAATGTTGGTGTTAAAAACAGAGAATTGGCAGAAAAAGTAACTTTAGCCGCTGCACTCAAAGCTATGAACGTAAATGTGAGTGCTATTAACTCTCGTGGTAAAGAACGTGATGGGGGTGAGTACAAAGCTAAAAGAGTAGATAAAGTTAAAGTATCTTTCAAACTGGCTGAGAATCCGCTTACCAAAAGAGAAGAGAAAGTTATTTACATGAGATTACTTGACCCTAAAGGCAATGTAGTTTCAGACATGGCAACCGGATCTGGTACGTTTAGCTTTGGTGGAAACGAAACCGTATATACCTCTAAACAAACTGTTATGTATGATAACTCTGGGCAGAATGTAGATTTCGTTTATTCTCGTGGAAGTTCTTACGAAAAAGGCAAATACACTATTGAACTCTATTCAGAAGGTTTCAGTATTGGCCGTGGTACTTTCGATGTGAAGTAATTGTCATATCTTTATATATGAATGCCGCCGGAGTAATCCGGCGGCATTTTTTATGGTTTGATAGTAACTTAGAATAGTTAATTACTGCATCCACCAATATAAGCCTTGAAAATACTGCCACTTTGTGCTTCAAAACCCGCATTTAAAGTAATGGCATTTCCTGCCTTATAAGTAACATTGGCAGGAGAAATAATCTTATTTGTAGCAGCAATAGTTTGTGTCGCTATCTGTGCAGTTATGCCTGATGAAATATTGGTTGTTAAATTGAGTGTAAGTGATGAGCCGGTTACAACGACCATATTTGTGGTTATACGACTACTCAAACAACTGCCGTTGATACAAGATACATAATAAGTAGTGGTTGTAGCCGGGCTCTGAGAAAGATTAATACCCGTTCCAAGTGCTGTTCCACCAGTTGCCTGGTTATACCAGGTAACTGTTCCTACGGCGCAAGTGGCTGATAATGAAATGCTTGAGCCAGAACAAATAGCCGTAGAACTCACTGAAACTGCTGTTGGGGTAGTAGGCTGCGTAGTTACAACTACCTGATTAGTAGCTACTCTGGCACTTTCGCAGGCGCCTATGACGCAGGAAGCGTAATAAGTTGTAGTTGTGGCAGGATTTTGAACCAACGGAGATGCTGTTCCAACAGCGGTTCCACCCGTCTGTTGGTTATACCATGTGATAGTGCCAGAAGGACAAGAGGCCGAGAGTATGACATTAGTACCTGAACAAATAGCTGTGGAATTAACCGAAACAACTGTTGGAATGGATATTATCGGTGCTACAGTTACTACAACGTCCACAAAAGCACTTGTACAATTAGGTTCTCCACCGCTTTCACAGCGAACTTTATAAATAGTATTTGAATTTAAGCTGGGTGTTACAAAAGGTGAGCCCGTACCTTGTAATGCTGTGCCGCCCGAATTATACCATTTAACTGTTCCCGATGCGCAACTGGCTGACAATGAAGTACTTGTATTATAACAAATGTTTACGTTTACCACATCTGTCGGAGGAGCAATAACTGGTGCAATTGTTACTGCAACTTCAGTGAATGTACTGATACAGGAGTTCGATTCGCACAGGGCTTTATAAGTAGTATTTTCACTTAAAACAGGGGTCTGAAATGGTATACCGCTGTAAAGTAGGGTAGTTCCGTTGGCTGCATACCATTTCACAGTTCCAACTGCGCAGGTAGCTTCTAAAGAAGTGCTTGTGTTAATACAAACCGTTTTATTGGTTTCATTAGATGGTGCGGCTATATCAGGTCTTACAGTTACTAGCACACTCGCAAAACTACTTACATTGCAAGCCTCACAACGAACATGATAAGTGGTATTGGAGACTAAATCTGGCGTTGTATAGGTTGAACCAGTTCCAAGCAAGGTACTACTACCCGAATTATACCATTTGACGGTTCCGGTTGCACAGGTTGCCGTTAATGTGGTTGACTTATTATAACAAATAGTAGGGCTTGAAGTACTGGGTGCTGCGGGTGGCGTACAACCACTTAAAGCAAAACTGAAACTATTGGTGTTGGTGGAGGTAATTTGTAAGTTTCCTGTAAATGAACCATCAGTTGAAGGATTAAATCTTACATACACAGGTGTATTGGGAACAGCACCATTTGTTGGTATAATAGAGACGCTGGAAGCAAAACCGCCGGATTCATTCAGCGAAACCTGAAAACCTGCAGGGGCAGTAACAGTAATATTACCCGTTAAACAATTTCCGCCCCATACCTGTACTGTCTGCGTAGCTGAGGGGCCTCCCACAGAACCCAAAAAATTGACAAAACTTCCCTGCACCTGTTCATAAGCTTTAATATGCGCTATATACTGACCAATAAACATCTCTGACAAACCATCACCGTCAAGATCTCCAAAAGCTGTATTCTGGTAAATACCAGCCGTTATAGTAATAAACGAATTGGTTACTAAATTAAATGTGGAGCTATTTACAGCCGCCTGTTTATAATAAACAATTGGGCTGAAAGTCCGTCCGATAATCAAATCTAATATACCATTTTTATCAAAGTCGGTAAAAGTGGGGGAGGCATCACTCCCGAGGTTTATACCAAGAAAAGAACTGGTTACCAGATTAAATGTATAGCTATTGGCTGATGCCTGTTCGTAATGATTGATAGTGCCATCACTTTTACCTACAACTAAATCCAGTAATCCATCTCCATCAATATCTGTAAAAGTTGGACTAAGCCTGCCGTTTGACACACTTATGCTATTGAAAGTATTTGTTACAAGGTTAAATGTCAGGCTATTTAATGCCGCTTGTTCGTAATGAGCTATTGTTGCGTAAGCTCCGATAATCATATCTATTAAACCATCGTTATCAATGTCTGAAAAAATCGGATTGGAAGCAATGCCAACGTCAATATTATTGAAATTGTTTGTTACCAGAGTAAAACTCAGGCTGTTGGGAGCTGACTGTTTATAATGCATCAGTGTTCCGGAAGCCTCACCTATAATCATGTCCATTAAACCGTCGCCATCGAGGTCAATGAGTTTTGGAACCATATTGACAACCTGTAAGCCCGGGCTTTCAAAACCTGAAATTTCGACAAAGGTCTGGGGGTTTCTGATTGCAGAGATTTTAGGCGTATTTACTTTAACTGAAACTGTTTCAAAATTGCTAAAGCAAGAACCATTTTCGCAACGAACTCTATATATTGTAGTTGAAGTTAAATTGGGTGTTGAAAATGGCGAACCTGTGCCTTGTAAAACCGTACCTGTATTATACCATTTGATAGTACCTAAAGCACAAGTTGCCGATAATGAGGCCGTTGTATTAGTACAAATAGTTGCGTTGGCTATGCCAGTAGGGGGTGCTACAACAGGATTTACTACGATTGTGACATCTACAAAATCACTCGAACAATCTGGAGTACCTCCACTTTCGCACCTCACTTTATAAGTAGTATTGGAAGTTAGATTGGGCGTTATAAATGGCGAACCTGTGCCTTGTAAGGTTGTTCCTCCTGAATTATACCATTTGACTGTACTACTTATACAACTGGCTGTAAGTGAGGCAGTAGTATTATTACAAATGGTTGCATTAGCAGTGCCTGTGGGCGCCTCAACAACAGGATTTACTGTAACCGTAACATCTACAAAATCACTTACACATGCTGAAACCTGAACACTTTCACAACGCACTTTATAAGTAGTATTTGAGTTTAAATTAGGTGTTTCGAATGAAGCACCCGTTCCGAGCAAAACGGTGCCATCTGAATTATACCATTTAATAGTTGCTGCCGTGCAATTGGCTGATAAAGAAGTGCTTGTGTTGTGGCATATAGTTAGATTTGATGTGCCCGTAGGAGGGGAAATAATTGTTACTGCAACTTCAACAATTGCACTAAGACAGTTTCCTACTGCACAACGAGATTGGTAAGTAATATTTTCATTTAAAACTGGTGTTACAAATGGTGACCCTGTATGATGAAGCGTAGTTCCATCCGGATTATACCATCTGACAGTTCCGGTATTACAAATGGCTGATAAGGAAGTACTTGTATTAGGGCAAATAGTTTTAGGTGTAACGCCATTGGGCGCAGCAAAGGGAGGGGTTACAGTTATCGAAACAGTAACAAAACTACTGATATTACAACCCTCACAACGAACATGATAGCTGGTATTCCCGAATAAGGGATTTGTTACAAATGGCGAACCTGAAGCCGTTTGATAGCTCCCTGTACCTGTGGTGTACCAACTGATAGTTCCCGCAGCACAAGTGGCTGTTAACGTGGCCGATTCAGTAACACAAATGGTTGGATTTGAAGTACCTATAGGAGGAGATATTGGAGTGCAACCACTCAAAGCAAAATTGAGTGTACTGGCATTAGTGGAACTAATTTCTAAATTTCCTGTAAAAGAACCTTCAGTTAAGGGATTAAACCTTACATAAAGAAGTGTATGAGCTACTGCTCCATTAGTTGGTGTAAGTGAAATACTGCCACCGAAACCACTACTTTCACTTAGGGAAACCTCGAAACCTGTAGGGGCGGTAACGGTAATGTTACCGCTTAGGCAAGAACTGCCCCATACCTGTATGGATTGTGTAGCAGAGGGATTACCTACTGAACCCGTATAAGCAGTAAAACTACCCGATAATTGTTCAAAAGCGAGGAGTGTACCATCAGATTTACCACAAATCATATCTAACAAACCATTGCCATCAATATCAGTAAATGTTGAGTTTGAAAGCGAACCCAGATTTAAACTATTAAATGTATTGGTTATCAGATTAAATGACAGACTATTCACAGTAGCTTGTTCATAGTGCTTAAAGGGGCCATTTGTTCCCACAATAAAATCTAATAGACCATCATTATCAAGGTCAGTAAAAGTAGGGCCGTTCCCCAAACTTGTATTAAGAAAAGAAGTGGTTATCAGGTCAAACGTGAGGCTATTTGTAGCTGTTTGCTCATAGTGGCTACAGTGACCATCTGATTTGCCAAGGATTAAATCTAATAACCCATCTCCATCGAGATCAGTAAAAGTGGGCATTAAAAAACTTGACGTATTTATGCCATTGAAAGTGCTGGATTTCAGGTGAAATGTCAGGTTATTTAATGAGGCCTGTTCATAATGGGCAATTGTACTTCCTTTTCCCACAATCAAATCTAGTAATCCATTTCCATCAAGATCTGTAAAAGTAGGATTTGATATATTCCAATCAATATTGTTAAAACTACTACTACTAACTAAGCTAAAACTCCTGCTATTAACACCTACTTGTTCATAATGAAAAAGTTTGCCCTCACCTTCGCCGATAATCAAGTCCATTAAACTATCACTATCAAGGTCTATCAAACTTGGGTCTGACATAGCCCCAATATCTGTTCCTGTAAAAGTTGTAATTGAGCCAAAGGATTGTGGATTTCTTGAAGCAGAGATGACAGGCGTATTTATCTTTACTGCTATTGTTTCAAAATTTCCAGTACAAGTGCCATTTTCGCATCGAACTTTATAAAATGTATTGGAAGTAAGCGTTGGCGTAATAAAAGGCGAGCCGGTAAACAGCAAAGTGGTACCATCGGAGTTGTACCACATCACAGTTCCTACGGCACAACTGGCTGATAAAGAGGCTGTCGTATTGATACAAATGGTTGCATTGGCAATACCTGTTGGATTAGGCGGCGGAGAGGCTATATAAGTGAGAAAAAAATCTGACCCACCCGAGGAAGTTAAACTTGATTCTCCAAATTGAGACATGCCTTCAAAATAACCCGTAGCATGAATCATACCTGCTGCCCCAAGAGCTAAACCTGTAGCCTGATCGTGTCCTGTTCCACCTGCTTTTTTAAGCCATATAATAGCTCCATAGGCACTAAATTTGGCTATGAAAATATCCTGACCACCGGCAGATGTTAATTCAATCCCATTTGTATTCTGATAGTACAGGAAGTTAAGGTTCATAGTCCCTCTGAAATTACCTGCCAGATAAATATTCCCTGACAAATCCTCCCTGATGTCAGCAGCATAGTCATCGTTTGCTCCACCTGCTCTGTGGAGCCACATGACTTCGCCTGCAGGGTTGTATTTGACTATAAAAGCATCAGAACCTCCCCACACATACAGATAATTATTAGCAAAAGAAGAGGGAGTATTGAAATTGGCTTGTCCTTGAAAAATACCAGAAAGATAAGTATTTCCGGCATTATCTGCGAAAATGGTAGTACCAATATCAGTATTTGTACCACCCCCTCTTTTAAGCCATTGAATAGTACCATCGTTAGCAAACTTGGCTATAAATATATCATAATCTCCTAATGAGACTAAGGTATTCGTATTTTGGTCAGAAGGCATATTAAAGTCAGTAGTTCCTACAAATCCGCCTGTTGTATAAACATTTCCGGTATTGTCCACTGTAATACTATAGCCATAATCACCGCCTGTACCTCCCGTTCGTTTAATCCAAGCTAAATCGCCGGAGTTATTGTATTTTACCATAAAAACATCCTGATCACCTGCTGACACTAACTCATTGCTACCAGTAGCTGACGGAGTATTAAAATTAGCAGTTAATCGGAAATTACCTATCACGAAAACATTTCCATCGTTATCTACTTTGATAGATTGTGCATTGTCATTATCAGTTCCCCCCATCCGTTTCATCCATTGCACTTCGCCAGATGTGTTATATTTGGCTACAAAAGCATCAGTTTGGCCTGCCGACGATATCTCATTACTACCTGTAGCCGACGGGTTGTTGAAATTCATTGTGGAATAGAAAAACCCTGTTACATAAATATTCCCTGCATTGTCAGTGGTGATACCCGTACCGAAATCATTGTTTGCACCACCGGCGCGCTTTACCCATACTAATTCGCCTGCTATATTATACTTGACTATGAAAACATCTTCATCTCCGGCAGAAGTTATGGTAAATGCACCAATTGTCATAGTACCATAAAAGTTACCAGTAATAAAAATATTTCCCTCACTATCAGTAGCCACATCAAATGATAATTCACTATTAACCCCGCCACCACGTATGGCTGTAAAACTCTCACAATCAACGTCAGCAGATTTTGTCATACTTCTCCACCCGGCAGTGGTATATACTTGTATGACACCATGCGTAAGGTCATACGCCATATTGCCTATGTGTGGAGACGGTAGTGCTAAAATATCTTTATAACTCAATCGAGGAATAGAATGGGTAGGAGGAGTATATGCTTTTGCATCGTTCCATAAAAATAGTAATATAAAAATGAGTACAGGTAAAAGTTTTTTCATAGTAAAAATCAGATTTGGGTTCTTGAAACCTCCATAAATGCAAGCTCTAAACGAATGCAAAAATTAATTTTAATAGCTTGAGATATTAAGAAGTTTTAAAGCAAAGCTATAAACATAAAAAACACTTCTCAATACCCTCTTGAGGGGATATATTTGGTGGATTTATAAGGTAATTTTATACTCCACTACACTATCGTATAGAAAAAGGAGTGATAAAGAATTGAATAATTAATCTGAAAAGCATTAATTTAGTTGACTCAATAAATAGCCTGAACTTTTAAAATTTTCAAAGATGAAAAATATCTTATATTCTTTCTTGTATTTAAGTATTCTTCTTTGTTCTTGTAAACAAAAGGCAGAAACTAATCAGACTAAAAATACTGCATCTGCTATGTCGGTGTGTGGTTTGCCTGAGGTAATTGATAAAAATTGGTATTCGTATGATAAAAAAGCGCCTCTCTTATCAGGGCTTGATGGAATAAATTTTCCGGTTACTACAAAAAATGTAGAAGCACAGAAGTATTTCAATCAGGGTCTTATGTTGGCCTATGGTTTTAATCATGCTGAAGCCGCCCGTTCTTTTTATGAAGTAACCAGACAGGACTCAACCTGTGCCATGGGTTGGTGGGGATTTGCCTATGTATTAGGCCCTAACTATAATGCCGGAATGGAACCGGATAATTTTCAGCGAGCCTATGATGCTGTACAAAAAGCCCAAGTACTATCAGTTAACTGTACTCAGAAAGAGAAAGATTTAATTCAGGTATTAGCCCAACGCTATTCCAACGACTCTAACATACCACGTACTCAATTAGATGCGGCTTATATGGCGGGTATGAGAAATGTCTATAAGAAATACCCTGATGATGAAGATATAGCCGCACTTTTTGCCGAATCTATTATGGATTTGCACCCGTGGCAATTATGGAAAAGCGATGGAAGCATGCAGCCGTGGACACCTGAAATTATTACCGTATTAGAAAAAGCTTTGCAGCTAAACCCTAAGCATGCCGGAGCCAATCATTTTTATATTCATGCCCAGGAAATGTCTCAGCATGCAGAAAAAGCCTTTGCAAGTGCTAAACTACTTGAGACGCTTGTACCGGGAGCAGGACATCTTGTGCATATGCCTTCGCATATTTATATCCGCATCGGAAGTTATCACGAAGGTGTTGTCTCTAATCAGCAAGCCTCACTTGCCGATAGTTTGTATTTAGAAAACTGCCATGCTCAGGGAGCTTATCCTTTGGGTTATTACCCTCATAATTATCATTTTATTGCTGCTTGTGGTACGCTGAGTGGCGAAAGCAAAAGTGCTGTAACAGGAGCTAAACAAACCGCTGACCATGCACATAAAAAATTAATGCTTGACCCCGCCTGGGGTACTTTGCAACATTATTATACAATTCCGTGGTATGTACAGGTGAAACTGGGTCTATGGAATGAGATTCTTCGGGCAAAGGCACCTGAAAAAAACTTAAAGTATCCGTCAGTAATTTGGCATTACGCACAGGCAATGGCGGTATTATCGCAGAATAAAACTGCTTTAGCCAAACAACATCTGGCTGAAATGAAAAACATTCTCAAAGACTCAACCCTAAAGAATTTAACTATATGGAATATCAATAATGTGTATGATTTATCTTTGATTGCTTCAAAAGTAGTAGAAGGAGAAATTAGTGCCAAAGAGAAAAATTATGTACAGTCAATTGCCTTGCTGAAGGAAGCTATTGCTAAAGAAGATGCGCTTAATTATAACGAACCTGCCGATTGGTTCTTCTCCATTCGTCATCATTTGGGAGCCGTATTAATTGATGCCGGAAAGTATAACGAGGCCATTAAGGTTTATGAGCAGGATCTAAAAAATTACCCCAACAATGGTTGGGCACTTAAGGGGCTGATGAACGCATATGGCGAACTACAAAATGAAAGGCAGTATGATAAGATAAAAAAGCAATTTGAAGAGGCATGGAAATATGCCGATATTCAGATTGCCTCTTCACGGCTTTTGTAAATCTGTTGATATAAAAAATGCCGATGAATTACTCCCTCGGCATTTTTTATATAGTTAAACAGAATGTTTTTATTTCGGAAATGTTACATACATCTCTTTACGGTTCTGATACGGATTTTCAGACTCATTTACTTTTAACGGTTCACCTTTCATTGCTGAAACAGATGTACGGGCATTTGGGTCAATCTGTTGAGTAGCTACTTCTCCTGTAATTAATTCCAGCGCTTTTTTCAGAAGTGTTTCATTCTCATCACCCCAGGTTTTAAAAGGAATTACATTGTCAGTTACCGCATAATCTGGTTTAAAACCCTCTTTTGTGCCATAATTTGACTCACCTTTAGAATTGACTGTTCTTAATACGATAGGTTGCATAGCCCATTTCCAACGTTTCTGCGAGTCTGATAAAGTTACAGAACCTACATTTTTTCCGTAGGTATGAGCGCCAATCAGAATAACATCCATATAAGGTCTTAATCCGTTAATAATTAATTCACTTGCCGAGGCTGTTCCGGTAGAAGTCAATACGTATAAACGATTTAATGTACCCAGATTATTAGGCTCATTTCTGAATTTCGTAGGGGTCGTATAAGTAGGTCTGTCTTTGGTAACATTGGCATTCCATTGGTCGCTATGAATTACATTATCTGTATTAAGATTTTTTACAATCAATGAGGCCAGAATATCGGCAGAAGAAATATACCCACCCGGGTTTAATCTTAAATCAAGTACTAATTCATTCACACCTTTACTTTTAAATTCGCCAAATACTTGTCGAAGGTTATTATCAAAAGCACTTATAAACTGGCTATACACTAAATAACCAATTTTTTTGTTGCCTTTCTCAATTACTTTCCAGTAATGTACAGGGTTATCCTGCACTTCTGCCTTGGTTACCTGTACAGTTGTACCACTTAAAGAAAAAACACCGCTGGCTACTTTCCCTAAACCAAAAGTAGCAGTTTCTGCGCTTGTTAAGGTACCATAATTATTTTTGTCTAATTGTGTACCATTAACTGTCAGAATAATATCTCCTCTTTTTAGTCCGGCTTTTTCGGCAGGACTGCCTTTTATGACATAAGTTATAAAAAAGCCAACATTTGTCTGTGCGTTATCAAGGTAATAAATGGTATACTTCATCCCGAACACTTTGTTTATCCCATTTAATGAATTGGTAAGGGCTTCAACATCTTCTTCAATCCATGAGAAACGGTCAGTGTTGGGATAGTCGTTCAGTAAAGTATAAAAATAGTCTTCAGGCGATGCGGCAGAAGTTTGCTTGGCAGGCATCTGGTCTGACCAAAGATACCAATACTTCATGTTGTCATAAACCCAGCTATTGATAGTTTCATTAGATTTATCAGTGCCGGTAGGTGTAGGAGCAGGATTGTCTACTTTACAAGATAGTATACTTCCTGTCAAAAATAGACCCAAAATCAGTGATTTTGCAGGTGTAAATTTCATATTCAAAAGTATTATTTAGCGTTCTTTGTTAATGACGTAAGATATTAACGATAAGTTGCGGATTTTGTTTTATTTCAGTAAATATACTCTTATTTGTGACAAAATCTACAAAATTTCTGCCAGATTACCTTTAATGTTTTTTACCATATTATCCAGGCCTAAATCGTTGGCATCAGTCCCAAAAGGCTCTTCTATTTCTTCGGCCATAATTTCTATTCCTGCAAAAGCATAAAATACGAGTGTTACGATAGGAATAGACCAGAATTTATATTCTAATACTGCTGTGATAGGCATTGTAAAGACATAAATAAAGATTATTTTCTTAATAAAAATATTATAAGAAACCGGAATCGGTGTGTTCTTGATGCGTTCACAAGCCCCAAGATTATCGGTAAAAGACGAAAGCTCGTTATTCAGTACAAGCAGTTGTTCGGCATTGATAAGGCCTGCCTGATGTAACTGATGAATTTCGGTATAAATAGCCTGGCATATTCTGTTAGGGAGATGCTTGAAGCCTTTATAATATTCTTCATTATAGTTCTCAGTAAAGGTAAGGCTACTGATATGTGCTTTGCCTCTGAGATGTTCTTTAACGGCGTGTAAATAATTGCCAATCAGGATTTTTAAAGTTTCTTTTGCCGGATGTTTTTCCGGTAGAAAAGTAGCTAATTTTAAAGCAAAATTTCTTGAATTGTTGGTAAAATTTCCCCAGAGTCTGCGACCTTCCCACCATCTGTCATAAGCTGTATTGGTTCTGAAAACCAATAATAAAGACAATACAAAACCTACTAATGAATGAATGGTGAGCGGATTTTTAATGGGTACATAATGCAGAATATTGTTTTCTACATAAACAAATATGGCTGTGTAAGCTGCCAGACCCAGCATGGCTGGCATGAGTTTAATAAAAGTATCTGCTTTGTGGAAATAAAAAATGAATTTCCACCAATTCTTTGGATTATAATCTATCATAAACTTGTGGGTAGTTTGCCAATAGGCATTGTTAAGGTGTTTACCAATGCAAATATAATTTTTTTACTGTATAGAGCTAAAACTGAAAAACAGAATCATTGTTCTTGTAGTTGTAATATTATTTTCCAGGGGATTATTTTTTATGAATAATTCAGAAAAAAGTCAATTAATTTCTAATAATGCTTGTATATTCGTGCCAAAACCGTTGAAAATATGAAAAAACTGCTTTATTTGGTTCGCCACGCTACTGCTGAAGAAGGAGGCAATACACCCATGTTTCGGGATTTTGACCGAAACCTTACTTCGCATGGTATCATCGAATCGGCCCGCATGGGGAAATTTTTAGCAGAAAAAGGAATAAAAATTGAGCTAATGGTAAGTAGTGCAGCCGACCGTTGTAAATCTACTGCCAAGATTTTTGCTGAACAGTTGCATAAAGATGCCGAAGAAATCGTTTTAGATGAGGCTATATACGGAGGAGGCGCAAGGGCATATCTGGCTGCAGTGAATAATATGAATGAAAAAGTAAAAACTGTAGCTATTTTTGGGCATAACCCTGATATTACTTTTTTTGCTGAATATCTTACCCGTGCCGACATTGGGGGCTCAATGGAAAAGGCAGGCGTAGTAGTAATAGAGTTTGAGAACGTGAAGTGGGCTGAGATTTCAAACAAAAGTGGTAAGTTTTTGAACTATTACTCGCCAAGTAGCATTACAAAAACAGAGTAGTATTAAGTTTTGGTATTTATCTGATGACAAACAAAAAACAGGGTAATAAAAACCGCCTTATCTTCAGAATTATATTTATTGCATTTATAGCCATTGTGCTTTGGTTTCTATATGATTTATCAAGGCAGACCACAGCCCCCTGGAATAAGAAAAAACAGATTGAACGTGCTTTCTGAGAAAGCGTTCAATCTGTTTTTTTATCTTCTTCATTAAAAAGATATAGTCGCTAAAACAGGATGATGGTCTGAGGCAAATCTACCTCCCCATGACATGGAAATAGTAGCGTGTTTTCTGACTTTAAAGTCTGCATTTTTCAGAAATATATAATCGATTCGCATACCTTCTTGCTCTCTTGCCTGAAAACCTGTAAATGAGCTATATGGTCCGAAATGGGGAGTAGCTGACAGATTTTCAGAATCAAGTAAATGGTCAGGATTAGCTCCATCTGTCAACATCTGGATAGGTTCTGAACTTGGCACTGCATTAAAGTCTCCGGTAATAATGGTAGGGGTATTTCCTGCAATCTCTTTGATTTTTGATAGTAATAATTTAGCACTTTCTCTACGTGCTACCACAGCTTCGTGGTCGAAATGGGTATTAAAAACAAAGAATATTTTCTTATCGGCTATACGTTCAAATTTGGCATAGGTAACAATGCGGTTATACTTGGCTTCCCAACCAAGACCCACAGTTTCGGGGTGTTGATTGAGCCAGAAAGTATTGGTTTGTAGCATGGTATATTTGTCTTTTCTATAAAATATACACGAAAACTCTCCGGCCTCCTTACCGTCGTCCCGTCCTTTGCCAACCCAGGCATAAGTGTCGGGCAATAAACCTTCAAGGTCCTGAATCTGGCTAAAGAAGGCTTCCTGCATGCCGCAAATATCGGCCTCAAAGAAATTCAATATACTTGCCAGATTTTTCTTACGGTTGTTCCACTGGTTGTCTCCATCAGAGGCTATACCGAGGCGGATATTGTAAGTCATAACATTCATGTCTTTTTGAGCAAAACTCAATTGTGCCGAACTAAAAATAAGAATAAATAAACATGCAATTTTTTTCATACGATGCTAAAACCAGATGATTGGGTTTCTTATAGGTAAATTTCTGATTACTTCTTCTGTTGTTGGGTTATGCTCCAGGTTTTTCCAGAGCTGAAACCAGTGATTTTGTTGAAATTCAGCCGCTCCAAAAACAAGGAACGGATGTGCTACAGGCCAATTGGGCCAGTACATCACATCTTCTTTAAAAGGCCATTTGCTTTTATCTGCTACGTAAGGGTACATAAATTCGATACCTTTCCTTATTGTCTGCCCTTCCGGTGCTTTGTATTCCCATAAATTATCTTGCGCTGTTGAGAGTATCTGGCAAATCATTACCATAGCATCTAAATTAAATAACGAATAACCATAAGGTTTGGTACGATTCAGTTCTAACGGAAAACTACCATCAACGGCCATCTGTTTAGGTAATAAAACGGTTTTATAGCGATTGCGACAAAACTCAAGCAAGTTCTGCTTATCAGTCAGTTTGGCAAAAGAAGCTACCTGCATTACCCAGCAAGTGCCATGATTGTTTTTTGCCTCCATTTCTTCTTTGCCATAGGGGTGGGTAGTGAGCCAGTTAAGGTATTCTGCAAACCAGTTTTTTATATCGGCTACTAATTGCTTATTGGTATTAGCGGCATGCTCTATTTTACTAAGCCCCTGAGCAACTTCCATCAGATGAATGGTGTCTATAATACCAATACCCCGGCCTGAAACTTTGCGTGTAATGGCCTGCGCATAAAGTAAAGAAGGATTCATTTTTGTAGCAGGATTTACAAACCATGCCTGCAAATGGTTGAAAGCATGGGTAACATATCGAGGATTATTAGTCAGTACATAAGCAGACGATAATGCCCCGATGATTTTGCTGAACCGAATCATGGCTAAACGATGTGCCACAAAATTATCGGGGTTAGTCATCCCATCTTTCTGAATATACGGCCCATCAGGATTAGCAGGGTCAGGCCACCAGTAATCTCCTTCTGAATAAAAATCATGAATCGTACCCTGGCTACGGCTACTGCTGGATGCAGTAACTGTAACCGGAGCCTGTTGCATGGCCCAGTCGGCTTGTGTGAGTATCTGCTTACGAAGCGTTTCAATGGCTTGTTGTTTTACCGTTTGCTGTGCTAAAGCAGTATCTATTAAAAACAGGTAAAAAAGAATAGATAATACACGCATAAATCATTCTTGTTTGGTCATAAATTTCCGTAAAATCTGACAACAATCTCTGTTTTGTCTAATGGAAATGCAGAAACAGGAAGTTTTTTTATGGCAGCCATGTTAGGTTTCATGTCAGTAGCCGTCAGTAAATTGTATTTTTCGGGTGTGCCTACTGAAACTTTCCAGATGCCGTTGCTGACTTCGACCTATTTTCAAGATTGTGCATGTATAGCAAATGAAAATAGGAATAAGACAAATAGAAGTGGTTTCATAGAGGTGTAGGTTGTACCAGATTGAGGTAGAAAGGTACAAATTTTTTCTATTTTGCCAATACAATCTTACCAGACTCTACCACAGGTTCAAGGGTAATTACTACCGATTTTGAGGTAGGTGTCTGGCTTATGTCGGCATAACTGTCAATTGGCACCAATACATTAGCCTCGGGGAAATAGGTAGCCACACATCTGGCAGGAATACTATATGGCACCACAATAAATCTTTCTGCCGTGCGCTTAATTCCTCCGAAATGATTATGCAGATTAACCACCTGATAAATCTGTAAGCCTGCTCCCTTAATATCCTGTTCGTTCATCAGAATAATTCTACGCTCGTTGTAAATACCTCTGTAGCGGTCGTCGAGACCATAGACGGTTGTATTAAACTGGTCGTGGCTTCTGATAGTCATCATCAGGTATTCATCTGCTTTCAGTTGAATCGTATGCAAAATATTGATACTGAACTTGGCTTTTTTTGTGTCAGTAGTAAACTTCTTATCCCGTGGGGCATTCGGGAGGTAAAAGCCTCCTTCCTGTCTTACCTGCCTGTTATAATTGTCAAATCCTTCAATGGTTTTTTCAATCAAATCTCTGATATGGTCATAATTAGAAATAAGGTAGTCCCAGTTGGTAGTAAAATGTTTGTCGGCTAATGTGGCATTGGCTATACCGGCTACAATGGCAGGCTCACTCAGCAGGGTTTCAGAAGGGGGTGTTAGTACTCCCTGACTGCTATGCACCACGCCCATAGAGTTTTCGACACTCACAAACTGATTGCCTGTAACCTGATAATCAATATCGGTTCTGCCCAGACAAGGCAATATCAGTGCCGTTTTGCCATGCACTAAATGACTACGGTTGAGTTTTGTAGAAACGTGAGCGGTTAAATTACAGTTTTGCAAGGCTTTAGCTGTAAACTCAGTATCGGGCGTAGCAGACAGAAAATTGCCACCCATAGCTAAAAATACGCTGGCTTTTTTCTCAGCCATCGCTTTAATGGCTTCTACCGTATCGTATCCATGTTTGCGAGGGGGTGAAAACTGAAAAACCTCTTTCAGTTTATTTAAAAAGTCTGATTTAGGCTTTTCGTAGATACCCATTGTACGGTCGCCCTGTACATTTGAGTGTCCTCGTACAGGGCAAGTGCCTGCGCCTTCTTTACCAATGCTTCCTTTCAACAATAGCAGATTCACAATTTCTCTGATAGTTGGTACTGAGTTTTTGTGTTGGGTAAGCCCCATAGCCCAACAAACAATAATTTTATTATGATTAATCAGAAGTTGAGCAGCTTCTTCGATTGCATGGAGTGGAATGCCACAATCATCGACTAATTTCTCTAAATCATACTTCTTCAGGTTTTCTACTAATTCTGCATAGCCCTCAGTATGTTCTTTAATGAATGGCTTATCTAATACATTCCCCTTTTTTTCTTCGGCCTCTAACAAGATTTTATTAAATGCCTTAAGTAGGGCTAAATCGCCGTTAATACGTATCTGTAAATAAATATCTGTAAGTTTCTCGCCACCAAAAATCAAATCTCTTACCTCTTGCGGGTGATTGAATTTGAGTAAACCGGGTTCAATTAAAGGATTGATAGAAATGATTTTTACACCTGCTCTTTTGGCTTTTTCGAGGGCTGTTAACATTCTTGGATGATTTGTGCCGGGATTCTGCCCTAAAATCATAATGACTTCTGCTTTCTCAAAATCATCGAGTTTTACAGAACCTTTCCCTAAACCCAGAGTTTCGCCCAATGCCGAACCACTTGATTCATGACACATATTAGAGCAGTCAGGCAGATTGTTAGTGCCATACATTCTTACAAAAAGCTGATATAAAAAAGCTGCTTCATTGCTTGTTCTGCCTGAAGTATAAAAGATAGCTTCATCAGGCGAAGCTAATTGATTAAGGTGTTGTGCAATTAACTGAAAAGCATCTTTCCATGCTATTTTTTCATAGTGCGTTTGTGCCGGATGTAAAACCATCGGATGGGTTAGCCGCCCTTGTTGCCCTAACCAGTAATCAGATTTCTGAGAGAGTTCTGCCACCGAATATTTCTGAAAAAATACAGTTGTAACCTTGCGTGTAGTAGCTTCTTCTGCAATGGCCTTAGCTCCGTTTTCACAATATTCGGCTACTTTCGAACGCTCATTGTCAGGGTCAGGCCATGCGCAACTTGGACAATCAATGCCGCCTTTCTGGTTAAGGTGTAACAAAGCCTTTAATCCTCTCTGTACAGGCATCGCCCCAAACACGTGCTTGAAAGATGAATAGACCGCCTTCACTCCAGCCGCCGCTTTGGCAGGATTGCTTGTTTCAATACCTGTAAAATCTGTAGGAGATTGAGGATTTATTGGAGTTTTTTCTACTTTCTTCATAAATTCAATGAATTACTTTCGGGCTTCCGCTATAAATATTAAAACTATGCTCTTTAGAAAAACCTATGAGCGTTATACCAAATGCCTGAGCGGTTTCGATGGCTAAACTTGAGGGCGCACCCACGCATACCATAAGTGAGATACCCGCCGTAACGGCTTTCTGAATTAACTCAAAACTTGCTCTGCTGCTCATAAATAGCAGGGTGTCAGACAGTGGTAGCAAGTTCTGTTGAAGCGCTGCACCAATAAGTTTATCTAAGGCGTTGTGGCGACCAATGTCTTCACGAAGTAAAAGCAGACTTCCTGTAGCCGTATTTGCTACACGAATCAATGCCGCCACATGTGAGCCTCCGGTATGTTTAAAGAAAACCTGTTTTTCTTCCACAATGTTTGGTAACTGATAAATTAAACTGGAGGAGACTTGAAGTGTTGAATTGACCGGGACAGGGCATTGTACCTGAATGGCTTCTATGGAAGCCTTGCCACAAATACCACAACTGGATGAAGTATAAAAATACCGTTCTAATTTCTGAAAATCTAATTGAACCTCAGGGTGCAGTTCTACTCTCACTATATTTTCCTGTTGTTGCCGCTGATTATCGGTGCAATAGTGAATAGAAAGAATCTGATTGAAACGATTGATAATGTTTTCAGTAAACAAGAATCCTATAGCCAGTTCAAAATCATGTCCTGTAGGCGTGCGCATGGTTACAGAAACACTTTTCTGCTGACGATTGTCTGCTGCTCCATAGCCTATTCTTATTTCCAACGGCTCTTCTACTACTACCAAATCAGGTTTTTCAAATGGCTCGTGGCCATTAAACTTGATAATTGTATCTGATTTGATGGAATTAATCATGTTTAAGAAATAGGGTTTTTATCTTAACAACAATATACCTGTTAAGGTTTTGCCAGGATAAATATGGATTGTTGTACAAAGTTAAAAATCAGAGCGTAGGTTATGAACTATATTGGCATATAATAAGACACACTACCGTTATTGATAAAATATTATTTACTTTGTAGTATAAAAACTCATCTCTTACTATGAAAAAACCAATCAGCTTATTTATTACCGCGTTTATTATGGCTCCTTTTTTTTTAATGGCTCAATTGAATTATCCCACTACACGTAAAGTAGAACAAAAAGATAATTATCATGGCACAACTGTTGAAGACCCTTACCGCTGGTTAGAAGACGACCGCTCTGCTGAAACTGCCGAATGGGTAAAACAACAGAACGAGGTAACTTTCAGTTATCTTGAAAAAATACCTTACCGTGAAGCACTGAAAAAAAGACTGGAAAAAATCTATAACTATGCCAAATACTCGGCTCCAAGCCGTAAGGGAGAATGGTATTATTTTTATAAAAACGATGGCTTGCAAAATCAGGCCGTATTATATCGTCAGAAAGGTTTGAATGGTGCACCTGAGGTTGTGATAGACCCGAATAAACTTTCTACCGATGCTACTACCCGTCTGGCACAGTTTCAATTATCTAAAGATGGTAAGTATGCGGCTTATGCACTATCAAAAGGTGGTTCTGACTGGCAGGAAATCTTTATCATGGATATGTCGAATAAGCAAAACCTGTCAGATAAAATTGAATGGGTAAAAGTTTCGGGCATTGCCTGGCAGGGAGATGGGTTTTATTATAGCCGTTACCCGAAACCTGATGGTAGTGCGCTGGCTGCAAAAAATGAAAATCATCAGGTATTTTTTCATAAAATCGGCACTTCGCAAAATGCCGATGTGTTAGCATTTGAAGACAAAGCCAATCCACAACGTTTTCATACTGTCAGTACCACAGAAGACGAGCAGTTTGCCATGTTGTATGTAAGCGACCGTGGTAAAGGTAAAGACGGTAATGCTTTATTTTACAAAGAAGCAGGAGCAAAAGTATTTAAACCTGTAGTAGCCGAAGTAACAGATTTCTCGTTTGGTGTCATTGAAAATGTAGGAAAAATCTTGCTGATTCAGACTAACAGAGACGCCAAGAACGAAAAAATTGAAAGTTTTGATACAGCTAATGGCACATGGAAGTCGGTAGTAGCAGAGCAACCTGAACCTTTGCAGTCTTCAAGTGTAGCAGGTGGGAAATTATTTCTGACCTATATGAAAGATGTTACAACCCGTGCTTACGTGTATGACGTGAAGGGTAAATTAGAGAATGAGATTAAATTACCCGGTTTGGGAACGGCTTCTGGTTTTGGAGGGAATGCTGATGATAAAGCAGTATTTTACACTTTTACTTCGTTCAATTACCCGTCCACCATTTTCAGTTACGATATAGCTACTAAACAAAGCTCGGTTTTCCGTACGCCAGAAGTTGATTTTAAAGCGACTGATTTTGAAACCAAACAGGTATTTTACCCAAGTAAAGACGGTACCAAGATTCCGATGTTTATTGTTTACAAAAAAGGTATCAATCTGAATGGTCAAAACCCAACCTTACTCTATGGTTATGGGGGGTTTAATATCAGTATGAATCCTGCTTTCAGTCCTTTATTGATTCCGTTTTTAGAGCAGGGAGGGGTATTTGCACAGGCTAATTTAAGAGGAGGAAGTGAATATGGCGAGAAATGGCATGAGCAAGGTATGAAACTAAAGAAACAGAATGTATTTGATGATTTTATTGCCGCCGGAGAATACCTGATTGCTCAGAAATATTGTGATAATGCACATTTAGCTATTCGTGGAGGGTCAAATGGGGGACTTTTAGTAGGTGCTGTAATGAACCAAAGACCTGAATTAGCTAAAGTAGCTATTCCACAGGTGGGAGTAATGGATATGCTTCGCTTTCAGAAATTTACCATTGGCTGGAACTGGATTGCTGATTATGGTTCGGCTGATAATGCAGAAGAATTCAAGGCTTTGTATGCTTACTCTCCATTGCATAATATCAGGGAAGGCGTAGACTATCCGGCCACTTTAATTACTACTGCCGACCACGACGACCGTGTAGTACCTGCGCACTCATTCAAATATGCAGCTATGTTACAGGCCAAAGCCGGAAAAAGTAGTAGTAATCCTCTATTGATTCGTATTGATACTAATTCGGGTCATGGTGCAAGTAATACGGCCAAAAATATAGAGCAAACAGCCGATATTTATGCCTTTATCTGGTGGAATATGGGTACGCAACTGAACTTATAAATAATAAAATGATAGAGAAGCCAACCTTCTCTATCATTTTATCATTATCTATAGCCTAAAGAAACTATCCTGCAATTAATGAAAAAGTATCACAGACTTTATCTGGCTTTGGTTATTGTTTTTACTTGTATTGCCTATAGCAATCATTTCCAGAATGCCTTCCATTTTGATGATTCGCATACAATTGAAAACAATCTCTATATCCGCAATCTGAAAAACATACCTTTGTTTTTTAAAGATGCCACCACTTTTAGTACTTTACCTGCCAATCAGGCTTACAGGCCGATAGTTACTACCTCACTTGCCATTGATTACTGGTTAGGGAATGGCTATAATCTGTTTTATTTTCACCTGCTTACTTTTATTTTTTATCTCATTCAAGGGATATTGATGTTTTGGTTGTTCGTAAAGATTTTTGATATTGCCTATAAAAACCAGTGGAATGGGTATATAGCATTAATAGCCGTTGCCTGGTATTTATTACACCCTGCAATGGCCGAAACAGTAAATTACGTCATTGCCCGTTCAGATACGCAATCTACTTTTTTTGTGATTCTTGCTTTTGTACTATATGCTTATTCATCTTTTTGTCGGAAAACATTTCTTTATCTGCTTCCAATCGTATTAGGAACATTAGCCAAACCTACGGCGGTTATGTTTGCACCCATGCTGTTTTTCTACATCACTTTCTTTGAGAAAAATATGAGTATATCAGATTTTTTCAGGAGAAGTTATTTTAAACAGACTGTCAGTAGTTTTGTGAAGGTAATTCCTGTCTTGGTAGTTTGTGCGCTATTGTATCTGTGGGTTGATAAATTTACCCCTAAAACATGGCAGGCAGGTGGTAACTCGCCCTGGTTGTATCTTATTACTCAGCCTTTTGTTATTACTTATTATTTCGGTACGTTATTTCTGCCTGTTCACCTGAGTGCTGATACCGACTGGCAATTGCTGAAAAATATCTGGGACGTCAGGTTTTTTATAGGCATACTATTTATTATTGTCATGCTGGGTGTAGCCACTTATTGCTCCAGAAAACCAGCTGCCCGCCCTGTTAGTTTTGGTATTGTATGGTTCTTTCTGGCTCTGGTGCCGTCATCAAGTATTATTCCTTTAGGAGAGGTGATGAACGACCATCGTATGTTTTTCCCATTTGTAGGGCTTATTATGGCGGTAGTGTGGGGAATCGCCCTGGTATTGATGAAATACAAAACCATCTATGAAAAATATTCAAAAGCAATTATAGCTACTATATTTATTATTTTGGTGGGGTATGGCATCGGGACTTATCAGCGTAATGAGGTCTGGAAAACCGAAGAAAGTCTGTGGTATGATGTAACCATAAAAAGCCCTAAAAACTATCGGGGATTGATGAACTATGGGTTATCAAAAATGAGTAAAGGCGAGTATGCCATAGCCGAAAAATACTTTACAGATGCTTTAACCGGATTACCTTCCTATGCTACGCTTCACATTAATTTAGGCGTATTAAAGGAGGCACTGGGAGATAAAAAAACAGCCGAAACCTATTTTAAAAATGCCTTAGCCTACAACAGTACGAGTGCAGACTCATATTATTTTTATAGCAGATTCCTGGTTAATCAATTCAGGTATGCCGAAGCCGTTCCGCTTTTATTAAAGGCCATTGAGATTTCACCAGCTTATTTAGCTTCAAGAGAGTTGTTAATGAAAATCTATGATATTCAACAAGAATACGAAAAATTAAATCAACTGGCAGAAAGCACATTGCAATTAGCACCCGATAATGCATTGGCTGTGAGGTATAAAGAATCTGCCTTGAAGAAACAAAATAGTTTGAGTTTACAATTAGAGCAAATTAGGATGAATCCTGACCCGGAAAAGTACTTAGATGTAAGCCTATCTTACTATCAGGCAGGACAATACGAGAAAAGTATAGATGTTGCTTTAGAAGCGATAAAGCTGAAACCCGATTATACCGAAGCCTATAATAATATTGGCTCGGCATATAATGAAATCAAGCAATACGATAAAGCAATACCGTTTCTGAAAAAGGCTATTGCTTTGAAACCTGACTTCCAGTTGGCTAAAAATAATCTGGCATTGGCAGAAAATAACATCGGCGTATCAGCTAATTTCCAACAGTTAGCAACGCAAAAACCTTCGGCTGAGAATTATTTGAGTTTAAGTTTACTCTATTTTAATCAGAAAAAATATAAAGAGTGTATAGAAGAGTGTAGGAAAGCCTTAGTTTTAAAACCTGATTACGACCTGGCATACAATAATATATGTGCAGCCTATAATCAGTTAGGCGACTGGGAAAATGCAATTATTGCAGGAGAAAAAGGTTTGAAAATAAACCCTGATAATGCACTTTTAAAAGGGAATTTAGCAGAAGCTTACCAAAGAAAAAATAAATAACAGAGACCAATGAGCGATTTGCAATGTATTGTTTGCGGCAATAAACAAAACTTGAAATTTGAATTAAAGCACAAGGTTTATCAATGCGCATCGTGTGATTTGTATTCGTCTGATGCAACTTTTGATTTATCTTTTCAGTCGAGTTTGGAGGAGGATAGTCGGGAAATAGGATTAAAAAAACTAAGATTTCACAACTTTGAGTTAATTGTAAAGGCTTTAAAAGAAGAGCATTTTAAAGATAAAAAGACGATTAAAGGGCTTGAAATAGGCAGCGGCAATGGTTGGTGGTTAGAAGTGTGCAGAGCTCATCATATTGATTGTATAGGTATAGAGCCGGAAAACACATTTGAAGATTATTACAAAGCAAACAATTTACAGGTAGTATCAGGATTTTATCCTGATGTTGCCACTGATTCAGCTGAAGGATATGATTTTATTATTTTTAATGATGTTTTTGAGCATATCTCCGATTTGAAGAGTCTGTTAGTAAACATCAAAAAAGACCTGAAAAAAGATGGATTATTGATTATTAATATCCCTATGAGTAATGGGTTCTTTTACCGTACCGCTACCATACTTTATTATCTCAAAATCCAATCATTTTTAGACCGACTGTGGCAGTTTAATTTCCATAGTCCACATATTAATTATTTTAGCCCTAAAAACCTGCCAGCTTATCTGACTAAGTATGGTTTTCAATTGCTTCAAAATTTCAGATTAGAGACCTTAGATTTTTCGAGTATCAGAGAGCGGATTATGGCAGATAACAAGATGAGCAAGCCAAAGGCTTATACAATCAGTAGCTTATTATTGTTAATAAAGCCTCTCATTCAGAATACCAGTGCTGATATACGGGTTTTCTTTTTTCGACAGTAGCTTACTTTCGTACATAGGCAAAAAACATGGCAATACTTACTTTCGCCATATAATAAATACTTGAAAAAGTACGGATTGAGGATTGTCCTCCTTGTCGTTCTTTCATCACCACAGCTATTTCTTCAATTCTCAGGCCTGCTTTGGCAAATGTAACCAATGATTCAGGTTCGGGGTATTCGTCAGGGTAACTATTGGCTGCTATACTGATAGCTTTCTTATCGAATAAACGGAAACCGGAAGTAATATCTAAAATGCGATTGCCTGTAAATAACTGATTAAGCCGGTGAAAATAAGCGATGCCACTTCTTCGTAGAAAAGAAGATTGAAATCCTTCTTTTGAAATAAATCGTGAACCAATTACTATGTTAGCTTGGTTTTTTTCATGCTGTGCCAATAACTTGGCTAATTGCGTAGGCGGGTGCTGTCCGTCTCCATCCATCTGAATTGCTAAATCGTACTTGTTTTTATAAGCATATTTATACCCTGTTTGCATAGCTCCGCCAATTCCCAGATTTACTGGCAAATTCAGAACGACTACATCAAATGAGCGAATTACAGCCAATGTGTTATCTGTTGAGCAGTCATTCACAACGGCAATAGTTACCTTGTAGGATAGTTTTAAGCTCAATAATTCTGTCAGCAGATTAGCGATTGAAACTTCCTCATTGAAGCAGGGAATGATTACTAATAGTTTTTTTTCATGGTGTGGCATGGGTATTAGTTTTCAAAAGTGATTGAGCGGTAGATTAGTTTTCGCAATAGAATATTCAAAAGATTTTATTGGATATTGGTGGCACAAAAAAAGAATAATATTTTGATATATAAAAACTAATCGTTTATATTTACCACTTCTACCACGTATTGTAGCAGATTCTTTTTTTTGAACTGCTAACCAAGCTGCCTCATATAACCATTAGCCAGTTGAAGTTTACTTAAATGCCCTTAAGTACTACTTTTTACAGCTGCTTTTAGTCCTGATTAAAATTTATAGTCTCAATTGAAATACCTTAAGGTTTTCAGATTTTTACTGTTTGGTACTAAGTTTTATTCTACCACGTAAAATAGCAGATTCTTTATTTGAACTGCTGAAAACTGACTTATATGCGCAATAGCTCGTTGAGATAGGCTTTAATGCTTGAAACGACCTGTTAGTTCTATTGAGTTTGATTTTATCCTGCTGCTATCAATGCCTGAAAATATTGACTGTAGTTGTTGCTTTCGTTTTTAATTTTTCTATTGGTAACTTTTAGAATAAGTAAAATCACTAAGTATATCTATGAAGAGAAATCTACTATTTTTCATTTTTACTGCTTTGATTGTTCTGGATACTTTTGCGCAGGTGCCACAGGGAATTCCTTATCAGGGGCTTGCCAGAAGTGCAAACGGAACAGTTCTTTCCAATCAAGCTGTCTTGGTCAGGTTCTCTATCCTGAATGGCGCGCCTAATGGGACGGCCATTTATGTAGAAACCCATACTGCTACTACAAATGCCAATGGGATTTTTAGTTTGATACTGGGTCAGGGTACTGCTCAGAGCGGCACATTTGGCAGTATAAACTGGGCTTCGGGAAGTAAGTTTTTAAGAGATGAAATAGATACAGGTAATGGCTATGTAACTTTGGGTACTATGCAGATGATGAGTGTGCCTTATGCCTTGTATGCTGCTACGAGTGGAACACCGGGAGTTACAGGTGCTACCGGAGCTACCGGACCGACAGGGGCAACAGGTAGTCAGGGAGCAGTCGGGTCAACCGGAGCAAGAGGAGCAACGGGTCCAACTGGTGCACAAGGCATACAGGGAGTTACAGGCTCAACTGGT
>NZ_SEWF01000030.1 GCF_004168285.1 Emticicia agri | reverse complement strand
GGAGTCTCATCCTTCCTGTCCAAGCGTTGCAACGATACCTTCGCCAAGTAATAATACGTCCCCGAGGGTAACTCAACCCCACTGCTACTCCGTCCATCCCAACTCAAAATATTACTACTCCCACTCTGATACACCTTCAACCCATATCTATTGTATATCTCTATATCTATGTTCTGGATAAAAGCTGAACATGTCATCGGTGTAAAGGTATCATTCTTCCCATCTCCATTGGGTGTGAATACATTCGGTAACAACACCGTCGCACAGTTGTCTTTACAAATCGTCGCACTCGCACTGCTCTCAATGTTCAGACTATTCACCGCTGTGATGTAGTAACAACCGGCAAACCCATCTTGTACCGATCGGGTGTGGGTGAATGAAGTCTCCGGTGGTACCGGCTTGTCTATGGCTGCCAATAACTTCGGGGTGTCTTCCTTGTATCGGGCAAAGTAAATATTGTATCTGATAATATCACTCCGACACAACAAGCCTCCTGAACTCGCCGGGGTCTTCCAGCTTAATTTATTACTCAATGTGTTGGTCTCACAAATGGCCTCCCGGTCAAGATTCTCACAATTCAAATCATCAATGCTCAATTCCGGTGGACAGGGGGGGGTGTTGTCTATCGGACTCGAACACATCACCTGTGAAAAATTACGCAATGTCCCGAACTGGGGTAATCTGCCATAGGCGCCAAAGGTCTCTACCTTGTAACAATAATTGGTGTCCACCTGCATCTCTATGGTATTCACCCCATCGGCTGCATAGCGGTCTATCCCATCATCTAAATAGGTATAGGTGTTCACTGCCTGTACTGATACCTCGGCTATGATATGAAATACCCCAGGTCTTGCCTTGTCTTCTCTATAAACCAAGTGCCTGCGGTTGTCATTGCTCCAGGGTACATTGGCCTGCCAGTTTAACCGTACTCGTTGGGCATCTGAGGCTGCTGACAAACGCACACTGCTGGCTACCTGACTCTCGGCTAAAACTTTCTCGGTCTCATAAATAAAGGCTACTTTGTAGGTGTACCCATTGGCGGAGGTATTCAGGCTTTTGTCTACAAATATCGTATCGGCTGCGTTGTCGATGACTTTGCTGGGAATGGTAGCAATGAGTTGAAACACTCCTCCACTAATGCCTGTGGCTCTGTACAACTTATAGGCATAAGGTCCTTTGGTTTCGTTGGCGTCAAAGTTTAGTGGTTTAGTCCATTTCACGGTTATCTGTCCGGTGGCTGTGCTGGTTACATCTACACTTACATTGGTTATCACAGGGGCTTTCTGAGGTATCTCACTGCCAATACAGGCTTCGTTGGAAGGCACACTTGGAATAGACACAAAATCTGAGGTAGCCAGATTGGCTACGATGCTGTAACTGTAAATGACGCCACTCTGGGCTTTGGTATCTAAATAGAAGGTGTCTTTGGCTGATACTCTGGCTACTTCCACAAAGCCAAAGGAGGCAGGCAAACCTATCTGACAGTTGGCAGGAATGAAGTTGGAGCAGCCTTCTTTGCGATAGATGACGATTTCGGCATCTTCTTCAGGAATGTTGCAGTCGGGGTATTGTTGCCACCGAAGTTCAATCCCTCGTTCTGTGTTCCGAGCAGTCAAGGCCTTAGGACGGGGAGGAATGACTCGTATTCTGACTGTTTTAATATCTGTTAACTGCACTGCCGTTCGTCCGGGAAAGTCTTCTACCTTAAACAAAACATCGTAAGGTTGTTCTCTGACATGTTTACAGTTGGTTTCCCAGGTAAATGTACCCGAGGCAGGGCTATTCTGAGTAGTATTTAAAGGTGTAAAATTTGCCTCCTTGGGAAAAACAAAATCCACAAAACCCTCTGCATCACGGTTATATACACCACTATTAGTCGAAATTCTGATTTTATGATTATCAGGGTCACGGGCTGTTATCGAAAACTCTATTCGCTGACCTGCTTCTACGCAAATGGGCGATGGTGTAGTTAATAAAGGTCGTTTATTGGGCGTTTCTACCACAATAATCTGCATATCTCTGGTTATCTCCCCGATTTTCGTATATGTACCATTGATACCCTTTCGCCATTCTTCCACTATAAAGGCTACATTGACCTGATACTGGTTGACAGATAATCTGCCCGGGGCATCCCATATTAAATCACCCGTAATAGCATCTATCCTGAAAGAAGACGGACTCTGCCCATCTTCCGATACTCTTGCATCTCCTAACGTTGCCGGGTCTTTATAACCCGCCGCAAAACCACCTACCCCTGTGCCATCACCAAAATCTCGTTTAGGCGCTGTCAGACGGTACGACAAGCTATCTCCATCAGCATCAAATGCGCCCGGATTATGAATAAATTTTTTGCCTACTCCGGCTGTATCGACCGGGATATTCAACAAAACAGGGGTATTATTCAAACCTAAGGCGCCGTTTACCACAATGGTGGTTTCAACAAAGAAACTAATCTGGTCAGTCGGGCCTTGCAGGTTAACAGTATTGGCATTTCTGTTTGAGATACCACAGGTAATGGTATATCTGCCCTGTGCCGGAAAAGTAAAAGTAGTATCATAAACGTTGCACATAGTGCCTGAGTTAATCAGAAACTTCTTTTTACGTTTTACGTCATACAAAGGTACACCTGTAACACCAAATGAAAATTTCACAAAATTGGCTCCCTCATTGGCTTGCACACCATTAATCTGGTCGGTATAAGTAGTTAATGTAACACGATAAGTAAGTGTAGTTGACGAAATTCTTTTAGCAGTTATCTCACCTGCACGTAAGTGGGTGGCCTGAGTCCTTGTAGCAGCTAAAATAATGATAATAACACAAAATAAAGTAAACTTCAACGCTTTCATAAGCTCTTGATTAGGATTGTCTGTAAATATAAACGAAAAAAAAATTGATTCGTTGTATAGGATTTGTTAGTATTTTGAAACATTTCATAAAATAAAACCTTCTCTATTTTCTATATACAATTATTTAATAAAAAAGGGCATTATTTTTATTGATTCTAAATAGTTTGTGGCTTACTTTTGACGCGCAAAAGTAATTGTACTTTTCTAAGTATTTTTCTCTATAACTAAAATAGTCAAATTTTTAGTTTTCAAACTGGAATAAAGTATGTCTTGGCTTACAAAAACACTATCAAGCTCCATAGGAAAAAAAGTTCTGATGTCACTAACAGGACTTTTTCTTTGTACTTTTCTTGTAGTACACCTTTCGGGTAATTTACAACTTTTTTATAAAGACGGCGGATATGCGTTCAATACGTATGCGGTTTTTATGACATCGTTTCCTCTCATCAAGGTTATTTCTTATTTCAATTATTTTTTCATTCTGTTTCATGCTTTCTGGGGTTTATATCTCGAATACCAAAACCGCAAAGCCCGTTCGGTAAGATACGCCGTTGTCAGAAACTCTTCTTCGTGGTCAAGCCGAAATATGGCCATTTTAGGAACTGTTCTTTTGGTTTACATTGTTGTACACATGGGCGATTTTTGGTATAAATATCATAACGAACCCCTACCTTATGTACGATATACCGAAAATGTACAAACTGGCGTAAAGTTGGCTACAGAAATGCCGGCTAATTATACGCAAGATGTAAAAAAGATTGAGATAAGCGATTTTGAAACAGGAACACGTTTAATCATTGTAAAAGACTTATACAAAGAGGTCTCAAGAGTATTTCAGAATCCTGTGTTCGTTTTAATTTACATTTTGGGTATGTTTGCTTTAGGATTCCATTTATATCATGGTTTCCAGAGTGCCTTCCAGACTTTAGGCTGGAACCATCCTAAATATACTCCGCTTGTCAGGGGTATCAGTACCTGGATTTTTGCCATTCTGATTCCTATCGGTTTTGCGGCAATGCCAATCTTCTTTTATGTAAAACATTTAATGGGTAATTGATTCTCAGACTAACAGATATATAGATATGTCCAAAAAAATAGATGCCAAAATTCCCGAAGGTTCAATATCGGAGAAATGGACAAAATATCGTTCTACTGTACCATTGGTGAATCCTGCCAATAAACGCAGTATAGAAATAATAGTAGTAGGTACCGGATTAGCAGGTGCTGCAGCCGCAGCTACTTTAGCTGAAATGGGTTATAAAGTTAAAGCTTTTTGTTTTCAGGATTCACCTCGCCGGGCGCACTCTATTGCGGCACAGGGAGGTATTAATGCAGCCAAGAACTATCAGAATGACGGAGACTCGGTTTATCGTCTGTTTTATGATACTATTAAAGGGGGTGATTATCGTGCAAGAGAAGCAAACGTGCATCGTTTAGCTGAGGTATCTGGTAATATCATCGACCAATGTGTGGCACAGGGGGTTCCTTTTGCTCGTGAGTACGGTGGATTATTATCTAACCGCTCATTTGGTGGTACACAGGTACAACGTACTTTTTATGCTGCCGGACAAACCGGTCAGCAATTATTATTAGGAGCGTATTCAGGTTTAGAGCGTCAGATAGGTATTGGTACTGTAACCATGTATAGCCGCCATGAGATGTTGGAAGTAGTGGTGATTGATGGCAAAGCACGTGGTATCATTGCCCGTAACCTGATAACCGGAGAATTAGAACGTCATTTCGGACACGCAGTATTGTTGTGTACAGGTGGCTATGGTAACGTATTCTATCTATCAACCAATGCGATGGGTAGCAACGTAACAGCCGCATGGAAAGCACATAAACAAGGTGCCTATTTCGGAAACCCTTGCTTTACCCAGATTCACCCGACCTGTATTCCGGTATCGGGCGACCACCAGTCTAAACTGACGCTGATGTCTGAGTCATTGCGTAATGATGGTCGTATCTGGGTTCCTAAACAAAAAGATGATAAACGTGCTGCCAACGATATACCCGAAGAAGAAAGAGATTATTACTTAGAGCGTCGTTATCCGGCCTTTGGTAACCTTGTACCTCGTGATATTGCTTCACGTGCAGCTAAAGAGCGTTGCGATGCAGGTTATGGCGTAGGTACATCTAAAATGGCTGTTTACCTTGACTATGCCTCGGCTATTGAGCGTTATGGCAAAATCGAAGCCAATAAGAAAGGGATACATAATCCGTCGAGAGAGGAGATAATTGTGATGGGTAAAGCCGTAGTAAAAGAAAAGTATGGTAACCTGTTTGATATGTATAAACAGATTACAGGCGAAGACCCGTATGAAGTACCTATGCGTATTTATCCGGCAGTTCACTATACAATGGGCGGTCTTTGGGTAGATTATAACCTGATGACAAGCGTACCAGGCTTGTATGCTTTAGGTGAAGCCAATTTCTCAGATCACGGCGCTAACCGCCTCGGTGCATCGGCGCTGATGCAAGGGCTGGCAGATGGATATTTCGTGATTCCTTATACTATCGGCTCTTATCTATCAGGTGAAATCCGTACGAAAGCGATCCCTACTGACCATCCTGCCTTTGTTGAAGCAGAAAATTCGGTAAAAGAGCGTATCAATAAATTTTTAACTATCAAGGGCAAACAGTCTCCTGAATCATTCCATAAACGTCTCGGCAAAATTATGTGGGACAAATGTGGGATGGCACGTAACGAAAAAGGATTAAAAGAAGCGATTGAAGAGATTCGTGCTTTGAAAAAAGAATTCTGGTCTGATGTGCGTGTTATGGGAGATGCCGATGAGTTTAACCCTGAATTAGATAAAGCCGGACGTGTAGCTGACTTTATTGAATTAGGAGAACTCATGTGTATAGATGCGCTGAACAGAAACGAATCTTGTGGTGGACACTTCCGTGAAGAATACCAAACCGAAGAAGGTGAGGCAATGCGTGATGATGAAAACTATATGTATGTAGCCGCATGGGAATATGAAGGCGACAGCAAATGGTCTTTGAACAAAGAGCCTTTGGTGTACGAAAATATCAAAATTGCGCAACGTAGTTATAAATAAGAGATTATAAAAATATTTATTTTATGTCAGAAGGTAATATGAACCTCACACTAAAAGTGTGGAGACAAAAAAATGCAAAAGTAAATGGTAGCCTTGAAACCTACCAGGTAAATGGTATATCAGAAGATATGTCTTTTCTTGAAATGTTTGACGTGTTGAACGAACGCCTGGTTTCTGATGGGAAAGAACCTATTGCCTTTGATCATGATTGTCGTGAAGGTATCTGTGGTATGTGTTCTATGTATATTAATGGTCGTCCTCATGGTCCTTTAGAAGCAGTTACTACCTGTCAGTTACATATGCGTAGCTTTAAAGACGGAGATACCATTGTGGTTGAACCGTGGAGAGCAACGGCATTTCCGGTTATTAAAGACCTTGTAGTAGATAGAAGTGCGTTCGATCGCATCATTGCATCAGGTGGATACATTTCTGTCAATACAGGTAACGCACAAGATGGTAATGCTCTTCCAATTCCGAAAGAGGAGGCTGATAAAGCATTTGCAGCAGCGGCTTGTATCGGTTGTGGCGCTTGTGTAGCCGCTTGTAAAAATGCTTCGGCGATGCTTTTCGTTTCAGCAAAAGTTTCTCAGTTAGCCCTTCTCCCACAAGGCCAACCGGAGCGTGAAGAAAGAGCCATTAAAATGGTTGCACAAATGGATGCAGAAGGATTTGGTAACTGTACCAATACAGGGGCTTGTGCCATTGAATGTCCTAAAGAAATTTCTTTGGAGAATATTGCTCGTTTGAATCGTGAATATTTAGGTTCGAGTATTGCTTCGACCGTGGGATAAGACGCCCCCCCCCTAAAGGGGAGTTAAAGCACAGATTCGTCAATAATATATATGCGAACGCCTGTCATTTTTGGAATGACAGGCGTTTTTTTTATCCCAAAGCTATTATTGAAGCAAATCGTTTACTTGTATTTTGAAATCTTCCAAAACCGGAGAGGCAGAGCAAAAATCTTCGCCCATACAGATTTTTACATCTTTTACTGAGGTGTAAACCTCTACCATTGCTTCATCAGGAAGAATAAGCCATACTACCTGTACGCCATGCTCAAAGTATTCTTTTATTTTTTTCTTTACGTCATTTATCTGGTCGTGCATGGAAATAACTTCTATGCAAAACGTTGGTATGGCTTCTTCTTCACTGTCAATTTGTTCATTGCTAAAATATCCCATATCAGGCCTTCTTAGTTGTATGCCGGTTAACATTACATCCTGCTCACAAATTAATTCACCACCATTCTGATGGGCTTGCGTAGTTAAGAAAAGCCTGTTTAATTTTTTAATTAGTTTCAAATGTTTCTTTTTCATTCCCGAAAATCTAATTAACTCTCCGTCATTCCATTCGTACTTAAAGCCATCATTACTTTCCCAGTCCATAAACTCAGCAAGCGTACGAGGCAAATTAGTTGATTCTGTAGCTCTTGTCATAGCTTTACTTTTTACTAACCAAATATAAAAAAAACTACCTGATAATCCTATTTTAGTAATTATCTTTTCATAAGTCTCAATCTTCTACAAACCTCAGCCCTCAAGCAAAAACAACTCACTCGCCACTTTTATACCATTCACTCGCAGATTTTCGCTATTCACTTCTCAAAGTTTTGCAGTTCATTTAGTTTTTAATAATTTGTTATAAAAACCAGTCTACCGAAATGAATGCCATCCTAATTGAAGATGAAAAGATTGTCGCACGAGAGTTGTGTATAAAAATTGCGAAGACAAATCCGGAGGTGAAAATTTTAGACATATTGCAGAGTGTCAAAACTGCTGTTAATTGGTTTACAGCAAATGCCGAACCTGATGTGGTTTTTGCAGATATTCAATTGGCCGATGGGGTAAGTTTTGAGATTTTCGAGAAATTCAAACTCAGCTGCCCTATTATTTTCATTACTTCGTATAACGAATTTGCCATTCGTGCTTTTAAAGTCAATGGCATTGACTATCTGCTGAAACCCGTTGAGCTTACTGATTTGCAACATGCCATTGAAAAGGCCAAGAGCATCAATCAAAAGCAAACAAAAAATCCACTTGATTTGAATAAACTGATGGAAATGCTGCAAACGGGTACCGTGTCAAAACCTCTATATAAAGAGCATTTTCTGTGTAACCACCGGAATGCCTGGATATTGGTAAAAACCAAAGACATTGCCTATTTCAACTACGAGATGGTGGTGCATATTGTTACAAAGACCAATGAAAAGTTCAGCCTCGATGATACCATGGAAGAAATTGAAGCAACGCTCGACCCCGATGTTTTTTACAGGGTTAACCGGCAATATATTGTCAATATCGACATCATTCAGAAGGTATGGGGCTTAGAAAACCTGAAACTAATGGTAAAATTAAAAGAACCACATCAGGCCACAGAAATTGACATTAGTCGCCAGAAAGCACCTCTTTTTAAGAAATGGTTAGAGAAATAAATAAGGTATAATGTATCGGGTATCTCATATGATTCATGAAAAATGTAGTAGTAATAGAAAACTCCAATCTATCCTTATTTGCATAGGCTTTTTACTGCTTTTTATAAACACAATCCCTGCAACTTTTGCTCAAAGGCTCCCTTTTGCTTTCAACCAAATCAGAATAGCTGATAATAGCCTTGAAAACAGAATCTACTGCATGCTGAAAGACCGCAGCGGCTACCTATGGTTGGGTACGGCAAGCGGTCTGAAACGCTATGATTCTGAATTGACCATTACGCTAAAACATAAGATAAATGATGAGCATTCATTAGTCAATAACAATGTGACCGCCTTGTGTGAAGATAAACAGGGAAGAATATGGGTAGGAACAAGCGAAGGAATCTGCTATTTCGATAAGCAAAAGAATCATTTTATCATAATCAAAGAACTGAACAAACCCGATTATGTATGTTTTAATATTATCTGTGATGCTAAAGGTGATATCTGGTTTTCGATACGTGACCGCGGCTTATTCAAATTTGATTCACAGACCAATCAACTACAAAATTTCAGTCATAGTGAATCCAATCACAAAACCATAAGTTCTAACCGAATCATTCAGAATGGGTTGATTGAAGACCCTGATAAAAAAGGGCTCTGGATTATCTGTAATAATGAATACAGTTTAAACTATTTCGACTTTTCAAGTCAGAAAATATTTAATCGTGGTCATAATCCCGCCCGGATACCTGTTTTTGAAACACAATCTCCCTCCGCATTAGCGCTCAATCAAAACAAACTCGTATTTGCCGATAACACTTCCAAAGATATTGTCTGGTATGATACACAAAGCTGCAAAATAGTAAAAAGATTCAAACCTGAAGGCAATTGGTCTTTCCTGTTTGAGGTCGCAAATCTATTTTTTGATGTAAACCAGAACCTCTGGTTGAGTTCATTCAATAACCGGATGGCTTATATTGACATGAAAAAAAATCAGATTGCTGAAATCAAATACGAAAAAGGGAATAACAATTCCATTACCGCTAATCAGTTTTTTGATGTAGTGCAGGAAAAAAACGGAACAATATGGTTTGCTACTCTGAATGGTGTTTCAACCATCAATGGTACATCAGCACTTTATCCGAATAAAGCAATCTTTGATGTTTTTGATTTTTCGAATACTTTTTTCAAAAACAATGAGAAAAATGGATTCATGAATATGATAGAAGAACCAAGCGACAGTTCCTGGTGGATGGCAACCAGTGATAATCGCCTGATTAAGTATCAACCTGAAACAAATCAGTCTGTAATCTATCCGATTCCGCTAAATCCGAAATATGATAAAGGCGGCGACCTACCCGTTTTCGTTCAGGACTATCAACAAAAACTGATAATCGTTAAACTCTATGAAATTTTACTGTTTGGAAAAGAAACTAAAAAATTTGAGCGATTAAAAATTCCTGCCTATACTTCAATCGGAACCAAATACTCCATTGCTCATACCAGGATTATGGGCGATTCGCTATGGGTTTTTCTAAAGGGGGGAGGAATGGATAAAACATACAATTACCATCTGAAAACAAAAAACTGGAAAATGTATCCGATTATATTCAGGAAAGGAACTGAATTGAAAGATGAAAAGAAACACCTCGCTCCTACCTTTTCTTTATATAGCATAAGCAGTGAATTCTGGCTTACCATTCATTCAGGTGGACTGGCAAAATTCTCAAAGGAAAAACAAGCTTTTGAAGTTATCCAAACCAGACAAGATATAGATTTTACAAAAGTTGGTTACTCAGGCTTTGTAGAAGATAAAAACGGGAAATTCTGGATAGGCAGTTATGATTTAATCAGATTCGACCCTAAAACGTATGATTTCCAATCGGTTTTGGATATGGATTTAATCGAGAGCCTGACAATCGATGAGAACGATAATCTCTGTATGGCTTTCCTGGATAATATTATGTATTTCAATGAAAAGACTAAAGAGAAATTAACCTTTAATTTTCAGACCAACGATTTGTTTTCTGTATGGGGAAGCCGGTTGATTCCGCTTAAAAATGAAAAGATAGTAGCGACCTATAAGCAAATGGCTGTTTTGCTCAATTTTAAAGGCCTGAAACTGCCTTCTTTCAAAGACCAGTTGTATTTCAACTGTATTTCAACGGCCGACACAGCTATTGTAATTCATAAAACTGATTCCCGCATCCATTTTAACGCTAAGCAAAATTCGTTTTCTGTTTATTTCGGTATCCTGACTCCTCCACACGATAAGATGTATGAAATTTCTTACCAATTAGAGGGTTATGATAAGAATTGGGTAGTTGATAAAGAAGGTAAAAAAATGGCTGTTTACGGGCACCTCGACGGTGGTGATTATCTATTTAAGGTAAGAGCCAAAGACATAAATCAGAATGAGTTACCGATTCAGACACTAAAGATTCATATTGAAACGCTTTTTTACAGAACTCTCTGGTTTAAAGTACTCTGCTTTTTTGTCGGTATTCTGATAATTATTGCTTTTTTCCTTTACCGGACCAATCAACGCAAGAAAATTCATCATTTACAGATTCAGTCAACCAAGTTGGAAAAAGATAAAACCGAAATTCAATATCAGAACCTGATTAACCACCTGAACCCTCACTTTTTATTTAATAGCCTTACCTCACTAAACGGCTTTATTTTGTCAGAACCTGATGTGGCGTCCGATTTTCTGCAGAAACTATCGTCAATCTATCGGTATATTTTACAGAATAAAGACAATGAAACAGTCAGTCTTGGTCAGGAATTAGCTTTTGTAAAAAACTATGTTAATCTTCAGAAATCGCGTTTTGAAGAAGGTTTACAGGTCAATTTCAGGATTGATGATATATATTTACTAAACAGGATTGTACCTGTAACCCTCCAGAACCTTTTTGAGAATGCCATTAAACACAATACCATTGAGGAAGATAAACCCTTGGTGATTGATGTTTTTATTGAAGACGAACAACTGATAGTAAAGAATAATCTACAGAAAAAGAAGTTCGTAGAAACATCAAATAAACAAGGGCTCAACAGCCTGAAAAAACTTTATAAATACTTAAGTGCCAAACCTTTAGAAACCATTGAAACGGAAGCTGAATTTATAGTAAAAGTGCCGTTGTTGGGTTAGGTTTTATTTTATTTTCAGGACTTTGTAAAAACTTGTTATTGGCCAATAGCAATTAATGAAAACGATTGATTGGAAAATGTAACGCCAGCTCCTGTAGTGTTACAAATCCTGATTACACCGCCATTGATAGTGACATTCATAACGCTTTTAATAAGGTTTGCACCTGACGGATTACCTGAAAGGTTTTGTCCGAGAAAGACCGCCGGAACACTTGTAAAAGAAGAGGGTGGAATGGTAAAATTTAAAACCATGCATGTATTACTTTCCACTAAATTAGTGCTTGATGTAGTGGCAGAATTAATAGTGCGTATCACTAATTGGCTGGCATTAGTATTTGATAATATCCCTTTTTCTTCTATAACTAAACCACTTGCATAAGCAACATTACCTTGCACTTTCAATTTGTTCATATTGGGGAAATCACCGATACCAATATTTCCTCCATAATTGATAGTCATTTTAGATTGCCCATTTTCTTGAAATTCAAATCTATCGTTTATGTCAGAATTGCGTATTCTCCAACTTTTAGCATCTGTATTTACGAACATAATTTCTCTATTTTTTAATTCAAGTTTTTCTGTAGGGGTGGTTGAGTTGATTCCGATATTTCCTTCTACTATTAATGTTTGAACTCTTGCATCTGTCAGAACTTCTAAATCGTGCGTTGGATTAAAAACCCCAATACCTACTTTCCCCAAATGATAAGTATTGGAAGCATTTGCTTTCCATTTTTCGATGGGTTGCTTGTAACCATCTGCGCGATAACAATAGCAAAAAATATTCAAATCCGGCCTAAGGAAAATTTTACCATTGTCAGATTCCGTGCAAACATCTGTCAGGCTTATAGGAGTATTTGTTTTAAATACCTCCGGGTGAATGATACTTGATTGAGAAAGTATTCTTGTTGAGAAAAGTAAGAAAATGAGAAGTAATAAGGTTGTTTTCATTATTTGCTGAAGGTTTTCGATTCAAAATATTACTTTAACTACTATATAAACTATAGGTAAGTAGTTTGAAAATGAATGTTCCGTTTATGATATTGTGCAGGAAAATCCGGTTGTTATTATTGACCTACACACATGATGTTAAAAACTGAATTACTTAGTGTAACATTACTTGCTGTGTTATTGCAAAAGCGTACCATAAAAGAAGTAGTAGAAACCGATTGAACATTGGCAACTAATTTACCAAAATCGCCTGTGCCTAAAACCAGATTTCCCACCTGAATAGTAGGTGCAGCCGTAAAGCCTGCAGAAGTTATATTCTGTGGTGATGATGTGGCACAACCATTAGCAAGAACCGTAAATGTTGTCCCAAGACTTACTTGAACGATATGAGTTTTTAAGGAGGTGGCAGATGTAGTTCTGACAATACCCTTTCCCCCATTAACTGTAAGATTCCCTGAAAAACTACCTGTTCCATCTACTGATAATGTGGCAGTAGGAATGGCCGAACCAACACCAATATTTCCACCATTCGCGAAAATCATTCTTGCTACTCCGTCTTCCTTTAATGAAAGGATATTTTCATCGTCATTATAATCAAATTTCCAGGTTTTTGCATCGGCAGTGCTTGTAATGGCAATGGCACCATCACCGATATTCAACCCGGAAGAGGCAGATGTAGTACCAATTGAAATTCCTAAGTTGGCAAAAAAACTATTTGACACTCTTGCTGTACCATTTACGTCTAATTTATATTGTGGCGTTGAAGTACCAATACCTACATTACCGGCTCCATAGTTTATCGAATTTGCAACTGCACCTGGATCCCAAATCGAAGAGGTTATTAGCCACTGTGTACCATTACAAACCATTAAGGTAGAAGTAACTGTATTATAATACATTTTACCCTTATCCTCAACCATACAAGCCGGAGGTTCTGCTAAGTTAGGAACAATAAAGCCATCAGGTAGCATGGTGCCTGATTGGGCAAAAACATTGCCTGATAAAAGAGTAGCAATCAATAAAATGAGTAGTTTTTTCATGGTATAAGGCGGTACGCCGCTACGTTGTTTTTAGATGATTTACACCTCAAAATTGTAGGCTCGTGGGCAAATAATAAAAACAAAGTCAATGAGTAGCAGGAAAATCCACCTGAATAGCAAAAAAGTGGATTGCGAGTTGCGATTGGGTTCAACGCAGAAGTTTAAACAGAAAGTAGATTAGATGTCTCAGTTGGAGAAATATCACCCATATTCAAGAGGGTTTTACATACGCTATTCTTTTGCAAGCCTTTGTGCCATTACACTGGCCGCAATCAATTGCAGGGCGTGGTATATCATAAGAGGTAGTAAAATAATACCCACAATACTGCTTTGGGTAAACAGTACTTTCGACATAACTGTGCCATGCACTAATGATTTTTTAGAGCCACAAAACATAACTGTTATATTATCAGCCTTGCTAAAGCCTAATAACTTACTGATGCTATTGGTAATCAATATTACCACAAAAAACAAACCCAATAAACCCGCCATTAATAAGATGAGCTCAATAAATGATAAATCTTTAAAGAGATTCAAAGCAAAGGATTTGCAAAAAGAGGTATAGATAATTATCAGGATAATAGACTGGTCGAAAGTTTTTAAGGCGGTTTTGTATTTATCGGCAAACCAGCCTAAACGCTTATTGAGTAACATGCCTATAGCCAATGGCAAAAGCACTTGCAGGCAAAGTTTGCCGATGATGCTCCAGACATCAAAATTACCTGTGTCTGCTACGATAAAAAGTCCTACCCATAGTGGTGTCATAAACAAGCCTATCAGGCTTGAGATACTGGCATTGAAAATAGCCGCAGGAACATTTCCATTCGCAATAGAGACCATCACTACCGATGATGAAACTGTAGAGGGTAGAGCCGCCAGATAGAATAAGCCCAACCAAAGATTCTCATCTTCTCCGGCGAATAAAGGTTTCACTAAAAGCGCAATAAGTGGAAATAAGACAAAAGTTGTGAGTTGAATAACAATGTGCATTTTCCAGTTAGATAAGCCTTGTTTGAGTTTATCTGTGCTTAGTTTCAGGCCATAGAAAAAGAAAATACCTGACACACCATAATTGGCTATTTCCTCTAACGAAACAGGCTCCTGCATCAACCCGAAAGAGGGGAAATAATAGGCCAATATAACCATAATAATAATAGCACCTAAAAACCAGTCGAGGCCAATGCGGGAAAAGAATGTTGTTATTTTATTCACAATAATATGACTTGAGTTTTGACAATGTAAACAAAAAGCCCTATAAACCGAACTGATTTATAGGGCTTTCATCTATCATTTACGCTCTTAAGCGTAGGTATTTAACATCACAGGCATTACAAGCATCAGGGTATCTTCGTTATCGGTTTTTTCTACCGGAATAATCAAGCCTGCACGATTTGGCTGAGACATTTCAAGAGAGATATTCTTTACGCTCAGGTTATTCAACATTTCTATCAAAAACTTAGCGTTAAAACCTATTTCAATCTCATCGCCATCATATTCGCAGGCTAATTTCTCAGTCGCTTCATTTGAATAATCCAAATCTTCGGCAGAAATAACTAATTCATTAGCAGAGATTTTCAGGCGAATCTGATGTGTAGTTTTATTAGAATAGATTGAAATACGTTTCAAGGTACTTAATAACTCTGTGCGCTCGATTTTTAGCTTATTCGGGTTATTCTGTGGGATAACGTTTTCATAATCAGGGAAACGTTCGTCTATCAGGCGACAAATCATTTTAATATTACCGAAGCTGAAAAAAGCATTCGAGCTACTAAATTCTGCTTTTACAGGCATCACCTCGCCCGGTAAAGAAGATTTCAATAGATTCAGGGCTTTGCGAGGCAAAATCATCGAAGTATTATTAGGTGATTTTACATCTTCACGGCGGTAGCGAATCAAACGGTGGCCATCGGTAGCTACAAAAGTAGTGGCTACGTCTGACGCCTGAACAAATACGCCAGTCATGGCCGGGCGCAAATCGTCTGTACTGGTAGCAAAAATTGTATTGGCAATAGCCGAACCTAAAGTATCTGAATCCATTTCAATACTAAAGTTACGATTCACTTGTGGCACACGCGGAAAATCCATCGGATTTTCACCTGCCAGTTTATAACGTCCATTGGCAGTTACTAATTCTGTCCCGAAAGTTTCTTCATCCACATTAATCTGTACAGGTTGTTCAGGCAAGCTACGAAGTGTATCTAATAATAAGCGGGCAGGCACGGCAAAAGAACCGCTATCACGTGAATCAACATCAAATTCAGTAATCATAACCGTTTGCATATCAGAAGCCGTTACAGTTAGGTTACCTTTATTTAATTGGAATAAAAAGTTCTCAAGAATAGGAACGATAGGGTTACTGGCAATCACACCGTTAATGGTAGAAAGATGTTTAAGTAGGGCGGATGACGAAACGACAAACTTCATGTGTATATGAGATTTCTTGTAAATATCTGAGTATCAAACACTTACCCTCAAAACTTATGCCAATCGGTTTGGCAGAGGATAAGTCAGCAAAAATAGCAAAAAATCTCCTGTTTTACAAGTAGAAAACAACAAAAAGCTTGCTGATTTTTCAAACAGCAAGCCCCGCATTTAAGTTAAAATCAGATGGTGTTTAAGCCCCTTTGTACCCACGTTTTAGCAAGTAAAGCGAGCTTAACTGCATCTGGTACCCGAATACGCTCCTGCTGTATCCGGGTAGCTGAAATTCTTTTTATTCTGTCAAAAAGTTTCAGGTAATAACAGTAAGCTAAGTAAACGCCTTTTCTCGCACCACCCGGCAATCCGAGAATACCGATATAAGCATTATCAAAGTCTTTCTGAATATCTGACTCTATCTGTTTTTTACTATCAAAACTAAAATCATTAAAATCAACATTCGGGAAATAGACTCTACCTCTTTCCAGAAAATCACTTTGTATATCTCTCAGAAAATTCACTTTCTGAAAAGCCGCTCCAAGGCTTTGCGCATAAGTTTTCAGTTGGTCAAATAGTTTCTCATCTCCTTCACAAAAAACCCTCAGACACATTAAACCTACTACCTCGGCCGACCCAAAGATATATTTATCATAGCCATTTCTATCATATACCCGATTTTCCAAATCCATTTCCATGCTCTCCAGAAATGCCTCTATTAGTTCATGTTCGATTTTATATTGTTTCACCACTTTCTGAAACGAATGTAAGACCGGATTCAGGCTGATACCTTCTTCTATGGCTTTATAGGTTTCTGCTCCATAACGTTCAAGCAGCGTTTTTTTATCGAAATCATGAAAAGTATCCACAATTTCGTCGGCGTATCTCACAAAGCCATAAATGCCATATATAGGGTCATGAAATTTACGGTCAAGTGTTTGTATCCCCAATGTAAAAGAGGTACTGTAACTCCTGGTTATGAGCTTACTACAACCGAAAGTAGTTTTTTCAAACAATTCAAACATTCTTTTTCATTTTAATGGTTGGGCATTTTTTAAGCAATCGTTACTTGTTTCTTTACGTTTCCAAATTCTTTGAGTACCTGATTGGCAACCACTAATCCTGAAATCAGTGAAGGTGGTACTCCCGGGCCCGGTACTGTCAACTGGCCTGTATAATACAGGTTTTTAACTTTCTTGTTTTTCAGAGCCGGCTTCAGAAATGCTGTCTGCATCAGAGTGTTAGCCAGACCATAGGCATTTCCACGAAACGAATGATAGTCATTCTTAAAATCACTAACAGCAAAACTCTTTTTATAGATAACATGTTTTCGGATACCATGTCCCACATACTTTTCCAGTCGCTCCATTACCATTTGGTAGTACTTTTCTCTTACTTCTTCTTCATCAGCCAAATCAGGCGCAATAGGTATCAGTATAAAAAGGTTTTCGGCACCCTGTGGCGCTACACTCTCATCTGTCTTAGAGGGTGCCGATACGTAAAAGAGTGGTTTTGAAGGCCATTGTGGATGCGTATAGATTTCATCAGCATGCACATCGAAATCTTCATCGAAAAACAAATTATGATGTATTAATTTATCTACTTTGCGATTAACACCTACATAAAATAATAAAGATGAAGGTGCCATTGTACGATTTTCCCAATAGCTTTCGCTATAATTTCTATGTTCCTGCTTCAATAAACGGCTTTCTATATGGTGATAATCTGCTCCGCCAATTACTATATCTGCCTCATACTCATCTATGTCAGTTATTACCTTATTAGCTATAGAATCTTGTACTACAATATGTTTTACCGCTTCATTAAGCCTGATATTTACACCTTTTTCCTCTGCCAATAGTACCATTGCTTTTACTATTTCGTGCATACCTCCCATCGGATACCAGGTACCTAAAGCTATTTCGGCATAGTTCATTAAACTATACAAAGCCGGTGTATTGCGAGGAGTAGCTCCTAAAAACAAAATCGGAAACTCCATTAATTGCAATAATCTTCTGTTTGAAAAAAACTTTCGGATATACTTGCCAAATGAAGCGAACAAATCTAAGCTCAATGCTTTTGATACCAGCCGATAATCGAAAAACTCAGTAATTGATAAACTTGGTTTCCAGACAAACTCGCCTATGCCTACTTCATATTTATATTTCGATTCTTCTAAAAAATCTTCTAATTTCTTACTGCTTCCTTTTTCTATGCTTTCAAAAAGGACTTTCAATTCTTCCAGATTTGCGGGTAAATCAATGGCTTCAGTCGGACTGAAAATAACCTTATAAGAAGGATTCAATCTTACCAATTCATAGTAATCTGTTACTTTCTTTCCGAACTCAGCAAAATATCGCTCAAAAACATCAGGCATCCAGTACCAGCTGGGACCCATATCAAATGTAAACCCCTTTTCTTCAAAAACCCGGGCTCGCCCGCCGGGCATTGAATTTTTTTCAAGAATAGTTACCTCATAGCCAGCCTCTGCTAACTTGGTTGCTGCTGAGAGTCCTGCAAAACCTGCTCCTATTACAATTGCTTTATTCATATATGGGCAAAAAACTCTCTTTTATCTTTTAATTGTATAAACATAGTTTGTTTAATTTTGTTTAAAAAAAATTAAACAAAATTTATACTGGCTCTTTATATCTCAATATAGTTGACGATTCGGTATAATAAACAAGCAATAATAGGAATAATTTTTTATTTTGATTCAGCCATAAAAAAAGGGCAGAAAAATTACTTTCCTACCCTTTTTACATACTCTCATTTATTTAAATTAAACAGTATCGGTTTCTTCTTCGTACGAATCTTCGTCGGTATTATAAGTCTTTGGTGAGGACTGCGGGTTATTTTCTAAACGATTATTGTAGTAGCGGTCATTATCATTGTAGCGACGGTTTCTATCTTCATCATTATATCTTCGGTCTCTGTCGTCGTAATACCGTCTTCTATCATCATAATTTCTATCTCTTTTGTCATCGTAATAGCTGCGTTCTCTGTCACGATAATAACGGTCATCACTCCAGCGATGGCAACGGTCATTACAATCATATCCATGACGATGATAATGACGCCAACCCCTTCCACCTCCGATAATGATGGGTGGTGGTACTACATACACTCTTGGCCTATAGCCCCAGGAAAAACCGATAACCGGAGGCGGTACCACTATTCTCGGAACAATTACACGAGGCAAAACACGCACATAAGGACGAGGCGGCGCATAACGATACCTGTATCCACGCCGCTGGGCGTTGGTTTCGGTAACAAAAAGCAAGCAAAACAAAACAAGAATGGCAAAGGCGTTACGTTTCATAGTATTGTTCATTTTTGTTAATGATGCTTTTACCTATACAAAGGTTGCATACGTAAGAATTTTTAACAAAGACAAACGAAACGGACTTTACCCCTATTTCTTTAGGTGTTTTAAAAGCAGATTCCCAACCATTGCCGGATACCTAAATATTCAGCCAATAGGTCATTTTCAGAATCAATGCTCTGTTTTTAGGAGCCCAGGCATTGACATAGTATCTGGTGATATTCTCGGCAAAATAATTATCGGTATATACCAGAAAAATATCACTGACCGGGCGGAATCGCCATTGCAGACGAGAGTTGATATTGATATTATTGGTCTGGGTATTATACTGGAAAAATGTACTAAAGAATAAGCTCTTTGATACCGCCAACTCTGCCCTTGGGCCTAATAACCAGTATTGCACACTATTATAAGGGGTGGGCAAGTCAATTTTAGCATAATTATAATCTATCGTAAAAATTCCATAAGGCTGGAAACGATAGGCAATACTACCCTCTAATATATTTGCTTTTCCGTTAAAATACTTCCCGGTGCTAAAATCAAAAGTACCTGTCAGGCTATATCGTTGACTACTCTCATAGCCAATATTAAAAGACCTTGAACGATAGTCGCCTACGGGTAATTCTATTACATTTTTGTAAGTATCAGGGTTTGGGTTGTCGCTGGCATTGGTAGGGTCAAAACTATCAAAGAGATGAGTAAAACTCCAACTATAGGCTATATAGGCTTCATCACCTGCCGGACTATTAGCAAAAATAAAAATATTCGACTCACTATCTAATCGTTTTCCTCTCAAATCAAATACATCACTTCCTTCTGTACCGATACCATAGGCATTAATATACTTCGCAACAGATGCAGATTTAGGGTTTAATATGAAGGTGGCAGGACGGTATAATTGCCATATACCCGTACGAGGCACAAAACCTATATCGGCCCGGTAATTTTCCCCAATGCGTTGCACACCAAAATTCAGGTCAATATTCGGGTGATGATAACCCATAAAATGAGCGGCACTTGCCGCATCTTTTTTTCCATCGGGCGAAAATGACTGATGGTAGTAGGTTTCAATCTCAAAACGGCTGTCTTTTGAATAATAATTAAATTCCAGCCCTCCTACCCTGTTATATTTCCGATAATTTCTTGTTTGCTGTTCGCTTAAATCACCAAACAGGTTTTCTTTGTTAGTAAAGATACCGCCTATGGTTGAGCGAGTGAATATTTTTCTCTGGAGTGTGGCTACTGAATAATTAGTCGCAGGTAAATAGGCATCGTTTCCAAAATTCACTTTTTTTGTTTGCATATTCATCAAACCAATCCGCCATTTGTCATTCAGTTTTCCACTCAACCGAGCACCTGCTAAAATAGGTACCTGCTGATTCAGCCCTGTATTAGGGTTACGGGTAATACCAATGCGGCGTGAGAAGAATGGTCGGGTATCAGGAAAACCAAAATTACCGAAAAGGTCGTTGTTTTCTAAAAAGAATTGACGTCTTTCCGGGAAAAACAACTCAAAACGGCTTAAATTAGTTACCTGTTTATCAACCTCAACCTGCGAGAAATCAGGGTTAAGGGTTAAATCTAAATTCAAAGAGGGTGTAACAGCTACTTTGGCATCTAAGCCAATACCTTTAGGATAAGCCGCATTAATAGCTAAAGGGCTTAAATCTTCTTCGTTTCTCGGAAAATCTTTTTGAGCCGCTAATGAAACATAGGGAATAACCGACACATTAGCTCCCGGCTTAGGAGGTTTCTCATCCCATATCATTAAACCTGTAAATGCCAGATTCGCCGGAGCAAAATTACGGGGAACGGGTCTCCAGCTTGACCGCTCATTTTTTTTTTAATACATTTCTCGTAAAGTTTACCCGCCAGGTATTCTGCTCATCAGCTACTTTATACCGAAGCGTTTTAAACGGAATAGCCATTTCCACTACCCAATAATCGTCATAATTCCGTACCTGTGAATACCATTTATTATCCCAGTAGTTCGAGACCTCTTCACCATTGAAAACCAGACCCTCACGTTGTACACCATAAGGATTGACAACAAACTGGAAGGCGTTCAAACGATCTTTGAATGTATCTAAATTGATGATAAACACATCGCTTGTACCTTGCTCAAAATCTCTCTTTAATGAAGCTATGGTATAACTGTTTCGGGGTTGATAACAAATAGCCCCTACATATAGAAAATTATCATCAAAGGCTACTCGAACCTCGGTTTGTAACTGAGCAAAGGAAGTATCATAAGGGCGACCGAGAAAAAAATCTTTGGCAATATCGGCAGTCTTCCAGCTTTCTTCTTCTAAAAGACCATCTAATTTGATTGGATTGGCAGATTTTTTAATGTGGATACTGTACTTTTCTTCGTTTGAAGTTTTGTTGTCTTGTGCTGATAGACTACTCATTACGCATAGGATGGCTCCTATGGTAGCGTAAAGTTTTTTCATAAAAAAATTAATAATACGGATAGTACTTCTTACTACATGTGTGCAGTTAAAAAAGTTGCAATTCTGCCAGAAATATTACGAAACCACATTGATAGGAGTACCTTTCTGATAGGCCTTGATGTTTTCAATGGTACCTTTCAACAATAGCTTTCGTGCTTCCACGCCAGCCCAGGCGATATGAGGGGTAATGATGCAATTCTGAGCGGTTAAGAGCGGATTATCATTTGCGGGAGGTTCAGAAGAAAGTACATCTAACCCTGCTCCTGCAATGCGGCTCACATTCAGAGCTTCTGCTAAGTCGGCTTCATTAATCAATCCCCCACGAGAAGTATTAATTAGTATGACTGATGATTTCATCTGTGCTAAAGAATCTTTGTTAATAAAGCCCTGATTATCGGCAGTCAGCGGGCAATGCAGGCTTACAAAATCACTTTCTTTTAACACTTTTTCTACTTCGCATAATTCTACCCCTTCCATATCACCGCTATTCAGGTCTCTTTTATTGGCCAGAATCTTCATACCAAAGCCTAAGCCTATATTAGCCACTTTTTTGCCAATGTCTCCAAAACCAATTATTCCCAAAGTTTTACCCTCTAATTCAACCAAAGGATTAAAATAAAAACACCAGTCGGCAGATGATGGCCATGTTTTATCTATATTTTCAGCATGTTTTGCTACCCGATTGGTAAAACTTAGCATGAGAGAAAAAGTCAACTGGGCTACTGATGCAGAACTATAACCTTTCACATTAGTAACTATGATACCATGCTCTTTAGCAGCAGCTACATCAATAATATTATAGCCGGTAGCAGTAACACCAATATATTTCAGGTTAGGTAACTGACTGATAATCTCACGATTCAACTGACATTTATTAGTCAATATCACTTCTGCGTCTTTGGCACGTTCTACTATCTGCTCCTTAGATGTGCGGTCATAAAGCGTAACGTCTCCTAAAGTATAGAGTATAGATAAATCTAAATCTCCGAGGGCATTAATAGTGTAGGCGTCAAGGTAAACTATTTTCATTAGGATTGTTGTAAGGTTGATGAAAAATTAAGGTTTTACGCCTTCTTCAGCAAGGAACTGACCGATATTAAAAAATTCATTATCTAATAATTCAATTTCCTGATTCCAGTCTTTAGTAATCCAGTCTTGGTCTTTTACTGCTATCATCACTTTTTGATGCTTTGTAAAAATCCAGAATACCTTCTCTACACCAAAATCAAGTAATTTATGGGTCTTCGTAAAGACATAGCCGAAATCTTTTTCATCTGATAAATCTACTCTGATATCTATTTCTATAGCTATTTTAGGAGCTACATCTACATAGTAAATATTGATTTTCTCCGGAGAAAGTTTTGATTTTTCATAAATATAAATGTCACCTGAAAGATTGTTATTAGTATCTAAATGTGCGCCTATTTCATTAGTGAGGAAAACATATTTAATACCATCTAACTTAGCATACAATACTTTCAATAGATAGTAAATAATATAAGATTGTATACCACTTGAACCTATGATTTCTTCAGTAGTTTTTTTATTGGACAAAACATCTTTATAGCCTTCGTAATAAAAAGGCTTACCTTCAATTATCTCATAAATAAGACTTTCTGGTATATGCTTGGCTTTACCTCTCTTCGGATTCTTGTTTATACTTACCATACCTGTAGATTTATGAATCGAAAATAGTTGTTTTTTTACTCTATTCAAAACGTCTTATTCCTGAATTATCTTACTCCAACAACTTAATAATATCTTCTTTCGACAATGATTTCACAAATGTCTCCTCCGTAGTAATCAGGTTATCAAATAGCTTTCTTTTGTTTTGTTGCAAAGCCAGAATTTTCTCTTCTACCGAATTACGGGTAATGAATTTATAGGTAAAAACTGTGTTCTGCTGGCCTATTCTATGCGCCCGGTCAACCGCTTGTGCTTCAATGGCCGGATTCCACCACGGGTCCAATAGAAAAACGTATTCGGCGGCTGTCAGATTCAACCCTAAACCTCCGGCTTTTAATGAAATCAGGAATATCTTGATTGTTTTATCAGTCTGAAAACGGTCAACTTGGTCTTGTCTATTAATAGTTGAACCATCTAAATAGCAATAAGGAATATGGTTTTCATCTAAATAATGTCTGAAAATTGCCAGGTGTTTCACAAACTGACTGAAAACCAATACCTTATGGTTTTCTTCAATAATGGTCTCTAATTTCTGCAAAACCTCTTCGTCTTTCCCCGAATTACCTTCATACTCTTTATCAATCATCACCGGATTATTTGCCAGTTGTCGCAGTTTTGTCAACCCCTGTAAAACTACCATCTGCGATTTTGCCAGTCCATCCTGCTCAATCTGTTCTAAAATAATGTTGCGGTAGTACGATTTAGCCTCTTCATAGGTTTTTTCCTGCTCTTCGGTCATATCACAATAATGCACACTTTCTACTTTAGGCGGAAGCTCGGTAGCTACCTGCGACTTGTGTCTGCGAAGCATAAACGGCTTTATCAGGCTATATAAGTGCTTTGTCTGCTTTTCGTCCTGATGCTTTTCAATAGGAATCTGATATTCATTCTTGAAGAAACTTTGTGTACCCAAAAGCCCCGGATTAATAAATGTCATTTGTGTCCACAAATCCATTATGCTATTTTCTAAAGGCGTACCTGTCAAAATTAATCGGTTAGCACTATTCAATTGCATTACTGCTTTTGAAATAAATGACGTAGGGTTTTTGATAGATTGCGATTCGTCTAAGATTACATAATGAAACCGATAATCTTTGATGAAATCAATATCAATCCTGACAATACCATAGGAAGTCAGAATCAAATCATAATTATCAAATTGTTCTGTATTTTTCTCCCGATAAGTTCCTGTATAAACAAACACTTTCAGGTCAGGTGCAAATTTCTCAATTTCTTTCAACCAGTTATAAACCAGTGAGGTTGGCATAATCAGCAGGCTTGGGTGCTGGGCAAGACCTAACTCCTTTTGCGATTGTAAAAATGCCAGTGTCTGAATGGTTTTTCCTAATCCCATATCGTCGGCAAGACAACCACCAAACTTATATTCAGACAAAAACCTTAACCAATCATATCCGGCTTTCTGATAAGGACGTAAGGTAGCTAATAAACCCTGAGGTGTAGGATATTGGTTAATTTTCTCAAAATCTCGCAATTTTTCAAGCTTACGAGTAATTACTGAATGAGCCAGACCTTCGTTGGTTAAATCCTGCACTAAAACCAGATGATGTTTTTTAAGAATAATACCTTCATCATCAGTTTTTTCCACAAAGCTGAAAAGTTCTGAATAACGTGTAAACCACTCTTCAGGAATTACCGCAATCTGCCCGTTTGGTAAAGTAAACTCTCGCTTATTAGACATAATCAGGTTACGGAGTTTCAGAAAAGGGATTTCATACTCTCCGAAACGTACTTTTGCCTGAATATCAAACCAATCGTTTTTTTCTTCAATATTTATCTCTATGGCCGAATACCCTAAAAAATACTGTTTCTGACTCAGGCTATTTTCTTCTTGCTTAACTTCAAAATTTTTCTCTTCTAATAGAGTAGCATGGCTTTGCAACCACGAAAATGCCTGTGCTTTTGGAAAAGACAATCGGCCTTGGCGTAAATCTAAGCCCCATTCTTTCAGGAGGTTAATCTGAAAACGCTCATAAACTAAATCACGTTTTATTTTATGAAAAACCCAGTCGTTCCCATTCTTTTCAACATTTACATATGCCTCTGCCGAAAAACTATCAAAGCGAAAAGTGAATTGACCGTACTGAAAAGCTAAATCAAACACTATTTTACTTTCTTTTTCTTCCTTTTCTTCCTCATCTTGTTCAAAAAGTGTTGCCATTACTTTCTGGTTACTATTTACTGCTTCGGCAATAGTTAAGATAGGTCTTGAAGTATGTTTCTCAAAACGTATTTCAAAGCCTTGGGCAAAAACATCAAATTGAGCAATGAGGGGTGCGATGAATTTCTGATAGTATGTTTCTTCGATATTACGAGGAATAATGATATGGTTCTTATTCAGAAATGGCCGTAATTTTTTGCCATCAACATGTTTCTCGAAATGATATAGTTTATTCTCAATCAAGAGCCAGGCAGGCTCCTCGCATAAAACACTGGCGTTTTTGAACTGAAACTGTACCCGCTCCCCTTCACATTTAATGGTCGGAAAATAATGGGTATTTTCTTCGTTGCGGATAAAATTAAAATAGACCCTTGCGCCTTCCTGTATCATCTTTACCGACTTCCAGGTAGGTTCGCCATCGCTTCCCATAATAAAAACCTGCTTGGTCAGCAGTTTATCTAAAATCTGGGAACGATGTTTTTCCATATAGCTATGAATCGTTTCCTGTAGTAGCTTATCGCCCTTATCGGCATCATATACTTTCAGAAAAAAATCCAGCGGACTTATTTTTCTTGTATTAAATTTTTTAAGAATAGCTTCCTGCTGAATCGCATCGATGAGTTTCACCAATTCAAAATCTGTGGTATCTAAACGTTCGGAGAACTCACGTATATTTTTTGAGGAAACGTTCTGATTGAGTAAGGTAAGTTCGCCCTTTCCATTGAGTTGAATAATGAATGACTCGAATAAAAAGCCTAAATATTCATGCTCAAACAATGAATAGACAATTTCAAATGGTTGTTGAGTAGATACTTTCATGTTTACAAAATATGAAGCCCTGCCAGTAGGATGTTTGGGAGAAACTTTTCTTATCTGTATCATGGCTTAGACTTTGGCGGTAGTACGAACTACAAAAATGACGATAGATTAGTTGATTTGCAAGGAAACTCCCTATAAAAAATGTAGCAACACGATTGCTCATGCTGCTACGGGTAAAGGGAAGAAAGATGAGGTTGATTCTTACAATACTATATACCTGTATAGTTAAACGGAGTAATCCGGCGAAGCTCGTATTTTACTTTTTCGCCTATGTCGAGCGTGTCAATAAACTCCTTTATTTTCTTTTCTGTAATTTTCTCGTTCGTACGGGTCAGTGCTTTAAGCGCCTCATAAGGTTTCGGGAAACCCTCTCTTCTCAGTATAGTCTGTATCCCTTCTGCTACTACTGCCCAGTTTTCTTCCAGATGGTGGTCAATAGCCTCTTTATTCAATTCCAGTTTGTCTAATCCTTTTAATAGCGATTTCAGAGCAATCACTGTATGAGCGACTGGCACACCTAAATTTCTTAAAACGGTAGAATCTGTTAAGTCTCTTTGCAAACGTGAGATGGGTAGTTTAGCCGAAAAATGCTCAAACAAGGCATTGGCCACTCCTAAGTTTCCTTCGGCATTTTCAAAATCAATCGGATTCACTTTATGCGGCATGGCCGAAGAGCCGATTTCTCCTGCTTTTATTTTCTGTTTGAAATAACCCATCGATACATAAGTCCATACATCACGTGAAAAATCAATCAGGATAGTATTGATACGCTTGATATTATCGCTTAATGCCGCCAGCATATCATAATGCTCTATCTGTGTGGTTTTCTGGCTGCGATACAAGCCTAACTGTTCGTTCACAAAAGTATTACCAAAGGCAACCCAGTCTATTTGCGAATAGGCTACATGATGGGCATTGAAATTACCGGTGGCACCACCAAACTTGGCGGCGTATGGAATTGTTTGTATTAATTCGATTTGTTTTTCGATACGCTCACAAAAAACCAGAATCTCTTTGCCTAAACGTGTAGGTGAAGCAGGTTGCCCGTGTGTATGAGCCAATAAAGAAATATCTTTCCATTGGTCGGCCAAAGCATAGAGTTTTTCTAAAATCTGTTTAAAAACCGGCAATACATTATTGTCAACGGCTTCTTTCAATGAAAGAGGAATGGCAGTGTTGTTAATATCCTGCGAGGTAAGGCCAAAATGAATAAATTCTGAGTATTGGCTGATACCTAACTTTTCAAATGCTTCTTTAATAAAATACTCAACCGCTTTTACATCATGATTGGTCGTTTTTTCTATTTCCTTAATTTTAAGCGCATCTTCTTCTGAAAAATTCTGATAAATGGCTCTTAAATCGTAATAAAGTGATTTCTGAAAAGTAGAAAGTTGAGGCACCGGAAGCTCGACTAAAGCAATGAAATATTCAATTTCTACCCGAACACGGTAATAAATCAACCCAAACTCTGAAAAATATTTCGCTAAGTCTTCCACTTGTTTACGGTATCGACCATCAACAGGAGAAATAGCAGAAAGGGTATTTAAAATCATAAAATTATAGTTTAATGTGTAGCCAATTCTCTTATGGCAGAGATTTAAAAATTATGTTGAGACAGCTACATCAATAGTAAGTGTATTTTTATGAGGTGGACAAATTTATTAATAGATCGATGACATTCAACCGATGCCTAATCTATAAAATTAAGCTGATACAGGCGCATATGTAAGGCTTTTACTTTAGCCGCACTTGTGTGTTTGCTTAATCGCCTACAAATTTAATGCTTTAATGCCAATGGATTAATTGTTCTATCAAAAAAAAAATTAAATTGCTACTCTTTTCAACCTAAACCAACAAAACCCATTAATGGAAACTTCTAATTTTATCGGAGAATTGATAGGCACAGCCGTATTGATTCTTTTAGGCGATGGTGTCGTAGCTAATGTATTGCTAAAAGGCTCTAAAGGTGAAAACGCAGGCTGGATTGCTATTACTGCCGGATGGGCTTTCGCCGTAATGTCGGGCATTTTTGTTGCCCAGAAATTCGGTAGTTCTGCTGCTCATCTGAATCCTGCGGTAACTGTAGCCATGGCCGTAAAAACAGGTGACTGGTCAAATGTTGTTCCTTTTATTGGAGCGCAATTAATAGGTTCTTTCATAGGAGCTGTTTTGGTTTGGTTGGTCTATCTGCCGCATTGGAGTATTACTGAAGACAAAGGTGCTAAATTAGGTATCTTTGCTACGGCTCCTGCTGTTCGTCATACTACTGGCAATATTCTTTCAGAAGTAATAGGTACTATGGTATTAATATTAGCTTCTTCTTCATTCTATAGTATGCCTGAATCAGGCTATGGCCCATTATTAGTTGGTTTTCTGGTCTGGTCAATCGGCTTATCTTTAGGTGGGCCAACGGGGTATGCCATTAACCCTGCCCGTGATTTAGGCCCTCGCATTGCTCATGCACTTTTACCGATTTCAGGCAAAGGCACCAATGACTGGGGTTATGCCTGGATTCCGATTGTTGGACCTATCATAGGAGGCGTAATCGCTGCTTTGATGATGAATGCGTTTCATGTGTAAAACACCCCTAACCCATGAAGGGGGATTAAGACAATAATTTATTAATGAATACCTTTCATCTTTAATTAGACTTAGCATCCAAATAGGTAAAGAAATATTTTTGTAGGTTTAATACGATTGTATAAACTTTTATAGAGAATATTCGTTTACGTAGAAAACAGTTCTTGTAAAATCGAATTGTTTTGTTTATCTTTAAGAAACCAAAGTCATTCTGGAAATGATATTGGATTATCAATTTACCCAACAATCAAGATCTGATTTGCGGGAGCTCAAGGAGCTTGTCAGACACGGAGAAAACAAGCATGTTGAGTTTAAGCTTAAGACTAATCATCCCGAAAAGATTATCCGTGAAATTGTTGCTTTCGCTAATTCAGACGGAGGAAAGCTCATTATCGGTGTCGGTGACGATAAAAGCATTAAAGGGCTGAAGTTTGCCGATGAAGATGAGTTTATTCTTCAACGAGCCATTGAGCGACACATTTATCCGGCCATTGACTACGACGTCAGGCATGTAACAGTAGAAGGCGATCGAGAGGTGCTGATATATACTATTCCTAAAAGCCCTTTTAAGCCCCACTATGTTGACCTCGACGGAATAATTGAAAACCGAAAAGCCTATGTACGGGTCGAAGATCGTTCGGTTCAGGCCAGCCGTGAAATGCGTGAGATATTGAAAGGCGAACGCAAAGCAAATAATATCCGATTTCATTATGGCGATAAAGAGAGAACCCTGCTGAAGTATCTGGCAGATAATGAGCGGATTACAGTTGATACTTATGCTAACATTGCCAATATTCCCCGAAAAATAGCGTCTCGTACCTTAATCGTTTTAGTGTTGGCCAATGTCATTAAAGTACAGCCACATGAGATTCAGGATTTTTTTATGGCAGCTTAGAAAATCACATCATATCAGAAGTCGGGAATGTCCTATTCCCGACTTTTTTTATTAAGTCTTTTATGCTGTTTTTCAGGCACTTATAGCACTTAATACCCAATTTTTGCCACCGAAAAAAACAAATTTCTTCTATTGAACCCCATTAATTCTTCGAAAAAGAAAGAAAGTTCACTAAAAACAGAAGAATTAGCAGATTTTTTATAAAAGAATACAACAAGTTCGGAATCATTTTTATAACTTTGCAGTCCGAAAATTGCGGACATTCAAAAGTATTAATAAAAATTTCTTGATTGTATGATACTGCTCTGTTTTCAGACAATCAAACAAGAGTTCTAAACAATGGCGAAAAAAGAAAAAACAGGAATTGAGATTCTTGAAAGTGCAGATGCTTTAAAACAAGAGTTTGGAAAAGCAGAAGGTTTTTTGAAAAAGAATCAGACGTTGCTTACCTATGTGGGTGGTGGGATTCTGGCAATAATTTTAGGTATTGTAGGCTATAATTATTGGTCAAAATCACAGGATGAAGAAGCACAGGTAGCCATGTTTAATGCTGTTTATGCTTTTGAAGCAGATTCTTTGAAACAAGCATTGAATGGCACCGGTGGTAACGAAGGTTTACTAAGTGTGGCCTCTAACTACGGTTCTACTGATGCCGGAAATCTGGCAAACTTTATGGCAGGTGTTGCTTTGGTAAAACAAGGTAAATATGATGAGGGTATAGAGCACTTAAAAAGCTTTAGCTCAAATGATTTACTTGTGCAAGGCCGTGCTTACGCATTGATAGGTGATGCTTATATGGAAAAAAAGAATACCGAAGAGGCTATCAGCTATTACAAAAAAGCAGCTGAATATAAACCTAACAAGTTTTTTACGCCATTATATCTGATGAAGTTAGCTACTGCTTACGAAACTGCAAAAGACAACAAGTCAGCATTAGACGCCTATAATCAGATTATTGAAAAATATCCTGATTCAGGCGAAATAACTAACGCAAAGAAATATAAGTCCAAACTCGAAGGCACAGTCGGCGAGTAAAATTTGGTTATACAGTCATAATCAAAGGGATAAGCCGAATCTGGTTTGTCCCTTTTTTAATAAATATTGTTCTATAAAGTCTATTTCTTTACCCGAATAAAAAATGTCGTCAGCACACAAAAATTTGAGTGTATTCAGTACCACAGGTTTACCTGATATAAGTCAGAAAAAATTTGCCATCATCGTTGCCGAATGGAATAGTGAAATTACAGAAGCACTTTTTGAAGGGGCTTATCAAACCTTAGTTGATAATGGAGCTAAAGCAGAAAATATTATCAGAGCCAATGTGCCTGGTAGTTTCGAATTAAGTTTCGGCTCACAGGTATTTGCTCAAAAACCGGAGATAGCTGCTGTCATTGCCATTGGCTGTGTGATTCAGGGCGAAACCAAGCATAACGATTATATCAATCATGCCGTGGCTGGTGGTTTAACCGAAGTAGCCTTGAAATATAATAAACCTGTTATTTTTGGTGTGTTGACACCAAATAATCAACAACAGGCATTAGATAGAGCAGGTGGTATACATGGCAACAAAGGTGATGAAGCTGCAATTACTGCTATTAAAATGTTAGGATTACAGTAAGGAGATGCAAAAGGCAAAACCAAACATATCAAAAGCCGCTTTCTGGGATGTCAATTTTGAGGAGATTGATTTTGAGAAAAATACGCGTGATGTTATCAATCGTATTTTGATGAATGGAAAGTTGTCTGATTGGGTGGAAATGAATAAGTATTATGGTATTGAAAAGATAAAGGAGGAGATTGTGCAAATGCGGTATTTATCAGACCTTGCATTAAATTTTTGTAGCTTCTATTATGATATACCTAAAGAAGAATTCAGATGTTACAAACTCAGTCAGTCTATCCCGAAACTTTGGGAGTTTTAAAGGAGTTAATGAAAGAACCATCATTAAATGAATTTTATTTAGTAGGTGGAACTGCTTTTGCCTTGCAGATTGGGCACAGGATTTCGGTTGATATTGATTTATTTACTAATACCCCTTTCGATTCTATCATACTTTCAGCGGAATTGAAAGAAAAATATGATTTTAAAGAAAACCTTAATAGAGGTTATTTCTTACAAGGTCAGATAAAAGATATAAAAGTTGATATTTTAAAATATCCTTATAAACCCTTGAATGACCTTATTGAGATAGAAGGAATAAGAATGATTGTACTGGCTGATATTGCAAGTATGAAAATGGCAGCAATTACGAATAGAGGAAGAAAGAGAGATTTTATCGACTTATATTTTCTGTTGAAACACTATTCATTGAAGCAGATTATAGAATGGTATCAACAAAAATATGATGCTGAAATATTTATGTTACTTCAAAGTTTAGTCTATTTTGAAGATGCGGATAATGATATCGACTTAAATATGATAGTTCCGACGAGTTGGGAAGATGTAAAAAAGGCAATCAAGTCGGAAGTCCAGAGTTATTTAAAATCAGTTCGGTAATTGAAAGTTTATAAATGCCAGTAATAACTCTTGAAACCCCAATACAAGCCCCTGCTGAAATCTGTTATGATTTATCGTTGAGTGTAGATTTGCACCAATTGTCCACAGCTAAAACACAGGAGCATATTGTTGATGGTGTGAGGAAAGGAGTGATGAAGTTGGGAGAAACGGTTACATGGCGGGCAAAACATTTTGGTATTTGGCAAGAATTAACTACCAAAATCACAGAAGCTCGAAAGCCAGAGTATTTTGTTGATGAAATGCAGAAAGGTGCTTTCAAATATATGCGGCACGAACATCATTTTATACCAACCAATGAAGGCGTGTTGATGAAAGATATTTTTATGTTTGAGTCGCCTTTAGGAGTTTTAGGTAAAATAGCTGATAAATTGGTATTAGAAAATTATATGAAAGGGTTTCTGACAGAAAGAAACCAGTGTATTAAAGAAATGGCAGAATCGGGTAAGTGGAGAGAAATATTGGGTAGGAGAAAAGATTAAATATTTTATTCATAGTAAAACAAAACCAGAACCACAGAAAATGCAAGTTTGGAAATTTGGCGGTACTTCCGTAGGGAAACCGGAGCGTATGCACTCAATTCGTAAGCTGATTACAGAAGATAGTCAACGTAAGATTGTTGTTTTATCGGCACTTTCCGGTACAACAAACTCCCTTATCTCTATCGGTGAGTCTCTGAAAGCTAATAATGATGCCGAAGCCACCGAAAAAATAAATGCTTTATATGCCCATTATCAGTCGTTTATTAAGGATTTGTATAAAACCGAAGCAGGATATAAGGCAGGCAGAGCCATTGTTGACAAAGAGTTTAGTTTTATTCGTTCTCTGGTAAGCATTAAGCCATTTACGTTAAAACAGGACAAAGAAATTGTGGCCGAAGGTGAATTGCTTTCTACACAAATGTTTGAAGCCTATCTGCAAGAAGAGGGTATCAATTCCGCTCTTTTACCTGCGCTGGATTTTATGCTGATTGATGCTGACAATGAGCCGGTTTTGAGTTTTACAGAAGAAAAACTCTCAGCCATGCTGGAGCAATTGCCAAACAAAGATTTATTCATTACACAAGGTTTTATATGTAGAAATCCTCGTGGGGAAATCGATAATCTGAAACGTGGTGGTTCTGATTATACAGCGTCTTTGATAGGTGGAGCTATCCGTGCTGAAGAAATTCAAATCTGGACAGATATTGATGGGATGCATAATAACGACCCCCGTATTGTGAAAAGAACTTTTCCTGTACGTGAACTAACTTTTGAAGAAGCGGCTGAATTGGCCTATTTCGGAGCTAAAATTTTACATCCAAGTACCATTACCCCGGCAAAAATGAGAGGTGTACCAGTTCGTTTAAAAAATACCATGGAGCCTAATGCATACGGAACGCTGATTGCGCACAAAACAACCGAGTCTGAAATTAAAGCTATTGCCGCAAAAGATGGCATTACAGCTATTTATATTCACTCAACCCGTATGCTGAATGCTTACGGATTCCTGACAAAGGTGTTTGAGATTTTTGAGAAATATAAAACACCTGTCGATATGATTACCACTTCCGAAGTATCGGTAGCAGTAACCATTGATAACGCCGAGAATCTGGACAAAATAACAGCAGAATTACGCCAGATAGCCGACCTGGAAGAGCATGACCGTAACCAGAGTATTATCTGTATTGTAGGGGATTTCAAGGCTGATAAAGCAGGTATTGCCCTGAAAGTAATGGAAGCCATGAAAAATATTCCAATCAGAATGATTGCCTACGGTGCTTCAGAGCATAATATTTCTTTATTGGTTGATACCAAAGATAAAAATGCTGCCTTAGAAGCATTAAACGAAGGCTTATTTACTTTTGAATGATATATTTCTCCTCATCCCAACCCCTCTCCTGCAGGAGAGGGAGATTTAGAGCGGACGCCGCGCGGGGTAAGGAAATTTCCCTTAATCACATAAGACTACTATGTTACAACTGAATTATATAAAAGAGAATAAACAGGCTACTATTGATGGCCTGAAGCGAAAGTATTTCAAGAATGCCGAAGAAACCGTTGAAACACTGTTGGGTATAGACCAGAAACGTCGTGAAACCCAGGCAGAATTAGACGGTACGCTGGCAAAATCAAATGCTTTGGCTAAAGAGATTGGAGGCTTGATGAAAGAAGGCAAAAAGGCAGAAGCAGAAACAGCCAAAGCTCAGACTGCCGAACTCAAAGCCCAGTCAAAAGTATTGGAAGAAAACCTGAAAGGTTTAGAGAATGATTTATATGAGGTCTTGGTAACCATGCCTAATCTCCCTCATGCCAGTGTTCCGGAAGGACGTACGCCTGAGGAAAATGTAAATATATTCGAGACGGGTACGATTCCGAACCTGCCTGACAATGCACTACCGCACTGGGAGCTAATCAAGCAATACAATATCATTGATTTTGATTTGGGTAACAAGATTACCGGAGCAGGTTTCCCTGTCTATAAAGGCAAAGGTGCTCGTATTCAGCGAGCCATGATTAACTTCTTTTTAGATGAAGCCTTAGCCGCAGGCTATGGTGAAATACAACCCCCTATTCTTATTAATAAAGAATCAGGTTTTGGTACAGGCCAGTTGCCTGATAAAGAAGGGCAAATGTATCATGCCACGGCAGATGATTTATACCTGATTCCTACAGCTGAAGTGCCTATTACTAATATCTATCGTGATACGATTTTAGCCGATGGAGATTTGCCAGTGAAGAACGTAGGTTATACTCCATGTTTCCGTCGTGAAGCGGGTAGCTGGGGGGCTCATGTAAGGGGTTTGAACCGTTTGCATCAATTTGATAAAGTAGAGATTGTACAGATTCGCAAACCCGAAGAATCGTATGAGGCATTAAATGAAATGGTAGAACATGTAAAAGGTTTGCTGAATAAGCTTGAATTACCTTATCGTATTCTGCATTTATGTGGGGGCGACATGAGTTTTACCTCTGCGCTTACTTTCGATTTTGAGGTATATTCTGCCGCACAAAAAAGATGGTTAGAGTGTAGTTCAGTGTCAAACTTCGAAGCCTATCAGGCCAACCGTCTGAAATTGCGCTATAAAGTAGAAGGTAAAACACAGTTATTGCATACACTTAATGGTTCTGCCTTAGCTTTACCACGTATTTTAGCCGCCATTTTAGAAAATAACCAGACACCGGAAGGTATTAAAATCCCGAAAGTACTGGTACCTTATTGTGGATTTGATATGATTAACTAAGGGTTATTCATACGCTATAAATAAAAAATGCGAGGCTCTAAACCTCGCATTTTTTGTATATGAAACGCATCAGTTACATCCTCCTATCTGTGCACTGAAAACAGTACCTCCAACACCATCAGCCTTAAAATTCGGCAATAGAACAATAGCTTTCGTAGCCTGATAAACAAGGTTTGACGGATTTTGAATGGTAGTATTAGTTGTAACTTCATTGGTGGCAGTAATAACCTCACTTGCAACTACCCTACTATAAACCCCTGAATAATTATTTGTATCTGTAAGAGTCAAGTTATTCGGACAAAAGGTCTTAAATATATCTACATCATCAATAGCCCATCCGGCAAGACGGGTATTTGAGGCGTCTGACTCAAAATGAAAAATAACCCGGATAGTTTTAGTAGCAAAATCATTAATATTAACTCTGCTTAACCCCCAACCTGCGGCCTCATTGATAGTAACGCTCGGACTCCCTACATTTCCAACCATAGTTGGCCCTAACCATTCCCAGACTCTTTTTCTGTTAACGGTACCAACCTCCTGTATTTCTACATAAGCATAAGCATGGGTATCTGCATTATCAGTGCCTGCAAACTGAAATTTCTGCGCCCATGATAAATAGGCATTGTTGTTTCCTATAGCCGGAATATAAATATTAGGCGAAATAAGGTCGAAATTAGCATTGAAATTATAGGTATTATCTAAATCTGTTTTCCAGCACTTGGTTCCACTATTGGCGGTAGTGATAGGTGCAAATGTTGGTGTTCCTCGTTCCCATTCATCTTGCGCACCAGAGTGAATGAAACCTCCGTCATTGGTTTCAAAATCATTCGTATAAATACTTGTTAGTGTGCCAATAACAGGTTCTTGTTCTTCTATTTCAATCCCCCAACTATTCAATTGTCCTGCATTATCAGCCGTATCATCAGCAATAGTCAAGGTCCAGGTACCTTGTGTTAGTTGTCCCTTAAACCATTCCAGTCGATATTCCTTAGGTGGTTGATAAACAATATTATTCACTATCGGAAAACTACCTAATGGAATTGCGGCATTATCATCTAACTTTATATCCATTGGTGAAAAAGCCGCTATATCAGTAAACAGAATCACTGTATTTCCGGAAGGAGAAGTCAGGCGCACATCTAAATCCGCTATATTTCCATGAAATAAATTCAATGAAACCTTTAAAGATTCAATCCGTTTATTGGCAGGAATATTAATAGTTGACGTAATGGAAGCCGGACCCGAAGGAATGGCTTTAACAGTAGTATTGCTATACACTGAAACAGCTGTATTAGACGCTGGCAATACACTTGCGCTTAACTGATAAGTACCAAAAGTATTCCCATCAGGAGCTACTACAATATAGTAGGTACCACTTATTTTTACAGTAAGAAAAAAACCTTCCGAATTGGGTGATTGTGTATTCGGGTCAGCGGCCGTCAGGTAAAAAAGGCTGAACTCTCCAAAACCAATTTGGCCATTCCACGTAGTAGCATCTCTTTCAGGGTTAAAATCAAGACTTATGAAAATAGTATCGCCTGCATTTAGAGAAATAGAATAATAATCAGAATCCTGATCTGAACTTAAAGCGCCACTTACCCATCCTGAATTTGGAAAAACATTGGCTGTAGAAGTGCTGTTATTTGGCTCAGTCTCGGCTACCGGAGTACCGCTTTGTAAACGAAAATACAGGTAATAAGGAAGTAATTTAATACTGGTAGAAATATGCCTCACCCTGATATAATAAGTTCCGGTAGCAGGAATAACAGTGCCTGCAATACTTGATGAATTAGAACCAAAAGAACCATCGTTATCATCGGTTTCTAATACCTGAAAACCATCGCTTGAAATAATATCTAAAATACTATCCGTACTACCCGGTGAAGAAAAAGCTGTCTGGGTAGCCACATACACTTTATCGCCTGCATTGGCAGTAAAAGTATAAAAATCAATATCTGCATTCGGATTAATGTATCCTTTTACCTTTACATCATTCCCTCCTAAGGGCATGGCAGTTATTACATCATTATTGGGCTCAATTTCATCTTTTAAAATCATTGTGCTTGTTAAAGCAAGTGATGCAGGAGGAGCTGAAAAACGTTGCGGAGAAAAAGGCGTAAGAAAGGAGGCGGACTTTTTTGTTTGCTTGGCAGGCTGTAAAAATTTCGGTGTTTTCAATACAATTGTATTATCGCATGGCATTCCGGCTTTTGCTAAAGTGATGTGGGTAACAAAAACGCATAGCAAGCTTAAAAGTAAGCATTTTTTCATGGGGGGTCTGTAAGAATGATTTGGTTAGAAAAGCAAAAACATACCAATTTAAACCATAATTTTTTAGTTTCAGCGTTTTAGGCCATTTTTTATCTGTTATTTTAATAAAAAAGCATAAAAAATATTATCAAACGGATACATTTCACAGCAAAATACAATTTGAACTATTCTTTTGTGTGTATAGTTTAATTGTTAAAACAAACAATGTAATGACAAACAAACCAATTCAGATAGATATAGTTTCTGATGTAGCGTGTCCTTGGTGCTACATTGGTAAAAAGCACTTAGAAAAGGCCTTGGCTGGCATAGAAGGTCAGAATTTTCAGGTTACCTGGCATCCTTTTCAGTTAGACCCAACTATTCCGCAGGAAGGTTTGCCTCGTGAAGAATATTTTGCCAATAAATTCGGAAGCCCGGAACGCATTCAGCAAATGCACCAGAGAGTAGAAGGGGTAGGCGAAAAAGCAGGGATTCAGTTTGAATTTGAAAAAATGCCAAAGGTGATTAATACCATTCCTTTACATAAAATATTGCATGTAGCCAGAGAAGAAGGGACACAAAATGACCTGGAAGAAAAAATCTTCAAAGCGTATTTTACTGACGGTGTTGATTTCTCTGATAAAGAAAATATCATTGCCTTTATGGAAGACTTTGGTTGGGCACGTGAAAAAACAGAAGATATTCTGGCCGACGACCAGATTAGCTATTGGGTAACGCAGGAAATTAAACACTTCCAGAATCTGGGGGTATCGGGAGTACCATTTTTTATTCTGAATAATAAATATGGTTTAAGCGGAGCGCAACCAACAGAAGTTTTTCAGGATGCCTTGCAAAAATTAATAGAAGAAACAAAACCAGTAGCAGTATCAGGGGATGCCTGCGAAATAGGTGGAGAAAATTGTTAAATTCACCATGCGGAGAGAGGCTTTTTTAGCCCCTCTCCTTTTTCAAGGAGAGGGGTTGGGGTGAGGATTATTACCAGATTCTCACCCTTTTTTCAGGCGCACGATACATCTTATCGCCTGGTTTTATATCAAAAGCCTCATAAAATTCATCAATATTTACCACAGGCCCGTTTACCCGAAGGAAACTGGGTGCATGCACGTCAGTCATGATTTTATTAGCCAATGCCTCGTCTCTTGATTGGCCCATCCATGCCAGCGCCCAACCCAGGAAAAAGCGTTGAAGTGGCGTAAAACCATTTATTTTCTTACCTGATTTGTATTGTTCTGTTTTTTTGAAAGCTTCTAACCCTAAAATAAGTCCTCCTAAATCTGCAATGTTTTCGCCTTGAGTAGCCTCCCCTCTTACATGAAGCGAATCTAATACTACGAAATCATTGTATTGCGCTATAATTCCTTTGGCACGTTTATTATATTCATCGCCATCTTTTTTAGTCCACCAGTCAGTCAGGTTACCTTTTTCATCAAATTGGCGACCCTGGTCATCAAAACCATGCGTAATTTCATGGCCAATTGTCGAGCCTCCGGCATAGGCATAAATAATGGCATCGTCTAATTGCTCATCTGTAAAACCAGCCACAAAGAAAATAGCCGCAGGCAATACAATTTCGTTATTCGATGGGTTGTAGTAAGCGTTATAAGTCTGTGGTGTCATACCCCATTCTGTTTTGTCAACAGGCTTACCAATTTTATTGATATTATACAGATACCACCATTGGCTGGCTCTCATAATATTCTGTACGTATGAATCTCTTTTAATTTCTAAGTTTGAGAAATCTTTCCATTTATCAGGATAACTCACTTTAGGCATCACCGTTGATAGTTTTAGTAATGCTTTTTTCTTGGTACTGTCTGACATCCAGTCTAATTTTTTGATACGCTCTTCATAGGTACTGAAAATATTCTTCACCAGTTCTTCATAACGTTTTTTGGTTTTATCAGAATAATAATTCTTAACGAAAAGCTGTCCTAAAGCGTCTCCTAATAAATTCTCTTCTAAATCTAATACCCGTTTCCAGCGAGGTTTCATTTCTTTTACTCCACGCAATACTGTTCTATAGAAATAAAAATCTTCTTTGGCAAATGGGCTGCTTAATTCACTCGCATAGTTGCTGACAAAATTCCAGGTCAGGTATGCCTTCCATGTCTCTATCGGTGTAGTTTTCAGCAATTTATCAACCGCTGTATAAAACTCGGGCTGACCTACAATGGCAGTTTTTACCTGTGGCATTTTCATTTTCACAAATAAATCCTTAAACTTCATAGAGGGTGCCAGTTTATCTAATGCAGCCAGATCCATCTTATTGTAGTTTTTGTAAGGGTCTCTCAAATCTTCTATTTTACGAGAGTTCTTGGCTAAAGTTTCTTCCAGGGCATATACATTAGTCATGTTTTTAGTAGCAGTGGCCTCGTCATTCCCCAATAGCTTAAACATACGCTGTACATGCGCTTTATACTCTTTGCGGATATTGGTATTACGACTATCAGTGTTGAAATAATAATCTCTGTCGGGTAGTCTTATGCCTCCCTGGTATAAATGCAGGGATTGTTCTTCACTATTTTTCTCGTCCTGAAATACATAAGCACCAAATAAAGTACCTATGGCATAGGTTTGTTGAAGCGCTACTTCATTCAGAACCCCTTGTAAATCAGTAATAGCAGCAATACGGTCTAAATCGCCTTTTATATGGGTAATACCTTGCTTTTCTATGCCTACGGTATCCATACCCATAAACCAGAAATCTCCGATTTTCTGCTCGTTTGAACCCGCACTACCCGATTTCTTAGCCGACTCTTCGCTGATACTTCTTAAACGTGCATAAGTCTCTTCCTGTACCATACTACCTATACCCCAACTACTTTCTGAAGCGGGAATAGGGTTCTGTTTCAACCAAGTGCCGACAGCATATTTGAAAAAATCATCTTTAGGCGATACCGTTGTATCTACTACTTCTTTGAGAATATCTCTTTGGGCAGATTCAGAGGAATTTGATTGACAAGAGATGAGATAAATACCCGAAACCAATAAAATGCCTGATAATAAAAATTTAGGCGTAGTAATAGCTTGCATAAATTAAAAAAGATTGAATGAAAATGATAGAAAATCTTTGGTTTAAATTTGAGAAGATTTTCTGAAAAACTCACTTTTCTCTCCATAAAATTTCTATGACTAAGTTATTCTTTATTACACTTATCATCATTGCGCTTGCCATACTCTTGTTAAATGCCTGTGGCCCATCAAAAAAACAAGCCAATGAAGAAAAAGCAACTGAAACAGAGGCCTCAAAAAGCTATGATTTTACTAACCCTGTACAAAAGAAGAAACTACCCAGGAGTCTGAAAGAAATATCAGGTTTATCTTACTATAAAGACAATCAACTGATATGTGTGAATGATGAGCAAGGCAAAATATTTATCTATGACCTAAGCAAAGAAGATATTGTTAATAAAATAGATTTTGGAAAAGCCGGAGATTATGAAGGCATAGAGTTTGTCGGCAATGAGGTGTTTGTCATGAAAAGCAATGGTAAGATTAAGGTTTTTGCTATGACTACTCATGCAGAAAGAGAAATTGATTGTAGCAATGCTGACGTGGTAGAATATGAGGGCTTAAGCTACGATGCTTCAACCAATAGTCTGCTTTTAGCTACCAAAGAACATATAAAAGCCAAAGATAAGGTGAAGCGTATCTATAGTTATGATTTAGCCAGAGAACAACTAAGTGTCAGATTTGTCATTACAAAAGACATGGTAAAGAGCAAAAATGGGGATACAGATTTTCATCCATCGGGTATAGCTGTGCACCCATTGAACGGAGATATTTATATAATTGCTTCGCAAGGCAAAAAACTATTGATTCTGGACAAGGAAGGAACGAAGAAAGATTTGATAGCATTGAATGACAAAATGTTTTTTCAACCGGAAGGTATTTGTTTTACACCATCAGGCGATTTATATATCTCTTCGGAGGGTGATGAGAAGAAAGGCTATATTCTCAAATTTATTTATAATTAAGTGGGATTTAATACACATTTTTGTTTGTTCTGCTATAAACGAAATAGTAATTCTGAGCACTGAGATTGAATCTTTTATAGGGCTTTGGGCTTGATGAAGATAATCAAAAAGGGTTTTGCGGATAAGCTATTTTGTCTAATTTTGCATCAAAATTTATAATAACCAGAAAATTATATATTATGGCACAGTATGATGTTGTAGTACTTGGGAGTGGGCCGGGCGGCTATGTTACCGCTATCCGTGCTTCACAATTAGGCATGAAAACTGCCATTGTTGAGAAAGAAAACCTTGGGGGTATCTGCCTTAACTGGGGTTGTATTCCAACAAAGGCATTGTTGAAGTCTGCCCAGGTGTTTGAATATATTAAACACGCAAAAGATTATGGAATTGAAGTAGGCGAATCGAATGCCAATTTTGAAGCAGTTATCAAACGTTCTCGTGGCGTAGCTGATGGCATGAGCAAAGGGGTTCAGTTTCTGATGAAGAAAAATAAAATTGATGTTATCTACGGAACAGGCAAAGTAAAGGCTGGTAAAAAAGTAGAAGTAACCGATGCCGAAGGTAAAAAATCTGATGTAGAAGGTAAATACATCATTATTGCTACTGGTGCAAGGGCTCGTCAATTACCGAATATTCCGATTGATGGCAAAAAAATCATCGAATACCGCAAGGCGATGAGCCTTGAGAAAAAACCGGATTCGTTATTGGTAGTAGGCTCAGGGGCTATTGGGGTTGAGTTTGCGTATGTATATGCAAGCATGGGTACCAAAGTAACCATTGTAGAGTTTATGCCAAACATTGTTCCGGTTGAGGACGAAGATATTTCTAAAGAATTAGCTAAGGCTTACAAAAAAGCAGGCATTGAAATTTATACCAATTCAAGTGTTGAGAAAGTAGATACAAGCGGCAATGGTTGTGTTTCGACAGTAAAGACGCCTAACGGAGAAATCAAAATTGAAACAGACATGGTATTGTCAGCAGCCGGAATTGTAGCCAATATTGAAAACATTGGCCTGGAAGAAGTAGGCATTGCTACTGAAAAAGGTAAAATTACAGTTAACCAATGGTCAGAAACTAATGTACCGGGCTACTATGCCATTGGGGACGTAACACCAGGCCCTGCATTAGCACATAAAGCATCGGCAGAGGGTATTATCTGTGTTGAGAAAATAGCCGGACACCACCCACAACCAATGGACTACAAAAATATTCCGGGTTGTACTTACTGTACGCCTGAGATTGCCTCAGTAGGTTATACAGAGAAAGCAGCTAAAGAAGCCGGATACGAAGTAAAAGTGGGTAAATTCCCATTCTCGGCATCGGGTAAAGCCAAAGCAGCAGGTAGCCCTGAAGGCTTTGTAAAAGTAATTTTCGATGCCAAATACGGTGAATGGTTAGGTTGCCACATGATTGGGGCAAACGTAACTGAAATGATTGGAGAGGCAGTAGTTGCCCGTAAACTGGAAACAACCGGAATGGAAATCATCAAATCGGTTCACCCGCACCCAACTATGTCAGAGGCTATTATGGAAGCAGCAGCAGCAGCTTATGGCGAAGTAATACATTTGTAATAATTCATAGGTATATCCATAAAAAAGGGTGCTTGCCAGTTGGTAAGCACCCTTTTTTGTATATCAATATTCAGGAATATTTCAGACTGTCTACAAATACAAAAGGGGCAAATATTGCCCCTTTTGTACCACCTTTTTTAACCTAAACACTACCCTAAAAACGCGCGGAGCATCCATGCCATTTTTTCATGCTGCCCCATGAAACCTGTGAGTAAGTCAGTCGTAACTGCATCTCCCAGTTTTTCATCTATATCTTCAATGTCTTTACGCATATTTGTTATAAACGCTTCGTGGTCTGCTAACAAATTGCTTATCTGAGCATCTTGTTTGTCTTCGTAAGGACCCTCCTTTAATCGGGTCGTTGCCAGAAAATCTTTCATTGAACCGTTAGACTGATGGCCTAACTGGGTAATTCTCTCTGCAATCTGGTCTATTATATCTCTTAAAACTTTATATTGATCTTCGTAAAATTTATGTAACTCCATAAAACGAGGACCCTTGATATTCCAATGATAATTACGGGTTTTTGTCAAAATCACGTGTTCGTCTGCTAAAATAACCTGTAATAAATCAACAATTTTTTTAATATCGCTCTCGGGTAAACCAATGTGCGCTTTCATGACTATAAAGTTGTGTGTATCTTAATTAAGCCTGCTTCATTTTTGATGAAGTAAACTTCACTCGTTTCATGAAATTATTGAATTCATGGTTTCGAGAACCTGTTGTTCTGCCATCCCAGTTTTGCGTATTGTTATTCACAATTCTGAGCAAAACCACCGCCATACTGAACATGGTAATTATTCCGATTATGAAGATGATGGGTGTCATGATTTCAATAATTTGATGAAACGATTCTTATGTCTTAATAGTTAAAAAGTTTGTACCATATATTTTTTCGAGCAAAAAAATATATTTTTTCAATAAAAAGTGTGGAAAATGTGGCATTTTGGGAAAATTAGTGTGGAATTTACACCCCAATTGTGGTTTTCACTATAAGATTGACAGATGGTATATATTATTTATAAGTAATACTATACCAATTATAGTGCAGTTGTATTATTAGAACAGATTTAAATTTAAGCCACAGCCACTTATGAAATTGTTAAAAGCAAGACTAAAAGAATATTATTCTTTTGCCGAAGAAGTATTCTCTGAATTCAGCACCGATAACGCAACCAAACTGAGTGCCTCCTTATCTTATTATACTATTTTTTCACTGGCGCCTATGTTAGTAGTTATTATTTCGGTAGCGGGTATATTTTATGGCAGAGAAGCCATACAGGGTCAGTTGTATGGACAAATTAACTGGCTGATTGGTAAAGCTGCTGCTGCACAGGTAGAAGAACTCATTAAAAACGCCAGGCTTTCACAAAAATCCGGCATTGCGGCTATTATAGGTACTGTAACTCTTCTCATTGGGGCAACCGGGGTTTTTGCAGAGATACAAGACTCCATCAACTTTATCTGGTCTCTAAAAGCCAAGCCAAAATCCGGTATATTGAAATATCTCTTTAACAGGCTTCTGTCGTTTTCATTGATACTCTCTTTAGGTTTTTTATTAATAGTTTCTTTATTAGTAAATACATTCTTAGATATTTTCAGCCAACGCTTGCAGTTATTTTTTGAAAACATAACAGTATATCTGTTTATGTTCATCAATCTGGTAATTGTATTCTCTGTTATCACCATCTTGTTTGCCACCATATTCAAAGTATTGCCTGATGGAAAAATAGCCTGGAAAGATGCGTTTTTAGGCGCAGGTGTAACAGCTATACTGTTTATGATAGGTAAATTTCTGATTGGTTATTATCTGGGTCAGTCGAGCATCACTACTACGTTTGGTGCGGCAGGTTCTGTAATTATTATTCTGCTCTGGGTATATTATTCATCAACTATACTCTTCTTAGGGGCAGAATTTACCAAAGTCTATACGCGTCATTACGGAACACCCATACAACCGAACAGGAACGCTGTTTTATTAGAAAAAAAGGAAATAGAAGTAAAACAACCAAAAATTCATTAGAACTATGGAAACTAAATTCAATGCAACTAAAATCAGAACATTACAAATACTCAATTTTCTGTTTTTTTTAGGAATGATATTTGTAAACTTTCTGGCCAACTTTTTACCGATTAATGGCAAAAATACAGGCGAGGTATCAGACCAATATCCCAATTTATTTGTTCCGGCAGGGCTCACATTTTCTATCTGGAGCGTGATTTACTTATTGCTATTTGTTTTCTGTATTTATCAGATGACCTCTTTGTTTAAATCGAAGATAGACCCTTATGTAGGTGAGATTGTAAGAAAAATCAATGTTGCGTTTATTCTGACTTGTATTATTAACATGACCTGGATAGTAGCGTGGCATTACGACCTGCTTGTAGTAAGTGTGCTATTAATGCTTCTGCTACTAAGCCGATTGATATACATAGATACCCAGATAAGGTTATTAGAACCTTATCTGACCAATACTCAGAGTTTTATTATAAAAGCTCCTTTCGGACTATATTTAGGCTGGATTTGTATTGCTACTATTGCCAATATCACGGCCTTATTGGTAAACTACGGCTGGCGAGGATTTGGCATGAGCGAAGAATCGTGGGCTTCTATGATGGTATTGATAGGTTCGCTGATAGGAGTAGTTGCTATCTTACGTTTTAACAACTTCTATATTGGTCTGGCGGTTATCTGGGCATTAAGCGGAATTATTGTTGAACGCAAAAGTGATAGCATATATTATGAATACATTGTGTTAAGTGCCTGGGCCGGAATTATTATGGTAGCCATCAGCGTATTTATTGAGTTATTCAGAGGCACATTCAGAAAAAGACAGCCACTGGTACATGATCATATGTAAACATAAATGAATTAATCAAATGGTTATCAGATAACCATTTGATTAATTTAAAGAGAAAGTTATAATAAATTCTGTACCTTTTCCTACCTCCGAATTAACATCAACAGTAGCTTTATGCGATTGAATAATATTGAGTGTAGCAGCAAGCCCCAAGCCAATGCCATTGTTTTTAGCTGTAAAGTATGGTTCAAATAAACGGCTCATATTTTCAGGGCTGATACCCGTACCATTATCTTTGATAGAAACATAATAGTAATTGTTAGCAATATAGCTCTTGATTGTTAATTGCCCTTTACCCTCGTCCATCGCTTCTACTGCATTAATGATAATATTCAGCAATGCAATTTTTATCTTATTGGCGTCAAGGTTCAATAACGCATCTTCACCATATTGTTTCTCTAACTTAATATTTTTCAGATTAATACGGTCTATTGCCTGCTCAAGAGTTTCATCAAGAATTTTATGCGCCGACATTTTACTGAATGCCAGTTCAGATGGTTTTGAGTTATTGAGTAATTCAGTTATCAAATCACTGATTCGCTGACCGTTTCGTTTGATAATACCTAAGAACAACTTAGAATCTTCATCCTGAAGCTCACCTTCCAGTTGCTCTACCGATAAATGAATGTTAGTGAGTGGATTACGAACTTCATGCGCTAATGTACGCACCAAACGCCCTGTTGCCGCCATTTTTTCCATCATCATGGCTTCACGTTCGGCTTTTCGTTGGGCTGTTACATCATGTATGATACTTAAAAAAGACTCTTTCCCCTCGCTGTTTTTTTGTTTCTGGGCATCAATCAGGCAAATTTTCCTTTCGTTTTTCTTAGTAATAAAAATAGCTTCAAATTTGTCTATATTCCCTTTCTCCTCAAGTTTTTCGTTAAACAAATGCCATATTTCAGGCTTTTCAAAGATTTTAGCCGTACTCATATTATTAAGCTCTTCAGCTTCATAACCAAGCATTTCTAAAGTGGCCGGGTTATAATAAATAAAGCTACCATCTTTGGGTTGCGTAACAATAATACCTTGCCTGACATGATTAAATATAGTGCGGTATTGCTGCTCGCTTTCCTGAAGTGTTTTAAGAGTTTCGGCACGTTCAAGCGAATATCTGATACAACGCTCAAGTTTTTCAGAGTCTAATTCACTTTTAATCAGATAATCTACCGCCCCGAGTCTCATGGCTTCCATATCTATTTTATGGTCGCCCTTGCCGGTAAGTAAGATAATGGGGCTCTGACATCCTTCCTGAATGGCTCGCTTTAATAAATCAAGCCCGGTTTTTGCACCAAGAAGGAAGTCAAAAAAGCAAATGTCATACTCGCACGATTTTACTTTACCAACAGCATCATCAAAATTTTTTGCCCAATCAATGGAAAATTTTTTGCCTCTTATGTCATTTAGATAATCGCTTGTCAGGAAAAAGTCATCTTCATCATCATCCACGATTAACACCCTGATTATGTCGAAATCTTTCATGTGTTATATTTTGGTAATTGAACAATATCAAACCAGTAATTGCCTAAATTTTTCATTACCTCTACCAGTTCAACAAACGTAACCGGCTTGGTAACAAAACTATTTACGCCTAAATCATAGGTACGCAAAATGTCTTCTTCAGCTTTTGAGGTAGTTAAAACAATTACAGGGATACTTCTTAAGTCGTCATCGGATTTTATTTCTCTTAAACACTCACGTCCATCTTTTTTTGGCATGTTCAAATCGAGCAATATTACTCCAGGACGTGGTGAACTTTCAGGGTCACTATATTTTCCTCTTCGTTTCAGATAGTCCATCAACTCTGCACCATCTTCTGTAAATCGGAGTTCATTCAATAAAAAATTCTCTTCTAAGGCTTCTTTAGTCATGCTTCTGTCATCCGGGTCATCATCAGCCATCAAAATCACTATACTCTTTCTGTCTTTTTGTATTTGAATCATTATTACTAAATTTTAGAGAGTTTGGGTTAAAAGTTTTAGTATTATAATTAAGCTATCGTTATATCTTCATTTTACCTAAAGGTTATAGCTCTTCATTTTATTATAAAGCGTTTTTCTATCAATACTCAGTACCTGTGCGGCTTTACTTTTATTATAATTCACCTGCTTTAGCACCTGCAAAATCATTTCATATTCGGCATCCAATGCTGCCGATTTCAGATTAGGTTTAGCGGGTTCTTCCTGTTTTGGAACTATATCTTCACTAATAACAGGCTGCGTGGGCTCTGAGAATAATAGTCTTGAATAGTTAATAATTTCAAATGGCAAAGACTTCGACTCAATATAATCTCCGTCAGAAAGCAACGTTGACCTTTTTACTACATTACGCATTTCTCGTAAGTTGCCATACCACGGATAGCTTAAAAAGGCGGCTTTCACGTCTTCGTCAAAACCTTTTATATCTTTCCCTAATTCGGCATTAGTAGTTTCAAGGAAAAACTGTGCAAACTCTAAAATATCAGCCTTACGGTCTCTTAATGGTGGCACATCGAGACTGAATTCATTGAAACGATGATAGAGGTCTTCTCTGAATTTTCCTTTACGGCACGATTCCATCAAACGTTCATTTGAAGCCACCAGTATTCTTACATCTACCGAAATTTCTTTATTACCACCTATGCGGCGTAGTTTTCTCTCTTGCACCACACGGAGTAAGGCTACCTGTACATCATAGGGTAGGTTGGCTACCTCATCCAGGAAAAGCGTACCGCCATTAGCCATTTCAAAATGCCCGATTTTCTGGTTTAAAGCACCAGTAAATGAGCCTTTTTCATGCCCGAACATTTCACTGGCAGCTAATTCTTTTGAGATGGCTCCACAGTCCATGGCTATAAAAGGGCCATTGGCTCTTTTGCTTCTTTTGTGGATTTCCTGTGCTATAGACTCTTTTCCTGAACCGCTCTCACCATAGATAATTACACTATAGTTAGTAGGTGCTACCAGGTCTATCTGGCGATACAGGTTTTTAGACTCAGGACCGTTGCCAAAAATGTAATTTGAATCCGGTTTTGATCGTGTGGATTTATTAGTGGACTTAGTAGCGCCATTTTCTTTTTCAGCAGTAGTTTGCATGCTGCCGTCTGGTTTTTCTCCACTTAATGCTTTCTTAATTGTAAGCAGGATTTCATCAGGGAAAAGCGGTTTGGTAATATAATCAAAAGCCCCTTGTTTCATTACATCAATGGCAATCTTGATATCAGAGTAGCCGGTTATAATCAGCACAGGTACCTCGGGGAACCGCTCTTTGATTTTTCTTAAAATTTGCCCTCCGTCTAAATCTCCTAAACGAAAATCTGTCATCACTAAATCCGGCGAAAAGTCTTCCAATAAACTTAATCCGGTTTGTCCATTCTGGGCTATAGCTACTTCATAACCGTTTTTGCTTAAAAAACGGCGAAGCAAAAGACAAATATCAGTGTCATCATCAATAACAAGGATACGTTGCATAAATAATATATGGTTGTTTTAGTATGTACGTTCTGAATAAAATAGTCTTATAAAATTCTTCTTAATTGCGCCGACTGGATACCCAGATGGTCGCGGTATTTTGCTACAGTACGACGGGCAATAGGATATCCTTTTGCTGCCAGCAAATCGGCTAACTGAAAATCATTAAGCGGCGTATTCTTATCTTCATTTGAAATTAAAGTAGCCAATGTCTGTTGAATTTCACGGTTGGATACCTCAGTGCCTGATTCTGTGAAAATCCCCCCCGAGAATAAATCTTTTAGATGGATAGTACCGAAAGGCGTTTGTGCATATTTTCCGCTGGTTACTCTTGATACAGTCGAAATATCCATATTAATGATTTCTGCCACGTCTTTCAGTGTCATAGGCTTCAGTTTCTGAACATTTCCGGATTTAAAAAATTCTTCCTGTAATTTTACCAATGTCCGCATGGTTTTGAGCATAGTAGTTTCTCTTTGCTGAATCGCATCAATCAACCAGTTAGCTGCCGAAACCTTGGTGTGGATATAGTGTGTTGCGGCTTTATCTGTACTACCCTGTAATAAATCCTGAAAAGAATTATTGACTTTTAATGGCGGAATCTGATTGCTGTTTAATGACACTTCTATTTTGTTGTCTTCGTAGTAGACCAGGTAATCAGGTATGATATTATCTTTAACAAGGATAGAACTGGTGTTTTCTTCTGAAATAGGCTTGGCATTTAAAGAAGTAATAATGTTCATGGCCTCTTTCAGTTTCTCGGTGCATATCTCACGTGAGCGCATGATTTTCTCGTAGTTGCGTACAGCCAGATCATCAAGGTTATTCATTACTATCTCATAAGCCAGATCTACATCATGTCCTTCTTCTCTTTTATGATTTAGCTGTATCAACAAACATTCCTGCAGATTTGAGGCGCCTATACCAATAGGATCTAACTGACGGATAACCTTAATCATGGCATCTACATCAGGTGTATCAACAAAAATATTATTAGTAAACGAAACATCATCTGCTATGGCTTCTGAATCATATTTCAGAAAACCGTTTTCGTCTAAAGAATCAATAATAAAATCACCTATTAACAACTGGCGTTCGTTCAAAGCTAACACATGCAATTGTTCTTTCAAATCATCACGCCATGATATTTGCTGCACAATGGGAGCAGAATAAAAATCATCGTCGCTACTAAAGTTATTGAGTTGGGTTTTGTAGTTGGGCGTATCATCATCATACTCGTCCCAATCAAGATAATCAGAGTTATTGCCTTGAAGCAGGTCTTTTTCATCTCTGTCAAAATCGTCAGAATCAGCACTATCATCGCTGGCAGTTGCTTCTTCTAACATAGGATTCTCCTCTAACTCCGTTTTTATATGCTCTTCAAGTTCCAAAGTGGAAAGCTGCAAAAAATTAAGCAGTTGTATCTGAGACGGAGAAATTCTTAAAGTCTGTTTCTGGGTCTGGCTGAGATTTAGCATGGCATACTGTTTTATATAAGCGTATATATATCAATTTATAGCCCACATATAGAGAAGTCAGAAAAAAACAAAAAAACTAATTATAATATTTTGATTATCAACACATTAGAAAATCAATATTTTTTTCTAATTATATTTCTTAAAGTTTTATAACTGCAAAGAATGTAAAAAAATCCACAATGTGTAGATTAAATTCTACATATTTTTTAATTTAACCCCTTTACCAGGCACAATACCACTCTATCATGAAAAAAAGTCTACAGTTTATTTTTTCTTCGTTTATCGTCTGCATTGTGCTATTAGCTATATTAAGCTGGACTTCCTATCAGAAAATCAAAGACTCAACTACCTATGCTGTATCAGTAGAAAATACCCATGAGATATTAAGAAAAAGTGAAGAACTTATTTCTATTCTGAAAGATTTTGAAACCGGGCAAAGAGGCTATATCTTAACCAGAGAAAGAGTTTTTTTAGAACCATACTATAGAGCTGAAAGCCGGATAAATCAGGTTTACCGAACATTGCAGTTTCAGATAAGAGATAATCCTTTACAAGTAAAAAGGCTGGATACTTTAAGAGTTGCCATACTAACAAAAATCCGTTTATTAAGACTTAATGTCAGAGAGGCAGAGCAGAATAATCAATTAGATAAAGAAACATTTCTGGCAGGTAAACAAGAAATGGATAAAATCAGGGTTATAGTCAATCGTTTTCAGGCTACTGAAAAACAATTATTAGAACAAAGAAAAGCCCTGAAAAATAAAACTAATAAGCAAACTACCTCTTTTCTACTCTTACTATCTGTTTTCTCTTTTGCTTTATTAATTGTGTGCTTTTTATTGATATTCCTTGAGCTTCAGAGAAGATTAAAATTCCAGCACCAGTTAGAAAATAAGATTGACGAATTGAATCGTTCGAATGCAGATCTGGAGCAGTTTGCGTATGTATCTTCACATGATTTACAGGAACCTCTCAGAAAAATCAGGGCATTCAGCGACCGGTTGGTAAGAAAACATAGTGATTCGTTGAATGAAGATGGAAAGGAAACCCTTGAAAAGATTACGTATTCGGCCGAAAGAATGCAAACACTCATTAATGACCTGCTTGATTTTTCAAGACTGGTAAACCGGAAGGAAATAGGTTTCCAGGAAGTGAATCTGCAGGAAACTGTCGGCAGGGTAGTCAACGATTTATCAGTGAAAATTGAAGAGAAAAAAGCGCAGATAAATGTAGAAAAATTGCCGTATATTTGGGGCGTTTCTTTTCAGTTAAACCAGTTATTTCTGAACCTCATCAGCAATGCGTTAAAATTTTCAGCCCAGGATAGAACACCTGTGGTAGATATCAGCTATAGTCTGGTAAAAGGTGGTGAAATAAAAGGTATTGAAAAAATAAGAAAAGAACTTGATTACCATAAAATAGTAATTAGTGATAATGGAATTGGCTTTGAAGAAGAATACGCTGAAAAAATATTTGTTATTTTCCAGCGCCTTCATGCAAGAAACCATTATGAAGGTACCGGAGTCGGATTGGCCATTTGCCGTAGAATTATGAGCAATCATAACGGTTTTATTTTTGCTGAAAGCCAATTGGGCGAAGGTGCCAGATTTATATTATATTTCCCTACAAAATAACAAACCTTAAAATGAGCGTATTATCAATCCTCATCGCTGACGACGATGAAGATGACAAATTTTTGTTGAAATCGGCTTTTGAAGAGAGCGGAATAGATGCGCCATTATCATTTGTTGATAACGGACAAGAACTACTCGACTTTTTGCATACAACAAAAAAATTGCCGAGTATTATTCTGTTAGATTTGAATATGCCTAAAAAGGACGGAAGAGAGGCACTGAAAGAAATTAAAGAAAATCCGAAATTCAGAAGTATTCCTATTCTGATATTAACCACCTCTAATTCACCTGAAGATATAAAAAACTGCTATTTTCTGGGGGCAAACTGTTTCATAACAAAACCCTCAACATTTGAGGGTCTGATGAAAGTTATCGGCGAATTAAACAAGTTCTGGTTTAATATCGCTTCTATTCCGACAAAACTTTAGCAGGGGTATGCCCATTTACATGAATTACCTGAACGGGTGCAGGTTTCTCTTCGGTTACATCTTTCACCCACAGTAAAGCTCTTTCAACAAAAGAAGGTTTATCTACCTTAGGCTCTTCTCTGACCTCCTTGGGTTTTTCTTCGGTTACGTCTTTTACCCATAGCAGGGCTTTCTCAACCAAAGAAGGTTTATCTTCTATATATACGCCTTTTACTTCTGTCAGAATGGGCTTAGGGGTTTCTGTGGTTATATCTCTCACCCACTCTATGCCTTTTTTCATAATAGTGTCTTTATTATTATGAATCATGTTACCGGCAAAATTCTTCAGAAAGAAAGGCACCAATACTTTTAATGGCCACGGTGCACTTCTTAATATCCCGTTTCTGATTACTGTATCTACCCCAAGCCCTACACCTACATTCAGCAGGCCTTTGTTACGGTTTGTCAGAAAATTACCCAGAAAATCGACCACATGACGAGCCGGACTCAACTCTTCTTTGATAGCATCAATACTGCTTCTCATTTTGGTCTTCGATAACTCAATTTCATTTTTGAGTCTTGCTCGTTCGGCTCTCAGGTCATTAATATTTTTGATTTTAGTCTTCATAGTAAAATTTATGAATTAAAGAATTAATAACCGGAATCTTAATAAACGTATCTCTTAGAGCATATACAATAAACCCTACAATAGCATAAAAACCTGCTACAATAAATAAACCATAAGCAAGGTTATTCAAGCTCTGGCCTATTATCCAGGCTAATCCTAAACTCAAAAAGAAAAGTACAAATATGGTAATTACACCTATGATGATGGCAGAAGCGGCAGATGAAACAGCTTCAGCAGTTTTTTCAGCAGCATTAAGCACACCTAAATTCCAGCGTGCTTCCAGATGATTGGTTAAATCATCGAATATATCTCCTGTTTTTTCTTTGATGTCGTCGTAGATTTCCATAGCAGTAAGTACTTTTTTGAAAGTGAAAGATGAGTCAGGGACTCAATGTAGCCCTGACTCATCAGATAAAAATGGCTTCGGGATTTAGCTTACTTGTAGCTTCTTTTTAGTAGCGTTGTATTGCTCATCTGCTTCGTCAGCCACCTCATCGAACTTTTGTTGAGCCTTTCCTTTCAATTCGTATGCCTTATTACGTAAGTCGTCTTTTGCATCTTGATACTGGCTTTTTCCACGACGAATGGCACTTAATAGTTCATCTGCTAATTCGTTGGCTGTCTTCTTCACTTTTGAGCGAATTTCATTTCCTTTATCCGGAGCAAACAACATTCCGATTACTGCTCCAGCCGCTGCTGCTGTGATAACTCCTAATAAGATTTTTGAAGTACTTTTCATAATAGTTCAATGTTTAAATAGTTTTCAATATGTTATAGTAGTTAAAAATCTTATTCCAAGCGTTTAAGGGATAGATTAGCTTATTATCCTCATTGAATTGTAGAACTTTTTGCCCATATTGTGGGACTCGCAGGACGTGCAACAAAAAACCCATGAAAAATCTGCTGGCATGGTTTTTTATTATATATTGAATATATTATGATGCAAATGGTGCAAAAATGAAAAGCTCAGAAGAAAATGGATTATCTGCCCTGATAGTAGATGACGAAATAGATACCTGCTTATTGATAAAAATGTATTTGAAAAAGAAAGGAATTGAATCTTTTCATGCACATACATTGCAAGATGGATTTGAGAAAGCAAGTACTCTTACCCCGCAACCGCAATGGATTTTTTTAGATAATAACCTTCCTGATGGTTTAGGCATTGAAAAATTGCCTGAATTCAGAAAACAATTTCCAAATAGTAAAATTGTGATGATTACTGCGATAGGAAAATTAAAAGATAAAGCATTAGAAATTGGTGCGCATAATTTTATTGAAAAGCCTTTATCGTATGCGTCAATAGACAGTTCATTATAAACTTATCATTTATAGGAATTCAATTCATTGATTTACTAAATCCACACAAATTTGTGACCTTTCTTTGTATATAAAGTGTCCAAATCCAGTAAATCTAATTGTTTTATACACAATTTATTTTAAACCCTTTTAACACAAATAAAAATGGAAGGACAAGGATTATTGTACGCAATCATTATTGGTGCTATTGCCGGCTGGCTGGCTGGAGAAATCAAACGAGGCTTTGGTTTCGGTCTTATCGGTAACATTATTGTTGGTATAGTCGGAGCTTTAGTAGGTAGCTGGCTATTTGGTGCTTTAGGAGTTTCTTTAGGCGCAGGTGTTATTGGCCAGATTATTACTGCTGTTATAGGTGCTCTGGTAGTACTGTTTATAGTCGGGCTAATACGAAGGGCTTAGCTCATTACTATTATATATTAATAAGCGAGAATGATAAAAGTTATCATTCTCGCTTATTTCTTGTGTGTATTTATATGAATAGGTTATTATGAGCTACTCTTACAAACTGCGTATTTTTTCGTTCGTTCTATTTTTTTCAGCGATATTGGATAATTATTTAATCTTTATACATTTCTTACCACAGGCCTTCAACTACGCAGCAGCCGTTTCACTTAAACCCCAGGCAAGGTGATTTGACCATTAAATACTCTAATTAATCATTAACTACGGCATTTTATAGGTATTGTTTATTGAAAATAGTGGATAGAAGTCTTATCCCTGATTGAGATGCACTATCCATTGTCTGAGCGAAGCGGCTGCTTCGCTCAGGCTCCGAAAGCAAGGATTACTTTCATTCAAAAATAGCCTCATTAACATTCCTATAAAGAAAAAAAGCAGCAGATAAAATCCGCTGCTTTTCTAACCATTGCTACTAATCTAAACCACCTATTATTATTATTCAATATCTTTCTGAATCTCATCTATTTTCTGATTGACTCTTTTCTTGAAATCTTTCCAGTCCTCTTTCATATCGCTTCTTATATCTTTTATATCATCATCAATATCATTCAGTTGTGATTTCAATTTTTGACGTCTTTCTTCCCAACGGTCTTTTTCTTTAGCACTTGCTGTTTTAATGTTGTCTTCTGCCTCTTCTATCTCTCTCTTCAATTCTTTTCGCTGTTCTTCCAATTTTACAGCCATCTCATCTTTTTCACGCTTAATATCTTCGGCCGTCTGGTTAGCACCGTCTTTAATATCACTCGCTACATTATCGGCAGTTGCTTCTACTTTATCCTGTGCATCTTGTACACCATCTGCGGCATTTCTTTTTTCTTCTCTCGAACATGAAGTAAAACTTAATGTTCCGATTGCTATTAACGCATAAGCGAATATTACTTTTCTTTTCATTACAATAATAATTTAAATGGTTGTTTTGTATTACCTGATTTATATATCAACCCTCTACAGGATTGTTGCAGTTTAGATTGTTCTTAAAAATGAAACCCGATAGTTGCCTGAAAAGAGTTTCCTTTAGCAGCAAACTTACTGGCGGTTTCAGCGTTTTTATATTTTACATCAATTATATCATTTACGTTGCCTTCGTAGCGTACGTCGAAATTAAGCTGACCAATATCAAAACCAACCCCGGCCTGATACCCGAATACTGCTTTTTTGTACACTCGTTCGGCACTTTCGCCTCTTGCATCTTCAATTGCATCTCCCAGGCGTCCGTTATCACCTATGTTAAAAGTAGCTATTGGGCCGGCATTAATTCTTAGTACATCTCCAATCTTTACACCAACTAATAAAGGTAAATCAAGATTAGTCATTCGAAAGTCTATGGTCTTAGTAGTATTGCCGTTATCAGTAATCAAATCGTATTTACCTCCTTTTTGAGAAACCAGAATTTCGGGTTGTAAGAAAACTGTTTTTCCAAATCTCATAAATAACCCGCCTACAAAACCAAATGCTCTATTCTCGTTATTTCTGAAATTAAATACTGTATTGCCTGAGGTAAATGATAAGTCGTTTCCTCTAACCTGCGATAAATTCGTCCCTAATCTTAGCCCTGCTGTAAATCCCTTTGTTTGTGCAAAGGTTGTTGTACTGATAAGAGAAGCAATTGCTACTATGATAATCTTTTTCATGTTGTGTGTACTTTATTAATTTATTTCTGATTATAAATGAAAAATTAACATGCCAAATTTATAACATCCTCATAATCAACGTTTTACGAAAAAATATTTATTTTACGTGAGGAAATCTTTCTACAACTTGGGAAAAGATATTTATTATTCCGGATATTGCTTATACCTGTTTTTTATCTTTAGACGAACTACTTTTCTTAAAAAGAGTCTTTTTCCCGCTAATAGTATCTACAATATTTTTCTCAATTTTATGGACTCTTTTGCGTTTTTCTTCTGTACTATCTTTTGAAATGGCAGGCTCTCCCATGACAAAACCGTAAGGTTGTAGTGTTGGTACAGAATCAAAAATTACTTTTATAATAGCTATACAAGGTAAACATAAAGCCATTCCGGCCAAGCCCCATAGCGTTGCTCCCATTAATAATCCTAAAATGGCCGCTAAAGGATTAATACTGACTTTTGAGCCTACAATATTGGGTGTGATAAAATTGCCTTCTAACATCTGTATCACAAAAAAAGAGGCCGCTACGCCTACGGCATACATCGGAGAGTCTTTAGTAACCAAAGCGATAATGATAGGTAAAAGCGACCCTATAAGAATACCTATATAAGGAATTATAAGTAATACAGAAGCAAGAAAACCGAAGAATATGGCGTAATCGATACCTAACAAAAGCAGGCTAATGGTATTGAGTGTGCCTACTATAATAGTTACAATTATAACACCCGACAGATAACTATGAATAACATCATAAATTTTGCCGAGTACTTCATCTACCTTTTCTTTTTCTATACTCTTGAATACGCGGTAAAAGAAATCTTTGAAAAAATCACGATAAAGCAGCAGAAAGAACATATATACAGGCATAATAGACAAATTACCCAACATATTTGAAGTAGTGGTTAAGGCTGTACCTACCACAGAGCCTCCCCTCTCAAGTAGTTGATTGGCATAAGTGTTCAACTGGTTGGTCTGGGTTTCGACTGATAGATCGAATTTTTCAGCCATCCACTTCTGAAGATTATTATAGGCTTTTTCTAATTTATCAAGTAACTGAGGAATCATTTCAGAAAAGCCTGAAATCTGTGTAGAAGCCAGATAGATAATGACACCTATTAAAGCAGTAAACAAAACCAATGTAATAGTAATAGCCAATACTCTACCTATTCGTTTTTTCTCTAACCAGTCGCATAGAGGAAATAGTAAAATGGAAAGAATGATTGAAATAACAAATGGCACAAGTACTGATTCAAGAATACTCAGCCAATATACAATCACAGTAATGGAAATAAGCGCAAGGGGCAGCTTGATGTTAAATGGTAAACGTTCTGGAAGCATGGAAATATGGTTTATAATTCAAGTTACTTATAAAATGTTAAAAACCTATTCCAGTTGTTTCTCTATGACGCTGAATGCAAAATAGGCTACACAATTTATGCCTGTGTAGCCTATTATTAAGTATACTGCTCTGCTCTCGGCGTCACAAACGTACGCCAAATAAATTTACCTATGTATTACTTATTATTGTTAGCTACAGCATTTGAATTGCCTTTGGCCGCTTCTTTCTTCAAATCTTCGTTAGCTACAATCGCTAACTCTACACGGCGGTTTTTGTCTCGTCCTGCATCGGTCGTATTATCCACTATCGGTGCTGATTCCCCATAACCGATTACTGACATTCTACTACGTTTTACACCCAGGTTATTGAGCAAACTGGCAACAGCATCAGCACGTCTTTCAGATAGTTTCATATTATAATCCTCACTACCTGTATTATCGGTATGCCCGGCCACTAAAATATTGGTATCTTCATATTCTTTCAATGTCGCTGCCAGCTTTGCCAGATTTTCTTTAGACATCTGATTTAAAGAATAAGAATCAACGCCAAAAAGAATACCTGATTCCATCGTAAGTTTGATACCTTCCCCGACACGTTCTACTTCTGCTACACCCTCCAGGTCTTTCTTCATTTTAGCAGCCTGTTTATCCATATATTTTCCGATAAACACCCCTGCTACCCCACCCACCGCAGAGCCTACAATGGCATATACAGCAGGGTTTTTGCTTTTGCTACCAATGGCCGCACCTGCGGCAGCCCCGGCACCTACGCCTATAATAGCCCCTTTTTGTTCATTAGTTAATTTCTTGAATGAATTACAGGAAGTTGTGGCACTCATTAACATCGCTCCGCAAACCGACAATGTTATAATTTTTTTGATAGATGATTGAGTCGTATTCATGACTTTGAAAATTTTAATGTTAAAAACTTTCAATAATCAATCAAAGAAATATACCAGTCTAAATATCATCTATTGGTAATTAATTGATAATCACCCATTTGCAAATTAGCAACTACAAATTAAATAAGTATTGAAAATTAGAGCATTTTGCACAGATATGGGAAAAATTTCTACAATGTTCTATCTTTTTGTTTTTAAACTGATGTTTGCATGATAACCATTCTTATCAGGTATTTTGCCATACCTTATACCACTTCCCTGAAAAAGACCATTATAATTAATGACATCTGATTCGCTAACGGTTCTGCCATCAATTTCATAGTGTATTTTACCATTTATCGGAATATCAACTGATATATTTTTATCCTCAAAAAAACCTTTAATGATAACTCTTTCAAATTCATTACCTTCGTCGTCTAATAGACGCACTCTCACTATCTTGTCATTTTTATAAATTCTACGTGCATCCATTTCCCGTTTAATATTCTCAAGTGCCAATTGATTCTCTTTTTCTGGTTTAAATAAAAAGTCATCTGTAGTTCTAACTTCTAACACGCCATCTCGTGCTTTTTCACCGTATTTTTCTAAAGCATGTGCTTCATTCGGCGTGGCTAAATAAGACCAACCAAAAGATTTGGGATTGATTTTGTGTAATATACTTGAAGGATACTCCTGACCATTAATAATTACCAATGGTTCTTTCCCCAGGAAATTGGCAGGCATATAGGTTCTTAGCGTATCGGTTTTAAAATCCTGCTGAGTGGCAAGATTTATCCTATATCGCCAGGGGCTTTTCAAATCGGGTGCTGGCCTGATTTGTAATGGAATTCCGCCTTGTTTTAAAGGCTTATATGGGTCATTCTTTGTTATCTTAATAGTAATACCTAAAGTCTCGCTTCTGGTATGTTCTTTAAAATTAACACCTGTGATAGTTCCTTTTTCATAGATCAATTCAAAATCCTGACCATTGCGTAATTCTTTTTCATTCTGGAAAAATTGAATACTATCGGCTGAAACTCCGGCTGTAATGTATTTTCCATTTTTGAAAAAATCAAAAGAATAATATGCCGGAGTACGCTCTAATTGTGCCGTAAGGGTTACCACACCACTTATCATAGGGTTTTTCGCATAATCAGGAAACTGAACTTCCGGGATTTTTAGTAAAAAAGGGTTAATGATTAATTTGTAACCGACAGAATCAACTGGCGCAGTTGATGCCAGAGGCTTTATTTCTGGCTGAGTAAGTATGGTATCACTTTCTGTTGATTGTAACTCTTCTGTTAAGCGTTCTATTTTACTATTTATTTTCTCCGCCGCTTTGTTTGTTGCTTTATAAATCAGTTTTTCATGGCGTTGGGCAAAAGAGAAAATACCTAAGGCCAATAAAGGCAAACCAAGCATATAAAATACTTTTTTTACTCCACCTGTGCGTTTTCTAAATATAAACTGAATGCGTGTAGATAAGGGACGTAAACTAAATTGGTTGGTTAAATCAACCTGATGGTTGATACCCAATTTAAGCAACAATTGTGCATAATTCTTACTGTCAAACTGCTGAATGGTATTCAAATCAGCCTCAAATTCATGTATCTCTATCAATGATTTTTTATAGAAATAAATGATAGGGTTGAACCATAAAGCAATTTTACACAGTTCTACCAATAAAACATCTATGGAGTGTAACTGCCGGACGTGTACACATTCATGAGCAATTATCTGTGCTTTTTCATTAGCTGAGAGTCCATTGGTATTCAGAAAAATCAGATTGAAAAATGAGGCGTTGGTTAATTGTCCGTCACTTTGAACAATCCTTAAATTAGCTGCTTTTACAGCCTTTCGGCTAAGTTGATAGATTTTAAATAGCTTCGTGCAGAAGAATAACAGCAATACCATAGCAACCATTATATAGCCAGATAGTATATAAAAACGCCAATCGGTTTTTTTTTCAGGCTTAACAGTTGCTATTTTTTGGCTATCATAATCCGGTGCATAGGCAGGAGAATAAACAGGTGCACTGGCAAGTGGAATGTTTTCAACAATTGTAACGGGCGTTGCCTTTACTACCTTGGTAGTTTCAAAAGAAATAAGAGGAATTAGGAAGCCCACACAAAGCGTACTAAGCAAATAAAAGCGGTTCAGGGTATGGAAAGTAAATTTGCGGAATGCAAAAAAATATAATCCATAAAAAACAGCCAGACAGGCTGATACTTTCAGAAGATAAATCAGAAACAGCATAGCATTTTGGAATAAAGGTTGATAGGAATTTATTGTTTGTCTATAAATTGCTTGAGTTTTTCAATTTCTGCATCGTTTAGTTTTTCTTCCTTTACCATAAAAGACAATAGGCTTTCAGCCGAATTATTGAAGTAATTGGCAAAGACTTTCTTAAACGAAAATTTACCATAATCATCTTTACTGATAATCGGGCAATACTCATAGGTTTTGCCATAGGCTTTGAAACCCACATAGGCTTTTTTCTCTAAAATACGAACCACCGAGGAAATAGTATTATAAGGCGGTTTAGGCTCATCATCTATTTTCTCTATAATATCTTTTACAAAGCACCTGCCTAAATCCCAGATTATGTGCATGATGCGTTCTTCGGTTTTTGTTAATTCTTCCATGAATCAAATATATAACGTATTTTTCAGTTATACAACTTATTTTTCAGTTATTTAGGTAATGGTAAAATTTTACTATATTTGTAGCCTAACTATTTGCCTCTGAAATTTAGTACTTCACTTCTGGATAGTCGACTGCCTGATATTGTTTAAGACAAACAAATCGGCAATCATCAAGACAAGTCTTCACTTGTTCTGTTAATTTATTTTTTTCAAATAAAAAGACTATCCAAATCATGTTTTATATCGAATCTGAGCGTTTAAGACTCATTCCATTAAATATACATCAATTACGTATTTACACGCAGCCCGAAGTATTGGCTGAAAATCTTGGACTAAAAGCTGCTAAAGTAGAAACAGAGCCGCTCTTCCAAAATGAATTTGATGAGGCACTGCAAAATCATTGGACTCCCCTTGTTGAGAAAAATCCTGACAATTATGTATGGTTTACCAACTGGCTAATTGTGCAGAAAGAAGAAAATATCGCCGTAGGAGGTATTGGTGTAAGTGGCCTACCTAACGAAAAAGGCGAATGTGAAACAGGATACGGAATGGATTTGAGCCATAGAGGAAAAGGCTATGCTACCGAAGCATTAGCGTGTCTGGCACAATGGGCTTTTAAGAATCCTGACCTTAAAGCCATTATTGCTCATACATTCATTGATGGCCTTAGTTCGCAGAAAGTACTACAAAAAGCTGGTTTTCAGTATGTAGAGGCTAAGGAGGGATTGATGCTATGGGAGTTGAGGCGTGGTGAATGATAGATTTATCGGGAACATCCTTCGGTGCGTTCCCGATATTTACCCGAAATAATGCCACAATTCTTTGCCTGCATACCAAATCATGACCACGCAAAGAGCGATTTTCATAACAATACCTATCAGGAAACCTAAAAAAGAGCCAAAAGCTGCTTTAGTAGCTTGTTGTGAGGTAGAACCTCCGATAAGTTCACCAGCCAAGGCACCTAAAAAAGCACCGATAAAAATACCAAAAGGACCGAAAAACAGTCCAATAATAAGCCCAATCATGCTACCCCATGTACCGTATTTGGAACCGCCAAATTTTTTAGTACCCCAGATAGGCACAAGGTAATCTAAAATAGTAACAACTAAAGTAAGGATACCTAAGGTCCAGAGAAGGGTTTCGCTGAATTGAGCAAATTTGGTAAAATGTAAAACTAATATACCGACAAAGCTTAAAGGAGGCCCCGGTAAGGGCAATACAGCTCCTATTAAGCCAACTATGAGACAAATAATAGCAACAATCAGCAGAACAATATCCATAAATTTTAAGGGTATTTGAATGAACAAATGTATTCATTTTTGAAATGATACCTCGTATTTCAATCAGCATTATCAACCATTTATCAAATAACTCATGAATCAGACATCTCAAACAAGAGCAGAAATGCCGCAAGGTGCACACAAAGTGCTTGATCGCCGGACAGTCCAAAACAGCTATTCGTCGCTGCTAAACCTGCTGAAAGAAGGAATGTCGGTACTCGATGTAGGTTGTGGCTCCGGCTCAATTACCGCAGGCGTTGCCGAGCGGGTAGGTGTAAGCGGACGTGTAGTGGGTATCGACTTTAGCGAACACCTGATAGCACTGGCACAGAAGAACTACGCCTATCTGAGCAATCTGTCGTTTGAAGTAGCAGATATTAATAGCTATGATGCTGAACAAAAATTTGATCTGGTAATTGCCGCCCGTACGCTGCAATGGGTGAATAATCCTGCGGAAGTAGTAGCGCAAATGCAGAATCTGGTAAAACCGGGTGGAATGATTTCTATTTTAGATTATAACCATACAAAAATAGAGTGGACACCGCAGCCTCCGCAATCGATGTCAGATTTTTATGAGGCTTTTCTGAATTGGAGAAAAGATGCAGGCTATGATAATGCAATTGCTGATAATCTTGTGGCTATTTATAAAGAGCTCGATTTACAATTAATAAATATAGTAGAACAGCATGAAGTAAGCAGACGGGAAGAAGATAGTTTTAGCGGTGATGCCGGAATCTGGAGTGTGGTAGCTGAAACACGTGGGAATCAGGTAGTAAAAGATGGATTTTGCACCGAAGAATTACGTCTGAAGGCAATCCAGGAGTATAATGCCTGGATTGCCAGCGACGCACAAACCATGAAGCTCTATTTATTGGCAATTGAGGCTATTAAACCTTAGCCAATACTTTTTTTAAGGCATCTAAAAAGATGTCTGCTTCTTTGGTTGTAAGGGCAAGGCTTGGGAGCAAACGCATAGTATGCTTCCCGGCCACGCCTGTAAATATTTTCTGATCAAACAATAAGGCATTTCTGATAGGCTCAACGGGTTGTTCAAACTCAATGCCTATCATTAATCCTTTACCACGCAATTCTTTGATACCGCTGAAACCTTTCAGATTTTCAAAGAAATAATCGCCTACTGTGGCTGCGTTCTGCACCAGTTTTTCTTTCTTGATTACATCTAAAACCGCATTAGCAGCTGTACAGGCCAGGTGGTTACCTCCGAAAGTAGTACCTAACATCCCATGTTTCGCCTGAAATCTTGGAGAAATCAGAATAGAACCAATCGGGAAACCATTACCCATGCCTTTAGCTGTAGAGATAATATCGGGTTTCACGCCACTATGCTGGAAACTGAAAAACTTACCCGAACGCCCATATCCACATTGTACACTATCATGAATAAAGATAGCTCCGGTTTTATCACAAGCCTTACGGATAGTTTTCAGAAATTCATCGCTTGCTACCTGAATACCCCCTACGCCTTGAATACCTTCTACAATTACCGCACAGGTATTGGTATCAATGGCTCTTTTTACTGCTTCTACATCATTGAAAGGTAGAATCTGCACGTGGTCGTCAAAATTAATTGGTGCTTTAATCGCCGGATTATCTGTAGCTGCTACGGCCGCCGATGTACGTCCATGAAAGCCTTTCGTAAAAGCAATCACTTTCTTCCGTCCATTATAAAAAGAAGCTAATTTTAAAGCATTCTCATTGGCTTCTGCTCCCGAATTGACGAGAAATAAATAATAATCTTTCAGACCCGATATTTTGCCTAATTTGTCGGCTAATTCTTCTTGTGAAGGAATTTTTACCGAATTAGAATAAAAACCAATGTTCTTTAATTGTTGTGTAAGCCTTCGGACATAAACAGGATGGGTATGGCCGATTGAAATAACGGCATGACCACCATATAAATCTAAATACTGTTGTCCGTTCTTATCCCATAGATAAGAACCCTGAGCTTTAACGGGCTCAATGTCGTAAAGGGGATACACATTAAAAAGCGTCATTTGTAATTGGTTTTGTTAAAAAATGGCTCAATAAAAGCCGTTTTAAAATGAGGCAGCAAAGTTCTCAATTTATTAGCAAAAAATGGGTATAAATTTAAAAGAATATAAGTGCCTATGCCATGGGTAAGAGTTAATCAACATTTGTGGATAAATATGTGAATATGTGGATAAGTCGGGAATTTATTGATAAAGCAGGAGATATTTATTGAAGAGTTAGATTAATAGAAATCAAACGAAGTAGAATATAGGCGCTGTAAATCGTCCTAAAAAAGAAAAAGCCCAACAAATCCAAATGTTCGGGCTTTTTCTCTATAACTAAATGAAATACAAATAAATAACGCCAATTATGGGGTGTTATTGTGGTTCAGAAAAATTATTAGATAATTTTTCACAAAAAGCGTTTTATTGAATAAATTTAAAAATTGGCTCTATTCAGAGTAATTATTAAGGTTTAAAATTAGTATTTCATGCGGCAGGCAATTATCTACGAAGTAACCATTCATTATATCGGTTCATTGAATGATGTGCGGAAGCGGGAACCCTTTACAGTTTACTTCTCTAACTTAAAGAGAGCGATTGAATGTGTACAGACGAATCTTGCCATTAATGGTTGGGAGCAAAAAAAGGTGAATTATACGGCAGTCTATCGCACCTTAAAAATAAAAAACAAGTTTGTCTGCGATTTTGATGCCATGAGAACCAAATTCTTTCAGGTCATCATCTGCCCTAAAACTATCAATCCTAAACTGACTACTTTGGGGATTGATGAGTATCCGGTTGCTTAATGTATAACGATTTTGTAAATCGTTTGCAGATTGTTTAATAAAAGTACTTAAAAAAAGCAATATAATCAATAATATAAATGCCACTTTATAAAATAGGACAAAGACTGGATTTTATTAAAGAACTTTCTTTCAAGTTTGAGAAAGACATTCAGACATTAGTTGAGAAAAACTTAAAATCACTTTTGCAATTAGACTTTATTCGTTCTGAATTTTCACTTAATAATTTTCGCATAGATACTTTAGCATTTGATAGAGAAACTAAAGCCTTTGTAATTATCGAATACAAACGAGATAAGAATTTTAGTGTAATAGACCAAGGATATGCCTACTTGTCGCTAATGCTTAACAACAAAGCTGACTTTATCCTTGAATTTAACGAAACCCAGCAAACAATTCTTAAACGGACAGATGTAGACTGGTCGTAATCAAAAGTAATTTTTGTTTCTCCACAATTTACAAATTATCAAAGAGAAGCGATAAACTTCAAAGATTTACCAATTGAACTCTGGGAAATTAAACGTTTTGAGAATGATACTATCTCATTTGAGCAAATTCAAAAAACTTCAGCAAAGGAGAGCATTAAGACCATTTCAAGGAATGACCAAACAGTTGAAGCTGTTAATAAAGAAGTAAAGGTGTTTACAGAACAAGATCATTTGCAAAAAGTTGATTTTGAAACAAGAGAACTATACGAACAAATAAAAGAAAGGCTCATTGCACTTGAAGACAATGTTACAACCCAGCCTAAAAAACAGACAATTGGTTTCAAAATTGACAATAACATTTTCTGTGATATAGTTTTGCAGGGCAAAGGCTTAAAAATTTACTTGAATCTTAAAAGTGGTGACTTGCAAGACCAAAAGCAAATCGCAAGAGACGTATCAAATGTTGGGCATTGGGGTAATGGCTCGTATGAAATAAAATTGTCTGACTTAGAAGATATTGACTATATCATTAGCTTATTAAAGCAATCGCTGAGAAAAAATAGAGAATGATTGTGTAGAGTCGGCTCTCCAAACAGCCGTTTTGTTGGATTTTTGACCACAAAAAAAGCTCCAAATATTGCTATCTGGAGCTTTTATAATAAAATCCTGGGCGGACGGCCAGTCCATCTACTCCATCATGGAATGATACTCTCCCGAGGATAAACCGGCAGTCGCACTGTCAGTAACATCACGGGACGCGTAGTCGCGGTGCGGACTAGGCGTCCCCGGGCTTAACTGCTCTGTTCGAGATGGGAAGAGGTGAAGACTACGCGTCTCGGTCGTGCACGACCTCGGTCCCACCCAATGGACGCCAAGAAGGCCGTTTGTTGGATTTTTGGTCATAAAAAAAGCCTCTAAGATTGCTCTTAGAGGCTTTTGTAATAAAATCCTGGCATCTACTTACTCTCCCGAGGATGAACTCAGTACCATCAGCGGTGCGGGGCTTAACTACTCTGTTCGAGATGGGAAGAGGTGAACACCCGCCCAATGGACGCCATGAAATCTTTACTGGTTCTCGATGAGAAGAACTGAAGTTGTACGCAACCCCGGCCCCGTCCAATGGACGCCATGAATTTCTTGTGTTGTTTGATTCTTTTCAGAACTTTTACAACTAATATCTTTAATGTTAAGTTATATGTTATGACTTAAATGGAGAGAGAAAAAAAGAGATGAAAAAATATAGGAGCCCTCGATTCATTAGTACTACTCGGCTGGGTGTTACCACTTTTAGACCTGTAGCCTATCAACGTCATCGTCTATGACGAATCTCAATGGAAGACTCATCTTGAGGAGGGTTTCACACTTAGATGCTTTCAGCGTTTATCCCGTCCGTACTTGGCTACTCTGCCATGCCCTTGGCAGGACAACAGATGCACCAGCGGTACGTCCAACTCGGTCCTCTCGTACTAAAGTCAGACCCTCTCAATCTTCCAACGCCCACCACAGATAGGGACCGAACTGTCTCACGACGTTCTGAACCCAGCTCGCGTGCCACTTTAATCGGCGAACAGCCGAACCCTTGGGACCTTCTCCAGCCCCAGGATGTGACGAGCCGACATCGAGGTGCCAAACCTCCCCGTCGATGTGAGCTCTTGGGGGAGATCAGCCTGTTATCCCCGGAGTACCTTTTATCCTTTGAGCGATGGCCCTTCCATACAGAACCACCGGATCACTATACCCCTGTTTCCAGCCAGCTCGACTTGTTGGTCTCACTGTCAAGCAGTCTTTTGCTATTGCACTCAACGCACGGTTACCAAGCGTGCTGAGACTACCTTTGGAAGCCTCCGTTACTCTTTTGGAGGCGACCACCCCAGTCAAACTACCCACCAAACGGTGTCCTCGCAGCGCGAGTTAGAATCCAAATAACCAAAGGGTGGTATTTCAACGTTGGCTCCCCGATGCCTAGCGACACCGGCTCACAGCCTCCCACCTATCCTACACATCAGTTACCCGAATTCAACGTTAAGCTATAGTAAAGGTTCACGGGGTCTTTCCGTCCCGTGGCGGGTAAGCGGCATCTTCACCGCTACTACAATTTCGCCGAGCTCACAGCTGAGACAGTGCCCAGATCGTTACACCATTCGTGCAGGTCGGAACTTACCCGACAAGGAATTTCGCTACCTTAGGACCGTTATAGTTACGGCCGCCGTTTACTGGGGCTTCGATTCAATGCTTCTCTTGCGATGACATCCCCTCTTAACCTTCCAGCACCGGGCAGGTGTCAGGCCTTATACTTTGTCATTAAACTTAGCAAAGCCATGTGTTTTTGTTAAACAGTCGCCTGGGCCATTTCTCTGCGGCCTCATTGCTGAGGCTCCCCTTCTCCCGAAGTTACAGGGTTAATTTGCCGAGTTCCTTAGCTGTGACTCACTCGAGCACCTGAGGCTTCTCGCCTCGACTACCTGTGTCGGTTTACGGTACGGGTGGTAAATGGCTGAAGCTTAGCGGCTTTTCTTGGAAGCATGTTCACTTGTTCGGTTCAGCCTAAGCCTCCCCTCAACGCCCTATTCCGTCAGGACGTACAAACTCCCACACTCCGTCCCCGCATCGCACCATCACCAGTACAGGAATATTAACCTGTTTGCCATCGGCTTCTGCTTTCGCATGATCCTTAGGACCCGACTAACCCTCAGTTGATTGACGTAGCTGAGGAATCCTTAGTCTTTCGGTGTGTATGGTTCTCACATACATTATCGCTACTTATCCCTACATTTGCTTTTCTATCCGCTCCAGCATACCTCACAGTACACCTTCGCCGCGAACAGAATGCTCTCCTACCCAAGAATAAATTCTTGACTAAACTTCGGTACTATACTTGATGCCCGTTTATTATCGATGCCCGCCTCGCTCGACCAGTGAGCTGTTACGCACTCTTTAAATGATTGCTGCTTCCAAGCAAACATCCTGGCTGTCTCTGCAATCAGACTTCCTTAGTTCAACTTAGTATAGATTTAGAGACCTTAGTTGTAGTTCTGGGTTCTTTCCCTTTTGGACTCGGACCTTAGCACCCAAGCCCTCACTGCCGAGTATATTATATCGCATTCGGAGTTTATCAGAATTTGGTAGGATTTGACTCCCCCGCATCCTATTGGTAGCTCTACCTCGATATAACTCAACCTCGACGCTGTACCTAAATACATTTCGGAGAGTACGAGCTATTTCCCAGTTTGATTAGCCTTTCACCCCTACCCACAGTTCATCCAAAAACTTTTCAACGTTAACTGGTTCGGTCCTCCAGTTGGTTTTACCCAACCTTCAACCTGACCATGGGTAGATCACAAGGTTTCGCGTCTACAGCCACCGACTATTCGCCCTATTCAGACTTGCTTTCGCTTCGACTACGTATCTGAAATACTTAATCTTGCCGGTGACCGTAACTCGTAGGGTCATTATGCAAAAGGCACGCCGTCACAACACGAAGTTGCTCCGACCGCTTGTAAGCGTACGGTTTCAGGTTCTATTTCACCCGGGTACTCCCCGTGCTTTTCACCTTTCCTTCACAGTACTCGTTCACTATCGGTGTCTCAGGAGTATTTAGCCTTGGCGGATGGTGCCGCCGAATTCAGAGGGGATTCCACCGGTCCCCACCTACTCAGGATACTGCTCGTTGTATTATCGGTACGTTTACGTGTCTCTCACACTCTCTGGATGACTTTCCCAAATCATTCAACTTAGATAATACTCCTAAATGCAGTCCTATAACCCCACTCTTGCCGTAACAAGGATGGTTTGGGCTTCTCCGCGTTCGCTCGCCACTACTTGCGGAATCACTGTTGTTTTATTTTCCTTCGGTTACTTAGATGTTTCAGTTCACCGAGTTAGCTCCATACTTAGTATGGTAATAGTTCTTCAAACTATTGGGTTGCCCCATTCGGAAATCTACGGATCACAGAAAATGTGCTTCTCCCCGTAGCTTATCGCAGCTTATCACGTCCTTCTTCGCCTCTGAGACCCTAGGCATCCTCCGTACGCCCTTATGTAGCTCCTACTTTATCTCTTTTCTTCTCTCTTCCATCATGTCAAATAACTTTACCCAGTTCAAAACAAATCCTTAATAACTACCAAGCTGTGCTAGTTTGTTAAGGTAATTTATTTGTTTATCCTTAGAATAGTGGTATTAAAATACCTGTTTTAAAGAACTATATCCGACTCGAAGCCGATTTCTTTATTTTTACTCTTTTTACTATTCACTAATTCGCTCATTCTTCATTCGCTATTAGTTTCTGTGGAGGATAACGGATTCGAACCGTTGACCCCCTGCTTGCAAAGCAGGTGCTCTAGCCAGCTGAGCTAAACCCCCATTTATTTTAATCGTGAATTAGTTAATGGTCAATCGTGAATATTATTCACTCATTCGTCATTCACTCATTCGCCATTCAACCTTGGTGGGCCTGCGTGGACTCGAACCACGGACCTTTACATTATCAGTGTAACGCTCTAACCACCTGAGCTACAAGCCCCTTTTTTCAGGAGTTCGCAGTCAGCTTAGTCTGTTGTAGTCTTGCTCTCTACAACCACTACACTCTGTAAACTTCCGTTCCTTCACTTCTACATAACTTGTTTGTGAGAATACAAATGCTCAATCCTTGTGTCAGTCGTTTTTGATTCTTTATCTGTTTAAGATAAGTATCTCTAAAAAGGAGGTGTTCCAGCCGCACCTTCCGGTACGGCTACCTTGTTACGACTTAGCCCCAGTTACTGGTTCTACCCTAACGAAATCTTTTACCTTCCGCTTCAGGTCTACCCAACTTCCATGGCTTGACGGGCGGTGTGTACAAGGTCCGGGAACGTATTCACCGGGTCATAGCTGATACCCGATTACTAGCGATTCCAGCTTCATAGGGTCGAGTTGCAGACCCCAATCCGAACTGTGAACGACTTTTTGTGATTGGCTTGCCATTGCTGGCTCGCAACACTCTGTATCGCCCATTGTAGCACGTGTGTTGCCCTGGACGTAAGGGCCATGATGACTTGACGTCGTCCCCTCCTTCCTCTCTACTTGCGTAGGCAGTCTTGTCTGAGTCCCCAACTTAACTTGATGGCAACAGACAACAGGGGTTGCGTTCGTTGCGGGACTTAACCCAACACCTCACGGCACGAACTGACGACAGCCATGCAGCACCTTGTTTTGGGCCATTGCTGGCTTATCCATTTCTGAATAATTCCCTCACATTCTAGTCCAGGTAAGGTTCCTCGCGTATCATCGAATTAAACCACATGCTCCACCGCTTGTGCGGACCCCCGTCAATTCCTTTGAGTTTCACCGTTGCCGGCGTACTCCCCAGGTGGATTACTTATCGGTTTCCCTTGGTCACTGACTTGCGCCAACAACTAGTAATCATCGTTTACTGTGCGGACTACCAGGGTATCTAATCCTGTTTGATCCCCGCACTTTCGTGCCTCAGCGTCAGTGTAACTGCAGCAGACTGCCTTCGCAATCGGTATTCCTCCTGGTATCTAAGCATTTCACCGCTACACCAGAAATTCTATCTGCCTTCTGTTAACTCAAGCTAACCAGTATCAACGGCATGTAAAACAGTTAAGCTGCTACCTTTCACCGCTGACTTAATCAGCCGCCTACGCACCCTTTAAACCCAATAAATCCGGATAACGCTCGCCACCTACGTATTACCGCGGCTGCTGGCACGTAGTTAGCCGTGGCTTATTCCACTGGTACCGTCAACTTCTCTCGCAAGAGATCTTTTCTTCCCAGTCAAAAGCAGTTTACAACCCAGAGGGCCTTCTTCCTGCACGCGGCGTGGCTGGGTCAGACTTGCGTCCATTGCCCAATATTCCCTACTGCTGCCTCCCGTAGGAGTCTGGCCCGTATCTCAGTGCCAGTGTGGGGGATTCTCCTCTCAGAGCCCCTAAAGATCGTAGACTTGGTGAGCCGTTACCTCGCCAACTATCTAATCTTACGCATGCCCATCTGTATCCGATAAATCTTTCAAAGCTGATTGATGCCAATCTACTTACTTATGCGGTATTAATCCGGGTTTCCCCGGGCTATCCCCCTGATACAGGTAGGTTGCATACGCGTTACGCACCCGTGCGCCGGTGTATTGCTACCCCTCGACTTGCATGTATTAAGCCCGCCGCTAGCGTTCATCCTGAGCCAGGATCAAACTCTCCATTGTAAATGAATTTGTTTGCCTGACCACTTTGGTCTCGCATTTGCATTCTCAACAAGTTAATGAACTTTATTCATCCAGTCCTAAAACCTTCCGACTTGTTAAAACTAAAACTAAGCTCCTAAAAATTTTAAACTCTTTTTGAACAACTTAATCCGTTTTACTGTTTTACTTTTAATTACTTTATCCTTTCTACTTTTTCCGTTCTCCTTCTTTTTTATAAGGCGAAACGGACTGCAAAGTTACGACTCTTTTTGAATTTAAAAAAATATTTTTTCATATTTTTTTTCACTCTCCTTATCTCCTCAGTCGCTCTTCGTAACTCCTCTTTCTTTTACTTCTCTTACTCTCTCAATCAATCGGGGTGCAAAATTCTGAACTTATTTTTACAACTCCTAATTTTTTTCGATTTTTATTTTCGCCTCATGCTTTCTCTTCAACTCTCTTTTCTTACTCTCTCAATCAATCGGGGTGCAAAATTCTGAACTTATTTCTACAACTCCAAATTAATTTTAAACTTTATTTTTGAGATTCCCTT
>NZ_SEWF01000029.1 GCF_004168285.1 Emticicia agri | reverse complement strand
TCATATTCCCAGAAATCATTCAGGAAATTTGATGAACCATCGTTTCCTGTGCCGAAGTAACCTTTACTACCAATTGAAAAACCGACTGCATCATATCGGCCTGTACCGCCAAAATTGGCTTTTTGGGTCCAGGCATTGGCACCTTGATCATATTCCCAGAAATCATTATTGGCATTGGCCATTCCGATATAGCCTTTGCTACCAATCGAAAATCCAATGGCATTACTTCTGGCACTACCGCCAAAATTGGCTTTCTGTGTCCAAGCCTCTGCAGAGGGGGCAGGCACATCAAAGCCACAAAGTTTTTGCCAACTACCATTCTGATAGACATTGAAACAGTTTTCATCACTGTTAAAAATCAATTGCCCATTGGTTGGCGTAGCTATGGCATTTCGGCTGGCAGTAGTTAAACGAGGCACATAAATACCGTCGGTAGCTATTGTCCCTGACTGGGCAGCAAGGTCGCCTAAACTCAGTAGAGAAAGGGTGAATAGAGAAAGAAATAAAATTTTTTTCATTGTTATTTAAGTTTTAACAAGTGCTTGATTTCGGTAATGGTAAGCGTTGGAGGCATTTCTCCTTTAGCAATCTTTGATGATGCTAACCTGGCTATCTTTTTGGCATCCTGTTCATTTTTGAATGGCTGATTGCCCTCTAACGCAGGTATCATGGGTTGATTGACCAGTAATTTGTAGCGCATATATAACTTGTAACCCCAGCCCTTAGGTTGAGGATAGGTTTCATATTGCAGGCTGTCGTTATAAGCATATAAAATACCGTAATCCTGGTTTTTGGGTACAGGCTGTTTGGGTTTTTGTGCCGATGCACCCAACACCACACAGAAGCAAAACAGGAAAAAAAATACTATCTTCATGGTTTATCGAATCGTCTTAAACTTCACTAATTTACTTTAAATGCTATGGCATCAAGGCTTAAAAGTGTATTACCTCCACTCATGATTTTTACATCACCATTCGGATATACATCTACTCTACCCAAAGCTGTAGCGCTATTGGTAACCGCAAACATCAGGATTTCGGTAGGACGGTAGCCGACAGGAAGATTAAATAAAGTGGTACCACTGGCGGCTGTTCCGTTTTTAATGGTTCCTTTGAGTTTTACTCTCGATTCTTTGTCTTTGGCATATCCGGCGGCTTCATAGGTTGGTGTACTATAATTCACCCAACTATTCAGTAAGGTAGGCGCAATAAAATTTTCGGGATTGAGTTTGCCGCTAACACTAACATCACCCGTAAGAGTCAGATTTCCGGCTATGTTTCCCGAGCCATCTAATTGTACTAATTGATTCGGGCCATTGAACACATTGCCTTGAGTAGTTATTCCTTTGAATATGGTATTAGGGTCGAAAGCCCAGAAATCATTTCTTAAAACCCCATCAAACCCTGTTCCTATGTAGCCAATCCCATTAATTGAAAAGCCAGTGGCTCCATTTCTTGGTGTACCACCAAAATTTGCCATTTGAGTCCATGTATCTGCCATAGGTTCGTATTCCCAAAAACTATTGCGTTTTTCTGAATTGAAACTATATCCGGTTCCGACATACCCCTTATTTCCAATCGAAAAACCAACTGCATCTGCGTACGCATTTCCCGGATAATAAGCTTTTTGTACCCAGGTATTAGAAACAGGATTAAATTCCCAAAAATCAGCCACCATACTAAATCCGTTAGGAAGAACCCCCATGCCAACATAGCCCTTGGTACCTATGGCAAGGCCAACGGCATTCGCACGAAATTGTGCAGGAAAAACGGCTCTTTGTGTCCAGGTATCAGCGGCCGGGTCATATTCCCATAAGTCATTGAGATAAGTATTTTTGTCAAGACTTCCCAATCCTATGTATCCTTTAGTCCCAATCGAAAAACCTACAGCACCGTTTCTGACAGTATTTCCGGGAAGACTCGCCTTTTCTGTCCAGCTATTGGTTGAAGGGTCATATTCCCATAAATCTTTTCTATTTACAAAATTGGCATTGAGTATTCCTTCATTGCCTGTGCCAATATATCCTTTATTAGCTATTGAGAAACCAACAGCTTCTTGCCTTGCACTCCCACCAAAGTCGGCTTTTTGCGTCCATACGAATGTTGTTGGGTCATATTCCCAAAAATCTTTAGTAAAATTCTGACCAGTAGTACCTGTTCCAATATAACCTTTATTGCCAATTGAAAAACCAACGGCCCTACTTCTGCCACTACCACCAACATTACTTTTTTGTATCCAGAAATCAGGTACCAATACATCAAATCCAATGAGCTTTCCCCATGTACCGTTCTGATAGACATTGAAACAATTATCATCAGTATTATAAATCATTTGCCCGTTAGCGGGTGTAGCAATCGCATTACGTTCTGCTGTGGTCAGTTGTGGGACATACACGCCTTCGGTAGTGATGGTGCCTGACTGTGCATATAAATGCTGTTTCCCAACAAGAGAAAATAGTATCAGAGAAAATAGAATGATTCTTTTCATTACAAATTGAGTTTTAAATTTAGCCATAATTGTAATTTAATACGACTCGGGCAATTCTGGAATGATTTCCAATTGCCTCGTATTAATTTGCCTTGAATGAAATACCATCAAGACTCAGAAAAGTATTTCCACCACTGATAATTTTTACATCACCATTAGGAAAAATATCTACTCTGCCGTAAGAAGCACCGTTAAGCACTGCAAAAACCGAGATTTCGGCCGGACGATAGCCCACAGGAAGATTGAAAAGAACCGTAGAACTGGTAGTTGTACCATCTTTGATGATTCCCTTCAGATATACGAGCGATTTTTTGTCTTTATAAAAGGCGGCAGCGGCATAGGTAGGGGCATCATAATTAACCCAGCTATTGATAAGTGAAGCAGCCGTAAAACTTTCTATATTCTGTAACTGCCCTCCGATATTCAGGTTACCTGTAATTGACAGATTGGCCGGAATACTCCCTGAACCATCTAATTTTACCAACTGATTAGGCCCGTTAAAATCGTTGCCCTGTTGGGTCATTGTGGTATAAGGTGTTGGCGTTGGGTTATACTCATAGAAATCTTTTTTAGGTGCGCCGTCGCTCCCTGTACCGATATACGCTTTGCTACCAATGGCAAAACCAACGGCAAATCTGCGGGCAGATCCGGTAAAGGCTGGTTTTGAAGCCCAGGTATTCGCCACAGGGTCATACTCGAAGAAATCATTTTTAGCTGCGCCATCGTAGCCTGTTCCTACATATCCTTTAGTACCCATCGGAAAACCAACGGCATACTCACGGGCACTGCCTGAAAAGTTAGCTTTTTGTGTCCAGGTGTTGGCAGTAGCGTCATATTCCCAGAAATCGTTTGTGTAAATGGTGTTGTTGAAACCTGTGCCGATATAACCTTTGGTGTCTATCGCAAAAGCAAAGGCACCGTATCTTACACCACCCCCAAAATCGGCTTTTTGTGTCCAGCCGTTAGCGGTAGGGTCATATTCAAAAAAGTCGCTTCGGGCTGTTCCTGCACCATTGTTTCCAGTGCCGATATACCCTTTGCTACCAATAGCAAACCCAACCGCACTTTGTCTGGGTGTACCTATAAAATCGGCCTTTTGTGTCCAGGTGTTGTTAGTAGGGTTATACTCCCAGAAATCGGCTTTATATCCATCCACATTATTATAGCCTGTACCCACATATCCTTTGCCACTCATAGCAAAACCTACCGCCGCATATCGGCCACCACCGGGTAAAGTAGCTTTTTGGGTCCATGAGTTGGTGTCAGGGTTATATTCCCATAGGTCGGCTTTATAAGTTCCGGCATCATATCCGGTTCCTATATATCCTTTGCTGCCAATGGTGAAACCAACGGCACTTTGTCGGGTACTTCCACCTAAATCGGTTTTCTTTGTCCAGTAGTCAATCGAGTAAGGTATATCGTAGCCACAGAGTTTTTGCCAGGTTCCGGCACGATAGAAGTTAAAGCAGTCATCGTCGGTGTTGTAAATCATTTGCCCATCGGTTGGCGAGGCAATGGCATTACGATTTGCTGTTGACAGGCGCGGTACATATACGCCATTGGTCTGGATAATGCCTGTTTGAGCAAACAAGTCTCCTATTCCCATCAAAGGGAATATAATCAGCGCAATTAGTAGAATTTTTCTCATTACTTATGAGTTTTACAGGTTTTGGATTAACAAATATACTATGGAGGGAAAAATCCCTCTTTTTATTTTCAGGGGTGTTAGTCAGGTTACAATAACACTCTCGTTTTCAGGCTTGAAGAGCAATTTCCGTTCGAAACCAGGTTTTACCGATTGGGGTAATGGTAACTGATAAGGCAGGCACAATAGATACGCCCATTCAATTAACAGAGAACGGGTATCATAGCGCATACTATCAATACGGGTGTCTTGATTTTTGGGTATCAACTGCGTTTGTTTTGATGCAAATAATGCAGGTAACAAACCGGAATAGAAGAATAGCGTACAAGTCACATTCATAGGCCTTTTGAGGGTTAATAGCCACAACACTCATTCAAGAATATTTTTTCTACAGTAGGTTAGTATTCCGAACAATCAGATTGTTTTTTCAAAGCACCTTATCATCGCAAAACAAACGATAAATATAGTAAAACAAGATTATATGTCTATAAAAAGTATAATATTTCTTTTGAAAGTTGATTAAATGGTCAATTTTCTAAAAAACTGAGGGAGACAAACAACACAAAAGCCCTGCCAATTGGCAGGGCTTAAGCAGTATTTTTAACTGCAAACAATCTTAGTTACAATACTCACGGATTACATTATAAGCGGCTGAGTAACCTAACTCACCTGCACGGCTCAGGTCGTAGCAACCGCCGTTATCGTCGCCTAAAGCGTGTTTAATGATGCCTCTTACATAAAAAGCCTCGCCATATTTCGGGTTTAATTTAATGGCGTTCGAACAATCTTGCAATGCTTCTTTCTGCGCACCTGTTGACGAACGCACAAAGCCACGGTAGAAATAGGCTTCGGCATAAGTCGGGTTCAGTTCAATAGATTTATTCAAATCATTAATGGCACCTTTGGCATCACCGTTTCTGAACTTGGCTACACTACGGCTGTAATAGGCTTCTGAACGGTCGTCTGAAAATTCGTTGATTTTGCCTTTTTCCTGTACTACATTGCGTAGTTCGTCTAAAATGTTTTTAGTGATACGGCCTGTATAAACCACTTTCGAATCAATGTTTACGTTATTGATTTCGATGGCTTTTGTCAGGTCGTTGATAGCATCTTTCTGGTTATTCAGTTTGCTGTTGCAAAAACCACGGCCATAATACGCTCTTACATTCTGTGGGTCTAAGGCAATGGCTTTGTCGAAATCGTTAATAGCACCTCTGAAATCATCTATTTTGGTTTTGCTGAACCCACGGTTATATAATGATTCGCTATCTTCGGGATTGAGTTTAATGGCTTCATCAAAATCTTTGATAGAGCCTGTAAAATCGTTGATTCTCAAACGGCTGAAACCACGGCTCGCAAAGGTCTGCGAACGCTTTGGGTTCATATCAATAGCCTTAGTGAAATCTGCAATACTACCGGGATAATCTTCTAAACGTGATTTGCACGCACCACGAGAATAATATGCCTGAAATTTATTGACATCTTCTGTATTTACCTCAATCACTTTAGAAAAATCCTGAATGGCACGGCGGTAATCTAACAATTTGGCTCTGGTAGTGCCTCTGGCCAGATAGGCGGCTGCATCTTCAGGGCTTAATTCAATGGTGCGGTTATAGTCTTGTAATGCGGCTCTGTGGTCTTCCTGTTCGCTTTTGCTTTTGCCACGATACAAATAAGCTAAAGAGTTTTTAGGGTCGAGGTCTATGGTTTTGTCGAAGTCTAAAATAGCCCCACGGTGGTCTTTGAGTTGCTGTTTGGCAAGGCCACGGTTAAAATAACTGCTTGGGTTGTCGGGATTCATGGCAATAGCGGTACTATAAGCCTGCGAAGCGCCTACAAAGTCGCCTGCTTTGCTTTTATTGACACCAATATCAAAATACTCGGAGGCCGTTTGTTGGGCTTGAGCCTGAGAAATAAACAAAACTGCTGTAAGGAAGCACAAAGAAAAAAAACGGTTTTTCATAGAAAATACAAGCGTTTAGGAGGAAGTATATACGAAGCTACTGGAACAAAATATAACCTACAAAGATAAATTTTATGTGCTTTTACTCAATGTTTTTTCTGAAAAGATTTTGTTAAAAAAAGGTTTAAGTTAAATGCTGAACGAAACAGATACACTTGAAAAGTTTCTAAGAATACCATTTAATCAGCAAAACTTAAATTTTATTGCAAAAAACTTGCAGTTTTCAATTGTTTTTTACCAATTTTACTGTAATTAAAGTTTTACCTCGGGTAAAGCCCCTTACTTACGTTGCTAAAAATTTCCTAAATTCATGAAAGTACTTCGTCTTCTGGCAGGCGTGGCTATTGGTATAGTGCTATTCGCCTCATGTAATTCAGCCAAAAAATCTTCACAAGACACAGCGAGCGGTCGTAAAAAAGACCCTGAAGCCGCAGATGCAGCTTTAAAAATCGGAATCATGCTTGATAGACTGGCCACCGACCTGGTAAGTGCTACTACGGGTAAAGCCGATATTTTTCGTACAGGAGAAGGAATTAACATTACTTTTCAGCCGGATTTTTATTTTGAGTCGAGTTCAGAGCAATTGACACCCGATGCCAAGAGTCTGCTGAATGAAGTATCTGGTGTATTGAATCGGTACCCTTATACTGAAGTGTTTATTGAAGGACACGCAGACAGTAGCGGAAATCAGTTGAAAAACAAAAAATTGTCGGAAAGCCGTGCTAAATCGGTCGCTTTATATATGAAGTCGCAGGGAGTAGTGGCCGACAGACTGGCCATAGCCGGATACGGTGCTACCCGCCCCTTAGCCAGTAATGAAACGCCTGAAGGCCGCCGTAAAAACCGTCGGGTATTAGTGAAAATCAGAGCTAATGAGAAAAAGTTTTTAGCTTCAAAAATTCAGATTGCAAGTAAATAGATTTGCCTTTAGTTTTTTGTTGAGGTTTTCAATTTTTTAAAGAGCGACAGGGTTTGTCGCTCTTTTTTGTTTAGGAGATTTAGTTAATAATTTCCTATTTTTTGGGACGCCTTCTTTTGCCAATATCCGTTGATATTTTCGAATAAATAAACTTTCTGATATCCACCAATACCAGCAGACTTATAATTACAGAATATGAGCGCTTTATTCTGATAGAAATAAGGTTTGGAAAACACAATTCTGCTTATAATGAAATCATGGTGTTGATTACTGTCAAACACAAAACTAAAAAAACTCCCTTTAGCTTGTTTTGAATCGACTCTCATAGGTGTTTTCAAAGTTTTGATAATATTAATACTATCTTTTTTATCAAAATATTCTCCAAAAGGAAGTGTATAGTAATTAGCATGTCTAAAGCCGTTTCGTTCAATGAAAATACTATCTATCTCAAAATAACCTATTGAGCCTTTCTTTTTCAAATACTTTTCTTTAATTGCTTCTATGGTTTCCTCTGTTTTCTCATTAATTTTTTTAATTTCCTTATTTGATTTTGCTAAGTGATTAATTGGACCTGTTTGTTTGTAATAATTTTCAACGGTTATCTGATATTCTTTTTCATTGGCTAAATAAAATCCAACGAAGTCATTAGTAACTATTTCTTCAAAAAAATCAGCATAAAAGCCATGAGAAATACGTGAAGGGTCAGATTGGCAGGATAATAGTACTACCAACCAAGCTACAGATAGTAGTGGTTTCATTGAATGTAATGGTTTTGTGTTAAGAGAACATTTATTATTTGCCTATGGGCAATTAAATATAAAACAAAACCATCACTCTGTCAACTTTATTTGCACAGTCGATTATTTGAAGGATCTAAAGGAAGACATTTATTAGCTGTCTATTGCCAAGCCCCCAAAATAGCGCCTGATGCCAATAAAGTCATTAGAACGGAACCGGAAGTCATCAAGAAAAATCCTATAGAATAGGCCTGAAAGGCATACATAGGGGCCAATACGGCTGCAACAAAGCCTACCCATATAAAAGCCCCGAATTTAAGACCCTCAATCAATGTAGTATAACCTAATTTTTTCATGAGCCATGCCAGTACGAATGCTAATACAAAATTTCCGATTAGTTGCATGGCAGACGCTTGTAAGGCAGTAGGCCCTTTGTCCATTTCTTCTTTGGTTTTTCCTAATGCCTCGGCATAAGGTTTAAAGAATAGGACCATAAACCATACATAACTCAATAGCAGGCTGACAACGGCTGAAGTGCCAACGGCTAAATAATTGATTGATTCTTTCATAAATTGTGTGTTTGAATGATTCAATCAATATAACAAAATTGTAGGGGTTTGGTTAAGAGGATTTTTTTATCTTAGATTTCTATATTTGATATTTGCCAAAATCTAAGTTTATTGAAGATTCCATATTTGGAAGGCTTTTACTTTTTTTACCGGAAAAAAAGTAAACAAAAAAGCCGGCATCATTTAAACTCGTACAATTAAAAATCTGTAAAATTCTCTATATTCTCATTGTCATTACCTCGATTTTTAATCGTACTCAAACAGGAAATGATGTTTTAAGGTTACAATTTTAGTTGTTATTAGTAGAGACAAAGGCATTGCCTTGTCTCCTTCTGGATATAATCCTTCTTGTGATTTAGAAACTGTTTGAGTTAATCTTGTTGAATTAAAAAAGTCGATTTTTGTTCAATATTTAACTCAAACAGTTTCTTATTCTGTCGAAAAGATTTTAAAAGCTGATGCCCAGTCATAGACAGCAAATAATTATTCTACAAAAACAACTGCCCGATGCCAAATAGCAACACAAATGCTAAAGTTGATAACGACATTTGTTTGAGCATAGGGTCGGGGTTGGGCAGTTTTGATACTTTGATGCCGTTGATAAAAAACAAGGGGAAGCATAGCACATAAAGAATAGCATATTGTTCTTTTATGATGCTGAACAATAGAATGCTTACCATACCTGCAATGAGCAGAAACCAGTGGTATCTGATAGCAGTGGCACGACCTAAACGAGCCGGAATAGTCTTTTTACCTGCACGGGTATCTGATTCAATATCCCGTATATTATTGATATTCAGTACTCCGGTAGCGAAGAAACCACAACTCAGGGCCGGCAGAAGATTTGCCCAGTCGAAAGTTTTGGTGTATAGGTAATTGCTTCCTAAAACGCCCACTAAACCAAAGAATATCAGAACCGATATATCGCCTAAACCTGCATAGCCATAGGGTTTTTTGCCTGCCGTATAGGTATAAGCCGCCAGCATACATAACAAACCCAACCCTAAAAAGCCCCAGAATTGATTGGCAGCGGCATCTTTGAAAGCAAAATATAAAAGCGAAATACCAAAAACAAGACAGATAATGGCCAATACAATAATGCCATTGAGCATTTGCTTAGGGGTAATAGCTCCCGACTGAACAGCTCTTTGCGGCCCTACACGTCCGGCAAGGTCGGCACCATTCTGGGTATCGCCATAGTCGTTGGCAAAGTTTGAGAGTATTTGCAGGGCAATGGTGGTAAGGCAACAGAAGGCAAAAATAAGCCAGTTGAATTGTCCGGCAGAGGCCGCTAAGAAACTCCCCATCAGGATACTTGATAAGGACAAAGGTAGTGTTCGGGGACGGGCAGCAGAGAGCCAGTTTTTCATAAGAACAAACGTATAAATTGACAAAAGAGCAAACGAACATTCACTCCTGTGCAAAATTAAGTAAATACAGTCAATATTGCGTTTTTCTGTCAATAAAATAGCAAGTCAGGGTTATTGTAAGTACAGCATTGGCTATATTCATATAGCTTGTCCTGAATAGGGTTAATCGCCTGACTAACGGAAGTAAAAAAGTGTCCTGACAAAAGTTTATTACATAGTAACAGACTTTTGTCAGGACATTCATGATATAAATTCCAACAATTAAATACCTACGGCTTTTTTAAATTCTTCGTCGCCAGGTTTTACTTTAGAATTGAAGAAATTAGTCAGTTCGCCTTTTTCATTAATTACGTATTTGCAGAAGTTCCAGGTTGGGGCGCTGTCGTTCCATCCATTCTGGTCTTTGTGGCTTAACCATTGGTAAAGCGGGTGTTGGTCTTCGCCTGTTACACTCACTTTCTCTAACATCTGGAAAGTAACCCCGTAATTTTTTTCGCAGAAAGCAGCAATTTCATCGTTTGTACCCGGCTCTTGCGATTTAAAGTTATTAGCCGGAATTCCCAATACTACAATCTTGTCGCCGTATTGTTTATGGAATGCCTGCCAGTCTGCATATTGTGGGGTATAACCACATTTTGAGGCTACATTGAGCACCACTACTTTTTTGCCTTTATACTTGCTGAAATCGATGGTTTGTTTGCCATCAAGCGATTTCAATGAGTAATCGTAGAACGAACCTTTGGCTTCGGCAGAGGCCGGGCGGTTTAATCCGATATTACCGTAGATATTTCTGATAGCACGGAAGCTCATGGCTCCGACAATGGTGATAAGGGCTAATACTGCTAAAATCAGGGTCTTTTTCATTTGATAGAATTGTTTACGTTGCAACGTTTAGATTGAAAGATTCAGGTATTACATTCTGTTTGGTACTTCTATGCCTAATAACGCAGTTGCTTTGCGAATTGTTTCCGAAACCAGTTTTATTAATGCCAGACGAAATTTTTGTATCTCACCATCAGGTTCGTTCATGATAGAAACCTGACTATAATAGTGATTAAATGTTTTCGCCAGTTCGTAACAGTAATTCGCAATGACCGATGGCGCATATTCATCTCCGGCTTTTTTTACTGCGGCCGGATAATCACTCAATACAAAAATCAGTTCAGCTTCTGTTTTTTCAATAGCCACAGGTTTTACCTTTTCATCGAGAACAATACCCTGAGAAGCTGCCTTCCGCAATATAGAGCAAATACGTGCATGGGTATATTGTATAAACGGACCCGTGTTACCTTGAAAATCGATTGATTCGGCCGGATTAAACAACATTTTCTTTTTAGGCTCTACTTTCAGTAAGAAGTATTTCAGGGCTCCTAAAGCAATTTGTTGAAACAACTGATTGGCTTCTTCCTGCGTAAATCCATCTATTTTGCTCCGCTCACTGGTTGACGAACTGGCCGTTTCTATCATTTCAGCCACTAAATCATCGGCATCAACCACAGTACCTTCGCGCGATTTCATTTTTCCTTCGGGCAACTCAACCATGCCGTAGCTGAGGTGATAGCAGCCGTCGGCATACGTACGGCCGAGTTTTTTCATGATGGCAAACAATACCTGAAAATGGTAATCCTGCTCATTGCCTACTACCCAAATTGCCTTGCTGATAGGGTAGTCCGCAAATTTTAAATCGGTGGTTCCGAGGTCTTGCGTAATATATACCGAAGTACCATCGGCACGAAGTACCAGTTTTTCGTCAAGTCCTTCTTCTTTTAAATCTATCCATACACTGCCATTCTCTTTTTTGAAGAATACGCCATTGGCCAGCCCTTCTTCTACAATATCTTTACCCAGCAGATAGGTGTTCGATTCATAATAGGTTTTATCAAAAGATACGCCTATTTTCTGATAAGTTTCGTTAAAACCTGCAAATACCCAGTCGTTCATTTTGCGCCACAGGGCTACGGTTTCTTCATCGCCTTGTTCCCATTTAATCAGCATTTCTTGTACGGCTTTTATGGCTGGCGCATTCTTTTTAGCCTCGTCTTCGCTCATGCCTCCCTGTATCAGGGTTGCCATTTCGCTCTTGTAATGCTTATCAAAAATCACGTAATATTTACCTGCCAGATGGTCGCCTTTCAGACCTGATGATTCAGGAGTTTCGCCATTGCCAAATTGCTGATAGGCCCACATAGACTTACAGATATGTACGCCACGGTCGTTTACCAGACAGGTTTTTACAACCTCATATCCGTTGGCTTCTACTATTTTAGCAACCGAAGAGCCTAAAAAGTTATTTCTTAAATGTCCTAAATGGAGAGGTTTGTTGGTATTGGGCGACGAATACTCTACCATTACCGATTGGTTATTTTTAGGCAGTACCCCAAAGTTTTTATCAGCTAAAATGCCATTCAGTACATCAAACCATACTTCATCGGCCAGCACCAGATTCAGAAAGCCCTGTACTACATTATAGCTTTTAATATAAGTTGTGTTGGTTTTCAGGTATTCTGCAATGGCATTGGCAATATCGACAGGGCTTTTTCGGAGTTGTTTTACCAAAGGGAAAACCACATAGGTATAATTCCCTTCAAAGTCACTCTTGGTGGGTTGTAAAACTACTTCTTCCTCAATCTGAAACAGGGCAGATAGTGCTTGCTTGATAGCAGATTTTAATGATAATTCGATATTCATAGATTGTGAACTGCGCTTCTGACAGAAGCCTGTTTTTTTTGCAAAAGTAAAGTTTTTTCCTCAATTAAATGGGTGTTTATGAAAAGTGTTGATGTCTGAATGGGATTTTTAATTTGAATCAGAGAAATTTTACCCGGTAGGGGTTCAAAATTTTGAACCCCTACAACCTTAATTACCAACCGATAAAATTTCTGAACTGGCCTGTTTCCAGCCATGTACCAACCGATAAAATAATGAAGCGATAATGCCACTGATTTGTAAAACGGATGAATTATGCCCGTAGTTTTGAACAGTTTTTTATAGAAGCATTACTAAAATTATGAAATCGTTATTAAGAATTTTTACCATTTCTTTATTGAGTATGGGTGCTTTTGCGCAGAGCGTAACCATTCTACCGTCGGGTATTACTCCGGCTACGGCGAGCACTATACCTACATTAACCAACGAACAGATTGAGGCTTTGCCATCGCCTGCTTTCGGCACATTGGTAAATGATATAACCTTTAAATGTTTCCGGTTTTATGATGGCAAATCGTGGGCAAAATTGCTGACTAATAAAGATGCCCATACTAACTCAATGAAGGCCTGGGAAGAAGGTGGGTCAAACATGGAAAAAGGCATGGATATAGGCGTGGATGCCAACGGAAATATCTTCGTAACAGGGGTGATTCATGGTTCATCTAAATTCGGGACTAAAGTGATATTAGGCCCCGATAATGATAATGTTTTTCTGGCCAAGTATGATAAAAATGGCACTTTTCTTTGGGCAAGAACCGGAGGAGGTAATGGCGATGATGAGGTAACGGCTTTGGCAATAGACAAAAATGGTAATGTTTATCTGACAGGTCGTTTTGAAGAAACTGCCACTTTTGGTAATTATACTGTAGAGAGTGGCGGAAATAAAGATATTTTTATAATCAAGTATAATACAAACGGGGATATTGAGTGGTTACAAAAAGCAGGTGGCACCGGAAACGAGCGGAGCAGGTGTATATTAACTAATGCTGTAGGAGATATATATGTAACAGGAAACTTTCAAGAGACTGCTTTCTTCAATGGGCAGTCGGCTGTAAGCGCAGGAGAGGATGATATTTTTCTGGCTAAATATAGCAGTGCAGGAGTTATTCAATGGGTAAAAAGAGTGGGTGGAATAGAGGACGATGATTCTAAGGGATTGGCTATTGATGGTCAGGGAAATTTATACATGACAGGTGGATTTCGTAATGTCATTAGTTTTGGTACTACATTCATGACCAGTGCAGGTCTGGCTGATGTTTTTGTCGCAAAATATGAGGTGGCAATCAATAAATGGGTCTGGGCGAAGAGAATGGGAGGCGAATTTTATGATGAAGGAACGGATGTTGCAGTGGGGAATGATGGGGGCGTGATTGTAACAGGTGCTTTTAGGGGTACGGCTAATATTCTTGGTAAAAGCAAAGGTGAAGAGGATATCTTTTTAGCCAGATTTGTTTCGACAGGAGAGATAACATGGCTAAAAAGAGAAGGAGGAGACAATAATGAAAGCGATCCAAAACTTGGTATAGATGCTAATAATAATATTTATCTCACTGGTGTTTTTTATGGTAATCATTTTACTACTATTAGCAATAGTATTTTTGCAGGCAAGCCAGCATACGATTTTTTTATTGCTAAATATAACTCAGACGGCGTGAATCAATGGGTACAACAGATAGGAGATGGGGAAGAGGAGTTTCCTGTTAATCTGAGCGTTGGTGCAAACAATAATGTTTATATAACCGGATGGTTTGAGAATGCCTTTCAAATGGGTAATAACTCACTAAAAAGTGCCGGAGATACCGATATTTTTATTACGAGAATAAAAGATTAAAAAGGGTTAATTATAGGATAAAAGTGAAACAAAGGTTTCGGAATTTCCGAAGCCTTTTTTATTGATATAAGGCACGATTGAATTATATTTGAGCAGATAGTCTCCAACTCATGCAACAAAAACGCTTATACGCCTTTCTGATAGATTTTCTGATTGCTACGGTCCCCGCAGCTTTGCTGATGGACGTAGAGATTTTTGCATGGAAACTTGATTTTGAGACAGCCATTTACCCTCCGTTGGGGTTAATCATGATTCTGCTCATTTTAAAAGATGTCAGAAAAGGACAGAGTCCGGGCAAGTATTTCATGGGCTTAGTTGTAGAGAACAAATCAGGTCAGTCAGCTAACTTTATTTTAAGAAATATCAGTCTGCTATTGTTGCCTGTTGAGGGTTTCATCTGGTTGGTTTTTGATAAACGCATGGGTGATATTTTATGCAGAACTGAGGTAATAGCCGCAGAACAGACAACCATTAAAAGAAGTACCGAATTGCTGGCAGGTATTTTTGTAATTCTGTTGGTACTATACCTATCGGTTACCAATTTATTAGGTTTATATATCCGCCAGAAACAGGAATATATCCTGACAGAAGCCTTTGTGTTTGGTAGTAAAGCCATACAGGAAAAAACAGGTGAGGTGATAAAAATGGGTAAAATACCACGCTACAATATCAGCAAACGGGACGGACAGACCCATGTGCGTATAGAAACAAAGGTCTATGGCAAAAAAGAAAACGCTGATTTGATTATATTTTTAACCAAAAAAGAAGGTGGAGAATGGGTAGTGCAGGATTATAAGTATGCTGAGAAGTAGGAAGGATTGTAATAGTTGATAAAACTGACTATCAAAATTTGTTCGATTTGGAATGATAGCTTATATTTGACAAGTGATGCCAAGCCAAGTAAAAAGCTGAATTATGTTGACAGAGACAATACAGATTTATAGTGAATTAAAAGCAAAGCTACCGTTGGAGGGATTATCTTATCATCAACTAACTGCAAAGCCAAGAAATAAAGATAAGGAAGGAGTTTTAAAGGTACTTTCATTATTTTCAGGTTGTGGAGGAATGGATTTAGGTTTTGAGGGAGGGTTTTCTGTTTTACAATCGTCAGTAAACGACATACTAACGCCACATTTTACAGATAAAAAACTGAAAGATGGTTTTGTAAAACTTAAGAAAACGCAATTTACTACTGTTTTTGCTAATGATATTTTACCAGATGCAAGAAATGCCTGGTTAAATTATTTTTCAAAAAGAGGGCATAAACCTGAAGATTTTCATAAAGAAAGTATAGTTGACTTAGTGAAAACGCATTATAGTAACATAAGTGTTTTTCCAGAAGAGGTAGATGTAGTTACGGGTGGTTTCCCTTGTCAGGACTTTAGCGTAGCGGGAAAAAGAAAGGGTTTTCATTCACATAAAAATCATAAAGGAGACTTCATTGACGACAAAACCGCATCGGTAGAAACCCGCGGACAGCTATATATGTGGATGAAGGAAGTAATTGAAATTACCCAACCTAAAATTTTTATTGCAGAAAATGTGAAGGGGCTGGTAAATCTTGATAATGTAAAAGAAATTATTCAGAACGACTTTTCTTCTACAAATGGCAACGGGTATATTGTATTAGAGCCTCAGGTTTTACACTCGGCAAACTATGGAGTTCCTCAATCAAGAGAAAGGGTGATTTTTATTGGTATCAGAAAATCAGCACTTAATGCAATAGCTCTTGCCGAACTTTCAAAAAAAGAATTGCCGGAAAAATTCAATCCTTATCCAAAACCAACGCATGCTTATACAATTAAAGGAAATGATTTAAAGGAGTTTGTTCCGCTAAAGGATGTGTTTGAGCATTTGGACGAGCCTGAAATTACAAATGATTTATCTCAGAAATTTTACTCAAAAGCAAAGTTTATGGGTAAACACTGTCAGGGTCAGACAGAAATAAAACTAACAGGAATTGCGCCAACCATTCGTTCAGAGCATCATGGAAATATTGAATTCAGAAGGCTTTCAAAAGAAAATGGAGGAAAAATAGATAACGAACTCAATCAAGGCTTAATAGAGAGAAGATTAACTCCAAGAGAATGTGCATTAATTCAGACATTTCCACCAGATTATGATTTTGTGCTTGAAAGTACCTCCGGAAAAAAAGGTTCTTTTTTGGTTAGCCCTTCACAAGCATATAAGATTATAGGTAATGCAGTTCCACCACTTTTGGCTTACCATTTGGCTAAAAGAATCGAAGATATCTGGGACTTATATTTTGCAAAATAAACAATGATAGTTTCATTAAACCCGGATATAAATAGAAGTGAATTTGATTTATTGCTTCAATTAACCATAACCGAACTCAATAACCAAGCAAAAAAAAAACCTGATGCTATTGCTACTCTTTCAGGTAGAAATCTTGAACCTTATGTAAAGGATATAATGACTTCGTTAGCGGTTGGAACTGTTTTTGAGGGTTCTATTGAGCTAATTGGAGGACAAAAATTTCCGGATATAGTAGTTAAAAAATATTATGGTGTAGAAGTAAAAACAACCACCCAAAACCATTGGAAAACAACTGGAAACAGCGTTTTAGAAACAACAAGAGTTGAGCATGTAGAACGGATTTATATGTTATTTGCAAAATTGGCAAGCCCTGTTGAATTTCGCTGTCGTCCATACGAAGAGGTTTTATCTGACGTTGTAGTAACACATTCGCCTCGTTATTTGATTGATATGAATTTGGCGAAAGGTAAGTCAATATTTGATAAAATGGCTCTCTCATATGATTCTTTACGCAAAAAAGAGAATCCTATCAGACAAATTGTTGACTACTACAAAAGCAAACTAAAACCGGGTGAAGAACTATGGTGGATTGATACAGAAAATATCAATAGACCAAGCAATATTATTATAAGAATCTGGAGTAATCTATCGGTAAAGGAAAAACAAGCGTTAAAAAATAAATCGATGGTGTATTTTCCTGAACTATTTGGAAATAGCAATGATAAGTTCGGACGGCTATCTATCTGGTTAGTTACTCGTGAAGCAGTGGTTTGTCCAAATGTTCGTGATTTATTTACTGCAGGTGGAAAAGGGGAGTGGTTTGTCAGAGAAAAGGTTTATAGAAATGTTCCAAGAATATTTCTGACATTGTTTGAAAACATGCCAGATATTGTCGAAACTATCACACAAACACCTGCTTCTGAACTTTCTGATTATTGGGAAATGAAAACAACAGACCAAAATAAACTTTTTGATTGGATAGATTTAGTAGCTTTACATGCAAAAAAATAACTGATGCAAAACACCTGGATTTTAAGCGAATATTGAATGAACTATTAATAGATTAGTCTTGTATCAGATTATTTCAGTAAATCAGTAATTGTTACGATTGGTCTAATTAAGCTATTGAAATTAAAGATAATCGAATTATTGTTTTATAGATTACCCAGCCCAAAAACTTAACGTATGAAATTGATAACCCTTTTGTTATTGCTAACTACATTTTTTGCACAGAGCCATCGTGTGAGAGAGATTGCTTTTGTCGGGAAGATTGAGAATAACGAAGAAAATTTTGACAAGTTTTTCAAGGAGTTTTGTAAAGACCCTAAATTTCAGCTTGATAGAATTAAATTTCCCCTGAAAGTAGTAGTAGTTGATGATGAGAAAAGAAACGAAAAAGTGATTCAGCAAAACGACTGGCGACATACCAATTTGCTGAAACTGAAAAAAGAACATTCAAAAAATAAACTGGAAACTGTTGATAAAACCAGTGACTCGAAAGATGTAGTTTTTACCAATAAAGACATGGGAGAAATTGTACATCATCTGTTTTCAAAAATCGATAATCAATGGTATCTGACAGGTATTGTTGATGAATCGGAATAATTGTTTAAAATGTAAGCAAAAAATAAATTATAAGCCAGAGCAAGTAATTGAGATTTTACCTGCTCTATTGCTCCTGACTCACACCTCCAACTCCTTCAATAATTCCTCTGCTTGTGTCAGGGATTTGCTATAGAAGCTGATAACCCATCTTGAGAAGAACGATAGTAAAATGTAACCTACGGCAATAGTACCCGCCCAGAAATACTTGTTTTCGTTCAGGCTTTTGCCTCCTGTAAATTGGGGCATCAGCAATATGACAAATACAATCAGAATATACGCAGCTACTACACTTAGCTGTTGAAACCGGATAAAACGCAGCTTTTGTGTGGCAAAGTTTCTTAAAGTTTCAGCATACGTGCGATTGACATCTCCGATTGAATTAAGTTGCCAGAGCAATAGAAGACTGATAATGGGAAGCACTACAAGCAGAGTGGCCGTGATAATAGCGATTGTCTGAAAAAATGGCGTAGTAAGTTTGCTGAAATGAGCAAAGATATAAGCTACAGCGCCAAAGGCAAAGAATGTACCGAGGGTTTCGTGGTAAATTACTTGGTTAAGTCTTGATTTGATTTTAATTTTTGTCATTTGTTCAATCATTTTAGGGTTTAAAACAGGTTGTTGGGTGAGGGGCTTACTGGCATCTTCCCATATATTTTTCAGTTCATCTAATTCCATGATTTTGTGCGTTTACGTGCTGTTTCTTTAATTTTTCTTTGATACGCTGTATTTTTGTGCCTACATTGCTGACAGATATACCTACTATTTCGGCAATTTCTTCATGGCTTTTCTGGTCTAAATAGAGCATAACAATGGCTTTATCGAGTAGGTTAAGGCTTTCTATCTGTTGCCGGAATAATTCCCATTTCTGTTCAATGGCGCTATGGTCTTCGTTTGCGTAATTCAGTATCTGTTCGTCTATTTCAACTGTTATCACTCTTCTTTTAGCAATTTTGAGTTGATAAATAGCTACATTTAAAGCCACCCGATAGAGCCAGGTACTTAAACCGGATTGCTGATTGAAGGAGTCGAAAGATTTCCAGAGCTGGTAAATGATTTCCTGAATCAGGTCAGCTTTATCGTCGGCGGTATTGGTATAAACCGACGCAATCTTTACAATCAGTCTTTCATTGTCTTTGATGGCTCTGATAAATGTTTCTTTTTTGTCCACGAACGATAACGCAATTTTTGTTTCTGTACTCTATTAGTGTACAGAATTTAATAAAAATCACACACAAGCGAAAAAATATTTCATTTTTTAGTCAGGTTCAGAGGCATAATGGACGAACTAAAAGATTTATCAGGTAAATTAACTGCAACATTTTTCCGGCTTATCTGTCTCATGTCTTAGTGAACACTATCAGAGAAAATAATGTGTCAGACCGTGCTTTGGTCGATAGAGTATTAGGCGGAGATACTAATGCTTTCAGGCTTATTATGAAAAATACCGAAGGACTGGTGGGGCAGATAGTTTATAAAATGATACGAAACCCCTCTGATAGAAAAGACATTGCCCAGGATATTTATCTGAAGACCTTTCAGAAACTGGATAGTTTTCAGTTTCAGGCTAAACTATCGACCTGGATAGGGCAGATAGCTTATCATACTTGTCTGGGGTATCTTGAAAAAAAGAAACTGGTTTTGCTTGATAGTGTAACTGATGAAGAAGAAAATGAAGTATTGGAGAAACTGAACCATACCGTTAACCCATTTGTGAATGACATTGAAAGCAGCCTCTTTAAACAGGAGCTATCTGCTATTTTAAAAACAGAAATAGAGAAACTTTCACCTATATTCAGAACACTTATTACGCTTTATCATCAGGAAGAAATGAGTTATGCAGAGATAACAGTGATTACCCAATTGCCGGAAGGAACCGTGAAAAGCTATTTGTCGAGGGCAAGGAAACTATTGAAAGACAATTTATTGCTCACTTATCAAAAGGAAGCATTATGAAAAACAAACATCTGACCGATGAGGAAATTCAGCTATATGCCTTAGATGCAGATGCCTGTGCCCCTGCATTGGTAGCACATATACAGCATTGTGCGCATTGCCAGCAAGAGGTGCTTACTTATCAGCTATTAGCTGAAGGCATTAAAACCCAGGAGAAGGCTGTATTTGATTTTGATTTAGCCGATTTGGTAATGGAACAATTACCACAACCCAAACCCACAAGCGACAGACCCATTTTGTATATGATTGGGGGTATAATGGCAGTGATGATTGTGGTAATGGGTGAGTTGTTCGGTAGTAGTTTTATAGGGTTGTTTGCTTATGCACAACCTATCCTGATTGGCTTAGTGTTGACCGCTACCATTGCGCTGACGGCGTTTTTAGGTATAGATATGTATCAGAAATATAAAGCGCAGATGAAAGCTTTAAATTATTATTGAGTATTGCAACAATTATCAAAGTCAGCTATCTAATAAGACATAAAACATAAACATCAATACAGAAATATGAAAAAGTTAATCATTATTATTTCCACTATTATAAGCCCTTTTATGGCACAGGCACAAGAGGGACAAGAATTATACAAACCCGAAGTTTTCAGAACAATTTCCGTGATTTTCGTGGTAGGTTTGTGTATGTGGTTTCTGTTAGCCGTCATGAAACGAATCATGGATAACAGGCTGAAAAACAAAATTGTTGACAAGGGCGTACCAGATAGCATTATTTCATCGGTTTTAAAGACCAATCCGAAAGAAGACCTTAACAGTAATGTTAAATGGTGTGCTATTCTGATGGGCTTAGGGGTTGCACTTACAGCCATTCATTATACCCAGCCTTTGGGTATTCATTCGCTGGCTATCATGGCTTTTTGTGTTGCCGGAAGTTTTCTGGGTTATTTTTTCTTTTTGAAACAATCAGCAAACAAACCGGAATAGCTATGAAATACCTCGCATTTCTGGCCATGAATCTGCTGTTTGTTCAGTGTGATTATGCCCAGTCTTTGCCTGTTGTTCAGGCAAATTCAAAGAACGTAAGTGTACGTGACGGACAGGTTTTTCAGAAAGGTGTCTGGAATCTTTCACCCGAAGTGAAACCTGATGTGTATCAGGCTTTAGAACCAATGGTTGAAAAGCGCATTACTTTTTATACCGATATAGACTCTGTTTCGTTCGATGTGACTCCCGGCAAAACCTATGATTTTTTGATTGTACTCAACAAGAAAGATACCTGTTATACCCGCATTTCAACCATCAGAACTGCCAGTCAGACGGCTCTTGATTCAAAAGCAGATAAACTGATGGAACCAACCTTGTTACAGCAGGACTTTAAGGTTTTTCGGGAGTCTTTGGAGAAACACCATGCAGGAATCTACACTTATAGAAGCAAGCAGGTACTGGACAGATTTATGGATAGTTGTTATTTGGCACTGAACCGCCCTATGACTACTTTGGAATTTGGTAAGCCCATTCTACAAGTAATAAGTGCTTTACAAGATGGACACACACGCAGTAATTTGCCTGCATTGTTGATGAAACACTATACTGATAATGAAAAGGTTTTTCCCATACACCCTTATTTTATGAAAAATAAAGCCTATGTGCTTTGTGGGGAGGGTTTGCCTGCCGGAACTGAAATAATACAAATTGATGGCAGAACTATTCCCGAAATCAGAGATAAGATATATACCTATCTGCCCTCCGACGGTTCTATTACGGCTAATAAGCGTCAGCGGCTAAATGATGGTGCCTTTCCGATTTTTTACCATTGGGTTTATGGTAACCAAGAGCGTTTTGAGGTACAATATAAGGGTCAGAATGGAACGATAGAAACCATAAAAATAGGGGCTGTTGGTACAAAAAATATAGTCTGTGCTTACGAGAAGCAACGGAATAACACAAAGGCTTTACAATTGATATGGTTGAATGCTTCTACTGCTCTTCTGCAAGTAAGAACATTTGACGAAAGCCGGATAGAGCGTGAAAAAATAGATTTTGGTGGTTTTTTAGATAGTGCCTTTACAGCCATCAATAAACGGAAGATTAAAAACCTGATTATAGACGTGCGTGATAACGGAGGCGGAGCCGATGATTATGGAGCTTTACTTTACAGCTACCTGAGCCAGAAACCTTTCAGGTATTTTCTCTCAAAGGCTTCTAATACCCATACAGTAAAATTAGATGAAAATCCTTTGTTAGGGCCGCAGAAACCACAGCCTAATAGTTTTAAAGGACAAGTTTCTATTCTGACTAATGGTTACAGCTTTTCAACTACGGCAGATTTCTGTGCTACTGCCCGCCATAACAAGAGAGCCACATTTATTGGCGAAGAAACAGGCGGAGGATATTATGGCAATACTTCCGGCGGAAGAACGGAAGTAGTATTGCCTAACAGCCAGATTGTAGTGCAAATACCTCTTTATAAATACCTGAATGCCGTAAGAAAAGCAGAGCATTCTGACAGAGGCATTATCCCGGATTATGAGGTTTTTGCAAGCATTGAAGACATACTTCAACAAAAAGATGTTGAGCTGGCATTGGCTTTGGGATTGATGAGATGATGGGTTTAGGGGGGGAAATGTTGGGCTTTTAGTTTTTACCCCCAAATAGCATTTACTGAATTGCAAAGGCTCCTGGAGACGCAAGGATTGCGGTGGGTCGCCACCCCGGCTCTACGAAAAAACGGTTATTTCTTGAAACCTAATAAATTTGCTGAAATTGAAGAGTATAAGAAATATTCTCAGCACCTCTTTCAAACGCCAATAAATAAAAATAAACCACATTCTTAGGGCTGTTTTCTATGGCATTATAGTTATTTGGTTAACTTATATGCACATTGAACACTAACCAGATACCCCGATGCTTACAAGCGAACTGCTCCCTAAACTTCCGTCGGTTTTTTATGAACCGGAACTCCGTAACGAAATGCTGACTCATGGTAAATTTTTGCAGGTTAATAAAGGAGATACCCTTATAAAAGAAGGGCAATACCTTGATTTTCTGCCGATTGTGATAAGTGGAGAAATACGGGTTTTTCAGCAGAAAGAAGATAAGGAGATATTGCTTTATTATGTGCGTGAGGGGCAAACCTGCATGATGTCTCTATCGGCCGCTTATTTTAATAATACCAGTACCTCGTATGGCGTAGCTACCGATAGCTCTGAGATTTTTGTGTTTCCGACCAGTATGGCGCGAGAGTGGCAGTTGAAGTACCCTTCGTGGAACGAGTTTCTGATAAAAACATTCCGTAGTCGATACGACGAGTTGTTGGGCGCCTTTGAAAGTGTCGCTTTTGATTCAATCGAAAAACGGCTGATGACCTATCTATTGAATAGAGCCACACAAGAAAACAGTAAAAAAATAATCATCTCTCACCAAGACCTCGCCTACGAACTTGGTACCAATCGGGTAGTGGTATCACGCATTCTGAAAGGCTTTGAGCAACAAGGCAAACTAAAGCTGTTCAGAGGGTCTATTCAGCTTCGGTAAATTTATTTTCGCTTATGTAACTTTTGTTACCGTTTTGTAGCGGTAGCCCGCTATAACTTTGCTGAAACAAAAGCCAAAAACACATGAAAAACTATTTTTTAGCCCTTATTATCCTGTTATTATCAGTCAATGCTGTTTCAGCACAAACCCATACCAAACCTATGAAATTCCTGATTCATGTTACGCATGGCCCTGAAGATTCTACGAGAGTAGCCTTAGCTTTTTTAGTAGCTAAAACTGCCCTTGAAGAAGGGCATACAGTCAGTCTGTTTCTGGCAGGCGATGCCGTAAAACTCCTGCAAGATGCTTCCCTGAATACAGTGGTGGGTCTTGTAACGGGCAAACTCCGTGAACACTATGAGGCTATTGTGAAAGCAAACGGACGGTTTTATCTGTCGGGCAATTCTTCAAAGGCGAGAGGAGTAGGAGAGGCCGATTTAAAAGGAAAACCCGCCGAGTTTGCACTCCCCAAGGTTTTAGTAAACCTGATAGCCGAAAGTAACCGGGTAATTACTTATTAAGCAGAAACTAAGTAAATTATATGAACCCTTTTAACAATTATTTCCATGAAAAAACTCAAATGTTGTGAGGTAGGCTTTGATTGCGAAGGTGAAATTGAAGCCGCCACAGAAGAAGAAGTCCTGCGCCTGGCAGCAGCCCACGCCTGGCAGGTGCATCAGTTACAGGTAACCCCTGAAATGGCTGAACAGATAAAGCCGCTTATTGTGGAGGTGGAATAATCAGTATAGGAGAGAATGTATAATAGTTTTTTTTGCTAAATATTATTTGGAAAATACCCTCACCCCAACCCCTCCGCGCGGCGTCCGCTCCTGAAAAAGGAGAGGGGCTAAAAGTCTCCCTCTCCCGAGGGAGAGGGAGATTTAGAGGGTGAGGCGGCCGAGCGATGGAACTCATGCCAAATATTATTTGGCGCAAAGGTTCTTTAAATGTCTTTACTTCTCAGTTCCGCAAAAATGTCACAATAATGCTTTAACCACTCCTTTATCACCCTCTTCCTATATTAACTTACCATTAATTTTTATTTTTTTTGCGCTTATGTAAACATTTCTACATTTTTTTTGTTTAATTTTGAGATAGCAGGAAAAAATATGCCCTTTTTCCTGATTTTTTATCTGGCATGGTTTTTTCTTTTGTATTGTGTATAAGCTCTTTCCCTCTGTTCTATTAGTGCTTCTCTTTATAAAACACCCATAACGCCTTGTGCTTTTCCCTGTAAATTCTCGTGCTTTAACCGTATAACATCAGTGCTTTTTTATTTTACTGGTAGCTATATTGTCAGAACTTAATATGTATTTGTTGTATGTATATTTCTCTTAATATTGTTTTAGCCGAAAAAGATACCGAATATCAGGAGATATTTCAGGAGGCGCTCGAAGAAGCAAGTATCCCTGCCACCCTCACTATTGTAAACGACGGAAAAGAGTTGATGGATAAACTCAAGTCTGCCCAATCGCCTACCTATAATGTAGTGGTGATGGACATGAATATTCCTAAAAAGAGTGGTATTCAATGTCTGAAAGAAATCAGAAAAGACCATAAATGGAACAATACCTATTCGGTGATACTCACGAGCGATAAAAATAAAAATCAGGTAGAAAAAGCCTATCGGGCAGGCGCAAACCTGTTTGTTACCAAACCTGATTCGTATAAAGATTATATCGAAACCATCAGAAAAATTCTTACCTCTGAAAGAGAAATGAGTCTGCCGATTTATTTTAGCTGATAAACGGGCTTTGAAATCATTTTAAGCTATTTTTGCCATATCTGTTGATAGATTTAGGGCAATTCTATTTTTATTTATTATGAGTAGCTACAGAAAAACCCTTAGCTTTCTGTTGTTTCCTGCTGTTTAAAATCTGCTCATTTATATCTGTTCTTCTAAGGTTTGCTAAAGGCAACCTGCTAAACCGCATTTCATACAACAAATCGTAGGCAAATTCTCAGAATTGTATATATTTGTCAGTAATATTTTTAAGGAAAAATGTTTACATTTCTGAAATTTAACCGCATTCTCTGTTATGAGTATAAAATCATCGTTAGTAATACCTGATGATTCACAACTGTCTGTTCAACTTGATTTCCAACAAGCCATCTACAACTTTTTTAAGCAGGCTTCGGGTATTTTCTGTGTACTAAAAGGTACCGACTATATCTATGAACTCGCTAACCCTTCTTATCTGCATTTTGTCGGGCAACGTGAATTAGTCGGAAAATCAATGATCGAAACCTTGCCTGAATTAGAAGAACAGGGATTTTTTGCCATTCTTGACAAAGTTTTCACCACACAGATAACCTATGTAGGTAATGAAATGTTTTTCCGGTTTATGCAGAAAGACGGAAGCAGCAGAGAAGCTTTTGGCAATTTTACGATACAACCTGTGCTGAATACAGCCAATGAGACAGTAGGGCTTATACTATCGGGGTATGACATTACCGAGCAGATAGAAACCCGTAAAAAAATGGAAGAACTGGAAGAGCGGATGCGGCTGGCGGTTGATGCAAGTAAGATAGGCATCTATGATTATCATATATCCACGGGTGAAGTGCTGTCGTCAGAGATGATGAATGAGATGTTCGGGTTGAATGGCCCGATATCGTTAGAGGAGTATTTTGAAATGCTACAACTGAATGATGAAAATAGACGCAGGCAGATTTATCAGGATGCCCTGAAGTCAGGTATGTTGAATTATCAGTTTACCATCAGGCAGCCCGGCGGTGAAAAAAAGTGGATAGAGACTACGGCCAAAGTGTATTATGATGCCGAAGGCTCACCCATCAGATTATTAGGGGCTGTAAAGGATATTACCGAAAGTAAGCATACCGAAGAAAAAATGGCTATGTTGGCGGCCATTGTGGAATCGTCGGACGATTTGATTTTAAGCAAGAATTTAGATGGAATTGTTACAAGCTGGAATAAAGCCGGACAACGCATCATGGGTTATGAGGCCGATGAAATGATAGGGCAGCCAATCTCAAAACTGATTCCTGATGATAGATTGCAGGAAGAAGAAGAGATTATCAGTCGGTTGCAAAAGGGGGAACGCATTGAACATTTTGAAACCAGACGTGTAAGAAAAGATAAACAGGTAATAGATATATCGCTCACTATTTCTCCGGTAAAGAACAAACAGGGCGAAATAATCGGGGCGTCCAAAATAGCCCGGGATATAACTACCCAGCGGAATCATGAACGGATTATTGCCGAGAATGAAGAAAGACTGAAAATATTGATTGAAGCAAGTGATTTGGGAACCTGGGACCTGAATCTGATAACCAGAGAAGTAGATTATTCGCCAAGGTACCTCGAAATATTCGGTTATGCGCCTGATGCCGTACTTACCCATGAAGAATTAGTAGCACATTTGCACCCCGACGACCTGCCAATCAGGAAACGGGCATTTGAAGAGGCTTTTCGCACGGGGGTCTTGCATTATATTTCAAGGCTGATATGGAAAGATAACAGCATTCACTGGATGGAAGGGAAAGGGAAGGTTTTATATGATGAGGAAAACCGACCGTATAAAATGGTGGGGACTCTGAGGGATATATCTAATGAAATGGCTTACCAGAAGGAATTGGAGCGAAGAGAGGCGGTATTCAGGTTACTGGCCGATTCATTGCCGCAGCATATCTGGACAAGTGATGCTGAAGGACAAATGAATTATTTTAATCAGTCGGTTTATGATTATTCGGGTCTTACAGCCCAAGAGTTAGGGACAGAAGGCTGGTTGTTACTATTGCATCCTGACGAACAGGCAACCAATAGAAAAGCCTGGTTGAAGGCGATTGAAGCAGGTGAATTTTTTAAAGCTGAACATCGTTTCAGAAGACACGACGGGCAGTATCGCTGGCAACTGAGCAGGGCCATACCACAGAAAGACGATGAAGGAAATATTATTAAATGGGTAGGTACCAGTACAGATGTGCACGACTTTAAAGTATTTACCAACGAACTGGAAGAACAGGTAAAGCAGCGAACCCGGCAGTTGGAAGAGTCGAACGAAGGATTGAGTAAACTTAACAACGAACTGGCACAGTTTGCTTATGTAGCGAGTCACGATTTGCAGGAACCGCTGCGTAAGATTCAGACTTTTTCGGCTCGTATTCTGGAAATTGAAAAAAATAATCTTTCAGAGAAAGGCAAAGATTATTTTAACCGTTTGCAGAATGCCTCCAAGCGCATGCAACAACTTATTTTAGATTTACTCGCTTATTCGCGCGCCAATACTTCTGAGCGGAATTTTGAAAAAGTAAGCCTGACTACACTTTTAGAGGGGGTTACCGAGCAACTGAAAGACTCTATTATACAAAAAAGAGCTTTGATAAAGGTCGATCCATTACCGACATTCAGGCTTGTGCACTATCAGTTTGAGCAGTTGTTCACCAATCTGTTTACCAATGCCCTGAAGTTCTCTAAGGCTGATGAGCGTCCTGTGATACAAATTACCTGTGAGGTATTGTCGGGTAATGCTATTGAGAAGCCGGGTATTGATAAAGGTTCAGACTATTATCATATCTGTTTCAGCGATAACGGGATTGGCTTTGACCCCGAATATAATGAAACCATTTTTCAGGTTTTTAAACGACTGCACGGAAAAGACGAATATCCTGGCACGGGTGTCGGCCTTGCCATTGTAAAGAAAATTGTAGAAAACCACGATGGTGTAATTGTCGCCTCGGGCGAAGTGGGCAAGGGTGCAAGATTTGATATGTATTTTCCGGTGGGGGAGCAGGGGGCGTAGGGCATGGGCATGGGGTGTGGAGCAGAGGGGGAAGGGCAGAGGGCAAGGAGTTTAGAAGATAGTATAAAAGAAAAGGGCAAGGAGTTTAGGACAAGGGTGATTTTTTACCCCATGCCCTTGGCTCCATGCCCTCTGCTTAGTACCCCTCTGCCCCATGCTAAAACAAAACCGCATAGTTCGGGTGTTTCAATTCGGTCAGGATTACATCTTTGGCAAGGTAACCGAACATAACAAAAGTACAGATGAACGCTATGAAACTTATCACTACAGAGAGTGCAAAATAGCCTGATGAAAACTGTTTCAGGCGTTTTTTAAACAGATGATTATAGGTAATAAAAGATTCTAAAATCATTAATCCGGTAAAAAACAAGGCTACTAAACCGATTGTAAAATTGTTTGCTGCCAGCGCAGAAGCACTTGATACTACCCCAAATATGGTAATCCAGATTGGAAGGGCGTAAAAAGCCAACCATACAATTACAGCAAAAATAGCCCAGCTGCCCGCTTTTTCTAAGGTACTGAAATGCTGATAACGTGGCTGTATTTGCCAGAAAAGGTAATGCACCCCGCACAAATGTGCTAAAATTACATGCGGAATAACGAGGTAAAACTCGGTAGGGAACAGGCTTGCTTGTAACAAAATCATTGGATAAGAGGAAGTTATCAGGTTAAGAATAATTATGGGGATCGTAAATATCAGCGCAATAAACGGATTTCGTTCAAATGCTTTAATACCCTGAAAATAACATTAGTAATGCGCAGTATAGAATAAGGGTGGCTGACTGACAGGAAATTACCTGTCAAATACGCCTTTCGGAGGAAGAGATTCAGATTAATCATGCAATACAGCAATGTCTTTCAAAGAAAGACCATTTATAAATGTTGTGAAATTCTATGCTAAAGTACTGTAAAAACTGATATTTCCTACTAAAAATGATGATTTTATTTGTGTTTGTGGGTTATTAATAAAAAAAGGCACTTCTGAGGCATGCCTCAGAAATGCCTTTTTTTACCTGAACCGGCAATTATTTCAGTCTTGTGCCTTCTACCTCAATCATATCCATCAAAGTACCTGCAAAATGTTCTTCGTCTTTTTTCTTGATAACCATAGTCAGATCATAACCACCAGCCGAGAAAGCTGCATGCAATTCTTCTCCTTTCATTTCAACCGAAGTCATGGTGGCTACTTCTTTGGTTTCAGGATTGGTTATTTTGCCTATAATTTTATCTTCTTTCAATTCAAAAGACATGGGCATTTTTACATCGCCTTGTGGAGTGCCTTTTACTAATACTTCCCAGTTGCCTACAAAGAAGTTCTGATTTACCTGAGCTTTTGCCATTGAAATAGTGGCAAATAATACAACTAATGTGAAAACTGATTTTAGGTTTTTCATTGATTATTGATTGTTAAATAAAAAATTATTGTTTTTTGCCTTCAAAGGTTGAACCCATGGCTTCAATCTTGATTCTGCACTATTCTGGCAGGTTGAGCTTAAATTCCAGCCCTGTTACAATCATGAGCGTTCCGTTTTCAGCTTTCGGATTCACAAATACCACATATAAATCATGTAACCCCTCAACAGTACCAACAGGCACTTTCAGGATATTAGGCGCCATGCTCATTTTTTCTGAAGGCTCTAAAAACTCAGATTCGCCAACGAGTTTGCCTTTCGGGCCATCCAGACGCAACTCTACTTTACCACCTAAAGCATTTACCTGTGGTTTGGGTGCCATAGCCTGTATCTGCAATTCGGTGATACCACTTAAATCTACCTGATTGAGTACCATATAAGCACCCGATTTGGCTGGCATAGCCAGGTTACGGCCACTGAATGACATCTTGTTTACATCTTCGTATTTGTCGAAATCATGGGCACCTAAAGTGGCATTTCTCAACGTAAAGGTCTGCTCCGATTTCAACGATGGTAAGCCATTGGCTCCTTGGTCTTCGTAAGCCGCTCTTACAATATACACCCCTTTGCCTTTGTCGTTGGCAGGTAATTTGGCGGTGTAGGTGCCTTTCAGCGGTAAAGATTTGGCCTTTGGTTTTTCGTTGGCAATGTTCAGGATATACTTCACCATTTCGGTAGCATCAGCCGTTGACACCTGTGGGTGGCCTGCCATGGCAGTTTCGCCCCATACGCCACTACCCCCGCTGATTACTTTTTTGGCCAGTCGGTCAATGGCATCTTTATCGCCTTTGTATTTCATGGCTACGTCACGGTATGACGGCCCGATAGATTTTTTCTCTACACTATGGCAGGCTTTACAATCGCTGGCTTCAATCAGTTTTTTGCCCGGCGCAAAAGCCGCACTGGCGTCAGCCGAGCGGTGTCCCTGGGCAATGGCAATTTTATCAAACCCTTCGGCCAGATAATCAATGTTTACCGCTACATTTTCAGCATCAATGCCGTTATCAAGCGTACCGTCTTCCTTGTCTTTTACTTTAACATCATACTCAAATGATTTATTGGCCACGTAAAACGATTTATTGCCTTTGGGTATATCAAAACTCAATACCGGAGGCTCGTTACCTGCCACTATCTCAAGCGACTGGGCATTGGTGCCACCTTTGCCATCATTTACGGTAAGGGTAGCTTTATAAATACCCGGTTTGGTCAGGGTAAGGCTGGCATCTGGCGTGCTGATTACTTTATTGAAACCATTTTTAGAGGTAACCTGCCAGGTGTATTTCAAGACATCACCATCGGCATCGGTTGAGCCTTTAGAGCTCAATTTTAAGGTGAATGGCACTGCACCGCCCATCTGATTGGCCGCAACGGATATCTGTGGTTTGCGGTTGCCGCCATTGTATTCAATCCGAATCAAACGGGCGTCGTCGTTGGCTGTGAACCAGCCAGAGCCGTATTCAAGCATATATAAATCGCCGTTTTCGGCAAATTCCATATCCATCGGATTGCTGAATTTGTAGCTTGGCATAAAACGCTCCATCGATACATAATTGCCTTCTTTGTCCAATGTTACGGCCATAATCCAGCCACGCATCCACTCATAAATCAAGAGTTTACCATCATAATATTTAGGGAACGCACGTTGGGCTGTTTTGAAATTGTCTGAATAGAATACAGGCCCTGCCATGGCATTTCTACCACCACTACCCACCAGCGGGAACTCTTTAGAAGCCGCATACGGATACCAGATAAAGGCTTTCTGAGCCGGAGGTAATACTTTTAAGCCCGTATTGCTTGGCGAGGTATTGGTAGGGGCGTTTACATCCCATTTCTCTAATGATTTGCTGTTGGCAAAATCATATTTATTGTAGGCTTTGTTGTCGCCTACAAAGTGTGGCCAGCCAAAGTTACCAGCCTTGCGGGCTTGACCTACTTCGTCGTGTCCTGCCGGGCCTCTGTCGTCGGCAGGTTTGGCGGCGTCCGGTCCTACCTCGCCCCAGTAAACAAATCCGGTTTTGTTATCAACCGCAATTCTGAATGGGTTTCTGTGTCCCATTGTATAAATTTCAGGGCGGGTATTTGCCGTGCCTTTCGGGAACAGGTTGCCGTCAGGAATGGTATAGCTACCGTCAGCCGTTGGTTTGATTCTGATGATTTTACCTCTTAAATCGTTGGTATTGGCTGATGATTTCTGTGCATCCCACGATTCTCTGCCCGGTCTTTCGTCGCTTGGACTATAACCATTCGAACCATGCGGATTGGTATTATCTCCGGTTGACAGGTACAGGTTTCCGGCTTTATCCCAGGCAATTGAACCCCCTGTGTGGCAACATTCTTCCCGCTGGGTCGGAATCTCTAACAAGACTTTTTTCGACGAAAGCACCAGTTCATCACCTTTTAACTCATAACGGGTCAGGATATTTTTTGGCTCCTCTGGTATCGAATAAAACAGGTATATCCAATGATTTTGTGCAAAATTCGGGTCTTTGTTTAAGCCCATCAGCCCATCTTCACCCATTGATTCTTTCCCTTCCTTGTTTTTGTATTTGGTACTTACCGGAATGGTAGCAATGGTTTTCATTTGTTTGGTTTTGGTATTGTAGAGTTTTACAGCACCTTTACGCTCAATCAACAGAATACGGCCATCGTTCAATACGCTCAGTTCCATGGGCTCGTCCAGTTTTTCTTCTAAAACCACTTTGGCAAAGCGATTTTCTTCCGGACGGGCATTGGCATAATTTAAAGGTTTAGGGTTTGGCCCACCCATGGCATAGTTGATACCTGCATAGAGGTGATTCAGGAAAAGCGGCTCAACGAAAGTTTCGTCGGTATGGCCCATTGCGGTATAAAACGAGCGGCCACCGTCAAACTCCTGGTACCAGCTCATGGGGTGGTAGTCGGGGTTTTTGCCACCTTGGTAGGTTTTTTCATCAATGGTGAGCAATACATTGATTTTTGGCGAAATATCTTTGAAACTGTAAAATTCGTCACTTCTTTCAAAGGTATCGGGCATACCCTGTGTTGCCCAGTGGTTTTTCTGTACTACACTGTATTGGCCTTTTTGTACATTGCTCGGTACCATCGGGTGGTCTAAGAAATAAGCACCCGCCAGTTTGCCGTACCACGGCCAGTCATATTCGGTGTCGGTAGCTGCATGGATACCCACATAGCCGCCACCTGCCTGAATGAAGCGCTCAAATACAGCCTGTTGTTTGTCGTTCAATACGTCTCCGGTGGTATTCAGAAACACAACGGCATTGTATTTCTTTATGTCGGTTTCGTTAAAAGCCTCGGCGTCTTCGGTAAAGGTAGCATTAAAGCCTTTTTCGGTAGCCATTTTGGAAAGGGCTTTTTTGCCTGCGTCAATAGAGGCGTGTCTGAATGCAGCAGTTTTGCTGAAAACCAAAAGATTAGGTTTTTTGACTTGTGCCTGCACCCAGGAGTAGGAAAGGAATAAAGCCAGAAAAAAGGTACTGGTCTTAAAGCGTTTCATCATGATTGAATAATTGATTTTGAGTTTCGGAGAATGTTTAGGCATACTCTTGCTGATACAAATGTGGATACTTTAAGCATAGAAAACAAGATTTATTGTCTTTTTTTTAGACAATAATGAAATTTTGACTATTTTTGTATCCATCACAGAACGAATAGTACACATTTTAGAAAAAACGGACGGAACGTAAATTTATGCGTTATTTTTACTGAATACTTACTATCAGCCACATGAAGATATTGAACAAGGAAGATTACATAGAGCAGGTTTCTATTGACTGTGTTATTTTCGGATTTCACGACAGACAACTGAGGGTTTTATTACCTAAAATCAGGGTATTGAAAGACATCTGGACATTGCCCGGAGGTTTTATTCTGCAACAGGAAAGCCTTGATGAGGCTGCGCTCAGGATTCTGGCCGAACGCACGGGCATACGTGATATATATTTAGAGCAGTTTAAGGTTTTTGGCAGCCTTGAACGTTCGTCGCCCGGATTGATGGGGGAGGTGTTAGAGACACACAAAGATACCTTTGCCGAATTGGGCATGGTGGCCGACGATGTGAAATGGCTGCAACGCCGATTTATTTCGATAGGATATTATGCGCTCGTGGATATTCATCAGGTAGTACCTGAAATTTCGGAGTTAGATGAGTCGTGTGAGTGGTATGATGTGAAAGAGTTACCCATGCTGGCTTTTGACCATGCAGATATTATCACAAAAGCCCTTGAGAGCCTGCGATTGATGCTGAATCATAAACTGATAGGGTTTAATCTGCTGCCTGAAACTTTTACCATGAAAGAAGTACAGGATTTGTACGAAACTATCCTGGATAAGCCTTTCAGACGCAATAATTTTCAGAAAATGATTTTAGACCTGGATATATTAGAGCGACTGGAAAAGAAATTTACGGGGGCAGCTAACAAGGCTCCTTATCTGTATCGGTTTAAGCAAAAAGGCGGTGAGGGCGAAAGCTGATTCTATCTAAGGTAGAAATAGTGTCAACCAGCATTAAAATAAATCAGGTATGCCCATAGGAGATTTAGCCAGAAAAACAGGTTTTTCGAGAGTTACTATTCGTTATTAACAGGAATTTTAAAATCGAATTGTAGATAAAATAAATAAAGCAGCCTTGGTTAAAAGCCAAAACAAATATCAACCTTTATTCTGTTTCTGGAGGGGCAGAAATAAAATTTGTACCTGAAACCCTGTTCGGTGATAAACTCCATAAAGCCTTCAAACAGGGCGGGGGAGTTCTTTTTGCCTAATACAATGGTTTTGCCCTCATCGGTACTACTGGCCGTGATTTCTTCGTAGTGTATCCCAAACTTCTGTAAAGCATCTTTGAGAATCTCTCTTATGTTATTGATTTGCTGCATTAGTATCATATTCAGGTAAGTATAAGTACTCAGATTAAAATCCGGTAGGTTCAATTAAGTTAAAATGTGAAGGGGAAGAAATTGTAGTTTTTTATGCAGTAGTATTTATATAACAGATAAAACAGGGGATTTGTTATAAAAATGACCCGAAAAAAAAGGAGGGGCTGTCTCAAAAGTTTTTTACGCCAAATAATCTTCGGGATTTTTCCTCACCGCGCGGCGGCCGCCCCAACCCCTCTCCCGAGGGAGAGGGGCTAAAAGTCTCCCTCCGTGCGACGTCCGCTCCTTGTTCAGGAGAGGGAGATTTAGAGCGGACGCCGCGCGGGGTGAGGCGGCCGCCGCGCGGAGAGTCTGCGCCAAATAATATCGCTACGGCGCACCGTTTTGTGCGGTTTTCTTTTGAGACGCCCTCATCCCTTTGAAATGTATGTTTTATTTGTGAAATGTCAATAAAATAGTTGAAAGAAACTATCTGTTCTTAGAAATAGATAGGCAGTTTCAGTTGCCAGTCAGAAGTCAGAATTTTTCTGACAGCCTCTACATACTCATCAAAATCTTCGGGCTTGGTCAGAAACAGATTGGCTCCGGCATCAATCGCATTGGCCTGAATAACCGGGTCAAGGCTTGAGGTCAGAATAACAGAAAAAGTATTACTCAGTTTTTTGTCCTGTCTGATTTCTCTGAGGCACTCAAGGCCATCTTTTTTAGGCATATTAATGTCTAATACCACAATATTATAGGCCGGAGAATCGGGAGATTTTAAAATATTCATTAATTCTACGCCATCGCTTACCACTGTGAGCGAGGTAGGAATATTCACCTCTGTGAGTGCATTATTAAATATTTCCTGATAGTCTTTGTCGTCTTCTGCCAGAACTACGTTCAATGATACGTGCATAGTAAGGTATTTTATAATATGTGTAAATTTTATCGTTGGGGCTAACACATGGCGTTTCTGCAAAAGCTGTTCTACTTTTCAAACGAGTTCAGTTAATGCAGCTACAGGATAGTCTGCTGAAACTATCTGTTAAGTGTTACTACAATTTTAGCAATGGATTGACCGGAGCGAAGTTTAGTTTTCATGGGCTTTAGAAACTTCATCCATCTACTTTTCTATTTATGTGTTATGTTGGGTTTCGTTATGTATCTATAAAAATAGTTTTTTTTGTTGAAAAATTGCCTTTTCGGCTAAAAAAAATCTAATTTTAACTGAAATTTAATGAAAAAATACACATTTTACTCATTTTGAACCCCGTGCGCTATCCATTTACAATGGTTCCTCCGTTTACGTGTAATACCTGACCTGTGATATAACTGGCATCATCAGAAGCTAAAAAAACATAGGCGGGAGCCACTTCTGCCGGTTGCCCTGCTCTCTGCATGGGCGTATCTTTGCCAAAAGTATCTAATGTTTCATCAGGGAAAGTAGAAGCAATCAGCGGGGTCCATATCGGACCTGGTGCTACGGCATTCACTCTTATTTTTTTGCTGTTCAGCATACCTGACAAAGAGCGTGTAAATGAGACGATAGCTCCTTTTGAGGAAGAGTAATCTAACAGGAAAGGATTGCCCGTATAAGCCGTGCTTGAAGTGGTATTGATAATAGAACTTCCTTCTTTCAGATGCGGCAAGGCTGCCTGTACCAGAAAAAGCTGCGAAAATATATTAGTCCTGAATGTTTTAAGCAGGTTCTTTTCTTCTATTTTTTCAATATCGGCAGGAAACTGAAACGCTGCATTATTGACCAGTATATCCAGTTGTTTCCATTTATCTATTACCTGGCGGATAACCTTACGGCAATTTTTTTCAATACTTATATCTGCATTTATCAGCAGAGCTTCACTCCCTTTCTCTTCTACCAGTTTCTTTGTTTCTTTTGCATCGGCATCGTCGTCAATGTAAACAATGCCTACTCTGGCTCCTTCTCTGGCAAAAGCTATACAAATAGCTCTGCCTATTCCACTATCGCCCCCGGTTACGATAGCTACTTTATCAGCCAGTTTTTTATTGAGTGTATCATATTCTCTTTCAAAGACGGGTTTTACTTTCATTGCTGCTTCAGCCGAAGTTTTCTTGTCGATTTTTTCTTTATCCGATTTCATTGTGTAGATTTTTTTAATAGTTAATGCTCTATTTTATTGGTAGGATTGTTCTTCAAAACCCAGACTGATACAGATTTTCTGTTGACGTAAAAGGTGCCTATGCCGTTTTCATCAATGATTACTTCTTTCTTGCTTTTCTGCAAAAAATCAACATAGTGTTTACCGCTATACTTTTTGCCTACCTCCATTTTTTTTTCTTCTTTTTCACTATTCGACAAAATTACTACGCAACCGGGGTATTGTTCATTTCCTTCTCTGACCCACCCAATGCAGTTTTGTTGGTCGAAATAATCTTTTTGTTGACCATAAGCATAATACTTACGAAGTGTTAATAATTGCTGAAGCTCTTTGATCTGAGGCATAACAATTTTATGGTATTTACCGTCTTTCCCTTTATCTTCATAAGTAGTGCCATAGAAGTCGCCATAGAATACACAAGGATAGCCCTCTTCTCTTAATAAAATAAGCGCATAGGCTAAAGGTTTAAACCAAGGTTCGACAGATGATTCTAAAGATTGAATAGGCTGAGTATCGTGATTTTCGACGAATGTTACTGCCAGTAAAGGCTGTACGCTTACCAAAGAATTGTCGAAGATGGTGCGGAGGTCGTAGCTGTCTGTACAAGAAGCCAAGTGTAAATTGTAATGAAGAGGAATATCAAACATATGAATTTTACCATCGGTTGCTTCGATGTATTTTTCCAGTTGGTCAAGTTTTTTGTCAGTCCAGTACTCACCCACTGCAAATAAATCAGGCTTGAGGTGCTGCCGCATAAAATCGAGCCATTCTACCGGAAAATCGGGTGTAATATGTTTGAGGGCATCGAGCCTTACTCCATCAAAATGAGCTGTTTCATAATACCACCTGCCCCATTGTTTTAAATGGTTGCGCACAGCGGGGTTGCGGTATTCAATGTCTGAAAGCATCAGAAAATCATAATTTGGTTTGTCATTGCCAATCACATTTTCCCAGGTATCGCCATACTCATTCAGAATCTTGAATACCCCTTTCTGCTGTAAATCCACCGCACAATCTATGCCTGAAAAACACTGATAGTTCCAGACGAAATCTGAATACTTACCTTCTCTTCCCGGAAAAGTAAATCTTGTTAGTGCTTCTATCTGCATAGGCTCTGACCAATTCTCTACATTATTTTCCGGGTTCATTTTTTTTACCCATACCTTCTCCGTTTCATCAGCACCCGCCAGATGATTCAATACTACATCGGCATATACCCTGATATTGTTTTTGTGTAGTGTGCTAATCATACTGATATATTCTTCTCTGGTACCGTATTTGGTTCTGATAGTACCTTTCTGGTGAAACTCGCCTAAGTCATAATGATCATAAATATCATATCCTCTTGATATAGCTCCTTCGGCACCTTTATAGGCTGGAGGAACCCAAACGGCTGTAATGCCCTTGTGTGCAAGATTTTCAGCTTCTGTCGCTAATTTATTCCATAGCGTGCCATCAGCAGGATAATACCATTCAAAGTATTGCAGAATTACTCCATTTATTTCCATGAATTAAAGTATTAAAGAGCCTGAGAACAATAGTTTATTCTTCTAGTAGGGAGGTCAGTTGTAATCGGATTTACGTTTAGTTATCAATACTCATTTTTCGGTGCCTGATGTTCAGCTAATCTGTTCTAATACCTTTCTAATACCTTACTATTATTAAATTTATCTGTTTAGTTGTAGTTTTATTTTGTTTAATTAATAGTTAGAATAACAATTTATTTGTTAAACAAAAAGCGTATGCCATATTCTCATTGAGGATATTTATACGGCAAATGGAATGAAATACAGCTATACTGATATCTGATAAGTAGTAAATGAGTAATTATCTCTACAGATTCTTAAATGGAGCAGAGTTTTAAGCAAAGAAGTATCTCTTTAAATAAAATTTTAAAATTCTGTAACTATGAAAGCGACCTCTTTTCTTAAGAAAAATGGACTCTCTATTTCATTGTTGGTATTGTTTCTTTTGTTTTGGGCAGGCCAGGCATTTACAGGCTGGAAAGTCTATAATGAAGAACTTTTAGAAGACGGAGGCTATTCTATGTCTTTTGTTGACTATCTGACAAGCGGACACTTTGTATCGGCTACCTTTGAAAACTGGGAAAGCGAGTTTTTGCAGATGTTTGTGTTTGTAGTGTTTAGTATATTTCTCTACCAAAAGGGTTCTCCGGAGTCGAACCCCTTAAAAGATAACGAAACTGAGAAACCCAATGAACGTAAAAGTCGGCATCAGATGGTACGACAGGGTGGTATATTCAAATGGATGTATGCTAATTCATTAAGTATTGTCCTTTTAATCTTTTTTATACTGTCGTTTGTCATCCATAGCTGGGGGAGTTTCAGGCATCACCAAACTGAGCAATTGTTAAAAAAAGAAAATGCTGAATCTTATGCAACTTATGTATCAGGCACTGACTTCTGGTTTGAATCGTTTCAGAACTGGCAAAGCGAGTTTTTAGCCGTATTTGTGATTGTTTATTTTACTGTTTTCCTTCGCCAGCAGGGGTCTCCACAATCCAAAAAAGTTGATTCGGAAGATGAGGAATATGAATAAATAAAATTGTCTTTCCAAACGGTTTGCAGGCGCTTGTAGCCAACAGGTGAATGGTTATTATAGAATCTATGTAAATTTTTTACCTCGTTACCTTATCAGTTGCCCGATTATCAGGTAACATAATTCCCATAAAACAGCGTTATGATAGCTTTTCTGAAGTGGTACATTTTTTTTATACTTCAAGACAATTCCTCTTTTTATTAATTAATTAATTAAATAGCAAACTCATGAAAAATTTTGTGACAACAGACCAAGATGGTGAAAAACTGAAAGAACTGTTTGTAGATGGATTAAAAGATATTTACTGGGCAGAAAAACATCTGACAAAAGCATTGCCAAAACTGGCTAAAGCGGCTACTTCTGAAGACCTGAAAAGTGCTTTTGAGGCGCATCTTGGCGAAACAGAAACACACGTAACCAAAGTAGAACAGGTGTTTGAGATGCTTGGCGAAAAAGCAAAGGCAAAGGTTTGTCCGGCTATGGAAGGGCTATTGAAAGAAGGAGACGAAATAGTGGAAATGACCGAGAAGGGAACAATAGTGAGAGACTGCGGACTGATTATGGCCGCACAAAAAGTAGAACATTATGAAATAGCTTCTTATGGCACACTAAGAACACTTGCCCGTATTTTAGGGCACTACGATGCTGCCGAAGTTTTGCAGACTATACTTGATGAAGAGGGAGCGGCAGACAAGAAACTCACAGACCTTGCAGAGGCGCATATCAACGAAGAAGCTGCACAGGAATAATGATATTCGTGAAAGAATAAGAAAGTTTGTTTAAGTCAGAATCAGCTTTGCTATAGGTGAGGCTGATTTTTTTATGTGCATTACAACTCTATATGCCCAATTACTGACAGATTTTTAAGTGCCTGAATGCGGGCCTTTAAGGCCGATGCTTTCATTTTCATTATCTGCATCTGTGCTTCTATAATCAGGGTTTTGGTTTTCAGAAGGTGCAGACGGGCTTCTTCCATTAGTTTTTTATGTTCTTTTTGTTGTGTTGACATGACTTTGGTTATTTTAATGATAACAGCAATTCTGATAGATTATTATATCTATTGACAAATCTTGTGCCATCATTTACTGAACGGTTTTATACCCTTGAAAATCCCGTAATTGTATCAAAATGAAGGTATATGGCCCCATATCTACAGAAAGTATCTGCTAAAAGCTGTTTTTTATCGGTGGGTATTTTTAACCACATATCCTGATTAATATTCCTCAACATGTGCCCGATAACTACCTGAATATGAACAATCTGCGTTAATAAACAAAGGAATGATTATTTAGAATAATTCTATGATTAAAATCAGCAGAGAAAATTATGACAAGTTTTGAAACAGATGATTATTCGTTTCCTCACGAGAAGCAGATAGTAGAGGTGCATGAGGAAGATAATATTGATACCCTACTTTGTTTTGCCCACATTCAATGGGAGTCGGTTTTTCAGCGGCCGCAGCATCTGATGAGTCATGCTGCCAAAAAATGGCGTGTATTTTATATGGAAGAACCAACGTTTGAAGAAACTGCTGAAGAACCCGAAATGAGTGTAAAAGAACTCAGCAAGCATAAAAATCTGTATGTGGTTCAGATGAAACTGCCACAGGCTTTAGCAACAAATGAGAGTAACAAGCGTATCACAGAACTGCTTGCCCGGCTCTGCCATGATTATAAAATTGAAAACTATGGTACATGGTATTATGCGCCATCCAGTATTCATTATACTTCAGCGTTGTACCCAAGGGTAGCCGTCTATGACTGTGTAAACCCGATTCGTACCCGACAGCCTGCTTTGATAGACACCGAGAATGAGTTAATTTCGCAGACCGACCTTGTGTTTGTGAATGGCCAGACACTCTACGAGGCCAAGCGAAACTGGCATCCACAGGTATATAATTTTCCGAGTAGTATAGAAAAAGCGCATTTTATGCAGGCACGCATAGAACTCCCTGAACCCGCCGACCAGGAAGAGATACTGTATCCGAGATTAGGTATGTATGGGGCTATTGATGAATGTTTTGACGTTGAAATGCTCCGGGCTTTGGCAGACCGCCGCCCCGACTGGCAGTTTATATTAATTGGGCCTATCGTAGATATTGATGAAAGGACTTTGCCAAAAGCCGAAAATATTCATTACCTCGGCGAAAAACCGTATCAGGAATTGCCCTCATACATCAGTAACTGGAATATGGCACTGATGCTTGTCTCAACAGAGAAGGCTACGAATGTTCATTCGCCCACACGGACACCTGAGTATCTGGCAGCCTTTAAGCCTATTGTGGCAACTCCGGTGGCTGATGTGCTAAGTCCTTATCAGGAAATGGGGCTGGTAAGTACAGCCGCAGATGTATATGAGTTTGAGGCCGCCATTGAAGAGGCTTTATCTTATGACAAACGAAAAGAATGGAAGAAAAAGATAGACGATTTTCTGAAAACCCATTCGTGGGATATTACCTGGCAACAGATGCGGCACCTTATCAAAACACATATTATTGCCTGACAGGAATTTTCCTGAAAGACCCATAAAATGCTTTCATGTAGTGTACTTGAAAGCATTTTACGTTTTTGATAACCAAAAACACTTTTCGTATTCAGAGATATTGAAAAACGCTGAATAATTTTAAGAGTAGTAAGGTTTTTTTCAAAGCATGTAATTAAAGCAAAAGAGTTTTAGAAAACATCCGCTAAACATTTTGGTTAAAATTCAGTTATACCTATCAAATCAGATAAAGCCACTTTTGCTGTAAAAAATAACATTTTGCTGAAAACCAGCTTCACTGATTCTTTTTGCACAACTTCACTTAACCTCAATTTACATTCTGATACAAGTCAGAGTTAATTATCTCTGTTTTGTGAGAGGCAAATTACAATGAGAAGTATTAGATTCGGCTTAATCAATTATTAGAATTTCATTAGAATCGGTAATTTCTTGTAAATGAAGATATTATTAGTCGATGATGACCCGAGTACTGTTCGACTTATCAGGCAAGAATTAGAGGATAATGGTTATGAGGTAAACTATGCCTACGATGGCCTGATAGCTAAACAACTTGTGCTGCGTAATACTTACGACGGTATTATTCTGGATATTATACTGCCCGGACTAAACGGCCTTGTATTGTTAAAAGAACTACGTGAGGCAGGGATTCAGACCCACGTGTTAATTCTGTCGGCTTTGGGGAGTGCTGACGATAAAATAGCAGGTTTTGATGCCGGAGCCGACCAGTATATGGTAAAACCTTTGCATTTGCCTGAAATACTGGCAAGGATACGTGCACTTACCAGACGCGCGTCGGAAGTGCTTATGACCGCACAGATATTACGTTTTGACGGACTCACATTAAATATGGATACTAAACAGGTAAACCGTGATTGTAAAATTCTGGACCTTACGGCAATGGAATTTAAGTTGCTTGAATATTTTCTGAGAAATCAGGGGAGGGTGTTATCGAAAGTACAGATTGCTGAAAAGGTATGGGATGTTAATTTTGACAAAGGCACCAATTATGTAGAGGTGTATATTAATTATCTTCGGAAAAAAGTCGATAAAGGCTTTGACAGAAAACTGATTCATACAGTGTTTGGCATGGGGTATGTGCTGAGGTAGGGGAATTGTCGATTTTCGATTTCGGATTGTCGAATTAATAAAATACATTCCACAATTTGCATCGCAACTGTGAACCGTTCAAAATCGACAGTTTCCAAACATTCGACAATCTGCATCGCAACGGCGACCCGTTTGAAAATCGACAATCACTTGACAATCATTCGACAATAAAAATTGACAATCTGCAATCGACATTCCACAATTCCTTACCTTTGCAGGAGTTTTTAGCAAATGGTTCAGGCAACTGAACTGTTCATCAACAAACCTGCGTACATGGCAAATACCCCCGAAGAGAAAGTAATAAAGGCTACTTATTTCAGCATTGTTGGCAATATTGCTTTAGCGTCGATCAAATGGCTGGCCGGATTCTTCGGTAATTCTTATGCACTTATTGCAGATGCCATTGAATCAACTGCTGATATTTTTTCTTCACTCCTCGTGCTTTTAGGTATCAGATATGCCAGTCGGCCTGCCGATAAAAATCACCCTTACGGGCATGGTCGTATAGAACCCCTCATTACCTTTCTGATAGTGGGTTTTCTGATTATTTCGGCAACGCTCATTGCTTACGAAAGTATTGAAAAAATCAAGACCCCCCACGCATTACCCAAACCCTGGACACTGATTGTATTGGGGGTAATTATACTCTGGAAAGAAGCTTCGTATCAGATTGTTATCAGAAGAAGCCGGGAAACCAACAGTTCATCGCTGAAAGCCGATGCCTGGCATCACAGAAGCGATGCCATTACGTCGGTAGCGGCATTTATCGGTATTTCTATTGCCCTGATTTTAGGACAAGGCTACGAAGCAGCCGACGATTGGGCGGCTTTGTTTGCAGCAGGTTTTATTTTTTATAACTGCTACCTGATTGTTCGTCCGGCTTTAGGCGAGATTATGGACGAAAATATGTATGAAGATGTGATTGAGGCTATCAGAGAAAAATCTTTAGAAGTAGAGGGGGTATTAGGCACCGAAAAATGCTTTGTCAGAAAAGCAGGGATGAAGTACCATGTGGACCTGCACATAGAAGTAGATGCCGATATGAGCGTAAGAGACAGCCACAGGGTTGCTCATAACCTGAAAGACTACCTGCAAGCCCAAATACCAGCATTAGACCTGATACTGATTCATGTAGAGCCACATGAGTAGTAGATTGACTCTTTGTTTAAAATAATTCAGCAATAAAACAGCTACCACTATTAAGCTATGCTTCAGGCCGCTTTACAAAAAATAGGAAGATTTGAAACGGCCGATATAGCATTGGCCGAAACACTGATACCCGTAAGGCAATTGAAGAAGAATGAAACATTGCTTGCCGAAGGAACGGTATGCCGCTCTGTTTTTTTGTTGGTATCGGGGGCGGTATATCAGTTTGGTATGAATGATATTAATGAAAATGTGATTGATTTATACCTTGCCAACGACTGGATAATGAACTACCCGAGTTTTGTGGGTCAGAAACCTTCTGCTACACAAATCAAGACCTATACCGATTGTGAGGTGTTAGAATTGACTATCTATACAATACATCATCTGATAGAGACTTCGCCGATATTCTTTCAGTTGGGCAAAGTAATGGAACAAGGCATGGCCCGTATGCATTATTTTGATAATGCCCTTACGCCGCTCCAGAAATATAATCACCTGATGGAAACCAAACCACAACTGCTCCAGCATTTTCCGTTAAAAATGATAGCTTCTTACCTGAAAATGACTCCCGAAACCCTGAGCAGGGTAAGAGGCATGTACTGACAGACAGGTATTTCTTGATTTGAATCAAGCAATTATTGAGAGATGATGAGTGATTTTTGTGGCTCATATTTCTCAACAATCTTATGGAACCTCAATTCAGAAAAATGGCTGCTTTATGCCTCTTCATTGGCTCTTTATTAGCCACCCTTACCATGCTACTACACCCAAGCGGAGGGAGTCTGGCGCATATTGCTCAAATAAAAAGTACGCTTGTTTTTTCGCATGCCTTAGCTATTTTTTGTTTGCCTTTTATTGGCTTTGGGGCATGGGGTTTATCAGTACTGTTGCAGACACCGGGCAGAATAGCCATGCTTCCGTTCTTTGTTTTTTGTACCGGACTCATAGCCGCCATGATAGCCGGGGCTGTCAATGGGTTGGTATTGCCTTTTTTTGTAGCAAAATATTACAATGCGGGTATTGACGAACAGGTACTGAAGGCTATTATTGGTTATGGCAGGTATCTCAATGCCTCAATGGATTATATCTTTATTTCGGCTTGTGCTTTTGCCATAGGCTTGTGGTCGGCGATGATTCTAATCACAGCCCGATTGCCTCAATGGATAGCTTATTATGGTTTTGGTTGTCTTATGGTGGGTTTGGTGGGTGTGCTGACCCATTTCAACTTTATCAGTGTTTTTGGGTTCAGAGTTTTTATTTTTGGTTTAGTAAGCTGGCTGGTACTGGTAGGGGGATTGATGTTTTGGGAGAAGGAATGAAAAATGAGTTGTTTTACCAGAGATTTACACAAAAATCAGCAAGAACCTAACTTCATCTTAAAAAAGACAATGGCCATTAGTATAAAATCACCTACAAAATTAAATACATGAAATCAGTTGAAGTAATCTACAAAAACGCCTGGCCTTATCTGCAAAATAAGATGAATCTTCCGGTAGAAAATTTAAGCAATGCCATTCCATTCTACGAAAAAATTATGGGGTTTGAGCAAACGGCACATAGCAATAGTCCTTATAAATCAGCCATATTGAAAAGAAATGAAATAGAAATTGGTCTGTCCGAGAATGGGGAAGACCCCTCGCAGGATGGTTGCTTCTTTGAGGTAAACGATGTGCAGGCGGCATTTGATGAATTAAGGGCTAATGGTTTTACCAAAGAGAACCCTGATTTCAGTTTTCAGCAACATGGCGCTACCCGATGGAAAGTATTTTTTGTGGTTGCCCCTGATGGCTTATGCTATTGCATCGGCGAAATGCAGAAGTAAGCGCAGGTAAATCAGGGTTAGACAGCAAAAACTTTTATACCCTGATTATTTGGGTCTGTTTAAAAATAAATGCCTATTTTCGTGCAGCAACAAGCAAAGAAAGTATGAAGCTGACACAATTATTCAAGGATTTTATTGAGAGTGAAAAAGCGGGTGGTATTATCCTGATTGCCTGTACTGCTGTTTCTTTACTGATAGCCAATACAGGTATGGCTGAAAATTATGCACATATCTGGCATTTTCAGATGGGCGGCCACTCGGTAGAGCATTGGATAAACGATGGGCTGATGGCTATCTTTTTTTTGCTGATTGGTCTTGAACTGGAAAGGGAAGTTTATTTAGGCGAACTGGCTCAGATAAAAGATGCACTCTTACCTATTTTCGGGGCTATTGGTGGTATGGTAGTGCCTGCGTTATTGTTTTTGGTTTTTAACTGGGGTACAGCAGGCCAAGCCGGAGCAGGGGTGCCGATGGCTACCGATATTGCCTTTGCGCTGGGTATATTATCATTATTAAACGATAGAGTTCCGGCTTCGTTAAAGGTTTTCCTGACTGCCCTGGCTGTGATAGACGACCTCGGAGCTATTTTAGTAATTGCCATTTTCTATACCAAAACATTGCTTTGGAGTAACCTGCTCATGGCACTCGGTATATTTGTTGTTTTAGTGATATTTAACCGCCTTAAAGTCAGAAATCTGATACCTTATATAATCGGAGGCATAGCCATGTGGTATTTTATGTTGCACTCGGGTGTACATGCTACTATTACCGGCGTATTATTGGCTTTTGCCGTACCTTTTGGCAATGGCGACGAGAAATCGACCTCCTATATTTTACAGCATTATCTGCATAAACCTGTGGCTTTTATCATACTTCCGGTTTTTGCACTGGCCAATACCGCTATCATGATTAGCGGAAATATAGGAGAAATACTGACACAGACTTACAGTATAGGTATAGCAATAGGACTTGTTATTGGTAAACCTTTGGGCATTTTTCTATTGGCTTTTATAGCGGTAAAGAGTAAAATCTGTAAACTTCCTGACGACCTTGACTGGAAATCGATAGGTGGTGTCGGGTTTTTAGGTGGTATCGGTTTTACGATGTCTATTTTTATTACGCTACTGGCATTTGATGATGCGGTGATTATCAATAATGCCAAATTTGTCATTCTGTTGGCATCGCTTGTTGCCGGTGCGCTGGGCTATTTTTCGCTGAACCTGGTATTGAAGAAGAATGTATCAGTTGATTCATGAGTATGGTAGCTATGTGTGAAGTTTTATGAAATAAGTACTTCTTTGGTAAACCTGATTAATGCAGTCAAATCAAAACCTGATAAAAGCAGGTTTCATCAACCTGTGTTTGTAATTCTTTCCTTATCTTTGAAATACCAATTCAACCTTTTACCTCTACAATGTCTTTGACCAATGGCTATCCTGACGATTTATCGGGTATCGTGAATTTATTTGATATTGAGCAGATGGCTGCTTCTAAAATGTCTCGCATGGCTTATGAATATGTAGCGAGTGGCGCAGCCGACGAAGTAACCCTTCGATGGAACCGTGAAGCCTTTAACAATATCAAACTGAATACAACCGTGCTGAACGATGTGTCGGTGATTGATACGAAACTATCTTTGTTTGGTCAGCAACTGGCGCACCCGATACTGATTGCCCCAACGGCTTTTCATCGGCTTATGTATGCCGAGGGAGAAATTGCCACAGCCAAAGGCGCAGGGGCAAGCCAGACAACCTATGTGGTGAGTTCGTTTACGACAACGCCGCTCGAAGCAATTGCCGCAGTAGCCACTCAACCTTTGTGGTTTCAGTTATATGTAAGAGACGACCGGGCTTATACAAAAGACCTTGTTCAGAAAGCCGAGGCGTTGGGGTATCAGGCACTTTGTGTAACTGTTGATACGCCTACACCGGGTATCCGTAACCGTCAGGTGAAGGCAGGTTTTGCGCTGCCCGAAGAGGTGATTGCTCATTATTCATTGGGTGAAATTGGAGCGCCGAAAAAACCGATTACCTGGAAAGATATTGAATGGCTGCAATCATTTGCCCGTATTCCGGTGCTGCTTAAAGGTATTATGAATCCGGAAGATGCCGCAAAGGCTGTTGATGCCGGAGTAGGAGGGATTGTTGTGTCTAATCATGGTGCCCGCAACTTAGATACGGTTCCGGCTACTATTGAAGTGTTGCCATACATTGCTGATAAAGTAAATGAGCAGATACCGATATTGTTTGACAGCGGCGTACGGCGTGGTACAGATATACTGAAAGCCCTTGCATTGGGGGCAAAAGCGGTGATGATTGGCAAACCTGTCTGCTACGGACTGGCTTGTGGTGGTGCCGCAGGTGTAGGTAAAGTAATACAGATATTGTTAGACGAGCTTCTGTTAGCCATGATACTGACAGGAAGAACCAACCTGAAAGCGATTGACCGCTCGGTGATATGGCAGTAGGATAGGGATACTGCTATGAGTGGTATTTCCATTCCTTCATTTTTAAGAATAACCCGAGAAAAGTGTCAGAAATACCTGATTTTGCCGTTGGATAAAATTTTTTGATGGTCTGAACCATTCATGATAACTTACAAGCTAATTACAGCAAAAGTTGTTTTAGAATAGGGCTACTTAATTTTAGTAGTTCCTATTTTTTTTTCGGACTTTTTGAGCCAACTCTAAGAAAACCTTCCTGTTTCCAGCACTTGAAATGTAGTAAATAAAACGGCTGACACAACTGCTGTTTGTTTCGCTACAGTCAGTGTGTCAGCCGTTTCAGTTTAGTTCTGTCTGGTGAGCCTTATTGCTTTCTTACCGTAATAATCAGTCGCTGGTATTTGGTAAGGGTGGGCGTGCCATTGTCGGTTGCTTCCAGAATCAGATGAATCGTTTGTCCGGGTTGGGCATCTTTCGGAATCTCTATTTCGGTCTGTAAGGCATCAGGCTTGGTAATACCTACTTTATTGGGGTAAGTACCTACCTGAAACTGCCACCATTTAGTGGTAACTGTATTACCGTCGGGGTCTGACACAAAGCCATTCAGGCGTATTTTTGCCCCCGGTGTAGCCATGATAGTTAAAGGGCCTTCAATTCTTACCATGGGTGCATGGTTGGCATTGGCATATTTAGGCGTTACTGCCCATTTCATTCGGGCGGCAAAATCATGTTGTGCCTTGGCAAAAAAATCGGGGAAGGCAGATGCCTGTCTGGCCTGGTCGTTCATAGTGCCGAGTGCATTGGCCATCGCATTAGCACTTGTGTCGGCAAGTCCGAAAGAGACATTCTCTCTTCTGGCGGCGGCACCACCGCCCCAGCCTCCATAAAATCCGGCTTCATAGGCACGTAAGCCGTTGCCCAGCATATTCATAAAAGTATGGTTATCGCCTTCGCCCAACCATGAGTCTTTGGGTTGCGGGGGCATCCATACCACATAACCCATTTTCTTCAGTTCGTCGGTGGTTTTTCCGGCTTCACCAAAGTAATCCATTATATCACCTTTTACCATCTGTTTGCCATCGCCCCACACACGGTATAAAGCCCCCAATGCGCCACGGGTGGTTACATGCTCTCTCATCCATTCGGGTGTCAGGTAAGGCGCATTTTCCGGCTTGGCTCTTAGCTGGGCGCCATACCCGTAGTTAGGGCCGCCACTGAACTGGCGGTATTCAATCTCAGGCCAGGTCGGTCTGATATAAGAGGCAAAGGTATCGTCCTGGTCGCCTGAGGGTAATAGCACTACTTTTTTGGCTATCTTCTTTTTAATGGCATCCCATTGGGTAGTGTACTCATATTGGTCCTGAATCGATTTCAAGGCACGGGCAATGGTACTGGCGCCTCCCCAGGCGGTAATGTAAAGCTGTCCTGGTTTATCATCCATGATGGCTGCCCTGATTAGTTCTGAGCCGGGCGAATCTTTAGAATAATCACCATCAAACTCAATATTTCCGAAGCGGATTTTCGATTTCAGTACAGCCGGAGTAGGGTATTCAGGGTTATGGATTTTCAGATTCGGGTATGATTTTTCGTAGGCTTCTACAATATCATGAATAAAGCGTTCGCCTTTAGCCCAACGCCACGACTCGCATGGACACTGATTGAGCCCAAAACGGGCATATTCTCGGTTGGGTACAAACCATTTGGTGCCTTTGCCGTCGCCTGTCCAGTGAAACTGGCTACTGGCATATACAAGCCCTTCAATGTCGAGGTCGCTGCTGTAAAGAATAAACCGTATCAGCGAGTTATTATCGTCAAGCTCGGGGTCGGCCGTGATAATGATACGGGGCTTTCGGTCTTTGGTAAGTGTCTGTGCATGGGCCTGCGCAAGGTTGAGCAGGGCCATCAGCCCGGTGAGTGTGAAAATGCGTAAATAGTGAGTCATAGGGTGAATATAAAGTAATTATGAGGTTGAATTTGCTAAAAGCAAAAATAAAAGAAAATAAACGAAATAAAAAGAAAATAAAAGAAATATTTGTTTTGTGTTTTTGGGCGGTAATTTGGGGAAAGGTTGGAGGGAAGGGTGTTTGATTAGGATTCAAGTAATAAGCAATGTTTAAAATTTGCAAATACATTTTGGCCGCATGGTGTCCGCTAAAGCCGAATATAGTGATTGATTTTCTGTTACCCCCATTTTCGTAGAGACGACATGCATGGCGTCTCCTAAGGACTATAAATGTAAGATAATTATCTACTATTTTATCTCCTTAAATGTCATTTTTGGATTGCTTAGACCTCTGAAGACGCCATGCATGTCGTCTCTACAAAAGGACGTTTATTTCTTGAAACCTAATTAACCAAAATGATTTCCAAATGCAGATTTCGTTTATTTCGTAAATCTTAATAGAGTATTTTATAACTATAGGATTTTATTCTATCTTCGCAAAAAATCTCCATGTGATGAGAAATTTAATATCCTGATTTTATTCTACATTTATTAATCAACCAATTATACAGCTCTGGTTTGCAAAAAGACCAGAATTGGTATGAGGTATATGATTAAATCTGAATCCTGTCTGACAGACCGGATTTATCATCCTGTTTTAATTATTAATTCAATAGCATAGAATCGTTTCTTTGTTGTGAGCGCAATAGGGAAGGAATATATACTTTATCGTAACCGATAAGGTTAATTTATGCTATTAAACACTTTAAATAGTATTTATATGTATTTTTATAAGCGTTTACATTGGTTAAAAATAAATTATTCACAAAAAGACCTTAGGGTACCATTCATAGATGGTAGTTCTATTTTAAAAAAGATAGAAAGCAGATTTATTTTTCAGAAAAGGTTATTCGACGACCCTAATAAAGGAAGACAATATTATAATTATTGGTTTTCGAGCATGAAAAACAAAACTTTTATAACGGAGTTTTCCTCTGCAAATATTGATAGCTGGATTGAAAAACTTGAGAATGATACTAATTATTGGCTGGTGCTTGTGTTTCAAGAGTCTTCAAAACATGATGTGTTTGACTGTAAACCAAAAGCATTGCGGAAATTATTCTATGTTTCAGGATGTGGCCGTTTTTATGTGGTGGACAAAAAGTATAATTGGCTTGTCTGTTTTGATATTGAAGGAAAAGAACAAAAATGCACACTCTATAAAAGTGGAAATGCTTTAACAGATTTTGAGACAAACCAGCGTGTATTGGTAGGTTAGAATAAGCAAGCGGGCAAAATTTATCAAAAGAGGTTATCTGAAAAGTTTTTTGTGCCAATTAATATTTTGCACCCTTTGACTTTTTAGAAAGCCTCTTTTAGTGGCTATTTTAAGAAATTAAACCTCATCTGCCTGATTAAATACCCCTTTCCCACTCATTTCAAAAGCCCATTTACCTGTTTAAGCTGATTAAATCATTATGGAGTGATTACACGCTATTTGTGGATTATTTTAAGCTTTGGCGAATAAACTAATTCTTAATAACAGCCGTTGTAAAAGATGTACTAAAAACACAAATCAATTTTATGCGCAAATTCGGGATTTTATTCATTGGCTTCATGATAGCCTTGGCCTCATGCAACAAACCTGCTACAGATTCATACACAGGTACGATAGAGAGTATCGAAAACGGAAAAGATGGCTATGTGGCTATATTGAAAGACAAACAAGGGGAAAAATTTGAGGCAATTTTCTCAATTCCGAATATGGGTACGAATTACAAACGCTGGGAAGTGGGCCAGGAATTGAGTATCAAAGGAGATACGATTCATCTTGACAATACCTATCGGGTTATTGCAAGGTCGGTAGAGGAGAGGTGAGTTTATTACAAGTTTATATTTAGCTGATTAATAAAGCAAAACACTTACAAGGCATTACATTTTAATCAGCTAAATATAAGGTTATTCTTTCAAAGCGTTGTCTCAACATACGCCTTGAAATTATTCAGAATGGCTTGCCAGCCTTGTTGCTGCATTTCGGCAGGGTTCTGGTTTTCAGGGTCAAAAACGGTTTCAACATCGGTAGAATCGCCGTTCTCTGTAAACGTTACTGATACTTTTCTGCCATCGCCCATCGTGTATGCAATCAGTTGGTTTTCTACTACATTATCGTAGATGCCGCTGAAATCAAAACTGAAACTGCCGTCTTTGGCGGCCATTGTATAACAAAACTCTCCGCCTACACGTAGGTCATTTGATGCTTTTGGCGTATGCCAGTCAGGAGAAGCATTGTTCCATTGCTGAACGCTTTCTGGCGTAGTATAGTCTTTCCATACTTTTTCAACGGGTGCGCTGATGTTGGCAGTAACCGTAATTTGGTTGCTCATTGGATTAGTTGTTTATGGAATTTATGTATTTCAAAGTAATAGCTTCATGCTGTCAGGCCGGAACGGCCACCACTGCTTTCTGCTTTACGTATTTACGGCGTTTGGGTCTTTCTATCAACTCTAACGGTTTTTTATATTTTTTACCTTTGCCTGTCAGCAGATAATCGCCTGATACCTTGTATTTTTCTATTAAAATAGAAAGCCACTCTAATTGCAGAATATCACGACTATAATCTTTTTTTAGTTGGTAGATATTGCGGCTGTTAATGTTGTTTTCAACATAAAAATCGTTCATGAAATGGATATGACCCATCTGCACAAGTTCATCAAGAATTTCAAAGAAGCGACGAGTCACCTCCTGACTTTTTTCAGATTGCATGTTAGTTTTTATAGGGAATGATACTAACAGCAAAGTTAATGATTCAGGGCAATGGTGGAAATAAAATTTCAGGTTTGTTTGCTATAGGCTGCATTTGATTTTGCGTATGAACTCAATCAGGCTTAAAGACGCTTGTTTCTGAATAAAATCTTAGAAAGTCCGCTTGATTACTTTAAATATCTTGTGTACATCGTTCAGCGAGAGTTTAAAATCGCAGTATTCGGGGCTATCGTTGCGGCTGTGGCAGGTAATGGTAGCCGTGGCACGGTCGAAAGCCACAATATCTTTAAATAATACATTGCGTTTGGTGAGGATAATCCAGCCGAATCTTGATTCTCCAAAGCCGTCCATCCACAAATCCATCGGTAATTCTTTACCTAATACAGTGGCTCTGTCGGGTGTATCATCTATTTTGCCGCCGTTCATGCTATCGCCCGAAATCCTGAAAGCAATAAAATTACCTCTATCTATTTTGTCAACCACAAAAGGTACTTTTTCTTCAAACTGAAACGTACCTGCATCGCTTAGTTCATCAAGGTAGCGGGCAAAGGCTTCTTTACTCAGCAAGGGTACTTCCACCAGTAGGTCGCCTTCGGCATTGGTGATAAATTTATTGCCGTTGGTATTGACATACGCATTCTCTAAGCCGGCTTTTTTATAATTCAGAAACACCTCTCTGATGGTCTTTTCGGCAAGGCTTGATACATTTCTGTCGCCGCTTTCCCATAGTTGTACGGCTCTCATGGAAACACCAACAAGTTCGGCGAACTCTGTTTGTGAGAGCTTGTTTTTCTTGCGGAAACCCCTGATTTCGGTTCCGCTCACCGGTGGTATGCCAATAGTCATGGTGAATGTATGATTTAAAAATAAAAATAATTTGCAAAATATGTTTGCATAATACGAACTTGTTCGTTATTTTTGTTCAATAAATTACGAACAAATGAGTTTTTCAAGACAAAAATACTAAAAATGCGTAATTGTGCAATATAAAATTTAAAGATTTGGAAAAAAAACTGAATCCACACACAAAAAATTTAGCCTGATTCGGGCCTGTATTCATATAGTTGGTACGCTGATAAATAATGCACCTGTGTTAATATACACACAACTAACCGGGGAAAATATTCTATCTGTGATAGGTCGAAACAGGAGGAAGGTTTGGGGTGCATTGGCTACGTGCTGATAGTTAAAACGGATAAGTTTTATCAATATATATGCAGTGTTTAAAATCCTCCTCTGTTTAGAGGAGGTGTTTTTGACTATTGCCAAAAACTGAGTATGCTTTTATTTCATGACTAATATTTATTCAGAAATCCTCCTTCGGTTTGGAGGAGGTATTTTTTGAATAACTGAATTGAATGCTGTGATTGTATATATACTGTTGTTGGGGGTTATGTCAGGAAGAATAAAACCTCCCCGGATAACGGGGAGGTGTTTTGAAAAGTGCGGAAGTGTCAGGTTAAGTTTAGTTAAGTTAGGAATAAATATAACGAAAATCCTCCTTGGGTATGGAGGAGGCATTTTTCTTGAATTTGTGCCTTTAATCACGTTTAGGAAAATAGATTTAAAATCCTCCTTCGGTTTGGAGGAGGAATTTTTTGAAAGTTTTGGCTGGCTGTGATTGTTAAATATTTGTCTGGATTAAATTTTGGAGCAAGCGAGGGTTTTAGAAGAGTTTTTAGTAGTTAAATAGTATTTATTGTAAGTTTTTCCGCGCGGCGACCGCCTCACCCCAACCCCTCTCCTGCTGGAGAGGGAGATTTAGAGCGGACGCCGCGCGGGGTGAGGAGAAACTCTCAATTTCACCATACTTTAAAAGATTTTATAGCTCGTCATGAGTTTTGAAATAGTTAGTTTTTAGGGAAATGTTCAAACCCTCCTCCGGTTGGAGGAGGCGTTTCTAAATCCCTGAAACAGAAAAATATACAGCGCCGAATACCCTGAAAAAAGGTACGAAAACGCTAAAACAGACGCTTCTTAGTACTATGCTTACTGACTATCAGGCCTTGGCTGCAGGCCTGAATCAGCGCAATAGTATCAGTATCCCAAAAAGTAGATAAAATAGTGGTTGGTGAATCGACCACTGCGTGCAGAAAATGACCCTTTCCCACATCTTTATGCCCCAAACAAATGTTGCGGGTTATAGAGAAAATCATTGATGGATAATTACGCTCATTCAATGGGTGAGGTTTTCCATCAGTGTAGGTGAAAAGGGTCTTTCGGCATCGCTTTTTTACAAACGAAACAATCCCAAATTATAACAAATTAAACAAAAATGTCAGAACAGTTAACAACCAAAGACTTTTTCAGTAAGGTTTCGGTGAAGCAGAAATTTGAGGAGTTGCTGGGCAAAAGGGCACCTGCTTTTATGACCTCGGTGTTACAGATTGTAGCCAGTAACGAATTGCTCAAAAGAGCCGACCCGACCAGTGTGTATCATGCAGCCGCTACGGCTGCTACTTTAGACTTGCCCCTGAGCAACAACCTCGGTTTTGCTTATCTGGTGCCATACAACGACCGCAAAAGCGGTAGACAACTGGCTCAGTTTCTGATTGGGTATAAGGGCTTTAAGCAATTGGCTATCAGGAGTGGGCAGTACCAGACCCTTGATGCCAAGATAGTGTATGAAGGACAGAAAATTGATGACGAGTCTTTTCAGGGTTTTCATTTTGAGTGGGACAAAAAAACATCAGACAAGGTGGTGGGCTATGCGAGCAATTTCAGGTTGCTTAATGGGTATGAAAGTACGTTTTTTATGGATGCCGATTCGGTACACCGACACGGGAAAAGGTACTCGCAGACCTTCAAGAACGGCAAAGGTTTATGGGCAGAAGACTTTGACAAAATGGCACTGAAAACAGTAACCAAACTGCACCTGAACAGCGGTGATGCCCCGCTATCGGTTGAAATGCAGAAAGCTGTGATTACCGACCAGTCGGTGATACATAATGTAGAGGGCACAGAGGTAGAGTATATTGATAATCAGCCCGATAATGCCGATACCGAAGAAACCGCCAAAGACAAAGAATTACAACGCATTGCCAGTTTTATCAGCAATGCCATGACGCTTGAACAACTGGAACTGGTAGATGAACACGTGTATGATTTCGGGCTGGTAGAAATGTATGAATCACGCAAGCAGGAATTATACCGTAAATCGGCTTAATAAGCTAAAGTTATTCTAAGACTGAATCTCACAACTTTTTTAAAAATATGCTGCTGTGTGGTATATACGTTGCTGTGCGTATATAGTTCATGGTTAGTAAAAGCTGCTTTTTTTCAAGAAAAAGAGGAAGAAAATCAATCCGAATGGTCGGGCGACTGACCTTAATTATCTAATGTTCTATTTTTAAACTTATGACAATACTACAAACTTCCCGATTGGAAGAATTTGAAAAACTTTTATTGCAACAGGTAGAAGTGGTTCAGAAAAACAAATTGAGAATTGTCGGGAAACTGCTTGATGTGGTTCCTGACGATACTCACGCAGGTCTGCACAAGCTCCTGATAGAGCAGGGATTTATCTCATCTGGTACTGTGGGCAAGATTGTACTTGAACCCAAATTGACGGTTGCCACAGTTTTTACCAAGAATATCCTGACGGTAAATAAAATTTCGTGATTAAACGATTGAGCCGCCACTGCGGCGATTGATTGGTTTTAAGGGTGATGAGTTTGAATTACCTGCGTGTTTTTCAATGCTTATTGCTCATCAAAACTATTGAAGTTGTAGGGCTGGGTTTCTGTAAATCCATGCAGAATAAACTTGTATTCGCTAACGCAACGGCTGCTCAATCCATCAGTAACTCAGGTATTTCAATGAATTATATTGACTTAATCAATCATTTCTGGCGATTAGATGAGGGTGCTCAATTTACGGGCTGGGAAACTAAGCTTTATTTTTATCTGATAAAAACAGCAAATAGTTTAGGCTGGGTAAATGATTTCTGGCATTCAGACAGCAGGGTGTCTGCCAATGTCGGGATGAGCGTAAATACGTTGAAGACTTCACGTAACCGTTTGAAACAGGTCGGACTGATTGAGTTTGTATCGGGTGGTAAAGGACAGAGTAACAAAACAAGGTATCAGATTCTGATACCTAATACCCGTACAAAACAGGAAAATGTAGTGGTTGAAACACCAGAAAGGTATCAGAAATTGACACCTAAACCTACTGACAAAGTAGAGGAAGAAGCCGATAGGTATCAGAATCTGACACCTATACTGATACCTAAACTGACACCTAAAGTGATACCTAAAGTAGCACCTAAACCACCACCTATAATTAAACTAAACGAAACTAAACTAAAAGAAAATAATAGTAGAAATAACTTACCGACGGTTGAAAATGATTTGCCTGAAAAAAATGAGGCAACTGATGAAACGTTGCCTGAGGTTGCTGCTCAGAAAAGTGAGGCGGCTACAGAGGTTGGTGAGTCTTTTACGAAAGAACAGCTAAAGGCAGATTTGCTTAAAAGCGAAATAGGCAGAATGGCTGCCAAAAACAGTGAGATTAAACCGGAAGAATATGCTCAGGTAGTGGAAACCTTTGTGGAAACCAAATTTGGTCTGGAAAAGCATAAAAACTGGAAGGATATCATAGCTGCCCGTGAGAATTTTTTGTACTGGATTCCGTATTATAAAAATACTATAGCCCATAAGCATGGAAAACCATTTGCCCAGAAAACCCCCGGGTCTGGACGAAAAATTGTTGAGCAAACAGCCGATGATGATTCAGTCGTTGAACCAGGAACAGACGGGGTCTTACGCCGAGTTTCGGGAAAAGGAGTTCAGACCTTTGCTGGATAAACTCTTTGCCGCCATTTACCCGATTTTGTCGGCCAGTGAACAGGCCGGGAAATTGAGTGAGCCGATAAGGCAGGAGTTTATACAGACCTTGGCCGACCGACTGACAAGCGAGTATTTTTCTAAGGCATTTGATTATGTGAAAAAGCAGCAGAAGCAAGATGCCATAGAAATTGCACAAAGGCAGGTGGCTTTCAGAGAGGCGCAGATAAGTGCCATGCGCAACGTAAGTCTGGCAGATTTTAAGGGGCGAATATTAGTGAATCTGGATAGTCTGGTAAAGGAGCGGAATCCGGTAAAAAGATTTATTCTCGACAATTACTGCGTAAAAGCCTTTGAGTTGTGTCTGAGTTATTTTCATGCGCCGTCGCCCTCTGCAATGAACAAAAACAAGGGAATTTGTCTTTTAGGCAGGGTAGGCACAGGCAAATCTACTTTGCTCACAGCTTTTAAAGATAATCCGCTATCATCGTTCAGGATTGTGAAAGCGCAAGATATTGTGGAGAGCTATATCGATAGCCCCGACCAGACCATGCGAAGGGTTTTATCAGAAAAACCCATACCCGATGAAGAAAATATGTATGGTTTTTCGAGGTATGATTTGCTGATTGAAGAGGTAGGAAGAGAGCAGTTGTCGGTAATTGTGCGGGGCGATTCATTTAAAACTACGCCTGTGAATGTGATGGAAAGGGTACTGATGGAGATTTACGACCATCCGGGCCTACGGGTTCATCTGATTTCAAATGCTGAAACACCCGAAAAACTCGCAGCCCTTTATGGAGAAGCCGCCGCCAGCCGTGTATATGATATGTTTAATGTAATAACCCTTGACCCTAAAGCGCCTAATAGGAGGTTTGGGTAAGAGAAAAAGGAACTCTATTTACAAATAATATCAAAAAATTAAATAATAAATACCGATGAATAAGATGTTTTACGCTGAAAGAATAGATTCACTTTTTTTTTTTTTGTTATGAATAAAAATAAATCTATTTTGCAGTTTTTAAAATCAATCTATCTGACCTCAACTCATGGCTGTAACACCTAATTCAATAAAAAACAGATTTGATAATCTTGAATTGGATGCGAATTGGAGCTTTGAAAAGGAAAAGTCTGTCAATAAATGGACTCATGGATATCATAGGTATCCTGCTAAATTCTTGCCTAATTTAGTCAGTAAATTAATAGATAACTATACTAATCCTCAAGATACTATTGCTGACTTATTCGCAGGTTGTGGAACAACATTAGTAGAAGCTAAAGTCCATGGGAGAAAATCAATTGGTGTGGATATTAATCCTGTGGCTGAACTTATCACAAAAGCTAAAATTCATCCAGTCTCTCCTGAAATTCTTAATGCCAACTATGATTCCATTATAGCTAAAATAGATAATTATGTAGATGGGTTAGCTTTTACTTCAAAAGTGCATGAAAGAATTGATTATTGGTTTACTGAAGATGAAAAAAATAAAATAGCTTTTTTAATAAATATAATTGATCAATTAAGTTGTGAGCAACATATTAAGGACTTTTTCTATTGTTGTCTTTCAAATATTCTCAAAAATAGTTCTCGATGGCTACAATCAAGCACAAAACCTCAAATTGATCCTGATAAAGATGGGAAAGATTCGTTTAGTGAGTTCAAACGGCATTATCGAGTAATGGAAAAGAAGAATAGAGAATTCTTTAAAGTTTTAGAAGAAAATGGTTTTTTTACAACTCAATGTGAAATAAAGTTAGAAGACGCAAGAAAAACAACAATAGAGTCAAAATCAATAGATGCTATTATAACTTCTCCTCCTTATGTCACCTCATATGAATACGCAGATATTCACCAACTGACGGGCTTTTGGTTTGGCTATATAGATGACTTACCTAAGTTTAGAAAGAACTTTATAGGCACTTTTTATTCTAATAATACAGGAATTGAAGTGCCATCTAAGATTGCAAATGAAATTATTGATGCTGTAAACGAAAGGCATAAAAAATCTGCCAGAGAGGTTGCCAACTACTTTAATGATATGTATTATGTATGCTTAGAAATGAACCGTATTATTAAAGATAATGGAACAATCTGTCTGGTTGTGGGTAACACTGAATTACGCAATATTAAGATAAAAACAGCTGAGTTCTTTGTTGAAGTATTGACAAATCTTGGATTTAAGCCTGAAGATTTAATAAAAAGAGCAATTCCTCATAAATTAATTCCTACTATCAGAGATAAAACTACAGGAAAATTTTCTAAAGTTGATAGTGTAAATAGTAGGATGGTTTACCCCGAAGAATATATTTTGATATTTAAAAAATAGCCATTTTGTGAAAAAATCAGGTCAAGAAATATTCAGACCGTATGCTCGTCTAATTAATATTTTGGGAGACCAACTTATTAGTAACAAATGGGTAGGTGTAATTGAATTGGTAAAGAATTGTTATGATGCTGATGCGGAAAATGTTTCGGTTAGATTCTTTAATTCGGATATACGTAATGGAGTTATTGAAATTGAAGATGATGGAGATGGAATGACTTTGGAAATAATTCAGAATGTCTGGATGAAGCCTGCAACACCCAATAAATTGCAGAAAAAGAAGTCAGAAAAGCGTTTGACTAAAAGAGGCAGAGCAATGCAAGGTGATAAAGGAGTTGGGCGATTTGCTATTTATAAATTAGGAAGTAAAATAGATATATATACTAAAACCAGTAATGAGAATGAGGTTGTTTTGAAACTTGATTTTAAATTGTATACTCAAGATGATGAGTTTAGTGATGAAAACTCTGAAGTTAATGAGAAATTTTTAGATCAAATACAAAATGAATGGTATATTAATGATGAACCAGAGAAAATTCTTAACACAAAGAGACAAGGCACTCTGATTCGAATATATAATCTAAGAAATACTTGGCAAGAAGATGATTTAGATAAGTTACAAAAGGCTTTTTATAAAATGACTCCGCCTATCCTTCCAGGATTAAGAGATAAAATTGATAAAGATTTTGAAGTAAAACTGTTTTGGAATAAAAATGAATATAGAAGCAGAAATCATATAACTTTTGAGAAAATCACAGATTTAGCTACAAGTTATTTTGAAGCTTCTGTTGAAGATAATGGTAAACTAACCTATATATATAAATATGATGGTAAAAAAGATGATATTGGTGAAATAAATCTTTTTGAGGACTCAAAATATGATGTCTCGAAATTAAAATTATTTAAGCAACAATTCTATAAAGAAAATATAATCATAGATTCTAAAGGCAAACAGAGGAAAGAGCTTTTTAAATATAGAAACCCAAAGGTTGGTGAATTTTATTTTTTTGTTTATTATTTTAGTTTAACAGAAAAAGCAAAATTTGGTAAAGATGAAATAGAGTACATAAAGGAAAACTCTGTTTATCTTTATCGAGATAACACTAGAGTTTATCCTTATGGAGAGAGTGGGGACGATTGGCTAAAATTAAGCCAATTTAGGTCAGAAGATAGAGCAGGTAATTATTTTAGTTACAATGATTTAATTGGTTTTGTATTCATTACTCAACGTGAAAATAGCAATTTAAGAGATTCGGCAGATAGAGAAGGATTAATGAATCTGGATAGTACTTATGACGATTTTGTTGCATTAATTCAAGCTGCACTGAAAGTAATGAAAGACTTAGTAACCATAGACAAAAAGAAAATAGACTTATCAAGGCAAAAACCATTCATTACATTTCAAAATATATTTGAACAGGCATTTAACGATTTTCAGAAAGTAGCAATAGAGTCTGAAAATGTAGAAGTTTTAGATAAATCGAAAAAACTTTTTGATTCAGCTAATAATTTAATAAAACATTATAAGGAGAACTTATCTATTAGTCAGGAGTTGGCAGGATTAGGAATGGCTGTTGAGAAATCTACTCATGATATGGGAGTTATGTTGCGACAACTAAGAGAAAATGCAGATTATTTTAATAGAAAGTTAGATAATAATAGCTTAGATAAAAACGAACTTAAGCAATTTTTGAAAGATTTAAGAGAAAATATAGAATTGTTGTATCAAGAAATTCAAGTTCTTACTCCGTTGATGAGGGTGTCAAGAAGAATTAATAGAGACATAAGTGTAAAAGAAGTAACAGAAAGAGTTGTAAGATACTTTAGAAGAGAACTTGAACAAAGGAGTATTAATGTAAATCTAATTGTAAAGAAGGATATAGTTGTTAAAACAAATACAGGTCTTATTTTGCAAGTACTGATTAATTTAATGGACAATTCAATCTATTGGTTAGGAAATGCTAAAAAGAACCAAATTTCTATTAAAATAGATGGAGAAAATAATCAGTTAATTTTTGCAGATGATGGGATAGGAATAGAAGAAGAGATAAGAGAAATTGTGTTTTTAGAGTTTTTCTCTCGCAAAACAGAGGGGAGAGGTTTAGGGTTATATATTGCGAAAGAATTATTGGATAGAATTGATGCCGAAATATCAGTCATAGCACAAGATAGGTTTAAAATATTATCTGGTGCTAACTTCTTAATACAATTTAATAACTTATAACCTAAATAACCTTACTATGGATGGAGTAATACTTTTTGCTGATGATAAAATTCATAAAAGTAAAGCAAATGAAAGAAAACTATATGATGCTTTAAAACAAGAACTGCCAATTGTCGCTGTACATTCACTTGAGTTAGCTCAGAAATCTATCTTATCAATAGGAACCTTTAGCGCTTTAATCCTTGATTGGCAATTTACTGATGCAGAAGAGGACGAAATAGTTTTAGAGGATTTGGAAGGTATAAAAATTCAAAAACCTTCAACTAAAACTGATGATCCTACCTATAATTTTTTAGTTCAAAATGATTTCTTTTCTTTAGTCTATATCTATTCAGACAAGGACATTGAAAGCGAGGAGTATGGAAACCAATTACGGGCGAAGTACGGAGATAGAATTAAATTTTCTAAAAAAGATAATATCTCTCAGACAAAAAAAGAAAAAATTAGAATATTAAAGGAAATACAAGAATGGAAAGAGGCAAATAAGCATTTGGTAATTGCTCAATCTTGGTCTTCTACTATCAATAAATATACTCAAAAAATATTTAGAGAATTGTCATCCACTGATAAGAATTGGATAAAATATATTTATGATTCAGCCAAAGCAGATGGCGTAAGTCCAGAAATATTTGTTTTGGATATTTTTCAATATCTTTTAAGCGAAAATTTAATTAAAGATGAAACACTTTTAGCAGAAATAAGAAATTATGCATCGCAAGAAATAGTAGGAGAACAAAATCATAAATCAGTATCAAGATTATTTCAAAAACTTTTTTATACTGAAGTTTTAGATACTACACCAATAATGACTGGGGATATTGTTAAATTAGATGAGAATAGTTTTGGAATTATTATCACTCCTGAATGTGATGTAAAAAAACTACTTGATATTTCAGGAAGTTTTGACCTTTTACGTTTTAGTAACGAAAGGTTTAATGCGACTTTAACACGATTAGAAGCAACTGATAGTAAAAGAACAACTTTAACTATCGAAAGTAAAAATTTCAAAAATTGGAAGAAAATTTTTAATCAAGATGAGCAAAGAGAACATATTCTACCCTCTTTTCCATATTTTGAAAATACTAACGGTACAATTTTAACTGATTTTAGTATTGATAAAATTAAAATTTCTGCGGAAGAATTAACTGCATTAGAAAGACGGTTTAAATTAAATTCACCATTTATTCAGCAACTTCGTCAAAGATACGTTGCCTATTTTGGTAGAGTTGGCGTACCTGCTTTGCCTGATATTGTTAAATATTATAATTTGAAATTAGAAAATTCATCAAGTTAAATAGTATATTTTCAGATATTTGACTTAAAAAAGACTTATCAACTTAAAAGAATGTTTTCATTTTATTAGAGTCTTATTGTACCTGTATGAATATTAATAATTAAATTATCATCTGAATTACAGTTCATGGATATTCCAACCTTTTCCACTATTTCAAAGTCAATGGGTTAGTTGGTTAAGTTTGTCAGGAATATTTTTGTTGTGATTGTATGGCTTGCTTTGGGTAGGGATATTGCTGAGTTTGACGATTGTTTTGTTGTTCATCATTGCTTTTTCAGTCAGGTAATAAAGTAGGTGAGTTGTAAGAGTTAAATATACGTAATTGAATGAATCAAAGCATGAATGATTTGTATTTTGTTTTTTGGGGTTATTAAAGGCATATAGAAGAAATAGTTTACTTATTACTTGTTTGGTAACCAAACAAAAAGTATATTTACTTTCTCAGATTCGGCGTATCTGAAAAATAGAATAACTTTAATGAAGGAGAAAATTAAGCAAATGATTGCCAGCCTTTTGATGGAAAGGGCGCATATTAAACAAATCTTAAAGTATTTTTCGGACAGACTAAGTGAAGAAGAAGTTGACGCCTATCTGGACAGGCTGGGTAAAATAAATGAACTAATTGATATACTTGAAAAGGAGCTAAAATAGCCTATATTATGATAGCAGATAAAGAAATGTTCCTGATTAATGGAAAGGCGGTTGAACAAGACCTTGAAAGAATAAGTCAATCTATTCAGGAAGCAAAAGAACTATTAGCTTCAACTGGAACAGGGGTTTCGTTGAATGATTGGCTGACAATAAAAAAATATTGTGAGCGGTTTGGTATAAAAAATACAGAAACTGTAATAAACTGGATAAGAAGAGGTATTATTCCACCCGAAAATGTACAGGTAATTGAAGAACTGAACGGAATTCGTCTGATTAAGGCGGTTCCCTATAAAGATTAAATTTTCTGTTCATCAAACATTCACTCTACTCTTTTTCCCGAAGAAGCTGAATGGCTTGTGCGCCATAAAATCTGCTGAAATGCGTCTCCCTGCCTTTTCTGGAACGAGAGCCAGGTATCTAAACCGGGTACATAAAAGGTTCTGCCATCTACCTGTAAGATTCGGTATTCCATTTCACTCTGTAATTTCAGATAAGGAAGAGATTCTTTAAGATATATTTCAACGTTTCCGGCTTTGTCTGTTTTGTATTTACCTGCAATGGCCTTTAGCTGTTTCTCATCTACTTTGTCGGCCTGTGGCTCTGTAATAGCCTGTTCTTTGCGTCCCTCCATCAGGTCTATCAAAGATGCCGTCAATTGTGGTCTGACCCACTGAGGAATATTGGTATTGCTCACCAGTGCAATGGTAAACTGATGCTCAGCATCCCAGTAAACGAAACTATAAAATCCGGCTACGCTGCCCCAATAATAATAAGCATTAGGATTTCTGCCCTGATACCAGGCCCCTAAGCGCAACATCGAAAGTTTGCCCTGAATAGTTACCCACGAAGTAATAATGCTGATTAGCGATTCGCTCAGAATCGGTTGGTGATAAAAAGACCTGCCCCATCTGTAAAGGTCATGGGCCGAAAACCACAGGTTGCTTCCGCCATAAAAACCCTCACGGTCGCCAATGTCGGCCAGTTCTAAAACATCATTGTCGTAGGTATAACCTTTTATTCTTTCGCCCGGCCATTCGTTAAGCAAAGGAGGGCGTATATAAGATTGCTGCATCTGAAGCGGCTCAAAAAAATAAGTACTCAGAAACCGCTGATAAGAATCTCCGCTGACACGTGCCACAATGGCGGCGGCTACATCAAAACCCGGACTATCATAACTGAAATTGGTATAAAGTGGGTACAACAAAGCAGGTTTTTGCTGATTCAGGATACTTACCATTTCCTCGGTTGTCAGTACCCGGTTATCAGTCAGTTTGCCGAAGTAATAAGAATAATCGGGTAATCCTCCGGTGCTATGGGTCAGCAAATTCCAGATTTGTGTATGGGGATAAGGATATTCGGGTAGATATTGTTGTACCGAATCGAGCAGGCTGAGTTTCTGTTGTTCGGCTAATAATAAAACAGAGGCGGCCGTGAGTGTTTCGGCAATTGACCCACCGTCGGCAGGTGTATCAGGTGTAAAAGCCGTGGCATTTGAAAAATTAGCGTAGCCATACCCTTTACTCAATAAAATACTATCCCGTTGCCCTACAACCACCGCCCCATTGAAAAGGTTTTTCTGATTCAGTCGGTTAAGCAATGTATCAATGGCTATGGCTTTGTGCTGGGCACTTAGCTGATGATGCGAACATAGTAAAGAAAAGAGTATAAACAGGGCAGATTGTTTCATTGACAAAAATAGGGTGAATGCGGACGCCGCGCGGGTGAATGGAATAGAATTGAGGTAATGCTATTCCTTTTGCCTGGCAGACCCATGCAATTAAACGCTGAATATACACTTATTTTTTTATTCTGACCAAAGTCGGCAGCTTTTGTTGCCGGAATGGCAACCTTATAGTAAGAAAGGAATAACCATGCTGGTACGCTTCTTATAAGGCTGATAGGGTGATAAGAAGCGTATTGAGCATAGCCTCAGAAAATCAGTCGGAATGCACTCTCACAACAGCCACTCAATAATAGCAGGCCCCCAGTAGAGTTTGGTGAAATAATAAGTGCCTAAGAGCAGAAAACCGATCATGCTCAATAAGATGAGTGTAAAACCTATGTTAAGCCACGGAGAGGTTTTACGTTTGCCTTGCGAACGGATAAATATTTCGGCCACCAACAAATTGGGGATATAGAAGAAAAACGCCATTACGTAGTCGAAAGCGCCTGTAAAAGTGTTATTATGCCCAGCTTTATCGGCCAGTAAAAACCAAAAACCATAATCCATACGATACAACCATGAGCCAATGGCTAAAGCATACAACCGCAATGCCCAGGCACGGTGCGTATCAATATTTCCGGCTCTGGCGTGTCTGTACGTTTCTACGGCAGCTACGAGCATTAAAATACCATAAAGCCCGAAACCAATATTCATGACAGTACCGCCGATAGTGCCTTTGGCTATAATAAATATAAGTCCGCCGATAGCAACAAGTATTGAAGCTGTTACATAAATACGACCCACCCACCGATGGAAAGTAAGGTATTTAATACGGATAGCATCAATCAATTGGATACTCCCTAAAATAAGAATAATGCCTCCCATAGCAAAGTGCAGACCAATGCCCATAGTGGCTCGCTGAGTGGTTTTATCATACAAACCCGGTAATATTTCATTCCATCGTTCCAGGTTTCCCTCATACAAGGCTGCGGCATAAAAAGCTAAGATATACAACCCGAAAAGCCCGGCACTTACCCATACGGTAGTCATGAGTAAAAGGCGTGTCCAGTAAAAGATTTTTGTAGTAATTTTTTCAATTGCGGAATCATTCGTCGCCTGAGCTACATTGATGGTGTGTAGGTCTGCCATGAGGTAATAAGCTAAGATAGTGTTTAAAAAGAGGTTGTGTAAAAATACAGATTTTGCCCGAAAAATACCTACAAAAACTTTGTGGTGGTGTTGTAGATGATTGTAAAAGCATAGATTTCGCCAGGAATCAAGAGAATCTACATATTCTTACTTATTTTTGTAAAACTACATTCCATAAGCTATTCAATGGATAAGCAATGAGTATGAATGAAAATGAGAAAATAGATTCTTTAATAAAAGAATTGTCGTTATTGCCAGGCATAAGCAATGAAAATGCACGAAAACTGGAAGCTAAATTCAGGTTAGAATTTAACTTTAACAGTAATCATATCGAAGGTAATACGCTTACTTATGGAGAAACCAAGCTATTGCTGATTTTTGATAAGACCGAGGGCGCACACGATATGCGTGAATTTGAAGAAATGAAAGCGCATGACGTTGCCTATCGATGGATTAAGGAATTAGCTGAGGATAAATCATATATGCTTATTGAAAGAGATATTAAACAACTTAATCAGATTATACTGGTAAGACCTTTCTGGAAAGAAGCTGAGACACCTGATGGACAAGCCACACGCCGACAAATTCAGGTAGGAGAATACAAGCAACACCCAAACTCTGTTCGCTTACAAAATGGAGAGATATTTCATTATGCGTCTCCTATAGACACACCAATGGCTATGCACGAGTTGATGGATTGGTATTATTCAGAAGTAGACAAAAAAGAACTTCGTCCTGTTGAACTCGCTGCTATACTTCATTACAAATTTGTTTTAATTCATCCTTTTGATGATGGGAATGGTAGAATATCCCGTTTGCTGATGAATTATGTTCTGCTGAGCAATGATTTGCCACCTGTAATCATTAAATCGGCTGATAAAAAGAATTACCTGAATGCTTTGAATCAGGCAGATACGGGTAACCTTAATGCCTTTGTGAAGTATATAGCTCAGCAACTCATCTGGTCGTTAAACCTTCAGCTAAAAGCAACGAAAGGCGAAAGCATTGAAGACGATGATGATGTATATAAACAAGTGGCCTTGTTTAAAAAGGAGCAGTTGAATATTTATAATAACAAACCTATTAAAACCTTTGAATTAGTTACAAAAGTTTACCGAAATCTTATTAGTAAAGTAATAATTGATTTAGAACACAAAGTGACAGTATTTGATGATTTATTTGAGGAAGTGCAAACAAAATATTACTTGAAATTTACTCAAGGTAAAACCAAGGAAGAACTATTTGATAATCTTTACAGCTTAGATACTTTTATTAATACCGAAATAGATAATTTTTACAACTTAGACGTGCTTAATAGTACCGAAATTAATTTGAATGCTATTTCATGGGAGAAAGAATTTAAGTCTTCCATAAATGAGAAAATTGCAAACACGAGATTTAAAGTACAAATTATTTTTGAAAAAAGAAGCTTTATAATTGAGCTATATAATACGAGCGAAGTATTTCAATTTCCCTATGTACAAAATTTTACAGAATCCGAAATTACCTCAATCGTTAATAACCTCTATAAAGGTGTATTTGAAAAGATTCAGGCTAATACTCAAAAATAGTGAAACATTACAGATGCAAAGTACATGAGAGACTGTAAATCAGCGGATAATAACTGTAATAGACAAGACTTAATCTGACAGAAGGGTGCTAAAATTAACTGTCAGATAGCATATTAATAGCATTCCAGTTAAACTCTGGATTAGATGACTGAACTGGCACTTCAGTCATTTTTTATTGTCTTCTAAGATGTTTATTTTAAAGACCTCTTCCAAGAGCTTGTCTTTAGCTAACTGTAAACTATCCATAAAAGTTTGCATTGGTGTTTTACCATAGCAATATTTACCAGTATGAGTTCTCTGAGTATTATAATGATTCAGCCACGAATCTAAGTCTTTTTGTAGTTCTGATAAAGAATGATACAGTTTTTTACGAAAGGCAACCGCATAAAATTCATCCTGAATAGTACGATGGAAACGCTCGCATATACCATTAGTTTGAGGACTTTTGGCCTTAGTTTTAGTATGGTCAATATCTTCTATAGCCAAATATAATTGATATTCGTGTTGCTCCCTATTACCACAATATTCTGTACCCCTATCAGTTAAA
>NZ_SEWF01000028.1 GCF_004168285.1 Emticicia agri | reverse complement strand
AAAAAAAGTACGTTGCCAAACAATCTACGCCCTCAAAGAGGCCAAACCAGCAATAGGTTTAGGACAAATATGTAGAATGTTTGGCATAACTAGACAAGCCTATTATCAGTATTTTTGGAGAGCAAATGATTGTCTGATTGAAGAAGAGTTACTCATACAAAAGGTCAATGCCATTCGTCAGAGACAACCGATGATTGGCACAAGAAAGTTGTATGGAATGCTTCAGGCTTTTATGATTGAGCATCAGATAAAAATGGGCAGAGATGCCTTATTTGACTTATTATCTCAGCATGGACTGTTAGTAAGAAGGAGAAACAGGAAAACAAAAACCACTTTTTCCTCTCATTGGTTAAGAAAATATCCGAATTTAATTAAAGATATTGAGCCTATAAAGCCTAATCAGATTTGGGCATCGGATATTACCTATCTGGAAACAAATGAGGGTTTTGTTTATCTATCACTTATTACTGATACCTATTCAAGAAAGATAATGGGCTATCATATAGCTGATAATCTTTTAGCCATAAGTTCAGTAGAAGCATTAAAAATGGCCTTAAAGAGTTTACCTCAAAAAGTGGATAAATTAATCCATCATTCTGATAGAGGTATCCAATACTGTTCACATGAGTATGTAACCTTATTGCAGGATTATGGCCTACAAATTAGTATGACACAGAATGGCAATCCTTTAGAAAATGCAATTGCAGAAAGAGTAAACGGTATCCTTAAAGATGAGTTCTTGGCTAAAATAATTATCAAAAATCTATCGCATGCGCAAGGCTTACTAAGAGAAATAATAGAGATTTACAATAAAGAAAGACCTCATATGAGTGTTGGACTCTTGACCCCAGAGCAGGCTCACCAAATGGAAGGTAAGTTAGAAAGATATTGGAAAAATTATTATACAAATAAAGGCTGTAAACCTATGGCAGGATTATCAATTTAACTGTAAACTTATTTTAGGACGAGTCACAGACAATATTTCTCCTCGGCAAATCTGGCAACTGTCTAAAACCCTGCGTAGCAAAATCAATTTCAAAGCAGAAGGTTTTCAACCCATTTGTGATAGCAATATGGCGACACCTGAGCGTATGATTATAACGGGAAGCCTGCTCAATTACGGCCTGATTGATAGTTACTTCCGGTGCTTTACATTCAATCAATAAAAAAGGTAAACCATCATTATCAAAAATCACAATATCAGAGCGTTTTTGGAGGCGGTTATATTTTAATCCACCCTCCAGTCGGATAAGGTTTTTAGAGTATTGATAATGATTCACCAGCAGATGCACAAAGTGCTGTCTTACCCACTCTTCGGGTGTAAGCACAAGGTATTTTCGACGTATAGCATCAAAAATGCAGATTTTTCCCTCAATTTCCTTAATTTTGTGTTCGAAAGGTGGTAAGTTCAACTGTATCATCTTTCCTGTTAATAAAGCGTTAAATTATCAAAGCCTTGGATAGGCTTCTGATAATTCACCTAATTTTAAAACAAAAATAAACTTATTATGGAGAAAAAAGAAGAGATTGTTGCAAACTGGCTCCCGAGATACACAGGTACTGCCCTATCAGAGTTTAAACCTTATATTTTACTGACGAATTTTCATAACTACGTAGATATGTTTGCCGAGAAGTTCGAGGTTGAAGTCAAAGGCAAAGATAAACCGATGCAAACGGCTTCGGCAGGGAATATTACTATTATTAACTTCGGTATGGGTAGTGCAATGGCCGCTACTGTAATGGACTTACTCTCAGCTATTCAGCCCAAAGCTGTTTTATTCTTGGGCAAATGTGGTGGTTTGAAGAAAACAACCCGCTTAGGCGATTTGATTCTGCCCATAGCAGCTATCCGTGGCGAAGGAACCAGTAATGATTATGCCCGCCCGGAAATTCCGGCTTTACCTTCGTTTCGTTTGCAAAGAGCCGTTAGTTCGATGATAAAAAAACACGAATTAGATTACCTGACCGGAACAGTTTATACGACCAACCGCCGTGTATGGGAACACGATACCGTATTTAAAGAATACCTGAAAGAAATTCGTGCCATGGCCATTGACATGGAAACCGCCACTATTTTCATTGTAGGTTTTGTAAACGCCATCCCTCACGGAGCCTTATTATTGGTATCAGACAACCCCATGACACCGGACGGTGTAAAAACAGAAGAAAGCGACAAAAAAGTAACTGGTAGCTACGTAAAAAATCATTTACAGATTGGTATAGACTCTTTAGAAGAATTAGCCAACTCAGGCGAATCTGTAAAACATTTGAGATTTGAGTAACCCCTAAAGGGGAACTTTTGATCGGCCGGATAATGCATTAGGGTGTTATTCGGCGTTTTTGTTTTTGTATATTTGTAAGAGAATCTGAGATTATATTAATAGATAAAAACCAAATTTTTTAATGAAATATCCTTCGTTACTGCTGTTGACTTTGTTCTTCTTACTAACTCTTGATACCCACGCACAAAAACTTGTCGGCAAATTAGAGTTTATGGGTAGCCATAATTATATCTCTAAAATTATGATACAAGATACCACAATTTATATTGCCACTGCAGCCGGGCTTGTGATTAGAAATATCAACGGGAAGAAAATAAAAGAATATATGTTTCCCTCTACTATGCCAAGAGATGAGCAGCGTCCGGTCAGAATAAGATATATGGATTTTGATAAAAAATCAAACTTATGGATATGCTTTGAAGATGGCGTAATCAGGAAATTCAATGGAAAATCATGGGAAAAGCCTTTTGCAGACTCCGTTCGCTCTTCATTTATAGCTTTTGATAATGCCGGAAATATGTGGATGAGTAAGTATTCCAATAAAAAAGCGCTATTATCCTACATTGAGAATAATATTGAAAAACTAGATACTACTTCCGGAATAATTGGCGCACCAATCAAATATTTCAAACAACATAAAGATGGAAGGTATTGGTGTGGCACAGATAGGTATACTTACTACAAGGAAAAAGATGGTAACAAGTGGATATATCTGAAGGATTCTTACGGAGATAGCGGCTATCTTTATGAACACCCTATTACTAAAGACTTCTGGTTTGGAACAAAAACAGATTTATATCAATGGAATGGCAAAGAGGTAAAAATACATAAATATGCTGGTATTGCAGGTTCTATTTATGGAGTCACGAGTGATAAAGCAGGAGATCTCTGGTTGTCAATTAACGGAGGGCTTATCCGTTGGAATAAAACAAAAGAGTACAAACAATATTGGGAAACAGGTAAATACCCTCTATCAGGTTTATCTGGAGTAATTGGCACTGATAAAAATGGTAAAATCTGGATGGGAGGGTTTCATGGTCTTCATTGTTTAGACAAAGGAAAATGGACTTCCTATTATGAAGATGGTATTCAGGGATACGATCTACACAGTTATTTATTAGACTCTAAAAACAGGTTATGGCTAGCCACTAATACATCAAGGTTAGCATGCAAAACCAAGGATAAATGGGATTATTATCAACTTTCTCCTTTTTTTAGTCCTAAGCAGGAAACAATTGTATGGAAAATAACAGAGGCCAGTGATGGTACTATATGGTCAGCAACCGGTCATGGTATAAACTTTTTCAATGGAAACATATGGCAACAAGTACCTGAGTTCCATTCAAAATTCAACCGTGAAAGGCCAATACCAATTGGAGAGAAATCACTTGTTATTAGTAAAAACAATGGGGTTTATATTTTAGCGGATCAAGAAATATACAAAAAAGATGGACAATCGTGGCAACCTTTAGGAATAAAAGAATTAAAAATTAGTGCGATACATAATTTTTATGTAGATGCCAATAATACACTCTGGATTTTTAGCATAAATAAAGGTTATAAACTTTTAAAAGTAAAATTGAACGATAAAAATAAGGCAGAATCATTTGAAGAAACGCTGAAAAACGAGGTGTATTGTTTCTTTGAAGACAACCAAAAGAACCTTTGGGTCGGTACGGGCAGAGGTGCTTTTGTTTTAAAAAATAATGCCTGGGTATATTATAATAATTTATCTAATGACAATACCTATGGTAGAGTGCATGGGATTTGCCAGGATAGTGAAGGTGCCTTATGGTTTCTTGTACAAGCAGGTAGTCTTCATATTATAAAGATACAAGATAATTGCCCTGTTTTTCATAAAACTGATTTAGGATGGGGGTTTGTTTCAAATCCTGAGTTCAGGAGTTTTGGCAAAGGTGTTTCTTTCAAAGATAATAGAGAACTGGTAATTTTTACGCCTGAATAATCATCTCTGTTCCTTAAGTATCTCCCGACAGGATGTTCCTCCATACATAATCAAATAAGCTAAGCAACTGGACTCTGAGGTGCCTTAAACTCTTCTGCCCTTAAAGAGTTTTGTGTCAATCTATTTTAGGACGGCAAACTTCGGATAAAGCTAAATTAGTTGATATGAATTTATTAATCCACGGCAATTAATTCAATAAAAAACATTATCCGGTCTTTTAATGCACAAATAGGCAGTGTATTTAAGGCAGAGATAAAGGGGTGTGAGTAGATAAAGTTCTATTCCAAACTCCATTCCATGAACCACTAAATAAATTTTCTGTACTATTCTGAGAATAATACCCGCGTTTTTGTAGATTAGTAGGATTGACTTCTACCAAACCCAAAAACAACATCCATGAAAACCGCTACATTCAGATGTCTGATAGCCGTATTTTTATTGTTTAATAATTTCCAGTACCTTTATCAATTGGCTAAAAAAGCCTGATTTGCTTCAAAAATAAACAACATCAAAAGCTCTTTTGCAGATTACTATAGCCTACAAGGCATCATACGGTGAAAGAATCTCTCAAGTGCGTAATTTAGGCACAGGCACTTAGGATAAAAGTTTTTTCATTCTAAAAACAATTGAACCAGGTAATACATAAATAACCCCATTATTACACCTAAACCATCTGCTACGCCATCATACCAACTAAAGGTTCGTCTGTATTTTCCGGGTAGTTTATCCTGCCATACTTCTAATAGAATACCATAGATGATTCCTATGATAAGGGTCTGAATATAGTTTTTAAATACAAACTGCCAGCAGAATGCCCAGGCAGCGAAGGCTACAAAGTGTGCTATTTTGTCGAGATAACCATTTACTTTAATACCATTACTCACCATACTTTTGCTAATGCCACTGGTAGGCATAGAGAATAGCAAAAATATTACAGCAGTCATACAAAAAGCAGAATATTTACTGGAAAGAAGTGTAATAACTCCTTCTACGATTTCCATAGTATGTTGTTAAAGGTGGTTTAAATATTTGCTAATTTACTACAAGAACATCAGAAAATTTTCAGGCAAAGTATAGAAATAACAGAAACTATTCATTTACCATTTCTTTATGCTGTTGTAATATTGGTTTATCTTTTTCAATGTTTGCTATTATCTTTAGCACAGTATCACATACGGCACAACCTTTTTTTCTTCATCCCAAAACCGCACACCCCGTCCCAGTATCGGACACTTTTCTAAATCTCAAAATCACATAAAATACTCACTATCAATCAATTATCATTTGGCACGTTGATTGGAGGACTTCTATTGTATTTGTTTCAAAAATGAACAGTATCCTCAACCGTGTCATGCGTATACTCGTCCGCAAAAGCGCATGGCACGGTTAAGACGCTTTCAAGACTTATTATTAAGAAGTCTAACAATTACCAACGCATAACCGTGCCACAGCCGTTTGCGGAAGAGTATAGCTGTGGCACGATAAAAACAATATACAAAATTATAAAAAAGCTATGGACAAAGAAATCTCGATACAGGAGGTCCGAAAACAGAAAAGTAAAAACTGGTTGATAGGTATAGTGGCACTTGTGGTTATCATACTGATTGTATGGTGGCTCAGAAATACACTCTCTTCTTCTATTACCAGGGCAGAAATCAGAACAGCTGTTGCCGAAATGGGAGCCGTAGAAAATACACTAACGGCCTCAGGCGAAGTGCAACCCGAGTTTGAACAGGTAATTACCAGCCCTATTACGGCCGTGATTCAGCAGGTAGTATTAGATGCCGGAACACAGGTAAAAGCCGGAGAGAAAATTTTGGAACTGGACAAAGAAACTACCCAACTGACTTTCGACAAAGAAAAAGATGAGGTAGAACTCAAGAAAAACAAAGTGGTGAAACTGCGCCTTGATTTAGACAAAAGTTTTTATGACCTGAAAATAGACGACTCTATCAAGGCCATGAAAATCACGAGCCTGAAAGCTGATGTTGAAAATGCCAAACGCCTGCAAAAAGCCGGAGGTGGTACCCGTGAGGCCATTGAAACCGCAGAAATGAACCTGCGTATAGCTGAATTAGAGAAAAAACAGTTGGAAAACGACATTAGAATCAAGCAACAAACCATGCGTGCTGATATTAAAGACTCTGAATTATCGGCTCAGATTCAGGAGAAACAACTGATGGAGTATCAGAGCAAATTGCAAAAGGCCAATATCATTGCCACACGTCCGGGTGTGCTCACCTATGTAAACAAAAATCTGGGGTCTAAGGTATCGGAGGGTGAAATTCTTGCTCGTTTGGCCGACCTTGGGAGTTTTAAAATAATCGGTTCTATCTCTGATAATTATGCCAATCAGGTAAAAATCGGAATGCCTGTGATTATCCGTATCAACGATACGCAATTGCGTGGGAGTCTGACGAATATTCAGCCATCAGTACAAAACAATATCCTGAGTTTTGATGTGGCATTAGATAGTAAAAGCACCGATTTGCTTCGCCCAAAGCTGAAAGTTGAGGTTTTTCTGATAACAGCCGCCCAGCAGAATGTGGTGCGTGTAGCCAATGGACCTGCGTTTAAAGGTGGTTCGGTACAAGAAATTTTTGTACTGAGAAAAGACGGTAAAGCTGAAAAACGAACGGTAAAAGTAGGACTTGCCAACTTTGATTATGTGGAAATCATAGACGGAGTGAAACCCGGAGAAACAGTGATTATTTCGGATTTGAGCGAATACAAAAACACCAAAGAATTAGAGATTAAGTAATGAACGCCTAATTCACTATTCCTTATTCACTAATTCGTTATTCACCATTCGCAATTATTATGAAACAGCTCATTTACATTATACTCATTTATCTGCTCACCCATACCTATACTTCGCAGGCACAGGGTGTAACAAGACTATCCCTGCCTGAAGTGGTAGAAATGGCTAAAGGGCAGTCTATTGCGGCTCGGCAGGCATCTACTACCAAAGAAACCAAATACTGGGAGTGGCGCACATTTCAGTCGAACTATAAACCACAACTGACTTTGAATGGAAATCTCCCGGCTTTTACCCGTTCGTTTATCGAAGTGGTTCAGCCTGATGGTACCATTCAGTTTCAGCCTGTTCGCTATAATAATTCATCACTGAACCTATCTTTGAGCCAATCGGTGATGCAAACCGGAGGACAAATTTATGCCACTACAGAATTGCAACGTTTTGACGATTTTGCCCGCAAGAATACCCTTTACAATAGTACACCTTTTGCGGTGGGATACTCTCAACCATTTTTCAGATTCAATCCCATGAAATGGGATAAAAAGATTGAGCCTTTGAAATATGACGAAAGCCGTCAGGTATTCATTGAGTCGCTGGAAAAAATTGCAGTTAAATCCACTGAGTATTTTTTTAATCTGCTATTGGCACAGGTGAATCTGCAGATTGCTGAAACCAACTTAGCCAATACGCAGACCATTGTAAAGATAGCCAACGAAAAATACGACATCGGTAAAACAACCCGTAACGAAATTCTGCAATTGCAATTGGAATCGTTGAAAGCACAAAAGGCTATTGCTACTGCCAAACGGGATTTAGAGATTGCCACGCTGAACCTGAAAGCCTATATTGGTTTGCAGACAGATACCCGATTAGAATTATTGATTCCGGCAGATATTTCTACTTTTCCTATCTCAAATCAGGTAGCCTTACAGGAAGCCTTTGAGAATCGTTCAGATGCTATTTCGTTCCGCCGCCTGATTTTAGAGGCTGACCGTGCAGTAGCCAAAGCCATCGGTGATAACGGGCTGAATATGACTTTGACAGCTACTTTAGGCTTCTCGAACAGAGGCTTGACGATACCGGAATTGTATCAGAAACCTCAAAGTCAGGAGTCGGTGCAATTGCAGTTAGATATTCCGATTCTGGACTGGGGACGCTCGAAATCAAGAACTAAAACTGCCGAGGCGCAAAAAAAACTGACAGAATATACAGTTGAACAAGCTAAACAGACTTTCAGGCAGGAAATTTATACGCAGGTTACGCTTTTAGAAATGTTGCGTAATCAGTTAAGTCTGACCGCTCAGGCCGATAGTATTGCTTCTGAAAAATACCAGATTGCGCAAGACCGCTATGTATTAGGCAACCTGAGTATCACGGATTTAAGTATCGCTTTTCAGGAAAAAGACCAGGCCAAACGTGATTACATCAATGCCTTACAGGATTACTGGAAAACACACTATGAATTACGGTATCTGACGCTTTATGATTTTGAAAAGAACCGGAAAATAGCGGTGGAATAATAACGAATTAGCGAATGGTGAATTAGCGAATAAATAATTGCTACAATTTAACATGACCTTATTCACTATCATCATTCGCTAATTAATCATTAAATTATTCACTAATTCACCATTCGCTAATTCGCCATTAACATATTTACCCATTCACTAATTCGCAGTTAATTATGATTAAGTTAAAGAACATCGAAAAAGTTTATCGTACCAGTACTATCGAAACCCTTGCCCTGAACGAGATTAACCTTGAAGTAGGAAAAGGAGAATTTCTCTCTATCATGGGGCCATCGGGCTGTGGAAAAAGTACACTGCTCAACATTATGGGTTTGTTAGATGAACCCTCTAAAGGAGAAATAACCGTAGATAATGAGACTATTAGTGGTTTTTCTGACAAAAAACTGGCGCATTTCCGCAATCAGAAGTTAGGGTTTATTTTCCAGAGCTACCACCTCATTAATGATTTGCCCGTGCTTGATAACGTAGAGTTACCGTTGCTGTATCGGTCGTCGTCGGCAAGTGAACGTACGCAACTGGCCACTGAAGCTCTGCAAAAAGTAGGGTTGAGCAATCGGATGAAACACTACCCTACCCAATTATCGGGCGGACAAAAACAACGGGTAGCCATTGCCCGTGCCATTGTAGGTCGTCCGGAAATTATCTTAGCCGATGAGCCTACCGGAAACCTTGACAGTGCGATGGGTAATGAAATTATGGATATACTCATCAACCTCAACAAGAATGATGGTACTACCATTGTGATGGTAACGCACGACGAAAATATGGCAAAAAAGACCAATCGTCTGGTAAGGCTATTTGACGGAACGCAGGTTATGTGAGGAATTTAGTGATTGTGTGAATGTGTGATTTAGTGATTAATAATAGCATTTTAAAAAATGGTCACTATGGACATGATTAGGCACTATGTTTCACAATAATTCACTAAATTAAAAACAATCACTTATTTACCAGTCGGCATTTGCTCAGTCACTAACTAAAAAATAATCACTCATTCACTCATTCACTCATTCGCTCAATCAATAAATTCTTATGTTAAAGAATTATCTAAAAATAACATTCGCCGTACTGAAACGTAGAAAGTTCTTCACGTTTATCAGTCTGTTCGGCATTAGTTTCACCTTATTGGTGCTGGTAGTCATTACTTCTTTTCTCGACCACCTTGTTTCGGCTGGCTATCCTGAGCTTAACAGGGACAGGTCTTTGTACATCGAAAAAATGTTGCAGCAAGACACCACTCAAAATGGGAGCAGAAGCGGCCCCGTGAGTATGTACTTCATTCAGAATTATGTACTGAAGATGACAACACCTGAAATGATTGGCTTTGCTTCGTACCCGAACACGATTAATGCCTATGCCAATCAGAATAAGGTAAAGTTGATGTATAAATATACAGATGGCAATTTCTGGGACATTACCAGTTTTGATTTTATAGAGGGTAAACCATTTACCAAACAGAATATTGATAATAATGATTATGTAATGGTTATTAACGACGACACCCGTGATAAATACTTCGGTAAGGGGGTATCGGCAGTAGGAAAAACCATGGAGCTTGACAATGTGAACTACCGTATTATCGGGGTTGTGCGGGGCTGTCCTGTTACCCGTATTTATGTGGCTTCAGATGTTTATCTGCCTTATAATACGGCCAAAAGAGACCAGACCAAGAAAGACCTGAACGGCAATTACCTGGTTTTCTTATTAGCTAAAAGCAGCGGTGATTTTCCGAAAATCAAGGCCGAGTTTCAGTCAATTATGAGCAAAGTACCTATCGGTAGTGAAGAAAAGTGGTTCAAACCAAATAAGATAGCCTCTACTGCCGATACTTATGTCGGTTCATTTTTAAGTCAGTTTACACATTCAGACGGCGACACCAAAAAGCAATATCTATACATGGCATTGATAGGCTTCGCTTTGCTTTTCATGTCGTTACCTGCCATTAATTTAGTCAATGTCAATATCAGCCGTATCATGGAGCGGGCTTCTGAAATTGGTATCCGTAAGGCATTCGGGGCTTCATCAAAAGTACTTACCTATCAGTTTATTACCGAAAATATCATTCTCACGCTGATTGGTGGGGTCATTGCGTTGATTCTCTCGGTAGGTGTTATCTATTTTATCAATACCAGTGGCATGATTAACTACGCCGATTTGACCATCAACTGGAAGGTTTTTGTAGTAGCTATCTTAGTAAGCCTGGTATTCGGGCTATTGTCTGGGGTTTATCCGGCATGGCGTATGTCTCGTTTGCAAGTGGTTACAGCATTGAGAGGGGGCGAATAGGCGAAGATTCAATCAATTACATTTAAAATCATTACAACTATGTTTAAACATCTTTTTAAATTAATATGGAAGAAGAAAAAGAGCAATTTTCTGATGATGCTCGAAATCTTTGTTTCCTTTCTGATATTGTTTGCAGTCTGGACACTTAGTTTCTATAACTATCGTAATTATTCAAAGCCTTCAGGCATTGACCACGAAAACGTCTGGGCAGTTTTTATAGATTTTAATACCGATAGCGACAGCCTTAAAAATATCTACCGTGATTTGGTAAGGCAAAAACTAAAAACCTATCCTGAAATTGAAGCCTTTGCGTTCAGTTCAAGTAATATGCCTTATAGTTTCAGCTCATCTAATAACAATATTTCCTATAAAGGCAATACAACTCACGCCGAAATCATGAGCGTTGACCCAAGTTACCCGGATGTACTGAAAATGAAATTAACGGAGGGTCGTTGGTTTACAGAAGGAGACAAAGTAAACAAAATCAAACCTATAATTGTCACGAGGCGTATGAAAGAAGAATTATTCGGTAATGAAAATGCGTTGGGTAAAATAATAGGAGAAAAGGACGACAAAAGACAGGTTGTAGGGGTAGTAAGTCATTTTAAATTTGAAAATGATTTTCAGCCGGAATCCAGTTGTATGATAGAACCTCTCGGTGGCTGGCCATCAGATATGTTGGTACGGATAAAACCCGGCACTACGGTAGAAACCGAAATGAAAATATCAAAAGCACTGGTACAATTAGGCAAAGACTGGTCGGTAGAGATTCAGCACCTCGACAATATGAAAGCCAATAAAAATCGTATCATCTGGGTACCTATCCTGATATTGTTTATTGTATGCAGCTTCCTGATTTTCAATGTGGCATTGGGTCTTTTCGGAGTATTGTTTCAGACCATTAGTCGCCGTAAACAAGAAATCGGCGTGCGCCGTGCCATTGGTGCCACTAAAGGTCATATCTTGTGGCATTTTGTAGGCGAAACAGCCGTTATTACTACTTTCGGCATTATTTTAGGCTTATTCTTTGCCATTCAATTCCCATTATTAAATGTTTTTGATTTAGAGGCTTTTGTTTATATAGTAGGAATTGTGCTGGCAATTATCTCTATTTATGTATTAGTGATTGCGTGCGCTTTATTTCCAAGCAAGCAGGCTTCAGAGATTTATCCTGCTGTTGCGTTGCATGAGGAGTGATTTTGCATAGGGCAGAGGGCATGGAGCAGAGGGGTAAGGGCTTGGAGCAAAGGGCATGGGGTAAGAGTAGAGGGTTGTAAGAGGTATTGAGAATTTTTGCGCAAGGCATAAGGACTAATACTAGAGAGTTCAACCAAGATTTTTACCCTATACCCCATACTCCCTAATTATTACCCCATGCTCCGCACCCTATGCCCCATGCAAAAATTACCTATATTTGTAAAAATAAATACCTAACACTCTATGCTTATGGCTTCGATAAAACGAAAGTTTCGTTTTGAAGATTTAGAAATATGGCAATCAGCCATTGAGGTCGGAGATCATCTTTGTAATATTTCTGATACTTTGGAAAATAAAAAACTTTTTCGTTTTGCAGAACAGCTAAGGGGTTGTGGTATGAGTATTTCGAATAATATTGCCGAGGGTGCGGGCTCTTTTTCTGACAAGGAATTTATTTTGTTCTTAAACTATGCCCGACGTTCCTGCTTTGAAAGTGCCAATATTCTTATCATTCTATTAAGAAGGAATCTCATTGATGAAATGGTGAAAAATCAACTGTTTGAAGAATTAGAAGTGCTAAGTAGAAAAATAACAAATTTCCAGAAAACATTACGTGGGTGATTGGGCATGGGGCGTGGAGCAGAGGGGAAAGGGCAGAGGGTGATTTGCGTAGGGCGTTGAGCGAGGAGGAAATAAAATTATAGAGTATAAAGATTTACTCTTTATTTCCATTTCCATCTTTACCATACCCTTAGCCACCTGCCCACGCCCTATGCTCTTTCCCACCGCTCCTTGCCCCATGCCCTATGCCCTATGCTCCATGCTTCTTATTATCGACGATGACATAGCTGTTAGAACCTCTCTTTCATTACTCATGAAAAAAGAAGGGTTTGAGTTTGTTGCTGTGGGTTCACAGCAGGAGGCTTTGGCGTTTCTGCAACTGGAAGTGCCTGATTTGGTTATTCTTGACATGAATTTCTCGAATGATACGTCGGGTGATGATGGCCTGAGTCTATTAGCCAAAATCAAGAAAATCAATAATGCTATTCCGGTGATATTGATTACCGGTTGGGCTACTATTGATTTGGCCGTAAAAGGTATGAAATTAGGTGCAAGCGATTTTATCAATAAACCCTGGCAAAATGCGCATCTGATGCAATCTATCAGAACTATATTAGATTTATCAGAAAAGAAAACCCTGACCCTGACACGCAAGAAATTAGATGCCCAGTATAATTTCAGTCAGTTGATAGGGGAAGATGCCGAGTTTCTGAAAATATTAGAAACCATTGGCAGGGTTGCCTCTACTGATGCTTCGGTGCTGATTATGGGGGAGAGTGGCACAGGTAAAGAACTGATTGCCGAGGCCATTCACCAGAATAGTCAGCGTAACCGGAAGCCCTTTGTGAAAGTGAATCTGGGGGGAGTTTCTACCAGTCTGTTTGAATCTGAAATGTTCGGACACGTGCGGGGAGCCTTTACAGATGCTCGCTACGACCGTGTGGGGCGTTTTGAAATGGCCAATAAAGGCACAATTTTTCTGGACGAAATCGGTGATTTAGATATGAGCAGTCAGGTGAAATTATTACGGGTATTGCAAGACCGCACCTATGAGGTACTGGGTAGCAGCCGTACCAAAACCCTTGATGTAAGGGTAGTATGTGCTACCAACAAAAATCTGGAAGAAAGCGTACAGAAAAACGCTTTCAGAGAAGATTTGCTGTATCGGATTAACCTGATTACGATTCACCTTCCTCCCCTACGCAAACGTCCGAACGATATTCCATTACTGGTGAATTTCTTTGTGCAGAATCTGCGTGAAATTTATAACCGTCCGAATCTGCGAGTTACACAAGAAGCCATGAAGTGGCTGAAACAATTGCCGCTACCGGGGAATATCCGTCAGTTAAAAAACTTAGTGGAACGCACTATTTTAGTGAGCAACCACGATACTTTAGAAGTAGCCGATTTTCAGGCACAATGGCAACCAACAGCACGCAAACCAAGCTCGGTAGCCTTGCCCGAAGTAGGTAGCATGACTCTTGAGGAAATGGAAGTGCAGATGATACGCAGGGCATTAGAGTTTCATAAGGGAAAGGTAATGACGGTAGCCAAAGCATTAGGCTTGACACGCAGTGCTTTATATCGTAGATTGGAGAAATATAATATCCCGCATGATGAAGATTCGGACTAAGTTTTTACTTTTTATGGTGGTCATTCACTCGGTAATGATTGGCCTTTCTTTCTATATTTTTCAGGATAATAAAGAGATATTTATCGTTTCAGAGGTTTTTGTATTAATCTCTATCTTCATAGGGTGGCAGTTGTACAATGATTTAATTGCACCAATCCGATTATTAATGACGGGCGTCGATGCCATGCGGGACAAGGATTTCAGTGTGAAATTTCTGAAAATAGGCAAGATTGAAATGGATACGCTGATTGATGTGTACAACGGTATGGTTGACCAGCTCAGGCATGAACGGACACAACAGGAACAGCAACATTATTTCCTCGAAAAATTAGTACAAACCTCTCCTACGGGTATTCTGATTCTTGATTTTGATGATAAAATTGCCAATATCAATCCGAAGGTTTGTGAGATATTGGGTATGGAAGCAAAAGACCTGATAGGGCAATCTATTTTTGATTTTGACAAAGTACTGCTACAAGCCATTGGTACCCTGAAAACGGGTGAATCAAGGACGATTTCGTTGAATGGAATCCAGACCTATAAGTGTCAGAAATCGCATTTTATCGACAGAGGTTTCCCAAGGTTTTTTGTAATGATAGAAGAACTGACGGCCGAGATTCTGACCGCTGAAAAGAAAGCCTACGGCAAGGTAATACGGATGATGGCGCATGAGGTAAACAATTCCATAGGCTCGGTTAATTCTATTTTAGATACTACTATTCAGCTACAGGAAAATGAATCAGATATAAAGTATGCCCTTGAAATAGCCATTCAGCGGAACGACCATCTGAATTATTTCATGCGGAATTTTGCCGATATGGTTCGTCTGCCTGAACCTCGCCCTGAAAAAGTAGATTTGAATGAATTGATGAGAAACGCTATCCGGCTGATGGAATTCAGGGCAACGCAATCGGGAATTACCTTGGTGGTACAACTCACCGAAATGCCTTTTCTGATTTCAGCAGATTTGCATCAGTTAGAGCAGGTCGTTATCAATATCATCAAAAATGCTATTGAATCAATAGAAATACGTCAACTACGCAATCGTGATGCTGCTTCTGATGGAGTAATCACTATCCGGACTTCTTATAAGCCCAAGCAATTGGTAATCGTAGACAATGGCATGGGTATCTCGCCGGAAGTAGAGCAACAGCTTTTCTCACCTTTCTTCACCACCAAAGAAAACGGACAAGGCATCGGCCTGACACTCATCCGTGAGGTATTAGTCAATCATGGATTTCAGTACTCTTTAAAGACGAATGAGAATGGTTTGACGGGTTTTCAGATACGGTTTTGATGTTTTTGTTTTTAACCACGGAGTGGCTCGGAGTTAAGCACGAAGCTTACACGGAGGCAAAAAAATACTCTGTGACACTCCGTGCCAAACTCCGAGGTACTCCGTGGTTAAGCCATATATAGTATCAATTAAAAAAATAATTCAACCCTAACCCAAACTGAAAAGTCTTTACATCGGGGCGGTCTTCTATGCCGCTTTCGTTTAAGAGGAAGCTATTAAATTTGCCTAAGTTGGCTCCGCCTTTAAGATTTATGGCAAATCTGGGCGATACAAAGAAATTAATCCCACCGCCCAACGAAAGTGCGCCACCACTCAGTTCATATTTAAACAATTGTCCATTCAACTGCACAGGGCTAACCACCAGATACTGATAATTATAGGCTAATTCGGCATAAGGTCGTACTTTTTGCAGTGTACCTCCAAAATTATAACGGGTTCCTACACCAGCAATGGTCATACCATAAGCGTCCCAGTCGTTCTGAAAAGCAAAAGTATGGTAATCGAGCGTTGCAAAAAGTTCTATATGCTGATTCAGCCCGAAACCTAAGTTGAGCCCTCCCCCGATACCTGTAGGTTCCAGTTCATCTAATTGATTGAAGTATGACGAAATCCAGTGTTTATAGCCACCACTCAGCCCAATATGAAAGCCCTCTGTATTGGACCGCAACGTGAGTGCATCCTGTGCAAAGCAAGAAAGACTTATGGTGGAGCATAACCATGCAAGAGCCATGTATTTTTTTACCAAGATAGTTTTCATAAAGATTATGTTTTTAAGTTTACAGTGTAATAGTTAAGATAGCATTAGCGGTTTTCGGGTCGGGTAAGATGCGCATCCCTCTTGTAAAAACAACAGGTTCAGTAGAACTCCCTGATTTGCCTAAATCAGGACTTCTGAGCGGTACCCAGTCACCATTGACGGCCTGTACACGCTCGGGTCTGAACTCCAGGAATGACTTTCCGGCATCACTCGAACGGGCACTGGTTACTTTTCCGGTAGCTCGGGCACCTGCGGCAATTACCACAATTCCATCTACCCGTATATCGTTCAATACCCGCAGGTTAATACTCTTGCCTCTGATACCCGGGTCGTTAGAAGAAATGGTTTCGTCTAATACCACTGCTACCGATAAGCCCCTGATAGAAACATTCTGCGTATGTTTGGCTTTGGGTTCTTCTCTCACAGGTTCAGGCTCTTTGACTGGTTCTGTTACAGGTTGTTTCACAATAGGTTCAGTAGGAGATGGCTTAGGTTCTTCTTTCTTTTTTTCCTCCTCTTTTTTCTCTATCGGCTGTTTGCCCTTGTCTTTCTCCTTTCCTTTTTCTTTATTGTCTGTCGGAGGTATATTTATAGGTTTGGTTTCTTTTTTTTCAGTCGGATTAACTACCTTATCCAAAGGCTGTTGGAAACCTATATCCTGATTGCTGACCTTTTGCGAATCTGTATTGGCAACTGTCTGCGGAATTACTACTTCAGTAGTGGGAGTAAAACTCTGCTCTTGCTTGTCCGGCTTTTCAGGCGACATAAAGAATACACCACCAATGACAATCATAATCGCCACCAGCACTGCCCCACCTAAAATCATTCCCTCGGTTGATAACATGCTTGATTTAACCGTTTGTACTACTGTTGGCTTAGACCCTGTTTTTCGTTGTTGCTGATGTTCAGCCAATCGGGTCGGGTTGGTATTGGCCTTGGTATACATTTCTGTAGGGGCAATGTTTACTTCTACTTTTTTTGGTTGCAATGTTTGCGGTATTACTTTGCCCGGCGTTACAATTGTACTAAGTAAATAGCGCAAGTCTGCTGCACTTTCAAAGCGTTTTTCGGGTTTCTTTTGCAGCAATGTATCCAGTATTTCCTCTACCTTTTTGGGCAGATTACCTATGCGTGAGCGCAATGGAATTGGCTTCTTAGTGAGAATCTGAGTAATGAGTGTTGAGTCCGTTGAGGCTTCAAAAGGCATTTTGCCAGATAGTAATTCGTACATCAGAACACCAATGGCATACAGGTCTGATTGTACACCTGGCTCGCTGCCATCTAATAGTTCGGGAGCCATGTATTCAAGTGTTCCTACAATTCTATCTGCCCGTGTAAGTCTTTGAGAGCCTACCATACGGGCAATCCCAAAGTCCATGAGCTTCACGATACCGTCACGGGTGAGCATAAGATTAGCAGGCTTTATATCACGGTGCAGAATACCCTTTTCGTGGGCGTGATGCAAGCCATCTAAAGTCTGCATCATGATTTTAAGCACCGACTCCAAGGGTAAGCCTCCGTTTTGCTTGAGCAACTTCTCTAAGGTCATGCCGTCGATATACTCCATTACCATGAAGTTGTCGTTGCGGTCTCTGAGGAAGTTATACAACACAGCCACATTGGAGTGATTCAGCTTGGCTGACAGGATGGCCTCATTGCGGAAACGCTCAAAGAATGTCGTGTCTCGCACCAGATGTGGGTGCAGAATTTTAACTGCCACCGAACGTTGTAACAAGGTATCAGTAGCCCGATAGACGGTTCCCATGCCCCCTTCGCCCAGTAGTTCTTCTACGTTATAATTTTGTATCTTCTGGCCTATCATGGTATGTCAATATTTTCGGTGGGTTTGGCAGGCTGAAACTCTTCGGGGTTTACACGCTCTACCAGCAGCACAGTTATGTTGTCGTGTCCGCCTCTCTGCTTGGCCGCATCTACCATTTGTTGTGCGGCTTCATTCAGCGCAGGAATCGTTAGAAAAGTAGCAATTTCTGCCAGGCTGAAATAGTCGTAGAGTCCATCGCTACAAAGCATAATCCGGTCGTTGTTCTCAAAAAGCGTCGAAATAGCCTGTACATCTACTTCTACTTTGTTGTGCGTACCCATAGCACGGGTCAACATATTGCGGTCGGGGTGCTTTTCGGCCTCTTCTGCCGAAATAACGCCCTGCTGAATGAGTTCCTGCACATAAGTATGGTCGGTTGATAACTGAATCAGTTGGCCATCTTTAAACAGGTACAGCCGACTGTCGCCTACATGTGCCATATACAGCCTATTCTGGCAAATGGCAACAGCCGTGCATGTTGTACCCATTCCTTTTTGCATCACGTTTTTATTAGCCGTTTGCCAGATAGCTCTGTTGGCTTTAGCAAACGCCACAAACAAACTTGATTCTGGCGTATCTTCCTGCTGATAATAGGCTTTGGCAATGGTTTCAACAGCCATTTGCGAGGCTATCTCTCCGGCGGCGTGTCCACCCATGCCATCAGCCACAAGGGCTAAGAAACCTTTTTGTATTCTTATCAGAATTTTTGATGGACGTACAAACCGGGCCGCATCTTCATTGTTGGTGCGTACTCGCCCTACATCGGTTACCACCACCGCCCTCAGGTCTTCTTCTCTGATGGAGTGTTCTTCTGTAGGCTTAGGCTCGCCTCCCGATAACCATTTTTTCCAAAACATCTTTATAGATGGTTAAATGATTGATGTTAAATGTATCTTGCTTATGGTCTCACCGACTGAAGTCGGCGGCTAAGCAAACAAAGGAATAGTTTTAGTAGCGTGATGCGGACCGGGCGTCGGTCGCTTAAGTCCGCATATGTAAGATGATATTTCCATTGTTATCTTAGGCGGCGAATTCTATTCGCTGTCAGTCGCAGTAATTAGGTTTACCATGCTAAAACGCATTCCTCACCCAGTCACTAACCCTATTGAATAAATTATTCGGGTCAGTTTCACCTCTCAATTCGCTTAAAAGTGCTTCGGCGGTCATGCGTTTTTTAGGATTATGCTGTAACAATTTCTCTATCAGCCGCTTGCTCTTTTTTGAAATATGCGGATTAATCAGATTCGGTGCCATGTACTCGCCACGCTCAATTCTGATACGGGTTTCTGTGTCTGTTTTGCCGTCAAAAGGCAGTTGTCCGGTCAGCATTTCGTAGAGAATCACACCTAATGCCCAACAGTCTGACTGTACATTCCCTTTGCCCTGAAACTGTTCAGGAGCCATGTAGTACGATGTACCAACAATATATCCCTCCTGTGTAAGTTTGGGGGTATAAGCGGCTTTGGCAATACCAAAATCCAACAGCTTTACCACACTCTCTTTGGTTACTTTGATATTAGCAGGTTTTAAATCCCGATGAAAAATGGTATTGGTATGCAGGTGCGCTACTGCGGCAGCCATTTGTTCCAATACTTTCCAGACAAAGGTTTCAGGCAATGCTCCCTGTCTTTTTATGAGCCTTTCGAGTGTCAGTCCCTCTACATACTCCATTACAATGCAAGGGATGCCATTTTCGACCGAATACTCGTAAAGTGCGGCAATATTCGGGTGCTTCACCGACGATTGCACATAGGCTTCATTACGGAAACGCTCTACCTGGTCGATACGATTCAGTACTTTTACAGCAGCAGTCTGACGAGAGTGTTGATGTTGTGCCTGATATACTTCTCCCATCCCACCCGAACCCAACCATTGCGTGAGTATGTATCCTCTGATATTCTTATTTAAAAATGGTTCCTGCATGTTGAGATAAAAATTAATTGAGTGATTTATTGAATGATTTAGTGATTAAATAATTCACTGTAATCGAGTTGCTACTATGCATACAAATGCACGGAGACACCCAGTCTATATTCCACAATTATTCCTTCGCTAATTCTTAACTAAAAACATTTACCGTGCGGCGGCTAAATCACCAGCGTTTTAATCATTAAATCACTCATTCACTAAATCACTAAATTCTCTAAAGCACCTTCGTATTTCCCATCAATTCCATACCGTATTTAATCGGAACGGCGAAGGAGATTTGTGTACCACGGGCATCGCTTTTGCCAGCGTAGTAAATGCCTATCACACGCCCTTTATCATCGAACATCGGGCCGCCGCTGTTACCGCCACCTGTAGCGTTGATAGTGAGTTGATAGGAGTCGCCAAAGGTGCTATATAGATTGTTTTTCTCAGTTGAAGTTTTAATCAGGCGACCGATATTCCCCGGTGTAACAGTAGGCGACGGTACGCTGTTGAAATCCATATTCGGTTTGAATGGGTCGCTTGATTTACGCACTACGTATTGCTCCGGTGCTACACCCGGATAACCCATTACAGTTACGGCTTGTCCGGCTTTTATATCGTCGTAATTATCCAGAAGCTCTACGCTTGCCAGTTTGCCCGGCATCGATACTTTAATCATGGCAGCATCATGGTTGTCTGATACAGCTTCTACGGTAGCATTACGACGCAATACATTGTTGGCAAAGGTTACTTTGAGATAAGTATTACGACCTTCTACTCTTGAATTAAGCGCCCGCCCGCCCAGCATAGAAGTTTCAGAGGGCACCCAACCATACACATCTCCTGCCGAAATCATCTGATTGGTAGCTTTGCCTTGTGCATCTAACAACACTCCCGGAAAGGCATATTCAGGAAAAGAGAAGCCTGTATTCCATGAGGCGGCCACATGGCGGTTGGTGAGGATAAACCCTGCATCTGATACTACAAAGCCTGAGCCGGAAGCACCTGTCATACCGATAGGTACACCCATAGCTACATTTCTTTTGGTATTCAGATAAGGCTCAATGCGTCCTTGAGAATTTTGTATATAAGCTGCCATGTAACGCTCGCTACCATCCTGCATTTTCATTGGAATATACACGTGCCAGATTTCATCGCTAGTACTTGGGTCAAACAACTGCCAGCCAAACTCAATTTTTACCACTTTGTCCTGATTGGCCGCTACAATTTCTTCCGGCGATAAAGATTCTCCCTTCTGTTGTTTGATAGATACTGAGTTTTTTAACGAATCTAATTGTTTGCTGGCATTACCCATTTGTGCCGCCATTTCATCGTTTTTATCTTTTCCGTTTTTCCAGACAACAAAACTCACGGCACTCACCAATACCAATGCAGCGGCTAATCCTGTCCACAACATGCGTTGCGATTTTTTGCGTTCGTGAGTAATCACACGCTCAAAGGTTTGTTTACCAATGCCTGTTTTACCTGTGTTAGCAGTATTGGCTACCTCTGTCGGAATAAACTCGGCTGTTGGTTTGCTGATGTCCACCATGCGGGTTTGTGGCATAAATTCCTGCGGACGAGGGTCAAGGTCGAATACGAAAATCGGGCCGTTGTTTCCCAACTGAATTTCATCGCCGGGGTATAGTCTGGTAGAACCTTTTACCTTGATTTTGTTAACCATAATGCCATTACGGCTATTATTATCAATCAGCATAAACGAAAGCGGGTCAATTGAATCTTTCACAATTTTGCCGTGCTCACGGCTTACTACAGTATCAAGGTCAGGGTCAAACTGCACATCGCTGGTGCTGGCTCTGCCTAATGACAGCTCGTTATGTTTCTGAAAATCAAATTCTTCAATCTGGTTGGCTTTTGCACCCGCCATATGGCGAATGACAAAATTTTGTACTGTGGTGCTCATGGTCTTTGTTAGATATTAAATAATGTTATTTTAATAGATTTTTTTGATGTTTTTCCTCATCCCAACCCTTCTCCTGAAAAAGGAGAAGGGCATTTAGTTCAAGGGTCTTAAAATCTCCCGCTCCTTTTTTCAGGAGAGGGCCGGGGTGAGGTATTTTACCCCAACACAGTAGCCGCCAGGCGACCAATGTTAAGGGTTCTTGCATTAGAGTCAATAATCTGGCTATACAAGCCGCCTTCTTTATAGAGCGACTCATGGGTGCCGTGCCCTACTATCTCGCCTTCGCTCAGTACATAGATATGGTCGGCATCCATTATCTGGCTGATGTTATGAGAGATAATCAACACGGTACGGTTATTTTTTACAGCGTCAATACTTTCTTTAATCTGCTCAGTTGTAATGGCATCAAGGCTTGCCGTAGGCTCATCTAAAAAGATGATAGGCGGATTTTTGAGGAACAATCGGGCAATGGCAATGCGCTGTTGCTGTCCGCCTGAGAGTTCACGTGCCTGTGTTTCGTAGCCATTGGGCATTCTTAAAATCTGGTCGTGCAGACTGGCTTTTTTAGCGGCTTCTTCAATGGCCTCGCGGGTAGCATTCAATTCACCATAGCGGATATTCTCTTCGATAGTACCCGAGAATATATGGTTTTTCTGCATCACCAGGCCAATGTTTTCACGCACAAAGTCGGTATCATAATCGGCTAAGGGTTTGCCGTCTAATAAGATGCTTCCCTGCGTTGGGTCATAGAACCCTGCCAGAAGATTCATGGCTGAACTTTTACCTGCACCCGACAATCCTACCAAAGCAGTTGTTTTGCCATTTTTCAGTTCAAACCTTACATCTTTCAAGGCTTGTTTTCCATTAGGATACACAAAATCTACGTGCTGAAAACTGAAATTTCCCTGTAGATTGTTAGAACGAATACCTCCTTTTTTCGACAGATATTTATCATTTTCTATCATATCAAAAAAACCTTCCGAATAGGTCAATGCCTCTGTATATTCATCATAGATGCGGTGCAGATGGCGCACGGGTGAAGATACATTGTTGAACAGCATGATATGCAACAGAATGGCTCCAACGGTCATTTCTTTGTTCAATACAAAGAAGATTGTCAGTGTAAATACCATCACAACCCCCAATTGCTCGGCTATGCTTTTAAGCCCGTCAAACAAATAATTGGTGCGATGATGCTTGATTTCGTTTTCGGTCAGTTTCAGGTTAATGCCTTGCTGGCGGCCTGTTTCGTAGCGTTCTCTTACAAATGATTTCACCACAAAAATCGACTCTAATAATCCGAACAATGAGTTAGCCTTTTCTTCTCTTACATGCTGAATATTATGGCGGATACTCTTCTGCCGGAGTGTCTGCTCACGGCTGATATAAATATAGCAAGGCAGAATAATGGTAGCAACCAGACCTACCCATACATTCTTTTTATAAATCAGCATCAGCGCAAAAGCAGCGTTGGCGAGCATCGGCAGAATATCTACAAAAATATTCTTCACGGTTTTGGTCAGGCTCTCAATGCCCTTATCAATTCTTTTTTCGAGTTTTCCCGTCTGGTTCTGCGACAGTGCAAAAAAGCTCAGATGATAAGAGGTAATGCGGTTAATGGTATAATCGTATAAGTCACCTGCCATACGGAAACGGATTCGGTCGCTCAGAAATTTCTGTCCTAAAGCCACTAATAAACTCAGTATTTCTTTCCCTAATAAGATGGCCACAAGCGTACCTACTATTATATATATACGTTGTTTATCGACGGGCTTGTCAAGCATCCCTTGCACCGTGTTTACCGAGTACTCCATCACCAGTGGTGTTACCTGCGAGAGCAATGCACCAACGGTCGTCAGCACCAATGCCAGTATCAGACTACCTCGGTATTTTCTGATAAAAGGGAATAATTTTTTTAATATATGGATGGTGTTCATTGAGTATTTTTTTTTCGTAGAGACGTATTGCAATACGTCTCATGGGTCTGTCTATATCAGATTAATCATCTATTTTTTCGATACATTCCTCGTAAGTTATTTATGGAATTGGATAGACCCTTGGAGACGTATTGCAATACGTCTCTACGGAACGTCGTTTTCATTATATCCCCTACACCAATGGCCGGATAAACTCTTTCGTATTCATCTGTGCATCATTCTCATAATCATAGAATAGCTCTGTCATAGATGCGACAATATGTGGGTCATCAGTCAGGAAGGCTGTTAGTTTTGAGGCTCTGCCGCTGGTACTTGAGCCACTACCTAAAATACACACACACAAGCCTTTATAAATACCCGGTTTATTTTCTAAAGGAGCGGAGATAAACAACTGAATCGGCAAGGTTTTATTAATTTTGGTAACTTTGATACCTAATTCCTGCATTTCCTTAATCGCCTGTACCTGTTGGTCGTATAATTGACGTACCAGATATGCCTGCGGATTATCTACATCAGTCGTATTGCTTGGTACCAGAAAGCGGTTATGGTGCGGTACACTGTCTAAGTTACTCAATAAGGCATTGCTTCCGCTACGGTAGGTTTCCACCACTACATGCTCGTTGAAAACCTTGCCTAAATATTTCAGAAACGCATGAGTAGCGCCTTCACTCTGGTCATTAAGGGTTACATAATCTACCTTTGCATCGCTACCCATGTTTTGCAGATAGATAGATACTTCTTTCAGTTTATTTTCTATATCGGTGGCATCTCGTTGCAAGGCTTCTGCTTTACGGGCATAGTCAAACTGGGTAGCGTTTTTCAGTTCATGTGGTTTCAATCCGGCATGTTTCGCTACGTACTCCATTCTATAAGGTGAGATGCCTTCAATACGTGCAGTATTCGACAAAACTAATAAGTTGTTACCCTGATTTTTGGAAGATTCTATCACTTTTGAAATACCGTCTAGTAGTTCGGTAGTGCCTTCCATCAACTGTACCTTTTCGTTTACCTTGCCGCTTACATCAATCATCAGCGTGTTTAATGATTGCGTAGCCTGTACCAGCAGGCTTGTTTGGGTTTTAATGCGCTCCATGTCCTGCTGATTGGTACGCTCTTTCTGGCGGTTGATTTTCTCGGTAGATACTGCTACATACAAACCAATGAAAATACCTACAATACCACCCATCAAACCTGCGATGTCGAGCTCTCTGATATAGCGGTCAATACCCGGACTGAAATAAACGCTTGTATCATTCCATTTACCATTTACTACTGAGTAGTCTGACAGGTAGTGCATCGAATCGCTGAACACATAATGCCATTTGAAGGCCATTGAAATCAACAAGGCAATCAATGGTATCAGGAACAACAATGTAAAAATCATCGGGTGTTTTTGAATAATATCATAAAGTATTGTCCAGAATCCATCATCATCGGTAGCTTCAGTTGGGGGGGTGTGCTGGCGTTTCATAAATTTGATTGGGTATTAGTTTAATCGCTATGCTTTTTGAACGATACAAAATTAGAGCGAATACCAACGCCTGTAAATCTGCAAACGCCTACATTTTGGGGGTAGGTTTCCCTACATTTTTTTTATGTAGGGAAACCTATAGCTCAGAAGGATAATTGAAATAAATAATTATTTGGAGACATTGTACAAGGAATGAGCCGTTTGCATACTATGACTTACTACAAAGTTCTGTCTTAGGGCAATACCAGTAAATCTATAAACCTCTACATTTCACCTACAGGAAACCCTGTATTTCACTATAGAAGTAATATAGGTTTCCCTACATTTTGTGCCAAACGCTTGGAAATAATGGCTCTCTGATTGTATCTTTTGAGAGAATTACCTAACATAAAAACTCTTTTTGCTAAATCCTGTAGAATTAAACCCTTTGCCTTATGAAGAGCGTTTTTCTCTTTTTACTATTCTGCTTCACATCTCAGGTTTTATCAGCACAAACGCCTGATAAAACCCTTGATTCGCTCAGAACCGTTTTTGAAACGCTGAAAAAAGAAAAGGTTTCTATTGCAAGAGACTCATTGATGATTAGGACGCTTGGCGATATGGTTTATGAAATACCTGCAGGAGATACAGCACTATATAATGAGGCAAAACGCCATTTTCAACAGCTATTAGCAACTACCCAATGGAATAAAGCGCAGGCACATTATGCTTATATGAGTGGCACTATGCACCTGTTCGCCAACGAATTGTATTCAGCTTTTTATGAGTTAGAGCGGGCCATGCTCATGTTTAAGGAACAGAAAGACTACAGGAATTACCTTAAAGTCAACAACAAATTTATTCCGCTTATCAGTTGGAATATCATTGAAAACGAAATTCCGAGAGATGCCCAGCAACGGTATCTGCAATACATTAAAGATGCGCTGGCCTTGCCACAGGTAAAGAAAGATACAGCAGTATGGGCCAATATTCAGATTACACTGGCAGGCTACTACATTTTTGTTTTAAAAGACTACGAGGAATGTTACCGCAATGCCGGAGAAGTGATACAACTGATAGAAAAGAAAAACCGCAGGCAATGGTTTGATTATTACTATATCAGCAAATTGGGGCAAAGCCTGAGCCTGCTGAATATGGGCAAAGAAAAACAAGGCCGGGCTATGCTCGACGAGATAATTGCCGTATGCCAGCAAAACAAAAACCTTAACGAAGCGAAATATGTATTGAGCCAGATAGGTGCCTTTGCCGGACGCTATTATTTAGAAAAGAAAGACTATCAGAATGCCCTGCAACTCTCTTTACTTGGCGAGAAGAATGCCAATTTCCTGAATTTCCCTTATTATAACAATGCCCTGAACAAAACGCTCTATCAGACCTACAAAGCACTTAACCAACCCGCCAAAGCGTTTATTTATCTGGAAAAAGTAAAGGAGTATGAAGAGGAAGCAGAAGCCAAAAAACTGAATCAGAATTTTGGGGAATGGCAGGTAAAATATGAAGACGAAAAGCAGAAAAACCAGATAAAAACCCTTGAAAACGAGAATCTGAAACGTGCCAACGAACGTGATGAATGGATTAGAAACACCTTGCTTGTCAGCCTGTTGATTGGGTTGGGGCTGGTAGCTTATGTTTTCTCAAACAACAGACAGTTGAAAACCAAAAATGAAGAACTAAAAGCCAAAAACGACGAAATTTCAGGAGCCATGTTTAAGGGGCAAACACTTGAGCGCAAACGGGTAGCTTCTGAACTGCACGACAACCTGAACACCAAAATAGTAGCCTTGAAATGGCGTTTTGAAGCGTTAGATACTTCTAAATACAGCGCATACGACCAGAAAGTCTTGTCAGACTTTGTACAGGTATTAGACGATATTTACATGGATGTACGCCTGATTGCACACAACCTGCTACCTGCCGAACTCGAAACACAAGGTTTACCGGTAGCTCTGCAAAAATTACTGAACAATATCAGCAACCGACACATTCATTTTCATTTTCTGACCGAAGGCGTTACGCAAAGGCTTGAACCCCAGTTAGAACACGAACTTTACAACATTGCTTTAGAGTTGATTAACAATATTCTGAAACACGCACAAGCCACACAGGCCTGGGTAAGCCTTACACAGCAAGACGATAGAATTTCGCTGACGGTATCAGACAACGGCAAAGGGATAGATTTAGACCAGCATATAAATGGCGTTGGCTTGCGGAATGTACGCTCAAGAGTAGATAACCTGAACGGCAGGGTACAGATAACCCGACAAAGTACCCACGGCACCAATGTACAGGTAGATGTAACACTGTAAGAAAAAGGTTCTTAAATCAAACGGTACTTAATAGCATATTTAATAATACCGATGGTATTCTTTACAGCCAGTTTCTGCAGAATATTGTGGCGGTGATTTTCTACTGTACCCACACTGATAAACAATCGGTCAGCAATCTGAGACGAAGACAATTCCTGCGCAATCAGTTTTACAATCTCTAATTCCCGTAAAGTCAAAGCTTTAGGTTCCGGCTGAATTTCTTCTATCGGACCTGCATTAAACGAGACAGGTGTCAGCAATTCTTTCAATACGGCTTCACTAAAATATTTTTCGCCTTTGCTGATAGTCGTAAGTGCCCGTTCTAACTCAGCACGATTGGCTTTTTTGGTAACATAGCCTGATATACCTGCCTGAAACGCATGACGGATATTCTCGGCCTCATCGTTTACAGTCAGCATCAGAATTTTCAGATTCGGATATTGATTTCGCAATTTCAGGGTAAGGTCAATGCCTGTCAGATAGGGCATATTCATATCACTTACCAGTATATCTATTTCATGATTTTCCAGGAAATCCGGTACTTTCCGGCTGTCGTACAAGGTACCTACTACATCCATATTCGGGATAGATGAAATCAATAAAGACAGGCTATCCAATAGAATCTGGTGGTCGTCTACAATGAGGATTCTGATGGGCATTGCAGTTTCGGGTTAGAGGGCTATAATTATCAGGCCCAAAACTAATCAATTGTTAGTTGATAATCAATTGTTTAGCGGATTTGTTGAATATTTGCAAATGGCGAATGAATATAGTTTGTAAATTGAAATATTTTTTGTGTGAGAATAAGAGATTTGGGTAAATTTGCATGTCTTATACCTAAACAATACAATAATTTACTGAAATTCAACAGCCTAAAAAATAATATCTAATCTTTTGTGTAGGTATTTTTTATCAATTAGGTTAAATAGTATTTAGATTCAGGATATTATTAATAAATGATTGTTGCTAACTAACCCTCAACAATTATTATTTGAAAGGCCTAAAGATGAGTAATATATATTATTTTTAACAATGAGTTTAGACAAAAAAGATTTACATCCTTTAGGCGAAGTTTTTGGCTTTCCTATTGACAATGAAAGCGATAGAGCAATGCGGTATAGGGATAATAAGTTATGCCCATTTAATAATATCGTTTCAAACTGCACTAAAAATAGCATAGAGTTTCCTTTGGGCGTTTGTAGTCTAAAACATAAAGGAAAACAAGTAATCATTTGTCCAATACGATTCAGGGAAGACTGGATAATTATTAGCAATGCTGCAAACTTTATCTTTGGAGATAAAGCTACCTGGACACATGTAGGCGAAGTGAAATTGAAAGACAAACATGGTAAATCAGCAGGAAATATTGACTATGTTTTAGTTTCTTATGATGAAAAAGGTCAAGTTGTAGATTTTGGTTCTCTTGAAGTTCAGGCAGTATACATTTCAGGAAATTTAATGGGTCCTTTTACTACTTATTTAGAAAACCCTGTATCAGATTTTACTTGGACAAAGGCTTTTAAATATCCAAAACCTGACTATCTATCTTCGTCCAGGAAAAGACTTATTCCGCAAATAATTGCTAAAGGGTCAATCTTGAATCAATGGAATAAAAGCAAGTTGTTGCATTGCAGACAAGCTTTTATTACACCTTACCCGCACTTCCAGAGGTTGAAAAGACAGAATCAGATTTTGCCTTCTTTCTTTACGAGCTTATTCCTGACAATAAAACAAGAATACTTTCTCTTAAACTTCAGAGAATTGTTTATACAAAATTCTCAAATGCTTTAGAGCAGATTGCAAAATTTGAAGCCGGATCTATTAGCTATTTTACAGAACTATTGCAGAAGAAACTTGATGCCAAAAGAACAAGTGCTTCTGATATCTATAACCTTGAAAACATAGTTGTAGAATGAAGAACCAAATGACTATGTTCGATATTAGCGAACAAACAAATGGACAATCTATTAGCAACGTTGCATCAGTACCGCAACGCAGTCCATTCCGGTATCCAGGTGGCAAGACATGGCTAATCCCAACTGTGAGGAAATGGCTAAAACAAGAAAAAAAAATAGCAAATGAATTAATTGAACCTTTTGCAGGTGGTGGTATTGTTAGTTTAACAGCGGCATTTGAGAAATTGGCTAAACAAATTATAATGGTTGAGATGGACGAAGAAATTGCAGCAGTCTGGGAAGTTATATTTAATGGAAAAAACCAATGGTTGGCGGATAAAATTTACTCCTACGACTTGACTCATGCAAATGTAAAAGCTGAATTAGAAAACCCAAACAAAGAGCTTCAGGACATTGCATTTTGTACTATTTTAAAAAACAGGGTTTTTCATGGTGGTATTATTGCGAAAGGTTCGGGAATGATTAAGAATGGCGAGAATGGGAAGGGATTATCTTCACGTTGGTATCCGAAAACTTTGCGCGACAGAATACTTTCCATCAATTTCGTAAAAGATAAAATTAAATTTATAACTGGCGATGCATTTAATGTTTTAGAACAGAATCTAAGCAATGAAAGTGCCTATTTCTTTATTGATCCTCCATATACAATTGCAGGAAAACGACTTTATACTTATTTCGACATTAACCATGAAAAACTTTTTGAATTAACTTCAAAGCTCAAAGGAAAATTTATGTTGACCTATGATGATACACCTGAAATACGACAACTCGCAGATAAATATAACTTACAATATAGGACAATCCCAATGAAGACAACTCTTCATTTTGAGAAGAATGAACTCATTATTTCAGATAACTTCTTATGGTGGGAAAACAGTACCAGCCCAAGGTCTTTCACCTAATATTCTTTCTTATCCTACTCAATGAAGACTGTGTAATACCCAGATAGGAAGCTAAATATGAAAGCGGAATGCGGTTAGCCAGTTTAGGGAATTTTTCAAGAAAAGACAGATATCGCTCGGTGGCATCTTCAGCCATCATCGGACTAATTTTATTTACCTTATCTGCCAGCCCTTTGGCTGTTATTTTGGCAACAATGGCGTCCCATTCAATAATCGTCATCGACAGGTCTTTCATGGCACTTTTAGATAGTACCAGATAGGTACAAGGTGTTATGGCTTGTATATATTCAGTAGAAGGAATTTCCTGATTATAGCTATTAATATCTGCCACAAAATTGTTTTCATCTATAAAGTACTTCGTAATCTCATCGCCTTTGTTGTTATAATAACAAACCCGCATAATTCCCTCTGTCAGAAAAATCACCTCACGAGGTATTCTTCCCGCTTCATGAAAATATTCGTCTTTTTTGAGTTCCTTTACCACAGCCTTGCTTTTAATTAAATCAATCTGCTGTTGGTTCAGATGGGCGAATTGTAATAAATAGTTAATCAGTATTTCCATAAAATGATTATTTCATCTGACTCATAATGAGCCTGTCAAATAATTTATCTGATAAAATTTTTCTGAGAAACAATATCAGTTTTGCGCCTGCAGCACCTGCATATCTTGTTTTCGGATGCGTGGCTTCAATTCCTTGTTTAATCAATTTAGCAATCACAATCGGGTCGGCAGCATCCTTTTGCATAGTTGCATACATTTTACTCACTCCCTTTGCCAAAGAACTGTAAACGGTATTGCCTGAAACCCCTGTCATATATTCGTCGCCTAAAGCTGTCATTTCTGATTTTGTACCGCCCGGTTCAATTACAATTACGTCCACACCGAATGGCTTTACTTCTTTCCGAAGGGCATCACTTAAACCCTCAATGGCAAATTTACTGGCATGATACCACGCCCCCATTGGCAAGGTTACCTTACCGCCAACCGATGAAATATTGACGATTTTCCCATAGTTATTCTTTCGCATAGTCGGTAACACCAGTTGTATCAGTCGGGCCACGCCAAAAACGTTTACTTCTATCTGGTATTTTGCGTCAGCCATCGGCATATCTTCCAAAGCGCCATAATAGCCTGACCCGGCATTATTAATGAGAATATCTATACTTCCTGCTTCTTTCAGCATCTGTTCAACACACGCTACCATGCTTTCTTCTTTGGTAACATCTAAAGCAATCGGATGAATGCCGTATGTTTTTAGGTCTTGCATTTTTTCTACTCTGCGAGCCGCACCATATACATTGTATCCATTCTGTGCCAGATATATAGCAGTTGCTTTACCGATTCCTGACGATGCGCCTGTAACTAAAACTGTCTTTCCCATATTTTTAATTTTTTGAATTAACTAATTATGGGACAAAGGTGCTACATTAAAAAATAAAACTTTTTGCCAAATGGCAAAAAGTGAGGTTTGGGGAGTTAGAATCTTTGTTTGGCTTACGCACGAGGAAACATAAAATATGTATGACGATTTTTCAAATCGTCGCTACGTAAATCGTCAAAATTCAGAAGGATTTTATCGTTATTGTTGAAATGTAGTTGCAGATAAATTAGTCCAAAACTTACTCTTTCACCCGAATCCCTTCCACAGTATAGGCTTCCAGTAAGTTTCCTGCCACGTGTTCATCGTCTTTTCTGGTTAGAAGCAACACCGCATCTACATCATTTGCATTGTAATAAATGGTTATTTCGTTGTCTTTTACTTCCACTTTTGAAATTTTGGCGATTTCTTTTCCGGTTGCGTCATCTTTCACAACGCCCGATAAGCCATTATCTTTTTTCTCAAGAATGATTAACCGCTTTAAATCTCCCAAGGGTGTTCCGGGTATGGCTATTTTCCATTTTCCCTCAAAATAATCAACTCCTTTTTTTGTCTGGGCATTAACCTGTAGCGAGAGCAGGAGTAACATTAGTCCTGCAAAGAATGTATTTAGTTTTTTCATATAGGTTTGAGTTTTAGATTCTGTCAGAATAAGTATGTTTCAGGAAAGTCTTTGATTGGCTTTTATGTATAAATGTCATCTACTTCTGAAACAGATAATAGTATTTTTTTTGTATGACAAGTCGAACTAAGAACATTAATCCGGGTATAATATTTTTCTTATATTTTCATTACCAATCGAATCAACAGATGTTATGTTATAAAATAAAACACTGTCTTTTTTGAGTCTATTTTCTTCAATTACCCAAAAGTTAAATACAATATCCCTATTTGTTGATTTTTGTTTAATTTTTATGCTATTCATCCCAGTTTTATTTACAGGCACATAATATAAACTGACACGTCCTGTTACTTCCTTAGTAATGATATGATAATTTTTGTAAAATAGGCGGTAAATATCATCATTATTATATATGCTGATTTTTAGTTTTTGACTAATTGAAATAGTATCGTCTGAAAAAGAAATAAAGGTGTTTTTAGCATATTTTTCCGGAAATGCCAAAAATGATTTCAAATACAGTTGGTCAGTATGATAGTAATAAGCCTTCATGCTATCATTTAAACTTTTATAGTGGTAGTCAATGAAATTGTATTTAGGCAGAATCAAACCATCTTTATTCTTTTCAAAAACATTATAGGTAGGTCCACGCCCAGGCAAAGATGCATCAAGTATCAAGTTATTATTATCTTGAGTATTACATGAAGATATGCATAAAGCAATTGCTAAGTATAGAACAGTAATTATGTTTTTCATTTTTTCTGATGGTTAAATAACCATTCATCGGCTGTTGGGGTACACATTGTGAGTCCAGACATTTATTCTCACAAATACCGCTCAAGCAAGGCAATTGTTTTACGTACGCCCTCTTCTTCATCGCCTTTAACTCCTTCAAACTCTATCCCGATATACCCTTTAAAGCCTGATTTTTTTACGATGTCTATTAATCTTTTGTAGTCCATGATGGGTTGTTCTCCTTTAGCATCAAAGTCATAGGTTTTTGCGCTCACGCCTTTGGCAAATGGCAGTAATTCACCCAAACCTTTATAGCGGTCATATTCCTCCTGACAACCTTCTTGTGTGGTTCCCCACGGATGTGAAATACAGAAATTACCAAAATCAGGAAGCGTACCTACATTCGGTTTATTTACCTGCTTCATTACTTCAGCCACCCAGAAACCCTTTGATGAATCACTCCCATGATTTTCAACAACCACATTTATATTCATCGTGCTGGCAAATTCTCCCAATCTTGCAAGCGAATCTATGGAGGCCGTCTTTTTGGCATTCGTCTCTCCGTCTCCATGCAGGTTCACACGCACGGTCAGGCAACCTAAAAATCTGGCGGCTTCTATCCATTTCTTATGGTTGTCCACAGCCTGCAATCTTTCTTTATCATTGGGCAATGCCAACGACCCTTCTTCATCAACCATAATCAGGTGATTAAATACGCCAGCATCTTTGCTTCGCTTCAACACTTCATTCAGGTAATTCTGGTTTTTTGCAGCTTCTTTAAAATTCATGGTTTTACCACCAAAGAATCCATTTACATACTCTACGGCATCAATACCAAATTCATTTTTGGCTTTGGCAGCAAAATCCAGATGATCCAGTTTGCCTGACTGAAGCATTCTGTGGAACGACCATTGAGCCAGCGATAATTTTAACCCTGCCTCTCTGGCTGCGGCAAACACGGGGATATTCATTACCAATGCACCTGTACTTAATAAAGCCTGCTTCATAAAAAGTCTTCGTGTTGACATATAAACTTATTGAGTTAAAGTATTATGGATTGCAATATAAGTTAATATTGCAAAGTCTTAAAACAGGTTCGTGTAAACTTATTTCTGGATTATATGTGTCCATAACTTTTGTTCTCTCAGTCTCCCATTCACTGAGGAAAGAATTAATCAATGAGACGCTGAGGGCAAGGGGCTTAACCATTAGGAAAGTGATTTTTCCTGAAATAGATTTTCGCAAAACATTTCCTCCCATAAAAATACTATTAAACAAATGCAAATTCACTAATTTTGACCCTACAAAAAATAGCCGATACCCATCGGTCAACACACTCTACTACAAAACACTCATGAGAAAAATCCTCTTTTTATGCTTGCTTGCAGGCATTTCAATGGCTCAAACCCCTAAGCCTTATGGTGCCACACCCTCTGCTGACCAACTCAAATGGCATAAGATGGAATACTATGCTTTTGTGCATTTCGGGCCGAATTCCTTTACTGATAAAGAATGGGGCGATGGTACAGAAAAGGAAGAAGTATTTAATCCCACACAATTAGATTGCCGTCAATGGGCAAGGGTTGCCAAAGCTGCAGGCATGAAAGGCATTATTATTACCGCCAAACACCACGATGGTTTTGCGCTCTATCCAAGCAAATATTCAACCCATACCGTAAGAGAATCGAAATGGAAAGATGGGAAGGGCGATGTACTGAAAGAATTATCAGCCGCATGTAAAGAATATGGGCTAAAAATGGGCATCTATATCTCTCCGTGGGACAGAAACCACCCTACCTACGGCACACTAGAATACAATCAGGTATATGTAAATATGCTGAAAGAAATCACTACCCAATACGGCGATTTATTTGAAGTATGGTTTGACGGTGCCAATGGCGAAGGCCCTAATGGCAAAAAACAGGTATATGATTTTCCGTTGTTTAATAAAACCGTGAAAACCTACCAACCACATGCCCTTATTTTCAGTGATGCAGGCCCTGATATTCGTTGGGTGGGTAATGAAAGAGGATTTGCCGGAGAAACTTGCTGGAGTACTATTAACGGGGCACAGTTGTTTCCTGCCTATGATAAACCCAAACACCTGAATGTAGGCGATGCGAATGGCACCCACTGGATTCCGGCAGAATGTGATGTGTCTATTCGTCCGGGCTGGTTTTATCACAAAAACGAGGACGACAAAGTAAAAACGCCTGAAGCATTGATGGACATCTGGAATAAATCAGTGGGCAGAGGGGCTAATTTATTATTGAATCTTCCGGTAGATGGTCGTGGACTGGTACATGAAAACGACGAAAAATCGTTGGTGGAATTCAAGAAAATGCGTGATGAATATTTTAAGAAAAATCTTTTAACCAAGGGTACTTTCACGAAAACTGTGGGCGAAAACAGTGTGGATATTAAAATGAACAAAGCACACAATTTTAATTGTCTGGTGGTGCAGGAAGATATTCGTTACGGGCAAAGAGTAAGTGATTTTGCAGTACAGGTAAAAGAAAACAATGAGTGGAAAACTGTTGCCACAGCTACTACCATCGGCAACAAACGCATTGTGTATTTCCCGAGAACAAATAGCAAGGAAGTGCGTGTAGCTATTCAAGGCACATTAGCCAAACCTTTGATTGCGAATGTAGAATTGTATGATACGCCTGCGAATTGAGGTAGTTGTTTTCATTTGTATAACGATTTTTTAAATCGTTGTTTAGCCCATGCAACGTGTAATTTCTGATTACCGATGTGCGAAGCGAAACGATTAATAAATCGTTATACAAACAATTTTTTCTTCCGGTGGAATGTTAAAGAATATTCACATAAAGGCTGTAGTAGGTACAAAATTTCCTCTACCTGGTCTTGAATAAATTAATAGTAAAATCCAATAATTTTCCACTTCCATAGTTTCCATGTCCCGGAACAACAATTTTTACATCGGGGTAGGCCTTTTTAACTTTTCCAACTGTATTAGACCATTCTGCCACATTTGCATCGCCCAAATAACCTTTTCCGGCCTCTAATTCTTTAATTAAACAACCACCAAATAGAATATGGTCGCCCGGAAAATACCCTACTACATTATCTTTGGTATGCCCTTCTCCGAAAAACTTAGCAGTAATATATTCTTCGCCTACTTTCAGTTTAAGTGAATCCTTAAAACTGTTTCCGGGAACGGTATATTTATTCTGCGTGGCCAGTTCTATGGTTGTAAAATTAGCAAAAGATGGAATCGAATGTTCGTGAAACGCTTTCAGCCCGCCCAAACAATCATCGTGAAAATGGGTGGGAATAATGGCATTTATCTGACAATGAAGTGAGTCCTGAACCCATTTGATTAACTCTTCTGAGCTTTTATCGTTAGTAGGTGTGTCAAAAATAATGGTTTCATTCCCATTTCTCACCACAAGGCCATTACAAGGCACGTATCCAAAATCGTTGGTTTGTTTAAATGAGGTATGCTGAAAGGAGTTTTCGGCAATCTGGTTAATCACTAAGCCCTTTGATTTGTAAACCTCACCGGGTTTAAATACTTGTTGTTTTTGAGGCGTGCAATTTAAAATTGTGAGAGCAACTGCAATCAGTAATAGCGTTTTTGCAAGGATTTTCATGCTGGATTTATTGATTTTAAGCGTTTATGGAAAGTACGTCAAAGTATTATCAAAATTAATAAATTTATAGGCCTGCAATAGGTTTTTGTAAATCTATTTCAGAGGAAAACTTAATTTCAGAAATTATCAGCTAAAGATTGAAGCATAGCTTTTATTTCATCAGTAGTCTCAATCTTATTCATATCAAAATCCTGTTGTATAATTTCTTTAAGCCTTAAATAAAGGTCATTATTCTTTGTCCAGAAAACTTTATCAATTGATAAAACATTTTGCAACAAGTCTCCTTCATAAAAATCTCCTTCTGCAAAAATATTCTCTTGCAAAACCTGAATAGCCATTGGTACTAAGTATGCCAAACCTGTTTTTTGACCAATCATGAATCGCAAGTCTTTCAATTTCTTTATTAGTAAGGCATTATGATTCTGTACTAAGGGCGTAGGTTCACTAGTAGCAAGCTTCAGGGAATTATCCAATTCAAATAATGACTGGTAGTTATTTTCCATGCTTACTCAGGTGAAATAACCTTAATTTTATCATACCAAAAAACTTGGGCTTCTTCAGGTATTTCTTTAGTAAAACGATTGCGTGGTATTCCTTTTTCTTTAGAAAATCTTCCGGTGACTTTAATGGTAAGAGGAAGATGCTCGCCATCCCATATAGTATTCGCATCAATTAAATCTTTACTTATCGGCTCTACATAGAACTTTCCAACACCTTCTAAAAATGCTATATCCTTAAATTTTGTTTCAAACCATTGTGGACAACCACATGCTATGGCAGCATAAGAAACAGTTATGGTGTTTTCTTTCTCAGACAATCCACTTCTTAAAGAGTCAATAATCTTTACTGTGTCTTTTCTTGCTATGGCTAATGTATCTTTATTTTGAACATAACTGGGCTTATCTGTACCACCACAAGCAATTACAAAATTGACTATTGATATAATCAGAAGAGCTTTCATTATGGTTGTTTTATATGTAGTAATTTCTGCAATAGATTTGTGTAAATCTATTGCAGAGGAAGTTTATTTAATTAAAATCCTACACTCTTTCAAATCTGTAAACTGATAACTATGACTCTTTCATAAGGTATTTCGTGTTTTTCGATTTCTTATTTCATGGGGGAGGTTATTTATTAATTAGAATATTGTTTATCTGTTGCTTAACAACCAACAATCTATCTTTTATCTATTCCTTATTTCTTTTAGTTTACGGTTTGCATCTTTGTAATTAGACTTACTCAGCCAATAAACCGCTTTATTATATTGTTTTAAAGTTGCATAAATTTCACCCATTCTGAACCTTGCCTCTCCAATATCATTAGAATAATCATCCACTAATTGATACATACTAATAGCTTTCTGATATGCTTTTTTTTCAACGTAAATAGCCCCCAAACGAAATAATGAAGAATTTTTAGTATGGTTGTATTTTTCCGATAAGAGATAGGCTTTATCAAAATAGTAAATTGCTTTATCTAAGTCTCGTTCAACTTCTTTTCCCTCATAATAAAAATAACCTAAACTCCAGGCCGCCTTTCCCCAGCCAGTTTCCAAGGATTTAGAAAAGCAATCAAGCGCCTTACTAATATCTTTTTTTAACCACTTTCCCTTACTATATAGTGCTCCTAATTGATAAAGGGCCTCACTATGTTTATTATCGGCGGCCATATTCAACCATTTAATACCTTCTAAGGAGTCTCCTCTTAATAGTAACCCTGTTGAATACATTAATTGGGCATCTAAAATGTTTTTCTCCGCGGCTTTTCTGATGATTCCTATTCGTTTTTCTTCCTTAAATATAAGTGAGCCCTCTGGTGCAAGATTTCCAGTTGAAGTATAATCAGGGTTGTGAGAAATAGCAACATATTGAGTTCTAATGGAGTCTTCATCCGAAGGGTTTTTAGTCAATAGCCAATCATGGTTATTAGCTTTTCCAAGCCAATTCTTTGCTTGTACGACTCCTTCATCATATCTCTTTCCATTTAAGTCAATTATCTTAATTCCTATAAGCTTCGTCATTAAATATTGTGCTTCTGCATCGCCATTTTCTGCATATTCCATGACCAATTTTTCAGCCTCTTTCCAATTGTCTTTTTCAAGCAGTTTGTGAGCCCGCAACATGGTTTCTTTTTTTGTTTTCTGCGTTAATGCCGGAAAACAAAGCAATAAAAGGATAATGAGTAATGATATTTTTAGCATGATTGAAGTTTCTTTTTTAGTCTAAAAAATTTCACAATTATACCCGAAAATTTTCAATCTCAATTAGGTCAATTAAAATTTCTTATACTCCCTAAATAAATAGTTCTGCAATAGATTTATTAAATCTATTGCAGAATTAAAATTCCCCTTTAGGGGTTAGGGGCGGTTTCTCACTTCCACTCACAATCCTCATTCAACCACTCATAGCCCGGGTCGATTGGGGCACCATCAGGGGCAGCTAAAGCATTAGTCGGGATAGTAATATCAGGGTTTTCTTCAAATTGTTTGATTTTCAATAATGCCAGACGAGCAAAGCCTGCACCGTCAACGGTATTGCTTTTCAGCCAATCCTGTATATCGTCAATAGCACCATAAGCATTGGCACGGGCTTCCATAGCGGCATCTTTGTTATTTGCCAGACTCATCAACTGGTCTAAAAACAACATGGCTACCATCCGGTCTATTTGTGCATAATAACTGTTATTTTTAAACATTTCCGGCTTTTTCCACAATTTTTGCACCATCAGGCTTGAAATTTCTGCCAGAGTCGGCAAATCAGGTTTCATCACTTTCTGGCTCACTAATCTGGCACTACGTTCAGGGTTCAGCATCAGTCGTAGCGTAAAAGCTGCCGATGCTTCTGCCGGAGCCAATGGGTCAAATCCCAAACCTGTATGACGTTTAAAAACTTCTCTTGGATTAGCCTGGTAACGGAATGCCCTTGGCGGAATCATTTTCAGAATATGGTCTGGCACGGCTAAAAACTCCGGTGTGAGGGTTTGCATTAACGCATTGAAGGCTTCACGCTGTTTAGCGGCAGGTACAGGGTCATAAATAACCTGTCCGTCACCACGCAAGGCAAAATTATAATCGGCACCACCTAATACCTTAGCCGCCGATTCGGTCTGATAGCGGTGAAACATATATATCGGCACCAATACTTCTTCTACAGATGACATAGGTGTATTAACTCTGATTTTGTTGTCAGTAAACTCTCTCAAAGCAATTTTACGCAGTTCTGTTACTCTTTTTAATTCTGTAACAGCATCGCCGCCATTGTCCCACAAGTGCGCCGACGGACTCACCGAGCCTTCAGGACGGGCATCCTGGTCGGTTAAAAAGCGTAATCCTTTTCTAAGTGTATTCTGTACAATTTTCTCTAACTCTGCTTTCTCGTTTACATGATCAGGGAAATCCTGATAACCCCAGATAATAGAGGCTTTATCGTACTCACCAATGCCCATTGCGTACGCACGGGAAAGGTCGAACTTACCATTGGCATAGCTGATAAGCGGATGCGGATAGTCCATTACTGAAGCACGGCCATTAATACTTGAAATATAGTTATGCGGCAACCCCAGCGTATGTCCGATTTCATGAGCAGATAGCTGTTTCAATCTGTCTAAGGCCATTTGGTTGATTTCACCGACTTTTGAAGTATCAGTTTCATAATTGCCGATGAAACCCTGCGCAATCAGGAAGTCCTGACGAACACGCAATGACCCCAAAGTTACTTTACCTTTTAGTATTTCTCCGGTACGAGGGTCTATAATACTGGCGCCATAAGACCAGCCACGTGTACTGCGATGCACCCATTGAATAAGGTTGTAGCGAACATCCATTGGGTCGGCATCAGCTGGGAGTAGTTTTACCTGAAAAGCATCTTTGTATCCGGCCGCTTCATAAGCCTGATTCCACCAGGCACCACCCTCCATCAATGCCGAGCGTATGGGTTCAGGCGCACCCGGATCCATGTAATAGATAATCGGTTTTACAGGTTCGCTCAGAATGGAAGTCGGGTCTTTCTTTTGTAGCCGATGGCGAGAGATATATCGTTTCATGATAGGCTCGCTAATAGGCGTGGCATAATCAAAGTATTCTATGCCGCCATACCCAATGCGTGGATCAAACTCTCTGGGAGTAAAAGCTTTTGTTTTTCTGTCGGCTTCTATGTCAGGCAACTCCACAAATGAGTGGTGCTGGTGCATGGTTACGATGTTAGCAATAGGTACTACCTCACGCAGATAGCCTCCCGGATTATCGCCTGTTAAAGTAATGATTACTTCAAACTCAGAGTTCTTAGGAAAGTTTTTGGTATTAGGAAGGTATAATGCCGAGCGGGAAGCATCTAAACGAAAAGCCCCTTGTCGGGTTCGGGCAATATCCTGTATAGCTCCTACGGCATCCTGAATCAGAAAAGGCGTCAAATCCACTAATACTCTGCCATAGGTTTCAGCCTTTACTTCAAAACCAAAATGAACTGATTTGGCAAACGATTGCTCTACGGCTCTGCGTTCCAGAGGGTCTTCAGAAATGGCTCTGTACGAATAGTTCGGCTCAATCATCAAAACCTTATTGCCGCTTCTTTGAAACTTCACTACATGTTCTTGCCCCAAACGCCCACGGTCTAAACCAATGTCGTTTGAGCCTACACCCTGCGCCAATGAGGGATAATACAATAGTTCGGTATCGAACTTGTCGATTTCAAGATAGACCTTGCCATCTTTATCGTTCCAGTAAAAATTCAAAAAGCCTTCGTTCTTATACATTCCGATAGTAAAGGCATCGATAGATTTGATGTCTTGTGCCAGTGAATAAGCACTGATAATAACAAAGGTTAGTGTTTGGATGAAGCGTTTTTTCATGAAAGATATTGTTTGTTTTTTGGTTATTTGTAGGGTTGGTTTTTATTTTCTTAATAAGGGCCGACTTGAGTCGGCATATACTGAAATTGTTCCGTTGTTATCTTAGCCACCGAATTCTATTCGGTGAACCCGGGTATTGGCTGTTTTCCTTTGCACCTGGCAGACAGCGAATAGAAACGCTCCGCCGTTGCGGTCGCCGCCTAATTAAACAAAGCGGACGCCGCGCGGGATTATTTTTAGTTGCTGATGCCGACTCAAGTCGACATTATTAATCCATATATTTAGTTTTTAACCCCTACTTATACACCTTCTCTCCTACCTTAATTTCTGCTTGAATAAAATTCTCTTTCGGTGGAATCGGGCATATAAAGCTTTCGTTATAGGCACAATAAAAATTATGAGCATTGTTGAAATCAATCTCTATTTTATCGCCTACCAGTTTTTCTTTCGGAATATTAATGTAGCGTCCGCCACCGTAGGTTTCTTTACCGCTTGTTAGGTCTCTGAAAGGTAAAAGATAGATTTTCCCTTCATCAAAAAGACTTACTGTATAATTCTCACCATTTAGCAGAAAGGTGGCTTCTCCGGCTTTTTTGATTTCGCTCTGGGTGCTGTCAGTCATCAGAATCATGGTTTGTCCGCCATCTGCCGTGCCTTTATAATCAGCCTCAATGCGGTAGTCCACATTAGGTTCAAAGTATTTGAAGCCTGTAAAGTTAGACAGATTGGCAATGGGCGAATCTTTATCGTTAGCTAATGTCTGGGCATATTCATTACGTCTCTCACTGATGGTAGCAATGTAGTCTTCTGTACCCCTGAGCGAGTAAAACAGAATACCTGCAATAGCGATAACAAGAAAAAAAAGAACAAATTTGTTTTTAAACATATGATTAGATGATTTTTGGAAACCTTTTATAGTTTATTCCCCTTTAAGAATTTTAGCTTTATCGACAATTCTGCAACTCCCCTTTAGGGGTCGGGGGTTTGTAGTTTATCTTCCGCTAATATAGCTAATAAGAACTTTTTTTCGCTATTCTCAATTGAAATATCGTAATTCGCAGTCGAAAACCTTATTGTTTAGTATATGTTTACCGGAATCGTAGAGTCAATGGGACACCTCATTGATATTCAGCCAGATGGCACAAATTTAACTTTTACTTTTGAATCTGATATTGCCCACGAGCTAAAAATAGACCAGAGTTTATCGCATAACGGCGTTTGCCTGACAGTTGTAGCATTGCTGAATGCTGAATATGAATCCATTAAAGGAACAAATGGGGATACAGCCGTGCGATACAAAGTAACGGCCATTGACGAAACCCTGAAAAAAACCAATTTAGGTAAATTAGCCATTGGCAACAAAGTAAATTTAGAACGTTGTATGCCTGCTAACGGACGTTTTGATGGTCATATTGTGCAAGGCCATGTTGACCAGACAGGTATCTGCACAGCCCTTGAAGACCAGAATGGCAGTTGGCTGATTTCTTTTGAATATGATGCTGCAACCAATAATATAACAGTTGAAAAAGGTTCTATCTGTGTGAATGGGGTAAGCCTGACAGTTGTCAACTCAAAAGACAATGGCTTTAGTGTAGCTATTATTCCTTACACCTGGGAGCATACCAATTTCCATCAGTTAGCAGTAGGTAGTACTATCAATCTGGAGTTTGATATATTGGGCAAATATATGCAGCGTATTATGCAAAGAAAACAATAGCCATGAATGAGCCATTGATGAAAGAAAAGGTTGTCAGCTATTTTTCTGCCATACAAACGCTCTCAGCCGACGAGGCAAAGGCTATTGCCGATAGTGCAGTAATAAAGAAATATTGCAAGGGAGATTTTCTGGTACGTGAGGGGCAATATGCTAGCGACACTTTTTTTGTTTTAGAAGGCTTGGTAAGACAATATAATCTTATTGATGGTGAAGAGAAAACCACTGCTTTTTTTACCGAAAATCAATGGGTACTTTCATTGGGTACGGCTGATGTACCATCAAAATATTATTGGATATGCGAGGAAGATTGTTACTTGTTGATAGGCAATGACCAAAAGGCGCAAAACATTTTCGACCAGTTTCCCCGCCTCGAATCCATTGCCCGAAAGATTGTAGAAAATGCTTTTATCGACTACCAGCACACCATCAATACCTATCTTACAGACAGTCCCGAACAACGCTATATAAGACTTCTTGAATCTAAACCAGATTTAATTCAGCGCATTCCTCAATATCAGTTAGCCAGTTACATTGGTGTAAAACCGGAATCTTTGAGTAGAATCAGGAAACGGATGGCTAAAAACAGGTAGTTCCTGCGTGGCACGCCTACTACTCGTCCGCAAAAGCGCGTGTCACGTATAAATTGGAGTGAAAGAACAGAAAGATGATTAGCTAAAATACCCGTGCCACGACCTATTGCGGACGAGTATAGCCGTATCACGGGGACCTGAACCCCTTAAAAATCGCCACCAACGAAAGTGTTATCTCAAACAACCCACCCACAATAGAAGTATAAGTACCAATGGCTACTCCAAAAATCTCAAACAAACAGCCTGCCATAAAAACCACATAACCTATAAATCCCCAAACGGATAGCCATTTGGGCACAACTCTGGTTTGTATTAGTATATTACACATAATTAACCCTCCAATACACCAAAGCATCATTCCAAACTGGTAGAAATAGAATTGTCCTTTTTGCAAAAGTTTGTCTAACAACTGCTGATTATAGGTGTTCGCCCATTCACTTACCGGAATAATCAACACCAGGCAAATACCTCCTATAGCCAGAAGAATGGTGGAGATAAGAGTGGTTGCCAGATACGCATAGGCTTGTATATTAAATACGTCTTTAAACGCCGAAAACAGAATAACAACTAACCCTATATTCGTAAGAGTATGAAGGAACGTTATCAGCAAAGCACCAATCAGCATCTGGTTTTTTTGCTGATTAATGGCTGACAAATTTTCTAAATTATGAATCTGGGATTCAATCAGGTAATTTCCGATTGCGTAAAAGATAAATGCCCCAATAAAGAAGATACCGAAGAATTTTAATACTGTGTTGTTTGCGCTCATCATTTTAGAATTTTGTTTCAAAATTAGAGCAGCATACTTTCTTAAAAATTGACTTGGGTTAAGAAATGGTGTGTATCACGATTTTTACCGTCCGTTGTTACGGAAATCGTTTATGGTATCAGATACCAAAAAAGCCCCAGAGACTTATCTCCAAGGCTTTCATATATCTTCAAATCAAAACTCTTATCTGTTCTCCAATTCTACAAAAGGACGCAAAGTAGCTCCGGTGTAAATTTGGCGAGGGCGACCGATTGGCTCTTTGTTGGCTCTCATTTCTTTCCATTGCGCAATCCAACCCGGTAGGCGACCTAAAGCAAACATTACTGTAAACATATTGGTCGGAATGCCCAAAGCACGGTAGATAATACCTGAGTAGAAATCTACATTCGGATACAGTTTTCTTGATACGAAATAATCATCGTGCAAGGCTGCTTCTTCCAGTCCTTTGGCAATTTCCAATACAGGGTCATTCACCCCTAATTTACCTAAAATATCGTCAGCCGCTTTTTTAATGATTTTGGCACGCGGGTCGAAGTTTTTGTAAACTCTGTGACCGAAGCCCATTAAACGGAAACCTGAATTTTTATCTTTGGCTTTATTCACAAACTTCATTACATCACCACCATCGGCCTTAATATCTTCCAGCATTTCAATTACTTCCTGATTGGCACCGCCATGTAGTGGGCCCCAGAGTGCTGAAATACCTGCCGATATAGATGAATACAAATTAGCTTTTGATGAGCCTACCAGACGAACCGTTGAGGTAGAGCAGTTTTGCTCGTGGTCAGCATGAAGAATCAATAATTTGTTCAAAGCCGCCGAAACTACCGGGTCAACTGTATATTCTTCTACCGGCAGCGAGAACATCATATGTAGAAAATTCGAGCAATAATCTAATGAATTTTTAGGATAATTGATCGGGTGACCGTTTGATTTTTTGAAACACCAGGTAGCCAGTGTAGGGAATTTAGCTAACAAACGGATGATATGCGTTTCGGTATGGTCAGGGGCTTTATCGTCATAAGAATCAGGATAAAAACCACTCATGGCACTAATCATGGCCGACATCACGCCCATCGGGTGTGCATTTACCGGAAATCCATCAAAAATGCGACGCATATCTTCGTTTACTAACGTATGTCTGCGAATAGCATTATCAAATTTATCATATTGCTCTTTATTCGGCAATTCGCCATAGATTAATAAATAAGCTACTCCAAGAAAATTAGCTTTTTCAGCTAAATCTTCAATGGCATAGCCACGGTAGCGTAATATTCCTTCTTCACCATCTAAGAATGTAATGGCACTTTTGGTAGCTCCTGTATTTTTATAGCCGCTATCGATTGTTATATAACCTGTTTCATCACGGAGTTTGGCAATATCTATCGCTTTCTCTCCTTCCGAACCTTCTATGGTAGGGTATTGGTAAGATTTACCATCAAGTATTAATTCTGCTGTACCAGCCATAAAAACATTAATTTTATTTTGTGGTTATCAATTTTATTGATGAATTATTTTGCTAATTCCGTTGCAATAATAACAAAAAAAGCGTAAAAATAACCATATACAGACAAATATTTGTTAAGGCAACTAAAATTTAACCTCAGCCCATAAAATCGGGGGCTGAAATTTACAATTTCTTAAATTATAACCCCTGCGTTCTCAAAAAAGTTTGTGTTTTCATAAAAAGATACACAAATTTCGAAGAAATGTTTGTAGCTTCACTTTCCGAAAATCCTTACTGTTATGCTTACCGCGATTTTAATTGACGACGAAAAAGGTTGCCTTGATACCCTTGAAATAGAACTACAAACCTATTGCGCCGATGTAAAAGTACTTGCCAAATTCCAGTCAGCAGAAAAGGCTCTTGAAATGCTGGATACTATCAGACCAGACATGATTTTTCTGGACATCAGTATGCCGCAGATGAACGGTTTTGATTTTCTACTGAAAATTCCGAAAATCAACTTTGAGGTTATTTTCTGCACGGCCTATGATGCCTATGCCCTTACGGCCTTTGAATTTTGCGCCATAGATTATTTGCTGAAACCTATTTCAAAAGAGAAACTCATCAGAGCCGTTGACAAAGTGCGCCAGAAACAAAGCAAACAGGTGGACATACAAAACCTTGAACTATTGCTGGCAAATATGCGTGGGGGTATTCATCATAAACCCAATGTGGCTGTGCCAACACCTGAGGGGCTGGAATTTATCTCTATCAACGATATTATCTACGCTGAAGCAGACGGAAATTATTCGAGAATCATGATGGCCAATAAAGAAAAAGTACTGATTTCACGTACTTTGAAAGACCTTGAAACTTTACTATCCAACCATCCTTTTGTGCGTATTCATCAGTCATATTTGGTAAACCTGACACATATCAAAAAGTATATCAAAGGCGAAGGTGGCTATGTGGTCATGAACAACGGCACCAGCTTGCAGGTTTCAAGGGCAAACCGCATGAAATTGATGGATTTGGTGAGATAATTTTATTATTCACTGCAAGGTATCCCACAACCGACAATAAATATACGTGAGAGCATGTTTAAAAATTATGATTCGACCTACAAAGTTCATCTTTTTCAACTATACTGCGTTGCATTTTTTCGATGTAGCTGCTGGCTACATCTGCAAAATGACGCCTTGTCTATCTGAAAAATATGAACTTTTCGATCAGAATAACAAAATTTAAATATGCTCTAAAACAGAAATTTACCTTGAGGATTTTTCTCACATTTACGCTTCTTTTATTCATTGGCTCCTACTGTTTTTCGCAAAAAACAGACACGATTACTATTAACAAGAAATTTATAGACAACAAAGTAATTCTGTGTTCTGAACAAGCACAGTTGTATATCGATTCGAGTGGCAAAGCACCTGTACAACAAATTGACAGGCAAGCATTTATTCCGTTAAACGATTATCGCTTCCGGCCCTTTGCTTTCGATTATTTCGACTATGTTTTCTGGCTTAGAATTACTGTCAATAACCCCACCAACGCCATGCTTCCTGCCTTGTTTACGGCAGGAGTCCATAAGGGGGTTAAGATATTCCGTAAGGTAAATGGCAAATTTGTCTTACTTGAATCTACCCAACAGGATTTACTACCGCACGAACGACCTTTCCGGTATGATGAAAAATATGTTCCCTTAAAATTTGCGCCGCATCAGACTTATGAATTACTGATTAAGATAAGTGAACACCCACAGTTATACATGAATCTACAGCCAAAATTAGTGAGTTACGGCTGGGAGTATAACGACAAAATGCGGGCGTTTTTTGATGAATACCGTTACCTGATGGCCGACGGTTTCTTTGCCTCTATTCTGTTTTTTGTAGCTATGTATATGTTTGTACTTTATTTTGTAGAACATAGACGCTATTATGGCTATTATGCAGGTTATCTGATTTTTATTCTGCTCTTTGCCTTGTGGGGTATCGAACATTCGCCCTATATGCGGGCATTTTTTAGTTTTATTCCTTTTCTCAAATTCTCGGCCAACAACAATACTTATGCGCTCATCTCCAATATCTTTTATTACCTCTTTCTGAGCAATTTTCTGGAACTTCCTAAAGTTGCCCCAAGATTTGAAAAAATTATCAGGCTATATATTAAAGTTTTAGTGGTGCTATTGATAGCAGATACGTTGTTAAACTTTGTTTTTCAGGCGTATCAGGCTGGAGGCTATATTTGGATACTCTCCCAACCTATGATTGCTTTTTTTGGCATCTATTCAACCATTGTTGTGCTTACCATTAAAGGTTCAGTTGTAAAGTATATCAAGTGGGGTTCTGTTGCTTTGCTGTTAGGAGTAATTGTTGGTATTTCAGAGCAGCTATTAATGATGAAACCCTTTGAAAACGTATTGATGCGCCTGCCCTTAAGTATGCCTTTCAATATCGGGGTTCTAGTCGAAATCCTGTTTTTTTCTACGGCTTTAGGCTATAAAACATGGCTCAGACAACGCAACCGGAATTTGCTGATGAAATCGGTAAAGGAATCTGATTTACGTACGCTTCGCTCTCAGATTAATCCGCATTTTATTTTCAATAGCCTCAATGCCATCAAAAGTTATATCCTTAACCATCGCTCGGTTGAAGCTGCCGAATACCTGACTGATTTTTCAACCCTGATGAGGTCTATTCTACAAAACTCCAAAGAAAAACTTATTCCGTTAGCCGATGAATTAGAAACTACTTTTCTGTATGTGAAACTTGAAAAACTAAGGTTTGACGATAGTTTTGAGTTTGTCTATCATATTGATGAACAAATTGACACGGAAGAAACCTTTATACCACCCATGCTTTTACAGCCTTATATCGAAAATGCCATTAAACATGGACTCATGAATAAACCAACAGACAGAACGCTATCTATGAGCATACAAGCATTGCCCTATAAAACCCTGATAATCATCGAAGATAATGGCATAGGGCGTGAACAGGCGTCATTGCTACGTAAAAACATATTCAAACATCAGTCAATGGGAATGAATATCAACGACGAAAGGGTAAAATTATTAGCCATGACCAACGACTGGCACATTGATATACAAATTATTGATAAAAAAGCATCAGGCAAAGCCCTTGGCACCAAGGTAATGATTTATTTACCCGTGATTGATTAGATGAAAAAAGAATCTTATCCTCAACTCTTTCCCAATTATGGAGAGGGAAGCAAAAGTATCTCTCCACAATGGTGGAGAGAAAAACTTTTTTTGTTCCCTCCCCATTGTTGGGGAGGGTTAGGGAGGGGTCTTTTCCTATTCTGCTTTTTCAATCTCTTAATCCCTCACCAAACCCACGCACAAGTATCCCTCTATTTTGAATTAGAAAAAAATGGTTTTCTCGACTGTTCAGACAGCAGTTTTCTGTTTATAGACTCTACCCGACAAGTACCTGTGCAAGCCATTCCGAAACAAAAGTTTGCCAGACTCAAAAGCATATATATACCTCAATCATTTTCTTCAGGGTATCGTTACGATTACTGGTTGAAACTCGCCATACACAATCCTACCAAAGATACACTTGATTTACTGTTTACTGTCGGGCTACATCATTCTGTTATAGTTTACAGAGATATTTATCATCAGTTGGTAGAACTTTATAAAACCAACGAAGAATACCTGCCTGATAAACGCCTGTTCCGCTACGACGACCAGTATATACCGATTCGTTTTCTGCCAGGTACCCAATATCAGTTATATGTCAAGGTAAACGATTACCCAAAAAAAGATTTTATCCTGAAACCCAAGTTAGTAAGCTATCTCTGGGAAAACCACCATAAGGTAAAAGCATTTTATGACGAATACATTTATCTGGTCAATAATGGTGTAATCATTTCTATTTTATTGTTTGTTGCGCTATTTGTACTGACCTTCTACATTCTCGACCGACAAAAATATTACCTTTACTATGGATTTTATACCACCTCAATTGCACTCTTTAATCTCTGGGAATACGAGCATTCGCCTTATTTCCATATATTGTTCAGTTATCTGCCTTTTCTGAAATACACGGGCAATAGCAATGTATATATTTTACTCACACAAATCTCTTATTACCTGTTTATCTACCAGTTTCTTGAACTCAAAGAAAAATTTCCTCACCTCGGATTCATCTTTCGGCGTGTTATCCGCACCTTACTGGTATTTCTGATAGTAGATGTTATCGTGTTATTCGTTTTCCGGCGTCTCGATTGGAGCAATGGATTCTACTGGCTTTTCCAAGGCGTATTCCCTATACTCAATATTGTGCTGTTAGTAATGGTGTTCAGAATCAGAGGGAAGATTGCCCGGAATATCAAAATAGGGAGTACATTTCTAATGTTAGGCGGTTTTGTTGGTTTCATGACCCAATGGTTCAGCCATGAGTCTTATATCATTCTACGTATCGAACCCAGTATTGTATTTGTAGGAGGCACATTGTTAGAAATCTTTTTCTTTTCTATTGCTATTGGTAGCCGTAGTTATCATATACAAAAAGAACAGAACTCACTATTCAAAGCCATTAAAGAATCTGAGTTGCGTACGCTCCGTTCGCAGATTAATCCGCACTTTGTTTTCAATAGCCTTAACTCTATCAAAAGTTATATTCTTACGCACCGCTCTCTTGAAGCAGCCGAATACCTGACCGATTTCTCGATGCTGATGCGGTCTATCTTGCAACACTCAAAAGAGCAGTTAATTTCGCTGACTAACGAACTGGAAACTGCTGTGCTGTACATCAAATTAGAGAAGCTCCGTTTTGAAGATAACTTTGAGTTTATTTATGAATTAGATGAAAGCATTGATACCGACGAGATATTTACCCCACCTATGCTTTTGCAACCTTATATTGAAAATGCCATTAAACATGGCTTGATGAACAAGGATGAAAAACGGGTTTTAGCTCTAAAAATCAGACAGTTGACCGAGTCAATAGAAATAGTTATTGAAGATAACGGCATTGGCCGTGAGCAGGCTTCTTTACTGCGCAAAAACATACCGAAATACAAATCGATGGGTATGGATATTAACGACGAGCGCATCAAACTCCTGAGCCAGGCCAACGATTTGCATATCCAGATTATGATTGAAGATAAAAAATCAAAAGAAAATGTACCGTTAGGCACAAAGGTGACGATACATATTCCCATATAAACACCCCCCGCCCCTAAAGGGGAGCTTCAGATTCGTCGTAAAATAGAATGCATAGAATTTGTTGCTCCCCTTTAGGGGCGGGGGGTGGCTCCCCTGCAGGGGCGGGGGGCGGGTGCTTCTCCAAATACTAACCGAAACCTACCAAATATCTGCCATATCCGCCAAATACTAAATGCGTATTGAGAGATACTATTTTTCTTGTCAAATTTGACAATCCATATTATAATCCCTTTTTTGAACAGCCATGAGAAAATTTTTTATTAAGCCAACCTATTGTGATCCTCAGATGATTTGGTTTGATCACGGTAAAACCTGTGTTCAGCCAGACGAAGTAGTGTATTTGAGTAGTCTTGAAAATTACACCGAGTTTCATCTTAAATGCGGAAAGAAAGTAGTGTCTTCACGCACGCTGGGGGTACACGAAAAACAATTAGTTGAAAAAGGGCATTTTGCCCGTATTCACAGAAAGTTCATGCTTAATCTGCAATACCTCAAACGTATAGAGTCGGTAGGTGAAGAACACATTGCCCACCTGACAACCGGAGATAAAATTGTAGTTTCAAGAAGAAAAGCAAGAACACTTATTCATCAATAAAATGCTATAAACCATCTGTAACAGCATTAAAAGCACAAAAGCCCTGAGAAATCGGGGCTTTTGTGCTTTTAATCCTTATCTGGAGTTATGCAGTTTCCCGCCCACACCTGAAAAGTAACTGCTATATTAATTCATTTTTATTTTCTTGACTCTACCAGTTTATTTTTTAATTCAGCAGATAAATCGACATTATCCATAGTTGATTTTTCACAGAATGCTTTTGCCTGATTTCCCAAGTATTGTTCATACCCCGATGTCTTGACAGTAGCAAATAGTAACCAGTTTTCCTTTTCCTCTTTTGCGAGAAACTCTCCACATAATACATATATCTTTTCGTTAGTGGATGATAGTGTATAACCCACCTTTACCTGGCGAAAATCAATGGGAGTTGGATGCTTTTGCTTACTGAAATCGTTTGATGCTGATGTGATTAAAAACTGTACAGTGGAATCGGGTATTGATTTGCTAATTTCAGAGGTTGCGGAAGTTACTGTTGAATCACTCTTTTGTTCTTTTTTATTATCAGAGTTACAACTCAATAGTACCGATGTAAAAAATATAAAAACAAATGCCTTTAAGAAGATTAAGAAATTGTGCTTTTTCATAATAAAACTCAATTGATAGCGGTGCTGTGCTTTTTGTTTAAGAATGAGAAATACTGTCTTTAAATTGTAAAGCTAAATAAACTTCATTTAAGAATATACCTAATAGCAAACTTTATCTTTGCCTCATTTCTTAAAAACAATACTTCCACAGGGAAGCAATGAATCAAGCATATTAATTTTATAAAAAAGCTGCTGTTCTTTTAAAACAAGCTCCGCTCGTACGGCCCCATTATACCCCTCGTCAGAAACCACCGCAATATAAAAAAGGTACTCTTCTTTGGGCTTAATCGTTTTTTTCAATTGCGTTGGTTTATGAAAGTTGTCGTTTAAAAAAGATTTTAAAGTCGTTAAACCATAGTCATACACAGAATCCTTTTCAGGGGTCATTGTGCCAGGAGGTAGAAAAAACTTTACATAGCCTTCAGGCTGACCGGAAATCGCGAATGAATCAGCAGGGAAATTCATTGTAAACTCTACCGGAGTAGCATTTTTATTCGTGACACTCGCCCAGAATACTATATACATGAAGTTTTTTCCGGCAGGGTCGTTGTATATTCCCTCGTGGCAAGCTATGCTGTAAGATTATGTCTTTAGTCGTGTCTGTCTGTTTTGTTGAGGTATCACATGAACCGAGGGCAAAGAAACCTGTCAGGATGAACAGATAGAAGAAGAATAACCGCATATTTGTGTCTTTTAAAATTGTTTTTTAATTCCTGAATATAGATTAGATTACCCCTACTTATCTTTAAAAGCAGTAATAACTCTTTCTCCTGCTCTAAGAGAAGCGGCAGGGTCATACCGAAACACACCAGCTAACGAGCCAAACCAGATACCTCCATCATTTGCTTCTAAAATACCGAAAAGCATATTTTTATACCCTTCATAGTCTACCATAACATCGGTTGCCATCGGTTTTGAAATAGACAACGTGGCTGCATCATAGCGAGAGAGTGCCCATCTATCGGTTCCATTATAATCAGGTTGTGAGCTCGTCCAGATATTTCCTTTTCTATCTTCATAGACATACCCGGCAAAATTCTTTGTAAATTCGGTAAAGTTAGTGCCATCAAAACGCCAGAGTCCTACTCCGCCAGCTAACCAGATATTGCCCTTTTTATCTTCCATAAGGGTGCGGATATTAGTAAAAGATTTACCCTTATCAATGACAGGTGTAAACTTTTTACCATCGAAAGTGAAGAGATAGCCTCTTGTAGCAACCCAGAATTTTCCGGTTTTGTCTTCAATAATTGAATTAACATCATTATCGTTGGGGTCTGCCTCAATCAACCCTTCATTAGGCTTAAAAGTCTGAAAAGATTTGCCGTCATAACGACTGGCTCCGCTTTCAGTACCAAACCAGATATTGCCACTTTTATCTTCATAAATATGAGGAACCCGGTCATTAGCAAGCCCATCTTTCGTAGTAAAATGATGAAAGGCATCCTTGCTTGTCTTGGAAGGGTCATAATAAAACACACCCAAACCAATAGTAGAAAACCAGAAATTCCCTTTTTTGTCTTCTAAAACATCAAAAAAACGAGCCTTACTCACTTCACTGGTTATATTGGTAAAAGCCTTTCCCCCTGCCTTGCGTGCAGCAGCAGAGTCATAGCGAAAAACACCATCGAATGCAGCAATCCAGATATTACCTTTCCTATCCTGTTTGATATTACGCGTTATACTCAGAGGGCCGTGCGAAGTAATTGCTTCCTCAGTTTTAGTGTCGGTCGGATAATAACTTTTTTGCTGGGTTTGCCCTTCACACAAAGTGCAGGAAACAAGCATTAATAAAGCATATAGCTGTACGAGTTTTTTCATCTTTCTTTTTGTTTAAAGGATATAAACAAACTTACCGATTTTTATAAATGGGCAAGGTTAATGAAATGTTAATGTATTCAGGTAAGAAACTTTGCCTGAGTCTTAGTAAATATTTCAACCAATCTAAAGTTCTTATACCAGAACCTAATAACCTTACCTGATTGACTTACAGTCCTTTATGGGTTCAGGTATTTATTTTTTTGCTATAATCTTTATTGATTGATTAATACTCGTTGACAAATGTTTGTAAACTCGGCCATATACATAAACGCTGATTTTGGCGTTTTTCAACACCCTTTATATGGTATCACATACATCACATTGCCCGAAACAGATAAATTGAAGCCAAATTCTGTAGGTGGCATTAATAATTGTTGCCATGTTTTGCCCATATCAGATGACCGGAATAGCCCATCTCCGCGACTACATATTAAATATTTACCCATTTGTTTAATAGATAAAATATCCGATGAAGATTTGATTAAGCCTACTTTTCTCATGAAAGAATGACTCCAGGTAGGCTGAAGGTCTTCGCCTATGGCATTCCAGGTTTTCCCACCATCCATTGAAATGTGTATGGTATTTGTTTTGGTAACTGTATTGTTTACTATAGCAGCAAATCCCCCATCTATACGTTCCACAGCCATGCCAACACCCCCTTCATTAAGCACGAGATTCCAATTTTGACCATTATCGGTTGATCTTAATATTCCATCTTTGTAGGTAGCCATAAGTACACCGTTTGACTCCATCAATTTCATTGCCACGCCACCGGTATGCACTTTTTCCCAGGTTTTTCCATGGTTAGCTGATCTGAATAGAATATTGCTGGCATTGATGAAAACTGTACCTCCTGTTGTTTCAAAAATGTTGGTTACCTGTCTCTCTTTATAATTCTTGTACATCCAGTCTACCGTTTTGTCTAAGCGTACGGCTTGCTCCTGAAAATCTGTGTACACAGGCGACCAATCACTCGCTCCGTTTGTTTTTTGTACAAATTGCCCCCTGAAATCATAGGCTAATATCCCATTCTTGCCAGGGGTAATGTTGCGTTGTTTACCGGGAAAATTCTCTTTTGTCCAAAAAGTAGTTATGGAATTTGGTTCATTATGATAAATCCCATCACCGGCCCGTAAATAGAGCCCACCGTCATTGGCAATTAAACCATTGCTCCACACACCCTCTTTCTGCAATTTTTCAGGCAACCCTTTGCTAATGTCCTGCCAGGTTTGCCCGCCATCAGTAGATTTAAAAATGATGTTGGCAATCTCTGATGATTTGCCTTCTTTAAGAATTGTCTTTTTTGCTTCCCTTTCTTTCAGTACAAAAGAATTTAGCAGAAATAATCCCAGTAAGATAGCAGGAATAAACACAAATAGTTTTTTCATTTTTTTATATTTTAAAGTAAAATCATATTATACCTGGAAAAGAGCGTTAATTATGGCTTATAATTATCAGCCTTTTTCCATACATCCTTATTGTGTACAAGCATCTCAACAATGGCTCCTTCTTTATTTTTAGTAAACTTTATCGGGTAATTTCTTGTTTCATTAAAAAACTCCAATTCAGACTGCTGATCTAAAGTAATTTCTCCTCCATGCCATGTTTCAATTAAACCCAGATGGCCATTTTTAGTGAGTATCTTTATATACACGTCTTTGCCAGGTTCAAACTGAAAGGTATAGTATCCTTCATAAGCTTTAAAATCATCCTTCCTTTGTAAGTCCAAATCCTGAAAATCAAAGCTAAAGTCAATATTTGACGAGATGCCTCTCATTTTTATTGATTGCGCTCTGCCTTTTTCATCTAATGAAAACATGGCCAGTGCATCGGCATTCATCGCCTGATATTCCCATTTGATAGCAAAAGTATTGGCATTATAAAAAGCCATCGGGCCATTTAATTTTGGAGAGCGGTAAGATTTGAACCATAAATTTTTATCCTTTTCAAACACTTCAATTTTTCCAAACCAAGAGTCTTCGTATATCCCGATAAAGTCGTAGTTTTTGACTTTTACGTTTTTGGCTGATTCAACTTTTTCCCAAACCTTTTTTGTTACTCCATCACCCATATTCTGTTGATATTGCATCCATCCTGCTACTTTATCCGTCCATCCATAGTCGTCCAGGCCTAAATAACTGTCACTAATAGTACTTGAGACCGCCTGTAAAAATGCACCACCCTCATCTGAATTGGTTAATATCACGAATCCCAGATTTAAATCAGGAATCATAGTTACTTCCGATATCATTCCCGGTAAACCTCCCGTGTGCGATACTTTTAAATTTCCTTTCACATCGGTTAAGAACCAACCTAAACCATAACCGTTAAAATGAGAGTTGTATCTTGGGAATCGATTGGTTTCTAAAACAGTATGCAACCTCCACATTTCATTGTGGTTTTTCGAAGAAAATAAGGTTGATTTCAAATCAGCTCCGTACTTACCTCTGTTTAATTGAGTCAGCATCCATTTTGACATATCTGCCACATTCGAAAGTATTCCACCGGCAGGGCTATCTACTCCTGCCTCTTGAGCGGCAATTGTTTTTATAGACCCAGACACTGCTGAGTGCGGTGTTGCCCGGTTACTTTTGTCTTTCATCATGCTACCAACAAATGTATTTTTCATTTGTAGGGGCTCAACGATTCGTTTCTGGACAAATGCGTCATAACTCATACCGCTGGCTCTGGCAATTACTTCTCCTGCCACGATATACAGTAAATTGTCATAATCATATTTGGTTCGAAAAGCAGAAACAGGTTTAAAATATTGAAAACTGGTCAGAACATCCTTGATGGTAAAATTGGAACCATCAGGAAAAAACATCAGATCACCTGCACCTAATCCGAGTCCGCTTCGATGCGTTAAAAGGTCCTGTATGTTAAAGTTCTCCGTTACATAATCATTATACATTTTAAATTCAGGCAGGTGATCTTTTACTTTATCAGTCCACTTCAGTTTGCCTTCATCTTCTAAAATAGCAAGTGCAGCCGTTGTAAATGACTTGGTATTTGAGCCAATCTGAAAATTGGTGTATTCATTCACCTTTTCTTTTGTGGTAACCGAAGCAAGCCCATACCCTTTTTGGTGAATTACTTTACCATCCTTAACAATGGCTACAGCTGCGCCAGCTACTTTCAACTTTAAAAGGGCATTTTCCACTAACGAATCAATTTTTTGAGATGATAATTGGGCAATGGTTTCAGTAGATACAAAAAGTATAAGGAGCAGTGCTGTTAAAAGAGTTGCTGTTTTTTTCATAATTTTATTTTGAAAGTGAGATTGTTGTTCGTAATAGGCTTGCAGTATCTTTTGATAGGTCTGTTTTGCTTTTTTCTTTACTGGAAGCACAAAAACAAACATCAGGAACAAAGCAGATACATGCCATTTTTCTTTTGGTATCAGGTGTTTCAGCAAATATAAATGGCTTTGTATGGGGCTTTAGTTAAGGGCTTGTAAAAAGATGTAAACCAAATGTAAATTTGTTTAGACCTGTTAATGAAATGTCAGCGTATTTGCTTCAAAGAAAGGATATAAAGGAAGATTTTTAACTTTTTCTAAAAAGGTCCTGGCCTCAATCAGATAAATATCCGAGTTAATCTGTCCTATTTTCGGATAAAACTCATCAATATTTCCTGCCTGAATACCATCCACAGCTTCAATAAAAGGAATAGCGGCTAGGTTAAGAATTGGTTTATTAACAGTGGTAGTAAACAGTGTTTCGTATCCTTGTTCAAATACCCATTTTACCAGATTATAGCAGAGTATCAATACTGATTTTCTATGCCCTTTCAAAAAAGCCAGTTGCTCAAAATAGCCAAGTCTCTGTGATTCATAATCGGCTAAATTAATAAACCAGTCGGCACTACTTCTTTTCTCCCAGACTTCTGAGGCACGAAGGGTCGAATCTTTCAGAATAATACCAAACCCTATTACCTGTGTATCAACTTCTGCTACGAGACAATAGTCATTTTCTATAAAACTGCGATAGGTATTAATATCAGTGCCCAATAAAAAACCACCTTTGGTAGTGGTACCATCTACCATTGAGATTGGTAGCTGATTTTTGATAGCGATAAAGGCTTCAGTATCATTTAACTCAGCTTTTCTAATGCGTGTGTTCATGAGTAATATGAGGGCCTTTGAGTTGATTAAGAATGGCTCTGAAAAAATTCCAGGTGTTCTGGTTCTTTTCGTCGTATTCATCAGGCAAAGCCTTTCTTTTGTCCGGCAGTTCATACCATGGAATATTCGGATGCTGATGGTGAGTAGCATGCTCGTTAAAATTCATCAGTATCCACGAAATCACAGGCACTTTTTTAACCGAACGTACATTATACCTTACCCCGTCGCCAATGGTGGTATCATAATGAAAAATATACACTAACAATGAAAGCACCCAAGCAAACGACAACATCGGATAACCCAAGGTAAACAGATAAATTTCTTTACCAAATACAAAGAATACAGAGAGATGTAATGAAACTCCCAGAATAAACAGGGCGATAGACTTTAACTGGTCGAGCATTGTCCAACCTTTGAATGCAGGAGAGATTTTAACAGACAAGCTGGGTGGAATAAACAAAAATAAGATAACTGATACCAACGAATGGATGAAGAATCCACCAAAAAACACACTCAGATACCAGACTATATAGTAGTATATTTTTTGAAAAGCAGTAGGCTCTTTTTTTACCACAAATGTATCTAATGCCGAAGTATGCTCGTCTTTACGATTGAACCCATGATGGAAATAATGAATTTTTCTGTAAATGGTAATTGGCACCATCAGGGGCAAAAGAATGATACTCCCCCAGAAATCATTAGCCTGCAGATTGTCAGCAAACAGTTTTTTATGAGACGCTTCATGCCCAACTATATAAAAACGATAAAACCACAGCCCCTGAAATAATAAAACAGGTACATACAGCATAGTCTTTATCAATTTGTCAATTTCCAGTCGCTGAATAAAAACAGCCAATACACTGACAAGTAAAAAAACACTGATAGTTTCGATAATTAATTTTGTATTTCTGTGCATGGGAATATCTTAGCTAATAGTGACAGCATAAAAATCAGAGGAATTGATTGACAATATAGCAAAAGTAGGGCTAAATATAAAACAACAGACCATCGAAAAGTAATGAAAGCCCAATTGAGTAGTTAATTTTCCTGCGCACTACCTCATTCTTCCATATAATTTTTTAATTGATATTTCTAAATCAAGTAGCTAAATCACCCTCATTCCATAACCAAAGGTTATTGGCAATCAAAAACTATCCTTTTAATGCTACTCACGAAAGACATACTTTTGTTGCATATAAACGATAGCACAATGGAAAATGAAAATATAAGCAGCGACCGAGTACTCTTACAACGATACATGACTATCTTGTTTCTATTGGTCTCATTTTTATCAATATTAGGTTTATTTCTTTTATCTAAAATATACTGGAAAGAGGGTTCTGTGGCTGATACACAAAAAAGTAGTCTTTTTGAAAAACGGGTGAATCATGGTCATAAACTGAGCAATTTTGTCAAAATGCACACCACATATACAATGTTTCATTAATCAATTGTGTAACATTGACTTGGCGTCCCCGTGTTCTTTGTGTACATTGTGGCAATTTTTTTGGGAATCTGATTTTAACCCGTTCTCAGAATTGAGCATTATGATAGCCATTGATTTCAAAATGTCGGTTTTTATTGCGGCAGCAAGACACCTCAATTTTACGAAGGCCGCACAAGAGTTAAATATCTCGCAGCCTGCCATCAGTAAAAACATACATGAACTGGAGATACACACAGGGCGTAACCTTTTTGAGCGAAACGGCAACCGATTGGTGTTGACAGAAACCGGGCAATTGCTGCTAAATTATGCCCTGCAAATACAGCACATCTATAACCAGTTAAATGAAAATCTGGATATTCTCGACGGACGCACTGCCGGAGAACTGCGTCTGGGAGCAAGTACTACCATCTCACACTATATCATTCCCGAAATTTTAGCAGACTTCCATACGCAATATCCTTTAATAAAGATCAAAACCTTGCATGGAAATTCAAAGCAGGTGGAAGAATGGTTACAACAAAAAGAAATTGATTTAGGTATTGTTGAGGGGCTATCAGACAATGCTTCGATGAAATATGAAGAGTTTCTGAAAGATGAGTTGGTACTGGTAACCCGTCACAAAAATCCGTTGGTGGCTAATAGGCACGCCATAAACCCCGAACTATTGAAAGAGGTTGATTTTGTGCTGAGAGAACAAGGTTCGGGAACCAATGAGGTTATCAGAAAAGCCTTAATGAAAATAGGCATTGGCCTACATGAGTTGAATGTAAAAGTGGTGCTGGCCAGTACCGAGAGTATCAAGAATTTTCTGCTTACTACCAACTGCTTCTCTTTTTTATCTATTCACGCCATTACCAAGGAGTTAAAGAACGAAGAATTACAGATAGTAGAACTGAATGATTTTGAAATAGAACGCTACTTCTTTTTTGTCCATCCACAGGGTGTCATAGGCAGATTGCCCGATAATTTCAGAAAATTTGCCATGCAACGATTCAGGCGACAATCCTAAGCGAGTAACCCGGAATTTTGAACCACTACCAGGCAATAGTATTGAGATAAAGCAGTTTATTGGCGGCTATGATGAAAAATACAATGCGATATAACTAAAAAAAGCAGATGCCAAACGGATATCTTTGCAGGTAGAATTATATTATTTAAACAGACTCTAACATATTACGCATTAGCTGTAACTTAAGATGACTAAAACAGACAAATCAAAACACAATATCTGTATCGCTGCCATTAAGAGACACACCATGAAGCCTTACGACTTTAAATGGACAAAGTTTTATGAATCGAATGCAGAGTTTCCCTATACAGCACTTCCACTTCAATTGGCTGAGAACGAATTATTTATCTGTTCTACTATGATTGATGCAGATAATTATAGTATTCTGACAACCCGACGAATTATAACAACAGAGAAAGGAGAAACCAATGCCGGAAGCATAGAAGGTGCAGCACATGAAACGTATGGCGATTTTAAAGGACTTAGAGATAAAAAACCATTTACTTTCGGACAGATTTTATTGTACAACGGTACTAATTTCAAGTATTTTATTGAAACAGGAAAAGCTTCGATGGTTATGATACATGGGATACGTACATTAATCGGAACGCAACAAATGACAAATACTCAAATGGAAAACTTACCAAAAATCTGGAACAAAAAAAGCGAACAATCCTGAAATGGATTTACAAGAACTACTTCAGAACCAGTAAGCCCTACATACAAATCATATTAAACTCATCCCCATCAGAGTCAGCAAATACAAGACCATAATAGCCCTTAGCTTGCCAGTGGATTTTTAGGTGCTAAAAAAATTCTTCAAAAAACTTGCGCAGTCAAATAGCTGCATATATATTTGCAGTCAAATAACTGCATAATGAAAACACGTAGAGATATTTTTCAGGCCATCGCCGACCCAACCCGTCGGGCGATACTTACGCTGGTTGCATTGCAGGCAATGACACCCGGCGCCATTACCGAAAGTTTTGACTCGGCCAGGCAAACCATTTCCAAACACATTCAGATTCTTACTGAATGCGAATTGCTGACGCAACAACAAAACGGACGAGAGATTTATTACCACTTAAATCTTAACAAAATGAAAGAATTAGCAGAATGGTTAGCACCGTTTGCCCAAATGTGGGACGACAGGTTTAACCGATTAGACGACATTTTAAACAATTAAAATCAACCGCAAATGATTACTCACAACAACACACAAGTAATTGCCGAGCCCGGCAAACAGGAGTTATTTATTATCAGAGAATTTAAAGCCCCACGGGAAAAGGTTTTTAAAGCATTTACTGACCCGGACATTCTGATTAAGTTTTTTGCTCCTTTCGGTAATACCATGCACTTTAATCATCATGACTATAAATCCGGCGGAAGTTATAGCTGGTATAATAAAAATGCTGAGGGAAAGATTGTATGTACTTTTGCCGGTACTATTCACGAATTAACAGCACCGGAGCGGGTCATTCAGACCTCTGAGTTTATGGAAATGCCCGAAAGAGGTCATGCTGTAATGGAAGCAATGTTTTTTGAAGAACTGGAAAATGGAAGAACAAAATTAACCATACACGACGTATGTTTTTCGGTAGCAGACCGTGATGCCATGATTAATAGCGGCATGGAACATGGACTTGTTGATATTTTTAACCAGTTAGATGCCTTGCTTAATTAAGCAGTTTTAGTGTCCTTTGAATTTCAACATTCTTTAAATGATCAGGAGTGATATATGCTTAAATATCACGCCTGATTAAAATATATAGCCATTTGATTTAAAGCGAAGTTATTGGTAGAATTGTGTGGTTCTGTCTAAACCTGTACACCAAAATTGGCCAGATTTTTTGGTTTCCTGTACTAAAAGTTTTGCAGGATGCGTAAATCTATTGCATCAAAGCTGCTCCAGTATCGAATCAATTTCAAATACTTTACCTGCCAGATAGCCACTTTCTATATCTTCTATCCAGAAATCATCTTTAGCAGTCATGTGGCTGTTAATCTGTATTTTTGCCTGACTTAGCCCGTCCCTGACAATATTTTTAAATTCTTCATCAGCAGTCTGGGTATTCATAGCTACTGCTATGGCATTTTTCAAACTCTCATAAAGTTCCTTATTGAAAATATTGTTTATGCCTAAATCAAGTAGGAACTTATCCATGTCTTGTTTTAATTGTTCATTGTTGTTCATTTCATCAAAAGATTGTATTTGTATTATAAACTCATAACAATTGAAGAAAGTTTAAATATATTTCTAAAGTATATAGCCCTGAAACAGGTTTGTGCAAACCTCTTTCAGGGCTATAAATTCATCACAAAATATACTACTTACTTCGCAGGCGTAATCACAATATTTCTGTACTCAATTGGGCCGTGGTCGCCTTGGAAGAAGATAGGGCCTGGCTCGCCTTCGTTGCTATCTAATGCACCACCTGTAATACCCGGAATTTCGTTTTTATAAATAATGGTTTTGCCATTTAATACGACAGTTACCACTCTGCCTACCAGTGTAATATCAAAACTCTGCCATTCTCCGGCTGGTTTGGCTGGCATTTCTAAAGGTGCAATAAAGCCGTACACTGCCCCTAACTGGTCTTTCAGTGGGTCTCTTCCTTCACTGTCAGTTACCTGAACTTCGTAACGGCCTCTTAAATAAACCCCGCTATTACTTTCTTTCGGGTATCTGAATTCCACATGCAATTTGAAGTCGTTGAATGTTTGTGTACTACGAAGATTTGAACCTGATTTCGGACTTTTTAGAATACCGTTTTCTACAATCCATTGGTTGTTAGCACCTGTTGCCTGCCAACCGTCCAGATTTTTACCATTGAACAATTTGATTGGGGCTCCCCACACAGGTGTTCGGGTACTGTTTAATTTAGGTGCCCGTACCCCTACCCAATTCATTATTTCACCGTTAGGTGTGTTCATGGTTCCGGTTATCTTATCGCCCGATAAAACGCCTTCTACTACCAGGTCTTTTTCGGCAGCATCCCATTGTGGCGGAATAGAAAACGACACCCTATCACCTTCAAAATTGATACGGGAAATCGGTCTGGCACTTCCACCGCTACCCACAAAATGTCCGTTCAGGTATTTTACACCCGAGTGGTTTACTTCCAGCCATGATGGTGAAGTTTTTCCATCTTTTCCTGTAACAGTAATATCCCATCGGCCTTCGATATGTTTGATAGGTGCCAATTGGGCAGACAAGGTATGACCTATAATACATAGAGCGCTAAAAATGCTGGCAAATTTTTGAAATCGAGTAGTCATTTTAGAGTTTTTTTGGTTGAATTAAAAGTTAAAGTAATACATTTATTAATTGAAAAAGCTGATTTCTGATAATTAAAATTTCAATAACAAAATTGATAATTTTAGATCAATAATTATTGTTTATTTTTCAGCAAATTGCATTTGCTTAGAATCTATTTGGTAAACTTTGGTTTACATACTTTGGAACTTATAGTATGTGAATTAAAAAAGTATTTTCATTACATTAGCATAAAAAATTGGGATTAACTTGTCTTTTATAATTAATCAATAATTGACATATTTGTAATATATCTCTTGGTACAAGTTGGAAAAAACACTAAACTTATACATTCATAAATTCACATTTAAGTAATACGACAAAATTATTTTAAATTTTAATTTTAGAAAAGTCGATTTGATAGTCAAAACCAAATTTAGACCAAATTTTGTCAAGGGCTTTTTTGAGGGTTTCCAAATCTTGATAATCACTAGGCTTAAGCCAATAATATTTAGTATGCCTCCAAAGCCTTTCGATTCTGTTTAGATGTGGACTGTAAGCAGGCAAATAGAAAATATAGAGCCCTTTGTTTTGCCACAATTCTAACTTTTCTTGAAAAACTTTGGCGTGATGAATTCTGGCATTATCAATTACTAAAACTGTTGGTTTTCTAATTTTATCAATAAATATTTCTATTGAATTGATGACAAAATCAGCATTAATAGTACCTTTTACATCAAAAGTGTAAAGTTCATTTCCATCAGCATTCATCAACCCAAATACATTGATATTCTTGCCTTTTTGTGGCAGAATATAAACGGGTTCATCTGGAAATTGCCAGCAGTAAGGTACGACACAATTGAGCGAAAAACCAGCCTGATCACCATAAAATAAGTCAATATGACTTTGTTGGTGGAGCTCGAGTAAGTCATTTAAGCAGTCTTCTTTATATGCGTACTCAGAAGTGTTTTGCTTTGACTTTAAACTTTTTCTGGCTCTTTTCCAACTGGCTCGACAAGTGTTTTTAAAAAACGCTCTAATGTTCTTTGAGAGAAGTCTTTCTGTAATGCTTCTTTCAGTTCTTGACGTACTTTTTTCAGAGTCTGAGGGCTTGATTTTACTTTGCTTTTTACCAATGATTCATCAGCTGCATTGAAAATAGGTTTGCGACCCTGACCCAATTGATTGCGTAAACCTACTATCCCATGCGTTTCCCAACTGTCAAACCAGTTAGTGATGGTAGGGTGGCTTACTTGAAATATAGATTTTAGGCTATACATATCATACCCCTGATGACTTAGCAATAGACAATGACAACGTTGTTTGAATTGATGATGGGTAGCATTTTTGTACCCTTCTTCCATTGTGATGACCTCACTTGGCTCTAATTTAATATATCGTTTTGCTCGCATAGAGCAAAGTTAACAATTTTAAAATAATTTTGTCGCATTACTTAA
>NZ_SEWF01000027.1 GCF_004168285.1 Emticicia agri | reverse complement strand
ATGGGTCTGAGGTAGGGTTTGTACAAACTTACTATCCGGTTTGGTATCTTGGCTTGTGGGTGTAAGTATCGCTGTTTTTGCTGTTGATAAACCAGTTTAATGGTCTTAAATGTTTCAGCGTCTACCATACTTAATCCTTTCGCTTGAGTTTGATTGAGCAGGGATTGATAGGCTTCTATTCCTTTATCCAACAATTTTAGTAAAGCATTTTGCCTGCTTCTGGTTTTTCTATAACTTTTCTTTCGCAGTTTGCTGTAAGAGATATATTTAGTCTTTTGGTCTTTAAACTTTGAGCGAGGTAATTTGATTCGATAAGTTTGACACAGGGTGGGAATCTGTTTTTCCCATAACCATTGACAAGATTCCCAAAGTAATTTCACATCTGTAGGGAAGCGAATATAAGACTCATAACAGGTAGCATCCATTAGTACTACTTGTTTATCAGGTATTTCCTGCTTCCAATTTGCAATAAGGGTTTGTTGTAAAACGCCTAAATCAATATGCTTTGCCAGGTAAGTTCGTGCATTAGAGACAAAAGCATTATCCCGAACCATTTGATTATCACACAATTGAATGCCACAAAACATTTGTATAGCCCAGTCAGTATTTAATCGCTCTAATAGCTTTTCATCACTCAGTTTCAGATAATGCTTCAGAAACATTAAACCAAAATATCCTCGTGGTGGTAAAATGGAAGGAGAACCAACTTTGGTTTTCTTTTTTGGAAGAAGATTGTCTAAAGCTACCCAATCTATGGTTTGATAAATCGCACCTAATTCTGTCTTATTCTTGAAAATGTGCAATCTGGAAAAATTTGGAGAATCCAAATCAAATAATGTACCTTGCATCTGTATTTTTAATTCTTAGCAGAAGAAAAATACGAAAAACCCCGAAATATGTCAAGTTCGTGCATATTCGGGGTTTATTTATTTGCTAAAATATTGCTAATCAAATCGTTACCCTATTAAAGGAGAGCCTACGCCATTTCTCTTCAAGAACAAGCAAGTTCTCTTCACCAATAATACTATTGGGAGCTTGATAGACTGACTTTAAATCAACAATAAATTCTTTAATGTATTTTTCTGGAATAAAGCGTAAAGAACCTCTAATTTGGTGAACAACACACAATTGTATTTGGGTCTTAGGAAACACATTTTCAATAGCTTCCGGAAAACCTTTTAGACCATCCACACAGGAAATAAAAATATCCTCTACACCTCTATTTTTGAAATCCTGAAGTACGCTTAACCAGAATTTTGCCCCTTCACTTTCTGTCAGATAAATACCTAATACTTCTTTCTGACCTCTTAAATTCAATCCAATAACACTATAAAGCACACGAGTATTAACCTTACCATCGGTTCTTACTTTATAGTACATCGCATCCAACCAGGCAACTACATAGATGCGTGATAATGGACGTACCTGCCATTCTCTTAACATGGGTAATACCTTGTCAGTAATACTGGTAAGTTCACTGGCAGACAAGGAATAGCCATATATTTCCTGAAGATGTTTGCCTATTTCTGAATAACTCATACCACGGCTATACATCGAAATAATTTGACCCTCTAATTGCTCTGTTAAAACAACTTGCCGCTTGGATACTATACTTGGTTCAAAACTTACAGAACGGTCTCTTGGGGTTTGCAGTTCAAATTCCCCAACATTACTTTTTACCCTTTTACTTGAAGTACCGTTTCGCCTGTTTGACTTGCCTAATGATCGCTCTTCTAATAAATGAGCTTCCATCTCACCCTGTAAGGATTGCTCTAAAAAATGCTTGAGCATGGGAGCAAAAATGCTATTCTCACCTGTTAAGGGCTTGCCTGAATATAAACCCTTGATGGCTTCTTCTTGAAAAGCCTTAAAATCGAAGTCTTGATTGGTTGCCATAAAAAAACTTTGTCTATTGTAAAATTAGAAAAATTCTAAGTTTAGTTTTGACACAGTTTAAAAAATAGTCTCACAATTGGTAACCGACACTCTTCCTATGTAATAATTAAGATTTAATATTACAGACAACCAACTTTAGCTGAGAATAAATCTTACATTTCTTATAAGTAATAATTGACTGTAATTACCTTATTTTCAGTCTTGAAGAGGAGAAATTGAAATACATCTGTTGTCAGATAGTGAAAATCTAATTTTCTCCAAAGTGTTGATTTAAATTTAGTTTTTTACACTTCCTAAAAATTCAAACATACTCTAACCTATCCTTAATGATTTTTACCTGTTTTGTCATTTGATTTAATTTTGATCATTTTATTATTAATAGTAGTATTCGTTTTTCGATAGGTCAAGAGTTACTCTATTGATGGTATCCAACAATTCATCCTTTGCATTTATGAAAGGGTCATACCAATCTGCCTGTTGTCTTAATCTTTCTAAACGAGTATTTAATTCATCAGTGTAATTATTATTTTCCTTTGCTCTTTGCTCAACTTCGCTTATATAAGTTCTCAAATTCTTGGTTCTATCCCAACGTTCAGCTTTTTCTAAAGAATCTTTAAAGGACAATAAATCCTGTTTTTGTCTTTTCTCAAATTCCACTCTAATCGCTCTTTGACGTTCAAGTTCCTGAAGCCAATTGTCACGCTCAATTACTTTTTGTTTAGCTTGTTCGGCTAATAATTCTATTCCATATATAATTTCAGGTAGCTTCTCTTCAATACTTAAAACACCATCAGTCCATTCTTTACTTCCCCAAGCTTCTATTTTAAAAATAAATTTTCCAGTTACCTCTTTAGTTTTATGCCAAGTATCTTTTCCTGAATTAATAACCTTAGTTTTTTCTCTCAAAGCAATCTTTATTTCAACATCGTTGAATAAGATTGTATTATTTTGAGCAGGCACTATTTCATATCCTTTTTTCTTTAAAATTTTGATAAATGTATCCATAAATATCAATGCTCTTTGGAGTTGCTGTTCTGAAACACCTAAATTTAAATAGGGTAGAGAAAAATCATCACTATCCCACTTTCTTTTATAGTATGCTAAATAGTGTTTACGTGTCGATGCAATTATTCTTTCAGGGTTAATAAGTGAATTAGGAACTCTTAAGTCATCTTCTAAAATTGATTTCATCTCATTTATTTTTTTATTCTTTTCAGATAATATCTCACTATTTAAAATTTCTTCCTCCGTCTTAAAATTCAATTCAATTATTTGGTCATCATTACTATATGCAGGTAATGGTATTTGCTTCACATCTTTACCGAACTGTAATTGCTGCCAATGACCAGCTTTGGGAAGTGGAATGTTTAATTTAATACAAAGCTCTTTTAGCTTATTATAATTAATATCATACTCTTTAGTAAATGTTGATAGGGGTATGTTCCAAAGCTCTTTATATAATTGTTCCCGAGTAAAAATTTGTTTTCCCATTTCTTGTTTATTGTAAAGTATTTTTCAGCATTCAATATAATTACTGTTCATTCCAAAATTTATTGAATACTACTTATATATTTTTAAGACTTCTTGTCTCTTATTTTTAATGTCGAACATCACTTAATATCTAATTCCTTGGAATTGATGTTTATTAAAAAATCAGCTAAGTCATAACCTTCATTTCTAAATTCAGCAGGTATTTTTCTTTCTAAAAGATCAGAAATTTGTATTTTACAATTCAATTCTTTTCGCAATATTTTTGCTTTCTGCTCCCATTTCTCAAATCCATTACTATCAGGATATAAAACTACATTTCTATTTTTTAATGCAATACATTTTTCAGGTGTAAGACTAGAGATACCACCCGTAGCAAGCCAAATAAACTCTTCAAAATATGCGCTTGCAATAATTGCGGTTTTCTCACTCTCGACGATAGCTAATGGTTTAGCAGAATTCCCTTTTAAAAGATGTTCACCAAATAGACATTGGTTTAGATTATATTCTTCAAGGTTCAGTAATTTATGTACCCATGTAATGTAGCTTTCCGGTGCTTTAATTCTTTTACCGGAATCGGGATTATAAAGTATTACTTTTCCCGTCCTAATTTTTCCCTCTATATCTATTTGCCAAAAAACGGTTGCTCCCTCCCAACGCTTAGATGTTCCAACAAAATATTTGTCTATTAACCTTGATGTTTTTTGTTCGCCTAAATCTTTAATCAAAAAACTTATAAAATTATTCTTATCATATCCTTTCAAACTACTTTTAAATATTTCCGTTTCAATAAATGAGCTTTCTTTCTTTGATAAATCTATTACAAAATCATTTTCCTCTTTATTCCATTTCTGGATTGATCTATCTATTTTATTATCCCGAAAATATTGCTTTGGCGTATAATGGTATTTACACTTAATTTCTCGATTACATCTACCTACATTATATGCTAAAGGTTCACTTGTTTCAATATGTATGTACAAGCTAAAACAACTATTTTTACCACAGTTAGGACAAGTATGTCTACTTTTAGAGCCAGAGTATGGTTCTAAGATAAATTCAAAATTATACATTCTTTAAAACTGCTACACTTTCTACACTTACTACATTTTAAACTTTAGTGTAGCAAGTGTAAAAGTGATTAGTAAATTAAAACTTTTTTTCAATAAAAATTGAATTCCCAAAATTTTTCCTTCTAATGTCATAACCCTCATCCCTTAATTGGTCAATAAATTTTCTATTTGAAAGTGTTCTAAAGCCATTATCTACACAATATTGATGATAGTCTGTAACTAAATCCTTTAAAGGCATATCATTGTTTGATAACTGATAATTTTCTTCAGACAAAAAAAGTTTTACGCTATCAGATTCAATTTTATACCTCTTCACTTGGTTTTGAATTAGCTCGCAATTTGAGAAATCTTTTTGCTGCACTAACCGATTTAATCCATCTAATACCCAATTGAACACCCCAGGAAGCTCTCTATCTATAATTTTTTTGGATAATTCCTTATCTTGCTTTTCATCTGGTATTAAAACATCGAAAGGAATAATTAAAAATCGCCTAAAATAGGCATTATTAAGTTCAACATCCTTTGGTAGCTCATTACAATTAAAAATTAACTTTGCATAATCTCTCATAATGAATGGCTCATGATATGGGAGTCTTGCTTCTATAGGCTCACCTGAAACTAGCTGTTTAAAAACCGAAGAATCCATTTTACCGCTTATCTCGCTACTGTAATTGAGTAGTTTTTTTGATATTTTTGCTCTACAGTAATTCTTGTCAATAGTAAGATTATAAAGTGAATAGTTGGTCACATTATGTATACCTAATAAAGCATTGACTATCTCAAAGAAAACCGATTTACCATTTGCACCTTTTCCATATAGTAATGCTACTTTCTCTAGCTTAACTACTTCTTTAGGTAAAAAAACGGAAGCTATACATTCGGCTAGAACTTTTTGACAATCAATATCCGGAAGAACTACATTTAAATAATTTTTGAATATAATAGCTTCTGCACTCGGATTAAATTTAAAAGGTAATTGATAAGTTAGAAAATCATTTTTATCAAAGGCTTTTAGCGTCTGTTTGTCAAGACTTACTGTAAAAGTACCGTTAAGAAAGTTCACATTGACGGAATCACTTGGTTTTTGGATTTGAATTGTAGGCACTAAGCAATTGAATTGTTCGAATAATTTTTTCCGAAACTGATAATATTTAGCGTCAAATATATTTACACCCATTAACTCAGTGGCTCTAGCTAAAAAAAGCTCGACTTCAGGTTTAAGAATCTCTTGCCAATATTTACCATTATATAGATAAAATGTATTGTCATTTTTTAAGATTCCAGAATCATAATTTTCAATTACTCGAATGATTTCTTCAACACAACATACTAAAACGTATTTCTCTTCTAATTTTTGATTAACATTTTTTAACCCTGTCTTCTCCCTAAAATTAATTGGAGAAAAATAGTTAAGTAAATCATTTAGGGTAATTACCTTATGTTTTTTGGCAATTTTCAATATATTCTCTTCAATATCTGACTTTATATCTATAAAATTTAGCAATTTATTATTCTCTTCCATCTGCTTTTAATAATTGTAGTTTATCAATTTCCGGTGCCAGCCAGTCAACAACAACAAAAATCCAACCCAACCCTGCTGAGGTCAAATTTATATGTCCTTCTCCCACTATTTTGAACCCAATTTTTTCATATTTTGTACTAGAGAATTCAATTAATCCTTTTTCAATTAAGGCAATATCTACTTCAAAAAGCATCTTACCATCAGGATATTCTTCAAAACTGAAAAAGTTATACCTCTTAAATATTTCAAAGACTCTCAAATCCTTAATATTTGACATTGGAATTATTTCTTTACCGTATTCAGTCTTCATTTTTCTTTACTTTTAACCAATTAATAATGTCCTCTTTTAAAAAATACAACTTTTTACTTCTTTTAAGGAATGGGATTTCTCTCCTGCTTACCAAGCTGTATAGAGTTGGTTTTGCAAGGTTCAAAAATTCTGAAGCTTGTTCGATTGTGAGAAACTCAGGCAAAGGGTCTACTTTCTGAGGGATAGATATTTGTTGAACAGCGTGAGAAACAGCAGAGTAAATTAACTTCTGCAGTTCTTGAGGTGATGTGACAATTATGTTTTGATCCATTTATTAATTATTTTCATTAATCATGGAACAAATTTTTACTTTTTTTTTCTTTTTAGAAATTTATGTTACTTGTATATATTTGCATACAAGTAAATACAACTTTTTGCAAGCTTTTAAAGTATTTTTTAACTGGATTACTTATAGAAGAGGATAATAGTTTGATATTTTAAGTTATAAATTAGCATATACAGAATTAAGTAAAGTTCTAATTTCTTCAAACTCCTCCTCTCTTATATGCTCCTTTTTTACATCATTAATTGCTTGGCGTGAACCTATACTCCAATCACAAAAATCTTGCATTACTTTATAGAACTCTTTAAATTGCCTTTCTAAAGGTCTAAGTTTGCCATCTTCTTGTAATATAAGTATTAAGATTTTCATTCTCTTACCCTTAAATCCTTTAAAGTATTTTTTAAATTCTTTAGCCAAAGCTAATGCCTCATCTCCTATAAAATACTCATAAAATTCCATTTCTTTACTGTTCGAGTTCTCTTTTTGTAAATTAATATTGAATTCTAAAATTTCTTTAATATTTGATTTTTCAGAGTAAGAAGAAATTATGTCTAAGTTTTTAATAGTCTTTTCATTATTATCTATTTTGTAGACAAGATGTACTATATCTTTTCTTTTATTAGTAGGCTCGTTCTTGGGTTCAAATATGGTTTTTTCTTTACCAAGGTAATCAACTTCAATTCTATTAAGGATTTCTACTATTCTCTCCGCTAAAATGTTAGTATAATATTGACTATTATTAATAGAAACATATAAATCACTAACATCACTCTCTTTTAAATAAAACTTTAGTTTAGCAGACCATTCTATTAGTTTTAAATGGTCATAAGGAAATTCAGTTATATATTGATTAGCTTTTTTGAATAATTCAAAATACTCAACAGATAATTCTTGAGATAAGCTTATAGTAAACCATTCAAATTCAAAATCTGAATCACCTTTTTTTTTTTATTTTAATTCTTATTGTTTGAGTATGTGGATTAAGATATTTATATTGTAAATCATCTTTAGTCTGCAAATTCTTTAACTCTTCTTCCAAATCAATAATACCAATTAAATAAAAACCATCTTTTGAACAAGGCAGGTAAGAATTTTCTCCTTTAAAATATTCCTCTAAACTATATACTTTAGTATATTTTTCGTATCCCAAAAGCGTAATATGTCCTTTAAGAAATTCAAACAACTCATACATAAAATTTATAATTTTTTATTTTAACTATATACATAAATTATAACTTATCTATATATTCATTTTCTGCTTCTTCTTCAAAACTACCCAAGTAGCTTTCAGTTGTGGATAATCTCTTATGCCCAAGTTTTTCTTTAATCATCTGTAAAGGCGCATTATTTCTCATCATTTGGGTTGCAAAAGAATGACGAGCGTGATAGGTATTCAAATCGCTTTTAATGCCCATCTTTTCACCAATCTTATTCATGTATTTATTTGTCAGTTTTACAGTTTGATGGACAATTGCTTTTCGTTCAATAATACTTAGTTTATCATTTAACATAGGAAAAATGTAGCTATCTATATCTTTACGTTCATTCCCCCAACGGTTAATAATATCCCACATCCTTTCATTTATTTTTATACTTATTATAGTAGGGTTTCCCTTTGTCTTCTGACGTTGAAATACAATTACTTTTTTATTATCTGAAATATTGCTCCATTTCAAATGTAATATATCTGTAAAATTCATCCCATTACCAAAATACGAAAATAACCATAAGTCAAGGCTTCGTTGCTCTAATGTTCCATTTTCAGATTGATAGATTTTAATACTATCAATATCTGATTTTGACAAAGCTTTCTTAATATTTTTCCCTGCGGGTGGGATAAATTCATTTTTTCCAAAAGGATAAATCTCTTTGTCAATTATTTTAGAAGCTATAGCATCATTAAAAATAATCTTCAATGTTCTACTATAAATACCTATAGTTGTTTCTGAAGCTGGTGTCGCTAAACCATCTTTCTTTTGTGATGATTTACCATATTTTTTCATCCAAAGACTCCAGTCATTCAAAAAATCACTATCAATGTGCTCAAATCTTAGTATAAAATTCTTTTTAGGTTTAAGTCTAAAGGGGTCAACATTTTGTAAATATTCAACAAATCTACTGAACGATTTTGCTACTAAACCGAAGTTGGTACCATGTGTTATTTGTCCTCTAGACTTTAGATTATCGGATTTACGAATAAGTGCTTTAAGAATATCAGTCCTCTCATCAACAAGAATTATATCTTTACCATAGTTATCAAGCTCATGCTTAAAAGTATCAAAATTAAAATTGTTTCCAAGTTTTTTAATTATACTTTTTGCTCTGACAATAAATCCGTCAGAATAAATCGTATTATTGTTCTTAGTACCATATAACAGATTATGATAATTAATTAAATCCAAATCCTTAACTCTACCATCAATTTCACTTCCCTGCTTCTTTATTTTATCATAAAGTGTTGTTGGTATTTTAAGCTTTGTAGAATAGTCTTTTTGCTCTCTATTATGAGTTACTCTTAACTTAATGATTCCGAAACCATTATCAGTTTTTCGAGTATCAAGGAAATGATTTACAGTAGCCATATAGTTAAAATCTAAATTGTAATAAACCTCAATTTTTGGTGACACCAAAATTCAGTATCACTACAAGTATCACTACAAAAGTACAAATTCAAAACATAAAAACAATAAATAGCAATAAACAAATAAGATTAAAGTATTAATAATCAACATATTACAAGAACATCAATTAATATCAAATAAGAAACAAATAGAATAGGATACGACTGTTAATCAGAGGGTCGCTGGTTCGAGCCCAGCTTCGGGAGCAAAAGCAAGGAAAAATCAGAGATTTTGGCACAGAAGCAAGGAAAAATCCTTGCTTTTTTGCTTTTATAGCCTTTCTGACAGAAAACTACCGAAAAAAAAATTCTCCCTTATTCCAACCCACATTTTTTTGTTACCAACCCACATTTAATTTAATTACTGTTTCAATCAAAAAACAGTATATATAATGAAAAAAAATGAGTGTCCCAGTTATCAATTTTCGAATCAGAAAAGAAAACTATTCTATTCCTACTCTTCAAGGCTATATTAGCATATATGGAGAAGAAGCATCTAAATTTTCAACTCAAATCAGAGTTAAGCCTCCATTAAGGTAGAATCAGACTAATCAAAAATTTACTAATAAATCCGCATTGGCTGAATCAAATAATGCTTTGTTAGATGAAATGAGAGCCAAGCTCAATCAGAGTTTCGTCTATATGTCAAGGCTGGAACAGCTAATTAATTGCCGTACACTTAAAAAGCAATTTTTAAAGGATTTAAGGCCCAATCGTCAACGAGTTACTTTATTAGAATTGTATGATGACTATTATAGGGAGCAAGTTAAAAGATTTGATACAGGCGAAATAGTTAAAAAGACTTTAGATAAATATGATTATTGTAAGGGACACTTAAAATCCTTTATCTCTAAATCTTACAACTTAGGGGATATTGATATTTATCTCGTTGATACCGTTTTCGGTTATCAATTCTTTGATTTTCTATCAAAAGGTACTGATCCGATCTGTAATCAAAAGACTGCCAAACGGTATCTAAATTATATTAAAAGTGCTTTAGAGTTAGCCATCATTAAACGAAAAATCAAAGAAAGTCCTTTGAAGGATGCTTCTCCAAGAGCCAAAGGTAAAAAATTAAAGAAGATAATTATTAAAGAGAACCTGCAATTAGATATTTACAATTTACCACATCTAACTAAAACCGAAAGGCATATTGCAGACATTTCCACTTTTTTATTTTATACCTCCTGGGATTATGCTGATTATTTTTTTGATTTTGATAAAGCAAAGCACGTGGTGGAAGTTGATGGACAAAAAGTTCTTCAAAAAATCAGATATAAGGAAAGAAGAAAAGAAGATCCATTATTATGTACGGTATTAGTTAATAATATTTTAGAGGAAATATTAAATAAATACGACTCTTTACCAAAATACCCTGACCAGACTGTAAGACGTATTTACAAAATACTTGCCTCCAGAGTGGGCATTAAACACGCACAAGAAATTAGCACCAAACATATTAGAAAAAGTGGCAGCTCATTCTATGTTAATAATGGCGTACCACTTAAAACAGTTTCTGCGACAATTTTGGGACATGAAAAAGTTTCAAGGTCTGAATTAGATTATATAAAAATTGAACCTGAAACAACTGTTAGAGAATCTATACATCTAATTGAAAGATAATTATAAAATTAAATTAACCTTTATACTTAAGTATTGTGAGACGGACGCTGTTGATAAAAAATGACTGCATTATAGAAATCTCAATCCACATAGATACTATTTTTCATCAATATAATCTTTATAGTAGGAAATACACACAAATTACTACCGGAAAATAAATACCCCTTGCTTCTTAGTTATTAATTAACTAACTTTCATATATTTGCTTAAACTTTGTAGCTAAAAGGTTAAAGACTCAGTTTACAAAAGTTTAAATCTAAAGTTCCTAATAGCGTGTACATTACATTGCTTTGCTTTGTATGCAAGGGTTTTCACTCCCTCAGATACGAAGTAAGTAACGACAGGCTTCTTAATTTCCACAATTCCTTAACTCAAATTTTTGTTGTTGCATGAAAAAGAAAACTCTACTTCTGTGGCTCATGAGCCTCCTCTATTTTGCTGTCTCTCCAGTTTTTGGTCAGAAAAAAGAAAATCCACAAACTCCTAAAGACACTACTAAAAACAAACCTTTAACAAGTGCTGTCAATGTCTCCGCCTTAACAGACATCAAAAATCTAATTCCACAGCTAAGTCCAAAATCTCCAAATGTAGCAGCTATGGAGCGGTATGGCAGTTATCAGGTTAACCTATTCAATGGCTTGCCAACTATTGAAATACCCATCTTTGAAATTACAGCAGGAAACCTGAGTATTCCTATTAAATTATCCTATCATGCGAGCGGTATTAAAGTAACGGATATGGCCACGTTTACAGGTATGGGGTGGAGCCTCACTTACGGTGGTGCGGTGACACGTCAAGTACGAGGTTTGGCAGATGAAGTTAATGTAGGTTTATTAGGTAAAACCATTGCACCTAATGTGCAAGAAGATGTTGGAGCCACGTGTTATAACGAAAGTGTACGATTTGCTTTTGAACGAATGGCCTCAAATACCATAGATATTGAACGAGATTTATTTTCGGTAAATATCCCCTCTAAAAGTAATCAGTTTATCTTAAGAGATACGACCAATTTTCAATGGCTCATGCCGGAACCATCTAAAATTAAATTTACCCGTGCTACCAATCCGAGTAATAGTAACAGTTTTTTTGAACTCACTGATGAAGGAGGTAATCAGTATGTTTTCAGTGAAAAGGAGGCAACCGTTGATGTTGGTACTACTGCTTGGCTACTAAAAAAGATACAAGGCAAGCGCGCTGTCGATAAGATTTTATATGAATATTATCCTGCTGCCAGTTTTTCAACTACCCATGATATATTTGAAACGGTTACTATTAATGATAACCCGAGTGGCATCGTGCCGTCAGGAATACTTACCTCTGGAACTCCATCACCTAATTTTGTTTCTGCGAACAATGCCGTTCAGCAACGACTTCCGAAAACCATCTATTTTCCTTTGGGTAAAATAAACTTTGTTTTGGAATCAACTGACTGACTGGATGGTTTTGACAAAGCACTCGATAAAATTGAAATCTACTCCTACAAAGACAGCACCAGTACCTATGAACTCATCAAGACCTTTGATTTGGTACATACCTACAAACAACGTACTGATACTTCTAAAGTATTGTTTCTCTCGGAGGTAAGACTCTTAGATAATAGTGGCACACAGATAGGGAAATATAGCCTTGCGTATGATACCACTTATGCTTTGCCGGGCATCCAATCAAAGGCAAAGACTTTTGGGGGTATTACAATGGCATTGCTAATACTTCTTTGATTCCTACTCAAGACGTTTCGGTATATCTTGGGGGTTCTCCAACTACTATTACGATTGGTGGTGGTAATAGAAATACGCAGGAAGCCTATCTAAAAACATGGACGCTTAATAAAATTACCTATCCAACCAATGGTTTTACCACTTTTGATTTTGAAGCGAACCAATACTTTGATGGCACTGCTAGTAAAAAAGTGGGGGGATTGCGTATCAAAAAGATTTCAAGTTTTGCATCAGATACTTCTCAAGCCATTGTAAAATATTATATATATGGCCAAGCCCAAGATGGCAACGGAGATTTGCAAACTAACCTGAGTTTGCAATATGAATCCAAGCAGAAAATCCTTTCATACCAACAATCAATCCCTCCCGGAAGTAATCCCTATTTTGAATATAGTTACGATAGCCGCCGCTACAGTTCCAATCTTACCGGCCCACTTATGCCTAATGAGGGAAGCCCCGTTACCTACACCTATGTAACTGAATATGATGATGAAGCACCACATGCCAACGGTAAAACTATTTATGAGTTCCGACAAGCAAGTGATACGAAAATAAGCCTGTTTAACAGTTCAAAGTTTTATGTTCAGAGCAAGCACTGGAACCGAGGGCAATTGAGCAAAAAAAGAGTGTATGGAAAAGATAATAAAATAAAATAAAATACAAAGAAGAACATACCTATCAGGTGATGGGTAGCGGTACGACCCCTGATTTATGTGGTCGTCTGGTGCAGGCGCAGAATATTTATCAGAATTACCGCCAAATGGATAGCGAATTTTGCTATTCTCAATCAAATGATTTTTCTCCTAATCAGATTTATTATTTTGAATATGGCACCTCTAAACTTATTCGTTCAGAGAAGTATACTTATGATGATACAGACACCACTAAGTTTGTCTATAAAAAATCTGAAACGGATTTTGACCCCACCTATTTTCAGCCGAAAGAAGTACGGGACTATACTTCGGATGGTAATATTGATTTACAAAGATTTAGGTATGTAACAGATTTTAGTAACCTAAACAGTAGTCTTACAGGTAATGCTTTGGCTCTGTACCAGATGAAAATCAATAATGAGGTAAGTACTCCTATTGAGGTTTTAGCATGGCGAAAGAATGCGGCTGATAGCGAGCCACGAGTATTAGGAGGTAAACTAACCAATTATCAGGTTCATACGTTTGATTCCCGTAAGTACCTCCTACCTGATAATATTTCTTTACTTGAAATTCCCTCCTCTCCAAGTGTGTTTCAAAGTAACTTTACAAACGCTGATGTAGTAAGTGGCAGTATTGTTAAGGATAGCCATTATGCCATGAGAATAGACTTTGGAAATTATGATACCTATGGGCAATTATTAGATTATCAATTGGTAGGTGATTCTCCGACCAACTTTACCTATAACACGACTTTCTTGGATAGCGTCTATCATGCGTATGTTATTTCAAGTACAAAGAACTTGGGTGGTACACCAGAATTAACGACTACTTTTAAATATAGATTACCGTTGATTGGTGTTAAACAATTGATTGCTCCAAATGGTGTTAAAAATAGCTTTTTTTATGATACTTTTGGGTGGCTTAGTTCCACACAAGACCATCATGGAAATATTCTTGCAGAATATGAATATTACTATGGTACTACTAATAAAGTAACTACTAAGCAGTATGTTTTACCTACTACTGGTATTACTAATTCATTTGAAAGTATCCCCTATTACACAACTACCCATACCTATTTTGATGGTTTGGGTCGGCCTATTCAAACTGTAGGGCAAGCCCTAAGCCCGCAAGCAAAGGATATTGTTTTAGCTACTCAAAACTATGATGCGTATGGCCGGTTAGATTCACTATTAACCATTTATCCAACTGAAAATGATAATGGTGCTTTTGTTAGTAATGGACTTGATTTAGCTCAAACTTTTTATAAAGACATAGCCCCTTATACCAAAACTATTTATGAAAATTCGATGCTGAACCGACCTCGAAGCCAGTTTGGCTTAGGTAATGCGTGGCATAGTACCGATAAGAAAATTCAAACGTTTGACGAAATAGCAGGTAATGATATTCGCTATTATACAGCAGATGCCACAGGGAATATTACATTGAGTGGTACTTATGCCAATAATAGCTTATACAAAAGACGGGTAATTGATGAACAGGGTAATACTCAAATCGAAATTACTGACAATCAAGGCAAACTCATACAAAAGCAGCAACAGGTTGGAGGTAATTATCTAACTACGTACTACATCAATGATGATTTTGGTCGAACTGTCGCAATTCTCCAACCTAAAGCCTATGCTTTGAACAGTTCAATTGCCCAAAACACGAGTGCATGGATAGGAGGGGTATTTTTCTATCAATATGATGTAAGGGGCAGGGTTATACAAAGTCATGTACCAAATGGAGGATTTACGTATAGCATATACGATAAATTAGACCGTCCGGTACTCAATCAGGATGCCCACCAAAGAAACCTCAACCTTTGGAGTTTCACTAAATATGATGCGATAAGCCGTGAAATCCTTTCTGGTGAACTAACCAATGCAAATAGCAGGAGTACCATTCAAAGCCAGTTTAATGCGCAAACCACTTTATCTGAAACTTTTGACAGCAATAAGCCAGAATACTTCTACTACACCAATAATAGTTTTCCGATTGGTGCAGATAGCAGTAAGGTTATGCGGGTAAATTATTTCGATAACTATGCTACGTGGCGAAGTAATAATTTTCTACCTTTGAATACGTATTACAGCAATACAAAAGGCTTATTGACCGGAACATGGAAACGCTATACTGAAAACAGGAAATGGTTGGTTGAAGCCCTTTATTATGATACTAAAGGGAGGGTAATGGAATCTGCCAAGCAGAACTTGCAGAACAATGTAGAGCATCCATTTACTTTCTATAGATTGCAAGGTGGTATTGATAGCTACTCACGAATTTTTGCACCTCAATATTTCGGAGCGGGAAGTATTACATATGTTATTTCTAATACTTACGGAAAGGGTGAGAGAAAAAATGGCTACAGTGTCCAGATTATCAATTCATTGAACAATTTACAATCAACCATCCAATATATCTATAACGAGATTGGGCAATTAGTAACAAAGAAATTTGAACCAAACAGAAACTATGAAATAGCAACTAAGGGAGCAGATTATATTAATCGTCCTCCTGCTTTAGACCAACCAACTACACAGGATATTGCTAATAAAGCCGTGATTATCAGTGATATATTCGTGGCTGACGGTACTACTGAAACCTATATTGCTGAGATTGATACTACGCATAGTAATGGACTGGTGGATGCCCTGCAAACCATCAATTACGAGTACCATATCAGAGGACAACAAAACTGTATCAACTGTAGAAACAAGTTGGTACGACCAGACCCTAAAGAAAATGACCTGTTTTCGATGAAATTGGCATTTGAGGATGATAAACGTTACTATGATGGAAATATCAGCTACCAGACGTGGAAAACACCCAATATAGCTAAAAATCAACAATATAAGCATTATTATGACGGCGCAAGTCGCTTAATCAAATCAGGCTATAGTGGTGGGGTTTCAGGAAGTAATTATTCATTAGATACTGTGAGATATGATAGGAATGGTAATATCTTACAACTCAAAAGAAATACGATAGATAACCTAAGTTATGCCTACAGTGGCAATCAACTGCTTTCGGTAACTGATGCTGGTACAAGTGTAGGATTTAATGATGGTAATACGTCAGGCAACGATTATGGTTATTGGAGTAATGGAGCTTTGAAATTTGACAAAAACAAAGGCATTGATAGTATTATTTATCATTCTTATCTGAAAAAAGTTAGTAGAGTTAAGTTCACTAATGGCAATTGGGTAAATTTTTATTATGATGCCGATGGAACTCTATTAAAACGCAAACTCTCCAACGGTGACGTATGGATGTATCGGGATAATCTGATTATGAAGAATGATTCCGTATATCAGATTATTCATGATGAGGGGAGATTTATCTTCAATAAAAATACTCAAAAATGGGTATCAGAGTTTGAATATAGAGATATTTGGGGTAATTTAAGAGTAAGTTTTAGAGATAGTTCAGCAGCTCCTGTGAGTGGGATTTACAAGCCACCTGTCGTAGTACAATCGAATGATTACGATGTATTTGGGTATGAAATAAATAGTCTTAGTGGGGAAAAAACCAACAACTGGAAATATCAAAAGCAAGAGAGAATTGATGAATTTGGACTAGGTATAGATTTATTTAAATTCAGACCATCAGATTATCAAATTGGTCGTTTCTGGCAAATTGACCCACTGGCTGAGAAATATGTTTACAATTCTCCATATGCTTTACAAGAAAATAAGTTTGGAAAAGGTATTGAGTTGGAGGGAAAAGAGTTAGCTCCATTTTCACCAATCTTTTCAAGTAGTGGAGTCTTGGTAAGGCCTATGGTCGCACCAAGAATTATTCCTAATACGGTTCCGTTACAACCAAGTAGCCCCGTACTATTACCTGCAACAGAAGAGCATCATATTTCACCTAATGCCTTAAAGGGGCATCCTGTAGTTCAAGAAGCACGTCAAGGAGGGTTTAAACAAGATGGTAAAGAAAACAAAATAGAAGTCGAGAAATTTAATAAAGAAACAGGAGAAGGTAGACATAGCAACCATCCTGAGTATAATAAGGAAATGTTTAGAAAATTGGAGGAATTTAAAGAAAATAACCCAAATAGAACTATAGACCAATCTACAAAATTTGTAAGAGGATCTGTCTCTGATACGAGAAATTTAATTAATAGTAAACCAGATATTAAAATAAACGATTTGTTTAAAACAAATGTAACTATGCCAACCGACAACACAAAAGTTCAAATTCAATTAAAAAAAATGGATATATCTCCTTGTCAAGGAGACCCTAACTGTACCTAAAATGAAAGAGAATATATATATATTAGAAGAAGCCTGTGCCACAAAGGAAACAGGTGCATACTATCCTCAAATTACGAAGATGGGGAAAGGGTATGATTATAATGCTAAGGATTCCATTTATATATTTTCAAGGCAATATTATAACTCAATACCTCCCTTTATACCAAACTTTGATCATTTTGTAATGAATGGAAAGTCAAAAATAAGTGATTTTTTGAGCTGTAGCTTGATGGGTTCAACAGGTTTTATCCTAAGTGTTCAGGTAAAAGAAATTTTCGAAAAATTTCTTTTACCTGAACACAGGTTTTATCAAATTAGGCTGTTAAGGGGAAAAGATTTCATTGAAAATTATTACTATTTAAAAGTAGTTTGTGATTTATCTGATATTGTGGACTACCCTAATAGTATATTTATTAAAAAAGATATTCGAGATAGAATTCTTGAAGAAATAATATTAGATGATAAAGAGGCATATATTAGAAAAGATCAGGAGGTAAAAAAAGAATCAAAAATCCAAGATATTTATTATTCTCTTTGGGCAAAAAAAATAGCTTTAAAATACACCATAGACTTTGACCTTTTTAGCGTAAGAGGAACTTTTGATAACAAAATTTATATTAAAGAAAATTTAAAAAATGCTTTATTCGAAAAAAATATAACTGGAGCTGAAATTCTTCATACTGATAGGATTATCCTTCCCTGAAAAAAGTTGATTATTTTAAGTGTAATAGATAAGACTTAATCTGACAGCAGGGTGCTAAAATTAACTGTCAGATTAAATCGTGACTATTTCATTTAAAGTTAAGTAGGCTATTTACAAAAAAATTTAGCAATAGATATAAAGAGGGTATTAAATGAAATTCTATCATAAGTTAACTCTTTCCCTTAAAGGAAGAATCTCTAATCACTAACTCTCCCTGAACAGATTGAATAGTAGAGCTGGTAGTATTTTTGTTCTTAATGTTTTCAATAAGCAGATTTATAGCAGCTTCGCCAACTTTGGTTGGAAAATGATTAAAGACTGTCAAAGAGGGTTCAAATAACTCACACAGAATATCATCACCAAAACCAACAAATGCCATATCTTCAGGAATTTTAATTTGTCTTTTTTTAGCCTCCACCATCATTTCTATGGCATTTCTTGAGAGCATAGCAAAAAGTCCATCTGGTGGATTTGGCAGATTGATGAAATATTCAAAGGCCTTCGTTCCATCATTTTTATTCATTTCTGAATAATAAATATATTTCTCATCTACTTCAATACCATATTTTTGAAGTGCCGCTTTATACCCTTCCAAACGAATCTGTGAAATATAAAACTTCTGAGGTCCAAGCATGACACCAATCTTGCGACAACCTTGTAAAATTAAATGTTCTACCAAATCAAAACTTCCTTTAAAGTCTTCATGAATTACTTTTGGGGTATCTATCTCGTTACAAACTCTATCAAAGTGTACTATGGGGATACTTTTTGCTAATACCCTTTGAATATGTTCAAAAGAGGTGGTCTCTTTTGAATGACTTACCAATAACCCATCTACACGGCATGCTATGAGCGTTTCTGTATTGAGTTTTTCAATAGCTTCACTTTCACTTGAATGACAAACCATTATTCTATAACCCGTGTCAATAGCCACTTGTTGAATACTCGCTAAAGCAGTTGCAAAAAAAGGAAGTTCAACATTCGGAATCACTACACCAATCGTGTTCGTCTTACCTTTATTCAGACTCTGAGCTAATAAATTAGGTCTGTAATCTAAGTCAATGGCCGCTTGCATGACTGCCTTTCTGGTAAATGGACTAATATCAGCTTTACCATTTAAAGCCCTCGAAACGGTAGAAGCAGCAATACCCAAATGCTTCGCCAGATCCACAATGGTGGCCTGAGTAGCTTTTTGGGGTAATCTGGCATTTTCATTTTCTAAAATGAAGTGGAAATTACATAGTTTACAAAAAAAACGCTGCTTTCCTCTTAAAAAACCAGATCTGATTACCCCATCTACCGAATTACATTTAATACATTTTTGCATACCTGATGTTGCACTTTTTTAAGATTACTTATCAATAATCAAATTACGCAAAAATTTCTTTATAACCATTAATATTCCTTTTCTCTTACCACTTCATTACAAAAAACCTAAAAAAAATGATTATCACAAACGTTTCTGATAGTTGGCGTTCAATAGTAGGTGTCAAATTGACACGCTTTATTTGGAAATCAAATTTCTGCATATAGTTTCGATAATCCTATTTTTTCAAAGAACCTGAAATTTTAGTATTTCAAACATAAAAAATTGTACTAATCAAATAAAACTTCTACAAAAATGAAACAGAATTACCCATTAAGAACCCACAGTTTTAAACAGAAAATCCTATTATTACTGCTATTTTTCAGCCCATTAGTGATTTTAGCGCAGACCAGATCAATCAGCGGGCGTGTAATAGGTGGAACAACTAAAGACCCAATGCCAGGGGTTGGTATTACCATTAAAGGTACTCAACGGGGAACTACCACAGATGCCTCAGGCAACTTTAAGATTGATGCTTCTTCTGAAGAAACCCTCGTTTTTAGTTTTATCGGTTATTTAGCTCAGGAAATTAAAGTTGGCAACCGTTCTGCAATTGAGGTAAATCTACTGGAAGATACCCAAGCATTGGAAGAAGTAGTAGTAACGGCCTTAGGTATTAAAAAAGATGCTAAGAAATTAGGATATGCTACTTCAACGATTTCTGCAGATGCCATTACAGAAAACCGTTCTCCCAATTTTATGAATACCCTGCAGGGCAAAATAGCCGGAGTAAATATCTCTGGTCTGGGTACCGGCCCCAATGGCACATCAAAAATCAGGATAAGAGGTCAATCTTCTTTTGCAGGACAAAACAACCCATTAATTGTTATTAATGGTGTGCCTATTGACAATACCAACTTTGGTACAAATCCCGGAAACGCCGCTTCTGATAACTCTATCGGCGTGAGAGGTGGAGGAAATACTTCTGATGGCGGTGATGGTTTATCGAGTGTAAATCCTGATGATATTGAAAGCATGACTGTGCTTAAAGGAGCTACCGCAGCAGCTTTGTATGGTTCACGTGCCAAAGATGGCGTAATTATGATTACTACTAAAACCAAAGGGAGCGGGCGTGGTATTGGCGTAAGTTTCAACTCAAATTACACCAACGAAACACCTCTCGACTTTACCGATTATCAATACGAGTATGGTCAGGGAGAAAATGGTGTTCGGCCTACTACACCTAATCCTACTTCCGGTCAATGGTCTTTTGGTGAGAAATTTCAACCCGGTATGACACAAGTATTGTTTGATGGGGTTACTGTTCCGTATGAACCTGTCTATAACAGAATCAGGAAATTCTTTAGAAATGGCTCGAATTTTACCAATACCATCAGTTTATCAGCAGGTGGTGAAAAAGGTGGTTTTAATCTTTCATTTGCTAATATGGACAGTAAAGGTATTGTGCCTAATAATTCATTCAGCCGTAAAACTGTGAACCTCGGCTTTTCTTATGATTTGTCTAAAAAACTGAGCTTTTCGGGAAATGTAAATTATTCTAACGAATTCAACAAAAATCCTCCGAATATAGCCAATCAGGATAACTCTATTCCAACAGCACTTTATAATATGGCTAATTCCATGCCTTTGGATTTGCTGGATCAAAAGAAATATGACGCTGATGGGAATGAGTATGTTTATTCAAGATTTAAGAATCGTACCAATCCTTACTGGGTATTAGCTGAACAGTTTCAGAATATTCGCCGTGATAGGCTTTTTGGAAATATTTCAGCAAAATATAACATTTTACCCTGGTTATTTATTCAGGGACGTATTGGTCAGGATTTCTGGTCTCGTGACCAGGAATTTAACAACTTCCCGACAGGACATGCTTCCTTAAGCCCTGCACCTGCCGGGTTTGTGAATGGTACATTTACGCAGGAATCGAGAAGATTCAGAGAGACCAATGCTGATGTATTGATTTCGGCCAGCAGAAAGTTCGGCGATTTTGGTATTGACATCAATGCCGGGGGGAATCAGATGTATCGTCGTTCTGATTTGAACAGTGTACTGGTTCAGGATTTTGTCGTAAGAGGCTTGTATACGGTTATGAATGGTCGGGTAAAAGACCCGATTTATGGTTTGACCGAGAGAGCTGTTAACTCCATCTATGGTTCAGGAGAATTATCTTATAAAGACTTCCTTTTTGTGAATGTTACGGCCAGAAACGACTGGTTTTCTACACTTTCGCCCGAAAACAGAAGTATTCTATACCCTTCAGTCTCAGGTAGTTTTGTATTCTCTCAGGCGTTTCAGTCAGCACCAAGCTGGTTGAACTTCGGGAAATTACGACTGGCCTATGCCGAAGTGGGTAGCGATACAGATGTGGCGCCTTATTCAAATAACCTTTTTTATGGCATCAATGCTAATCTGTTTCCAAATCCTTCGGGAGCGGCTCAACCTGTCGGTGGTTCGCAGGGTACCACTGTACCAAACGCTGGTTTAAGACCGATGCAAACAGCCGAGTCTGAAATCGGATTAGAACTGAAATTATTTAAGAATCGGGTAGGTCTTGACTTTGCTGCTTATAGAAAAATAACCAATGACCAGATTGTATCTGCCCAGATTTCTGATGCCTCCGGTTTTACTAATACATTGATTAACAGTGGTAAAAGCGAAAATAAAGGGGTTGAGTTCTTACTTAATTTAGTGCCTTTACGAACAAGAAATTTTCAATGGGATCTGACATTTAACGGCTCTTATAATATCACCAAAGTTTTAAGTTTACTGACCGATACCCCGGGTGAAAGAATTACCGTTGGTACGCACGTGTTCAATGGAGAATTAAGACAAATAGTTGGCCAGGAAATGGCTCAGATATATGGCTTTGGATACAAGAGAGACGCACAAGGCAGAAAAATATTTGGCACAGGTGGTTTGCCTATCCGTACACCAGACCTTATCTCATTCGGAAGTGCTCTGCCAAAATGGGTAGGGGGTATTAATAATTCATTTAATTACAAAGGAGTTAATCTTTCCTTTCTGATTGATTTCAAATTGGGTAACAAGATGTTATCCGGCACTAATTTCAACCTTATCAGAGAAGGGTTACATAAAATTACGCTGGAAGGAAGAGACGGAATTATCGGTGATGGAGTCAATGAAAAGGGAGAACCCAATACAGTAAAAGCCAATATACAACCTTATTGGGAAATTGTAAGAACTGCTGCTTTGGTTGAGCCGGTCATTTATAACGGTGGCTACTGGAAACTTCGTCAGATTACTGCCGGGTATGACTTTACTAAATTCCTGCCTCAGAATTCTCCAATTAAAGCAGTAAAACTAAGTTTCGTGGCAAATAATGTATTAATGCTAAAAAAATGGGTGCCTAATATAGACCCTGAGTCTTTTGGCTACTCTTCTGACAACCTTGTCGGACTGGAATCTACGGGTCTGCCAACAACCCGCAGTTTAGGGTTCAATTTAAACGTTAAATTTTAATGCTAATAATCATGAAAAAAATATATAGTTACTTATTAATAAGCTTTTTTATTGTATTGGCTTCCTCGTGCGACAAAGGTTTTGATGAACTCAATGTCAATAAAACAGCAGCCACAGCCATCAACCCGGCCTTTATATTCAATAATGCTTTAATTAATGCGTCTTTTCCGGCAGGTATTGTGCAGTATGAAATGGGAATTGTGCAACAAATGGTAACGCCCAATTCTGGCGTGGTAGCCGGAGCCAACTTTAATCAGGATAACAGAGATGCCACGCAACAGCTATGGCAACGGTATTACAGAACAGTAGTTTTGTTTACAACCGATGTCATAAAAACAGTGAAAGATGTTCCGGCAAGAAGCAACCTGCTTAACATGGCTCGTATCTGGAAGGCTTATGCTTTTATAATCCTGACGGATACTTACGGCGATGTTCCTTACGACCAGGCCGGTAAAGGCTTCACAGATCAGATAGTTCTGCCAAAATATGATACGCAACAAGCAATTTATACTAATGTTATTAAAGAACTGACAGAAGCAACCGCAGCGCTTGATGCAGCCAAAACCCGTGAAACAGCAGATGTGCTGTATGGGGGCGATATTGCCAAGTGGAAAAAATTTGGTTACTCTTTGATGCTACGTGTGGGCATGAGACTAACCAAAGTTGATGCGACATTGGCCAAAGAGACGACACAAAAGGCCATTCAGGGAGGAGTATTCAGTTCGAATGCTGATAATGCTTTTATTAAACATGATGCCAACTATGTGAATGGTGTAGGCCAGATGCTTAATTCTACCGAAGCTGCCAACTTCTTCTTAGCTGCTCCGTTTGTAGATTATCTCAAGAAAACTAATGACCCAAGGTTAAAAGCTATTGCTGTTAGATATGTTGGGGCAGGGTCAGGTTCTGATCATGTAGCTTCCAGAGCTTCTACCGACCCTGCAATCCAGATTGGTATGCCTTTGGGTTATGATAACAACACCGTTAAAGCGCCTGCTGCTGCCGCAGGTCTGGCGAGCTTTTACGAATATAGCCAGGTGGACAGAACCCGTATGACCAAAGTAGCAAGCCCTATGTTTTTTGTTACGTATGCACAAACCCAGTTATTACTAGCCGAAGCAGCACAAAGAGGATGGGCAACCGGTTCGGTGGAAGAGTATTACAAAAATGGTGTCAGGGCGCACATGGAACAATTAGCTGCTTATGATGTCAATTCTACTGTTCCGGCAGAAGCCATAGATACCTATCTGAAAGATCATCCTTTTGTACCTGCCGATGCTTTAGAACAAATCAATACGCAGTATTGGGTGGCTTCTTTCTTAAACGGGCCGGAAGCATTTGCCAACTTCAGAAGAAGTGGTTTTCCTAAATTAACGCCTAATCCTTTTCCCGGAAAAAGTATCAAGGGTGATTTTATCAGACGACTGACTTATCCGAACTCTGAGATTTCTGTTAATTCTGCGAATGTGAAAGAAGCCATAGGCAGACAAGGAAATGACGATCTGGATTCTAAAGTATGGTGGGATAAATAAACCAGTAATACATAAACATAAATCGCTGTTTGCATTTCTTTTACGAATTAAGCTATTAAATAGTTTGACAGCATTTGGGTACATTTAATTTAAGAGGCCGTCTTCTATGTTGAAAACCAATGAGAATCTTGTTTTTCAACATAGAGACAGCCTATTAACATTATTCAATAACTCTCTATTAACTCTAATGAAACTAAAAGACTACTGGTACACCATAAGCATCATTTTTCTGGTAATACTTGGCTATAATTTCCCTGATACGTTCAGCAGTTTTTTTGGAGTTAAACTCAACACATTTATTAAACCTGTTTTACAGGTTATTATGTTTGGAATGGGTGCAACAATGACAGTAAATGATTTTACAGAAGTTTTTAAATCACCTAAGATAGTACTTATAGGCTTAGTATGTCATTTCACAATTATGCCTTTTTCAGGACTGGTACTATCAAAGGTTTTTAGTTTTCCGCCCGAAATTGCAGCCGGAATTATTCTAATCGGGAGCAGCCCGAGTGGGCTTGCCTCAAATGTAATGGCACTCATTGCCAAAGCAAACGTAGCACTATCAGTTACTATTACCACTTTGTCAACGTTGATAGCACCGATTATGACTCCTTTTCTGATGAAATCATTGGGAGGAGGGCTGATAGAGGTAGAGTTCTGGGCTATGTTTTGGGATATGTCCCAAATGGTGCTTTTACCTATAATTTTAGGGTTAGCTATCTATAAAATAATACCCCGAATAATAGCCCGATTTAACAAAGTACTACCTGTTTTTTCCATGTTAGGTATTGCCTACGTAATATTGGTGGTTACTGCCAGTGGTGCAAGTTCTCTCAAAACAGTTGGTTTGCTATTGGTTATTGTTGTCATAATTCATAATATTTTTGGCTATGCTCTCGGTTATTTTTTCTCTCGATTGTTAAAATTCAAGGAAGAAGATGCACGTGCAGTTTCTTTTGAGGTAGGTATGCAAAATGCAGGGCTGGCATCTGCTTTAGCCAACGAAATGGGTCGCATTGCCACGGTTGGATTGGCTGCTGCTATTTTCGGACCTGTAATGAATATTACAGGATCAATGTTAGCGAATTTCTGGAGTAAACACCCACCGAATGAACCATTTTCAGATAAAACAAATCATTGAAACCAAATTAAAACCTTATTCTCCCTGATAGCTATGAGAAAAATTTATTTAGCATTTCTCCTTCTTTTTAGGTTATCAACCCTACATGCACAGCAAATTCCGAAAGAATATCTACTCCATCTTACACGTGAATGGAAAGGCGAAAGATTTCCTGACGGCAGGCCTAAAGTAGATGATGCACTCCTGAAACGGATGAAAAAAGTAACTTTAGAAGAAGCATGGGCCGTTTTAAGAAACCATAACTATAAATACCAGTTTGAAGGAAACTGGCAAACCATCAATCCTGATTCTGTACTGGTTGGCAGGGCGGTAACGGCTATTTTTACGCCCGGACGACCGGATTTGCAAACTGCTATTGATGACAAAGGCCATGAAAAAGATGGTCGTATCAAGTCTCAGAATGCCTGGCCTATTGATTTGCTGGTGAAAGGAGATGTGTATGTGGTTGACCAGTTTAATGCCTACGAAGATGGCCCTACGATTGGTGATAATCTGGGTAATTCTATCTATGCCAAAACAGGAAACGGAATTGTGTATGATGGTGCTGTAAGGGATTTGAGTGGATTGAAAGAAATAGGTGGATTTACCTCCTTCTATCGAAGCTATCATCCATCGCATCATCTGAATGAGGCCAAGAGAGCCTTAAATACTACTTTGGTGGGTATTAACCAACCTACCCGTATTGGAGCGGCTACAGTGATGCCCGGCGATATTGTATTAGGGAGAGAAGGCGGCGTAGTATTTATCCCTCCCCATTTAGCTGAAGAAGTAGTTAAAGTCTCAGAAGTAGTTCGGCTCCGTGATATGTTTGGTCATCAAAGGCTCCGTGAACAAAAATATACTCCTGGACAGATTGATACCCGATGGTCGGATGAAATTGAGAAAGATTTCTCCCAATGGCTTCGTGAACATATCAATAAATTACCCGTAGACCCGGCTCAGATTCAGGAAATCTTAAAGCAAAGAACCTGGTAATTCAATCTTTGTATTTTTAAAAACTACTATCCAACCGAAGGGGAAATCCTCTTTTAAACCTTTACACTTTAGTGAACAGAAGAAATTTTTTCCAGAAAGCCGCCGTAAGTTCGGCTTTAGCAGCCACCTCATTTTCAACATTCGGCAATGAGTTTATACAGGCTATTGATAAAGCGCCTAAAAGTTCGGCTCCTTCAGATTTAAAAATAACTGATATTAAAGCCGGATATATTCGTGGAGGTCATAGCCTTTTTGTAAAAATTTATACCAATCAGGGAATAGTGGGTCATGGAGAAGGGGTTGATGCAACCCCGGGTACTTATCATCTTGTAAAATCAATGGGGCGTAGAATTCAGGGACAAAACCCTTTGAATGTACATCGACTGTTTGAAACCATCAGAAAATCCGGTTTTTTTGAAGGAGCACAATCAGGTATGTATGTGGCCGTTCTGACAGCTATTGAAACTGCCCTTTGGGATGTAGCAGGCAAGGCACTCGGCGTACCTGTCTATCAGCTTTTAGGAGGAAAATTCAGAGATACTGTAAGAGTATATATGGATACCGCTTTATATCAGAATCAACTACCCAAACCTGAAGACTTTGCCAAAGCAGCCCGTGAGGCCGTTAATATGGGATTTAACGCTGTTAAGTTTGATTTAGACCAGGGCAATGACCCTAATAAATATGACCGTTTCAACTGGACTGCAAGCCCGGCAGAACTCCAACGTATGTACGACCAGATGGCCGCTGCCAGAAAAGAAGTAGGTCCTAATATTGATATATGTGCAGATATGCATGGACGGTACGACGCTACTACGGGCGAAAGAGCTGCTAAAATACTCGAACCTCTTGGTTTAATGTGGCTCGAAGAACCAATTCCTGCCGAGAATACAGATGCGTATAAAAAAATAACTGCCTCAACTTCGACACCCATTTGTGCAGGCGAAAACCATTACCTTGCTTATGGATTCAGACCATTGCTCGAAAGCGGAGCTGTGGATATTATCATGCCTGATTTACAAAAATGTGGTGGTTTAGGTGAAGGACAACGTATTGCTAACTTAGCCAACCTTTATTATGTGCCGTTTGCTCCACATATGGTGGCATCTTATCTCGGAGCAATGGCTTGTGCCCATGTTTGCGCCTCAGTACCGAATTTTATGATTATGGAGTGGCAGATATATTTCCACAAAGACCCTATGTTTAAAGAAATTGTAACGTTCAAAGGTGATATGGTTGAAAAAAACGGATTCATCAGAGTAAGAGATGAACCGGGTATCGGTGTAGAAATCAATGAAGAAGGAATGAAAAAATATGCTACACCAGGTGTACCTTTCTTTGAATAGTCATTTATGTAAATAGCTAAGAATATCGTGATAGAAAAATGTTCCGATTCGTCTATTCTTAGCTCGCCTTTTAATCCTCAAAAACAAATATTTTACTATCTAATGAAAATTTACAATACAACACCTGGTCCTTATCTCGAATACAAAGACAACTTTTACTCTTATATTGAACACAGTTTCGATTCACTGATAAACCAACCCAATCTTTACCAGTTTCTTAATCAAACAATTACTACTAAAACCGCCGAAAAAGATTTTAGCTTAGATGGTATCCTTCTCCCACCCATTGTTTCCCAAGAGGTATGGGCATCAGGTGTTACCTACCTGCGCAGTAAAAATGCCAGAATGGAAGAATCGAAAGATGCAGGAGGCGGAGATTTTTATGACAGAGTGTATGTGGCCGAGCGCCCTGAGATATTCTTTAAAGCTACAGCTGCCCGTACAGTCGGCCATCAGCAAGGCGTGAAAATACGCAGAGATTCTAAATGGAATGTGCCAGAACCTGAACTTACGCTCTTTGTTAATTCAACGGGAAAAATTGCCGGATATACCATTGGCAATGACATGAGTTCGAGAGATATTGAAGGAGAAAATCCTTTGTATCTTCCACAAGCCAAATCTTATGACAAAAGCGCAGCAATTGGCCCTTGCATTTTAGTATTGGAGCATCCTATTTCTAAAGAGACAGAAATTAAACTTGAAATCGAAAGAAACGAAACCAATATTTTCTCACAAACTACTCGTTTAAACCAAATGAAAAGAGAGTTTGATGAGCTGGTCAGATACCTGACTTTTGATTGCACTTTTGCCAATGGTTGTTTTCTGATGACAGGGACAGGCATTGTTCCACCGGATAGCTTTTCATTGATACAGGGAGATACCATACATATTTCAATTGAGGGAATCGGCACTTTAACAAATACAGTAGAATAATTTATAATAAGGAAATCATATATTAATATAATGATTGTTTTGTTTCATTAAAACCGGTCTAACGTCTGTAATTTACAGGCGTTAGATTTCATTTTAAATATTACTGATTTTTCAATAGTTTATACTTATCATTGATACATGAAAATAAAAATATTTATTCTGTTTGTTTGGGCAATAGTCTTGTTCTCAAACTTCACTTTTCAGGATAGCACCTATAAAGCTCAGTCTTTAAAAGAAGCCTTTAAAAAAGATTTTGCTATCGGCACCGCTCTTAATTCAGCACAGATTGAAGAACGGAATCCAAGGGTCAATAATCTTATCGTTCAGCAGTTTAATATGGCTACACCCGAAAATGTCATGAAATCAGCTTTACTGCATCCTAAATGGGATACTTATGACTTCACTATGGCTGATAAACTGATAGCATTCGGGCATAAAAATAACATCAAAATTAATGGGCATACACTCATCTGGCACAGTCAGTTGCCAGGTTTTATGAGACGCATCCAAAGCAGTGATTCAGTTAAAACCTTTTTTACGGACCATATTAAAACTGTTGCCTCACATTTCAAAGGAAAAGTTTTCTCATGGGACGTAGTAAATGAAGCCTTAAACGAAGATGGAACCTTACGGAACTCTGTATTTTTTCAAAAATTAGGAGAAAACTATGTTACAGAGGCGTTTCGCCTGACGCAAGAGGCTTCACCAAATACCGAGTTATATTATAACGATTATAATAACGAACAGCCTGCTAAAAGAGCCGGATGTATCAGGTTGATTAAAAAGATTCAGGAAGCGGGTGTCCGGATTGATGGTGTGGGTATTCAGGGGCATTGGCATCTTGGGAAAATACCATTCAAAGACATTGAGGAGAGCATCCTTCAGTACGCTGCATTAGGTATAAAAGTAATGATTACAGAATTGGATATTGAAATATTGCCACGCAATTTTCAGGGAGCAGAGGTAAGCCAGCGCATGGCCAATAACGCTGAATCTAACCCCTATCCAAATGGTTTACCTGATGAGATTCAAAAACAATTAGCTGATGACTATGAAACGCTTTTCAAACTATTTCTGAAACATAAAGATAAAGTTACAAGAGTTACTTTTTGGGGAGTGAATGATGGCGATAGCTGGCTGAACAATTGGCCTATCCGAGGCCGAACCAATTATCCTCTGCTCTTTGATAGAAATAATCAACCTAAACCTGCTTATTTCAAAGTGATAGGGCTGAAAGAGTAAGGATGATCGCAAGATTTATTCTTACCTAAGTCATTGCAGATAATGAACTTAAGACTTAAATTGTATAAGTATTCACTTAATTATTCAACCAAAATTTATTCATTATGAAACAGTTTTTAGTATTACTTCTATTCTTAGGCACCTTTACAGCCTTTGCACAAAATCCGATTGATGGTAATTGGAAAGGAACGCGCGAAACCGATAACGGTACTTTTGAAGTCAACTATACATTCAAAGTGGAAGGAAACGAATTGAAAGGTACCTGGAAAACACAATTTGGAGAAGCCAAAATTGAAAACGGCAAAGTAGAGGGCAAAAAAATCTCCTACAGCATTTCATTCAACGATATGAAGATTAACAGCACAGGTGAATTAATCACCGAAAACGAAATAGTGGTTAAAAATGAAAGAGGCGAAATGAAATTAAAGAGAGTAAAAGAATAAAGTAAAAAAGACCATCTTCTCAGTATTTTTCACGAGAGGAGATGGTCTTTTGCTATAAGAATGGGACATTAATTTATGAAGAAATCTTCACTGTTCCTCCGCTCTTAGCAGCCTGATAGATAGCTTCCACTACTCTTATATCTCTTAATCCTTCCTCACCGGGTGCTATCAATTGTGTATTATTCATTAATGCCAGACAATCTTCATCCAACTGTTTAGCTTGCTGACTTTTGATTGGGAAATCAATTATCCCACCCGAATGGCTTCCTTTATTACCACCATATGCCGAAAACGGCTCCATCTTTAACCAGCCTTTTTCGTAATTGACTTGCAGGTAATTCATATTAATCCCAAAACTGGTATAACAGGAAGCCATAGCGCCACTCGGAAACTGTAACTGAAACAGCATAGTTTCTTCCACTTCTTTATATATCTCGGGGCGAATCACATGCGCCTGAGCTGTAACACTGATGGGTTCTTCGCCTGTGGCCAATCTTGCTCCCTGCAAAGCATATACACCCATGTCAGGCATACAACCACCGCCTAACGCTTTCTTTTGTTTCCAATGGGTTGTTCTCCCATCTACATAACCTGCGCCACAAGCAATCATCATAGGTTTGCCATATATCTTTTCTCTTCCTATGCGCATATATTCCTGTGTGTTAGGGTCATGCTGGCATCGGTAGCCGATGGCTAATTTTACTTTATTGTCCTCGCAAGCCTTAATCATGGCCTTGCAATCGGCTACACTTGTAGCCATTGGTTTTTCGCAGAATACGCGTTTACCTGCTTTCGCTGCTCTTACCACATATTCACGGTGCATGCTTGGTGGAAGCACAACATATACGACATCGATATCAGGATTATTAGCTATCGAATCAAAATTCTGATAATTATAGATGTTTTTATCAGGGATATTATATTTCTTTTTCCATTGTTCGGCTTTGGCAGGTGTACCTGTTACAATACCTGCCAGATAGCATTTATCTGTCATTTGTAAAGCAGGAGCCAGTAGGTCGGTACTGTAGTAACCCAGGCCAACCAGTGCAATCCCCAGTTTGTCTTTCTTTTTGGCTAAACTTGCCAATAGCGTATTAGGCGAAAATAAGGTAGCAGCACTTCCTACTGCTAAAGATTTAATGGCATCACGTCGGGTAAACATAGTTTTTAAGCGTTAAGTGAATACTAAATTCTTGAAATCAGTTAGAGAAGTGTGAAAAATGAATGTAAGGCTGATTGTTTTGGTTTAAACAGGTTTTACCAAAAAACTGCATAAACCACTGTAAATATAGCTATTACCAGCAATGCCCCAATAGCAAAAGGTGTTTCAACCTTAAACCATTCTCTTTTTACTTCAAAAGCATTCGTCTGATTTTTGCCTTTTCCTTCAATCAGGCTGACAGTAATATGCACTAATGAACAAATCCAGAATACAACGCCCATACGATTCATGAATGGAAACTCAGGATAAAGGCTTTCGATAATAGCTGATAAAACGATACTAAGTACAGCAGCTGACAATGCCCCATTAGCTGTGGCTTTTTTCCAGAAGAAACCCAGCAGGAAGATACTCAGAATACCCGGTGACACATATCCTGTATAGACCTGAATGTATTCAAAGGCCTGTCCGAAATTAGCTAAAAGTGGGCTTACAATCAGGGCAATAATAAAAGCAATGACAATCACTACCCGGCCTGTCCAGACAGTTTGTTTTTCAGAAAGATTTTTATTGAAGAATTTTTTATGAATATCCAGCATATAAATGGTCGAAATACTATTGGCTTTCCCTGCCAAAGAAGCTACAATGGCTGCTGTAAGGGCTGCAAAAGCCAAACCTTTTAAGCCAACTGGTAATAGATTTAACAATACGGGATAAGCATTATCAGGTTTTACAATACCGTTTTGCGTAATACCATTGACGATTGTAGCATCAGCATTTTCCTGAAAGATAACATACGCTGCCAGACCCGGAAGAACCACAATAATCGGCATCAGCATTTTCATGAATGCCGCAAATAAAACACCCTTTCGGGCAGTAGAGATATCCGCTCCTAATGCACGTTGGGTAATATATTGGTTACAGCCAAAATAGTTCAGGTTATTTACCCATTGACCACCAATAATAAACATCATAATACCCGGCACCTGACGATATGCATCGATAAACCCACCTTTCCCATCATGTACCTGATATTGGTCAGGTTTGAAAATCATGTGTAAATGCCCCTCAGCTTTTTGTGCAATCAGGTTCATGCCCTCCCATACACCTGCACCTGTACCTACTTTATCAGAGAGCAAACCGAGTGCCAGGTAAGTAGTAGCTAATCCTCCAAAAATCAGGCAAACCACCTGAATAACATCTGTATAGCCGATTACTTTCATACCTCCCAGGGTAATGATTACGGCAAAAATCGTCAGAAAAATAGCACAGGACATAAAGCTAAAGCCTGTCATTTTCTCTAAACTCAATCCGCCCAGATAGATAATGGAAGTGAGATTTACGAAAATATATAGAAAAAGCCAGAAGACCGCCATAATGGTCGATAAGCGTCCATCATAACGCTTGGCAAGGAATTGCGGCATCGTAAAAATCTTGTTATTAAGATACATAGGCAGGAAATAAACTGCCACTATCAATAAGGAAACGCCGCCCAGCAATTCATAAACCGAAATAGCAATACCTAACTGAAATGCTTGCCCACTCATCCCGATAAATTGTTCAGCCGAGATATTGGAAGCGATAATGGAGGCACCGATTGCCCACCAGGTTAGTGAACCTTCGGCCAGAAAAAAATCTTTGCTATCGGCTGATTGCTTGCCTTTGTTTTTGTATATCCAATATCCGTAAGAAGAAACAATAATAAAGTATACCAAAAAGATAAGATAGTCGAGGTTTTCGAGTCCGAGAGTCATTTAAGTAAAACTATTAGGTTGAATATGATTGATGTAGTAAAATAGCTTTTTAACTATTTACTTTTTTATAATCGGCTAAAAATTTCTCCAAACCTATATCTGTTAATGGATGTTTCAATAAGGCTGTGATAGCACTCAATGGACCGGTCATGACGTCAGAGCCCAATTCAGCACACTTAATGATATGCATAGGATGGCGAACTGAAGCGGCTAAAATCTCCGTTTTGTAACCATAATTATCAAAAATCAAACGAATTTGCCGGATTAGCTCTAACCCATCTACGGAAATATCATCTAATCTTCCGATAAAAGGCGAAACATAGCTGGCTCCGGCTTTTGCTGCTAATAAGGCTTGCCCAGCCGAGAATATTAAAGTACAATTAGTTCGGATACCTTTTTCAGAAAAATACCTGATAGCCTTTATTCCATCTTTTACCATTGGTACTTTTACTACAATATTAGGGTGGATTTCTGCCAACTCCTCTCCTTCTCTCACAATTCCATTAAAGTCGGTTGCAATCACTTCGGCTGATATAGGGCCATCTACAATTTCACAAATAGCTCTGTAGTGTTTCAGTATATTTTCATGGCCGGAAATGCCTTCTTTGGCCATTAAAGACGGATTGGTGGTTACACCATCTAACACACCTAAATCATTCGCTTCCTGAATTTCAGCTAAATTGGCTGTATCAATAAAAAACTGCATTTGCTTAAAGTTTAAAATTAAAGTAAATTAGTTAGCATCCTTGCCCGTAATAGGCGTTTTTACCGTGCTTACGTTCATAGTGTTTCATACGCAAAGTATCTTTTATACGGGGTGTATCCGGATTAATTTGTAAAGTAAGCATGGCCATGCGTGCCACTTCTTCTAAAACAGCGGCATTATAAACCGACTTCTCTGCATTTTTCCCCCAGGTAAACGGGCCATGATTCTGGAGCAAAACCATCTCTACCTCATTATGTGATAAGCCTTTTGCTTTAAACACATCGAATATCTGATTACCGGTTTCAAATTCATAATCTCCCTGAATCATTTCATCTGTTAATACAGGTGCACATGGAATATCCTGATGAGTATGGTCGGCATGAGTAGTACCGAAAATCGGAATATCTAACCCTGCCTGAGCCCATGCTACTGCATAAGTACTATGGGTATGGGTTATACCCCCGATGCTTTCCCAGTTTTTGTAAAGTTGCGCATGCGTTTTGGTATCTGATGAGGGGCGAAGTTTACCTTCTACCAGCCTTGCATCATAATCTACAATCACTATGTCTTCTACCTTTAGTATATCATAAGGCACACCGCTCGGTTTAATAGCAAACACTGCTTTTTCTCTATCGACAGCACTCACATTACCAAAAGTGAACAGAACCAGACCCAGTTTCGGAAGCATCATATTGGCTTCGTAGCATTCTTCTTTTAATGATTGATAGTTGCTCATTTGTAGAATACTTCGTTAACTTTCAATTCGTTTTTTATCCCTCTGATGGTGGTTTCTTTATCTATTACCACCAATTCTGTGTTAAGCATATCTGCCAGGTCTTCCATGTATTCAACAGTAAGGTTCTGACTATATACCGTATGATGCGCACCACCTGCCATAATCCATGCTTCGAGGCCTACTTTCATATTGGGCTGAGGCTTCCATAAAGCACGGGCTGTGGGTAATTTAGGAAATGATTCTGTAACTTCTATTGCCTCAACTTCATTCACAATCAGTCGGAAACGGTTTCCTAAGTCAACCAGTGATACATTTAAAGCAGGGCCGGAAGCCGCATTGAATACCAGACGCACCGGATCTTCTTTCCCTCCTATTCCTAAAGGATGTACTTCGCATTTTATTTGACCAACTGCAATAGATGGGCATATTTCGAGCATATGAGAGCCCAATACCATAGCATTTTCCGGATTGAAATGATAGGTGTAATCTTCCATAAAAGTATTGCCACCTTTCATACCGCTGGCCATCAGTTTCATGACATGTACCATCGCAGCTGTTTTCCAGTCACCTTCGCCACCATACCCATATCCGGCTGCCATCATGCGTTGTGATCCTATGCCTGGCAACTGGCGCATGCCGTGTAAATCTTCAAAAGTATTGGTATAAGCTGAATAGCCCCCCTCTTGTAAGAATGCCTTCAACCCTGATTCAATACGGGCGGCTTCAATTAATGAATTGCGTCTTTCGCCATTCCTCGCTAATGCTGGCATCAGTTCGTAAGTATCTTCATACTCTTGTATGAGTTGAGCAATTTCAGCCTCAGAAATCTGATTGATTACCTCCACTAAATCGCCAACTGCATGGGTATTTACCGAAAAACCGAATTTCATTTCTGCGGCTACTTTATCGCCGTCAGTTACAGCTACCTGACGCATATTGTCACCAAAGCGCACGAGTTTCATGTGTTGCATCTGGTATTTACCCACTGCGACACGAGCCCAGATATTGATTTTTTCGTGTACTGAATTATCCTGCCAATGCCCGACCACTACTTTACGGTTCAGTCGCATTTTTGACATAATATGCCCAAACTCCCGGTCGCCATGCGCCGACTGGTTGAGGTTCATGAAATCCATGTCTATGGTTTCAAATGGAATATCGCGATTGAACTGGGTATGCAGGTGCAGAATCGGAATCTGTAAAGCATTCAGCCCACGAATCCACATTTTGGCAGGTGAAAAAGTATGCATCCAGGTAATGATGCCTACACAATTGGGTGTATAATTAGCTTCTTTGCAGATAGCAAGTATCTCATCCGGCGTTTTTACGACTGGCTTGAATATAACTTTTACAGGAATCGTTGACGAATTATCAAACGAGTTGGCTATAATTTGAGAATGTTCATCAACCTGGCGGAGAGTTTCTTCTCCATATAAATGCTGACTGCCTGTTACAAACCAAACTTCAAAGGATTTTAGATTAAGCATTATTTTCTGTAAATTTTCCTAAACGCTGATATTTTCTATATAATTTCTGATATACTTCTACACATTCAGGTCGAGGTTCATAGTGGGCATCAAACCCTGAACCCATTGCTTTTTGCGCCTCAAATAAATCGTTATGAACTCCTGCTGCTACTGAAGCATTCATGGCAGCCCCCAAGGCACAAGCCTGGTCTGAACTGGCTACTTTGATAGGCATATTCAATACATCAGAAAGTGTTTGCATCACAAATGGTGATTTTTTAGCTACGCCACCAATAGCAATTACCTGCCTGATTGGTACACCTTCCTCAATAAATCTATCAACAATAGCCTTTGAGCCAAAAGCAGTAGCTTCTACCACCATTTTAAACAATTTTGTAGCATCTGCTCCTAAATTCAGGCCCATAAAGGCCGCTTTCAGTAAATGATTGGCATCTGGTGTGCGCCGACCATTGATCCAGTCAGTAGCTACGGGGTCGTTTTCGGTAACAGGTAAAAGAGCAGCTTTCTCTGATAGATGAGGGATGAGTTTCTGTGCTAATTCATCGGCTGTTTTTTCACCTAATAGTTCACGGACTGGTTCAGTGATTAATCGCTGAAACCAGGCATAATAATCGCCATACGCCGATTGCCCGGCTTCCATGCCAAGCATCCCCGGAATGATTGAACCATCTACTTGTCCGCAAATACCTTTAATTAACAGGTGTCCAATCTCTTCGTTAGGGGCAATGAGCATATCACAGGTTGAAGTACCCATCACACGCACAAAATCATAGGGTTCAATTTCAGCACCTACGGCTCCCATATGACAATCGAAAGCCCCCACACCTATCACGACATTTGCTGGAAGACCTAATTTCTCAGCCCATTCAGGTGAAATCAGACCCATTGGCTCATCAGAAGTATAGGTATTTATAAATAGCCTTTTGCGTAATCCGGCTAAAAGAGGATCGAGTTTATAAAGGAAATCCTCCCAGGGAAGCCCTTTAAATTCTTCGTGCCACATAGCTTTATGACCTGCCGCACAACGCGAACGCTTCAGTGTCAGAGGATTGGTATTGCCTGTTAGTACTGCTGATATCCAGTCGCAATGCTCTACCCAAGAAAATGCTTTTTCACGAATGCTTTCATCTACTCTCAATGTATGAAGTATCTTAGCCCAGAACCACTCTGATGAATAAATACCGCCTACATACTTGGTATAATCAGTATCCCAGCGATGTGCCAGATGATTAATTTCTTCTGCTTCGGCATTAGCTGTATGGTCTTTCCAGAGAATAAACATGCCGTTAGGATTGTCAGAAAATTCCGGCAACAAAGCCAACGGTATGCCATTTTCATCAACTGCTACAGGTGTAGAGCCTGTTGTATCTATAGAAATTCCTACAATATTTTGTTTGACTTCTTCTGAAATATTAGTTAATACACCTTTAATGGCACTTTCAATTCCCTCGAGGTAGTCTAACGGGTGCTGCCTGAATTGTGAGATAGAAGCATCACAATACATTCCGTTCATCCAACGGGTATAGTGGGCGACAGACGTACTTACACATTGTCCATTGGAAGTATTAACTAATAATGCTCTGACAGAATCAGTTCCAAAATCAATTCCTAAAGTAAATTTGTGGCTCATCTTTTATGTGTTACAATGACACATTTTATAATATATAATATTCAATACCGATTGTTCTATTCTCACTAATTATGGATATTTCTAAAAGCTAAAAAGTGTTACAATGACACATTTTATTTCAGAAAAAATCCTTTAACTCTCTCCTTTATTCTACAAAGGCTTGTTTCTATATCATGGCATCTGACATGAAATTATGAAAGGCATTAAACTGACTCTGGTATTTTTCTTTATCAAGTTGATAAAGAATAGCCTTTTTGGTGGTTGAATTCTGATTCTTTTCGCCGGTATCAATTAAAAGTTTGGTTGAAAGAATCTTACGGCTAAAATTACGTCTGTCAAGTGGTGTGTCATAAATAGCTTCATATAATTTTTGAAGCTGTGGAATAGTAAATTTCTCTGGTAAAAGTTCAAAACCTATCGGATGTAAAGCAGCTTTATAACGTAATTGTTCCAAAGCCATATCTACCATCTGGTTATGGTCAAAAATCAAACTGGGTCTGTTTTTAAGGTTGAGCCAATGGGCATTTTGTGCCTTTGCCTGGTCCTGATTATGGTCATGGATGTTTATCAGAGCAAAAAAACAAATAGAGATTGTTCGTTCTACCGGGTCTCTTCCTATTTTCCCAAAGGTTTTGATTTCTTCAAAATATATATCTTTTAAGCCTGTTAAATCATACAAAATACGGTTAGCCGCCACTTCAAGGTCTTCTTCAGCTTCTAAAAAACCACCCATCAAAGACCACTTCCCTTTTTCGGGCTCAAAATTCCTTTTAATTAAAAGTAATTTAAGTTCTTCGCCGTCAAAACCAAAGACTATACAATCAAGGGCAACCAGTATTCTGGTAGAATGGGGATATTTATTCATTATTTAATGTGCTGCCTAATATTTGCACAAATTTTAGTAATCCAATACTCAAAATCAATAAAATTCGTGAAAATCAATGATTTTCACGAATCAAATCTTAACCTAATAAATATTCAATATTCAATCCTTAATCAAATTGTGTAAATATAACACAATTTATTTTTATTCAGAAAATTGTATTAAAGTATTTTAAAATTTACTTTTTCACATTCAGAACAATAACCGAATAGGCTGGTATTGTTAGTTTTAATACGCCTTTTTCGAGCTTTGCGCCACTAAAGTCTTTTACTGCTACTTTATTGGGTTGCTCGAATGTATTATGGTCATTAATTTTTGCCGAACTCAGAATTTGTCCTGAAATTTTCGAAAAATCTTCCCCTCTCAGATTAATGGTAACCTCATGCGGTTTACTGTAATCTATATTTGTCAACGAGATATTTAATGCACCCGAAGCATCTTTTGAAGCTGATGCCGAAACGGCTGTCAGTTTTTTGCCCTGATATTCGTAAGACGGCGACTCAATGCTGATAGGGACAAGCATAGCATCCTGATGCACATTATACATTTTCATAACATGATAGGTAGGTGTTAATAGCATCTTCTCTTCATTTGTCAGAATTACTGATTGCAATACATTTACAATCTGCGCCAGATTTGCGCCACGCACACGGTCTGCATGGTTATTAAAAATATTAAGTGTCAAGCCGGCTATCATGGCATCACGCATGGTATTCTGCTGATACAAGAAACCCGGATTTGTTCCCGGCTCTACGCTATACCAGCCTCCCCATTCGTCAACAATTAAAGCTACCTTTTTCTGTGGGTCATACTTATCCATAATCGTACTATGTCCTTTAATGAACTCATCCATTTGCCAGGCTTCTTGCATAATCTTGAAGTAATGCCCTTCATTAAAGTCAATCGATGGCCCTTTGTCTGTCCAGCTGATTACTGAATAATGATGCAAGGCTACGCCTGCGAGCATTTTATGCGGAATGTTTTTCATCAGTGTTTCTGTCCAGGCATAATCTCCGTCACTTGCACCAGAAGCAATCCGGAAAATTTGTGAGGTATTATCCCAGTCAGTCATAAATGTAGCATACTGCCGATAGATATTGGCATAGTACTCAGCGGTCATATTACCGCCACAACCCCATGCTTCATTGCCTACACCCCATAGTTTAACATTCCAGGGTTTTTCACGACCATTTTGTTTACGAAGCTCAGACATCGGACTTCCACCCGGATGACTCACATAGGTAACCCAATCAGACAAATCTTTAACAGAACCGCTACCTACATTCCCTGCCAGATAAGGCTCTGCGCCTATACGCTCACAAAGGTCAAGAAAATCGTGTGTGCCAAAGCTGTTATCTTCTGTTACACCACCCCACCAAACATTCACCATTTTAGGACGATTGGCTTTAGGGCCAATGCCATCTTTCCATTGGTAAGTATCGGCAAAGCAACCACCCGGCCAACGAAGGTTAGGGATTTTCAGGTCTTTCAAAGCCTTGATTACATCGTTCCGCACTCCTGCAGTATTAGGGATTTTAGTATTCCCTTCACCTACATAGATACCTCCGTAAATACATCTTCCGAGGTGTTCAGCAAAGTGTCCGTAGATATGTTTGTTGATTTGTGTCTTAGCCAAATCGGTATTAAGTGTAATGCTGGTCTGGGCAGAAGTTGTAAAAACTATACACCCGACAATGAATGAAAGAAAGGCTTTTTTCACTTTACTTATAGTTATGATTGTAAATTCTTTAGGGCAATTTAATATTTTCAATGATAATTATATGCGCTCATCGCTTTTTCTGATAATTTACTTGAAAAGCAATTGGGCGAACATCATCAAATCATGTCGCCAGACCGGCCAGGTATGCCCGCCGCCATATTCGCTGTATTTATATTTAATGCCCATGTCGTCAAATTTTTTCATCATAATCTGTCCATTGGCATGGGCTATATCTGCTTTACCTCCTTGTGAAATCCAGAATTCTTTGAGATTAGTGTTTATCTTATCGCTGTTGGTCTTCATAAATTCATATTGAGGATCTGATAATTTGCTATTATTAGCCCACCAACCTGAGCTAAAAACTCCCAGATAATTAAACAGGTCAGAGTTTCTGACACCCGCATGAAGCGTCTGCAATCCACCCATAGAAAGTCCGGCCAAAGCACGGTTTTTACCATCTGCCAAAACCCGGTAATTGGATTCTACAAAAGGAATGACCGCATTTTTCAATTCATTCTCAAATGCCTTCAGCGCATTTTCACCAAAACCTGCTACGCCTCCACCCATGCCTATATTCCCGTCCATCATTACTATTAGCATCGGTTTGGCTTTATTGTCAGCAATGAGGTTGTCTAAAATCAAATCGGTTTTCCCTTGGGTTGCCCATCCGCGCTGATCTTCGCCTCCTCCATGCAAAAGATATAATACCGGATACTTACTGGCAGAGGCATCGTAACCCGGCGGCGTATAAATATACATTTCACGCCAGGCATTTAAAACCTTTGAAAAATATTTCTTTATACGAATATCGCCATGAGGCACATCTTTCAAAGCATAGAATCCACCATCCTTATAGGGAATTTCTATGCCACTCGCCATGCGACCCATACCATAGAAACTCTCACTGGCAGGGTCAGCAACAGGAACTCCATCAATTAATAACGAATAGTAATGAAAGCCCCGGATGATAGAATCTGTTGTAACCATCCAGAAACCACTGGTATCTTTTACCATGTCATACTTCTTCCCTAAATCAATCTGAACCTTTTGGGCGTCAGGCGCTTTTACTCTGAATATCACCCGGTTATCTGGCAAAATCTGTGGGTATTTGGCATTTCTGATATTGCTTGCTGCGGGCGTTCCTAATACTGAATAGCTGGTAAAGTCTTTGGTGCTGACAGGTTTAAACAAGAACTGAGAAAACATATACAGTCCATTTTTCCAGACTTTAAAATCGTGCACGCCTGGCTCAACATAATAGATATGCGGTACATCTTTTTCATAGAGATAATCGTGTGTGCGCTTGCTGAAAGTAATAAGGCCATCACCATCGCCACACGAAATCCATAGTAATTTAAGTTTTTTTCTGGCTTCATCGGGGTTAGGTACGAGTTCTTCCGGACGCTTGGTATTAGGGGCTGAAGAAAACCCTCCTACCCAGGCAAATTTATCTAAATTACCCAAACCAAAATTAAGCGACTGCCCCCCTCCCATCGAAAGACCAGCAATAGCTCTGTTCTCACGGTCGGTAAGCACAGGATACTTCTTTTCTATAAATGGAATAAGGTCGTTCAATAAATCTTTTTCAAAAGTAGCAAACGCTTCTACTTTTTCTTTATCAAATATATTACCAATAGCCCTGTCGTCTTTCATGGCTCGTCCGTTAGGCATCACTACTATCATGGGCTGTACTTTGCCATCAGCATAGAGATTATCAAGAATCACTGGCGGATTACCTCCTTTGACCCATTCTTTTTCATCTCCACCAATGCCATGCAAAAGATATAATACAGGGTATTTCTTCTTTTTATCAAAACCCGGAGGGGTATAAATCAATGCCTTGCGACTATTTCCAACGGTTTTTGATTCATAAACTATAGAATCCAGTTTACCTTTAGCTATGCCTGTGCGTTCTTTATCAAATCCCCTGGGTGCTTCTTTTTCGATGGTTTGAGCAAATGAAGAAATCATTATGCTCAAAAAACCGAAAAGTGATATGAGTTTTTTCATGCTTAACACTAATTTATCATCAATTTATAAATATGTAATTTTAAGGAAGTATTGTGCAAAGTTGTTTCAGAAATAACTATTTTTTAAAAAGCAATGGCGCTAATTGATAAAGACTGCGACGCCAGGTCTGGAACTCATGGGCTGTACCTTCTGAAACATAAGATACCGCATTAAAGCCCGCATTTTTCAGTTCTTCTGCTGCTTTTCTTACCCCATCCGGGCGCTCTTTACTACCACAACTCAAGAAAATGAGTTTCACCTTCGATTTATCCTTAATATCAGCAGAGGCATAAATTCCCCCACTTAGCAATCCATAATAAGAAAATACATCAGGGTTATTAAGCGTAATGGTTTTGGTTTCCATCCCACCCATCGAAAGCCCGGCCATAGCACGGCTGTCTTTGTTGACAATAGTACGGAAATTGGCATCGACATAAGGAATCAGTTCATTGATAAGCACTGTTTGAAATGGCTCAATTTTAAAATTGCGGATACCTCCCGGTTTTACATCATTGGTCATGCCATAAGTCATTACAATGATAAAAGGCTTAATTTTTCCTTCAGCAATCATATTATCCATTATCAGATTTGCCCGCCCCTGATTACTCCAGGCGGTTTCATCTTCTCCCCAGCCGTGTTGCAGATACAACACAGGATATTTGGTCTTTTTATCTTTTTCATAGCCGGGAGGTGTATATACAAACGCTCTTCTTGAAGTATTGGTACTCGGTGACGGGAAAAGTACTTGTTGCACATGGCCATGAGGTACATTTTTCAGTGCATAGAAATCCTGGTCATGGGCAGGTATTTCAATACCACTCTCCCAACGGACAGAACCATAATAATTAAGCGTACCTGGGTCATTGAATTTACCTCCATCTATTCTTACATTATAGTAATGAAACCCCTCATCCATCGGTCCTTCGGTAGTTCCCATCCAGGTGCCGTCTTCTGCTTTACTTAGTTTTGTGCCACCTCGCCCGCCAAGACCCAGGCTTACCCTTACACTGTCGGCAGCAGGCGCTACTATTTTAAAACGGGCATAGCGCTGTGAGTTGACCATCGGGTACTCTTGTCCGGGTTGGTTCAAAGTTGAAGGCTTAAAGTCTTCAATGATGGCAGGTTGCTGTGTTTGCGCCAGACAGGCACTCCCTGCCAGAGCAGTGAAAAGTGCTATTTTTATAAATCTGTTTTTCATTGTTTGATGGGTTGATTGTTCTGCATAGATTTAAATTTTATTTGAAAATTTCCTGCAATGAATGGGCTAAGAATAACTTACAGTTCATCCAGGTATGTCCGCCTGATACAATCAGGGGTTCAACTTTGATTTTCTTTTCCTGAAACATCGCAATATTCTGTTTTACGCTTTCATACAGAAAATCTTCTGTACCTACACTGATGGTAAATTTCTTTACTTGCTTGTTTATCAGATCAGCATTGGGATTCCAGTCTGTAAAATTCTTTTTAAATTCGTCGGTGGCCGTGTAAGGTGCATAAGAGCAGATATACCCAAACTTGTCGGTATTTGTAAAACCAATATTGAGCGTCTGGCCGCCCCCTACTGAAAACCCTGCTACTGCCCGATTTTTACTGTCAGTAGCTACCGGATAATTGGCCTCAATGAATGGAATAATATCATTGACAATTTCTTTGGTAAAGTCAGGCATAGGACTTGGACGAACATTCCCATAGGGCATCACAATAATCATCGGTTTTGCTTTGCCTTGGGCAATCAGATTATCTGCAATCAGATTGGCTCTACCAACTTTTGTCCAGGTTTCCTGCGTATCAGAGCCCCCATGAATCAGGTAAAGCACCGGATATTTGCTTTTACCACTGGCATCAAAATTCGGTGGAGTATATACCAGTAAATCACGGGTACGACCTAAAGTTTTAGCATTGTAATACTGGTAATGAATTTTGCCATGCGGCACATTTTGTAAAGAATGTACTAATGGCGTATTACCCGGCACATCTACAATGCTGCGTTTGAAGCGCTCATTGGCAAAAATGTAAGTATTGTTCGGGTCTGCAATCTGTACACTGTCCACAAAAAAACTATATGGATAAATATCAGGCTTAATATTCGGAACCGTCACTGACCATATGCCGGAAGTATCTTTCATTAATGATACAGGTGCTTTGAGAAACTCGCCTGAAAGCGTAACTCTCTGGGCTTTTTTAGAAAAATACCTGAAAGTGACGCTGTTGTCAGCATGAACATCCGGTGAGCTAATGGCAGGTGGTCTTTGCTGCGCCAATAGCGATAGGCTTGACAGCAACACTAAAAAACCAAAAGGAATATATTTTTTCATGGGTATCATAGCCATCATTTATTGGAATAATAGAGGTAAAGTCTCATTCATATACTTTTTCACATTCATCCAGGTGTGTCCGCCATCGGTTACATAGCTTTTGAAGTTTACTTTTTTCGCTTTCAGGTAATCTTCAAATTCAACAGTACCTTTGTACAAAAAGTCTTCAGTTCCGATACCCGACCAGAGTAGTTTCAACTGCTGATTGGTTTTTGCGGCATCGCCGCCAATATGACTAAACCCTTTATCCATTTCGGCAGGTGAGATATAGGAAGCATAACTGCAAACCCAGGCAAATTTGTGCATATTATTAAAAGCAGCTCTCAACGTTTGTCCACCACCCCGAGAAAAACCGGCAATGGCTCTGTTCTCACGATTGGTTAGGGTGCGGTAATTTTTTTCTATATAAGGGATAATATTAGTAATCAGGTCTGTTTCAAAAAACTTGGCTCTCTTGACTGCATCTTCACTGTCACGATTCATGATATCAGCAGGTTTAGATAGACCTTTTTGCTCGGCAATGCGTGCGGCCGGATTTCCGTAGGGCATTACTACAATCATAGGCTTGGCTTTGCCATCAGCAATCAGGTTGTCGAGAATAAAATTGGTTTTACCTACTTTGTAAAAGGTTTCTTCTGTATCTGTTGTACCGCTAATCAGATAAAAAACAGGATATTTTTTTGCTCTTTCTTTGGTATAACCCGGAGGTGTATACACAACCAAAGTCCCGGTTGAGCCTTCTACAGAAGGATAGTATTCGTAGCTGATGGTACCGTGAGGCACTTCTCTTAATGAATAAACCGAAGGCACATCTGCTGGAATCTCTACCAGACTTGCTTTAAAACGTTCGTTCGGGAAGAAAGCCACATTGGCCGGATCCATTACCCCTATCCCATCTACCTGAAAGTTGTAAGGGTAAATATCAGGTTTGATAGGCTCAGTAGTTACACTCCAGATACCCTGTGCATCTTTTGTCATGGCTACAGGGGCTTTTAGAAATTGCCCACTGAGTTTTACTTCATTTGCCAAGGGCGCCAGGTAACGAAAGGTTACCGATTTATCGGCATTTACCTGTGGAGAAATCACTAATGGCCCTCGTGGTGGCTGGCTACTGACAATACCGGGTATTGCCAGTATGATATAAAACGCCAAAAACTGAATGATTACTTTAATTTTCATAGTTATGGTTTTTCGGTAAAATCAATTTGTTATTTGAATAATTTCTGCGCAATGGTACTGAGGTAGAGCTTGCAGTTCATCCAGGTATGACCACCATCAGAAATCAGGCTTTCGTATTTAATTTTTTTCTGGTCAAGCACCTGCATAAATTCCTGATTTACGCCATATAAGCCATCATCTTTACCTACGCCTATCCAGAATAATTTCAGATTTTTGTTAACCAACTCAGGATTCTTAAACGCTACTTCGTTGTTTCTGTCAAATTCATTTTTAAGCATGCCGGGCGCAAAGCCGCATACATAGCCAAATTTATCGGTGTTGTTCAGTCCAAAGTATAAGGTAGTACCTCCACCGCCAGAAAAACCTGCAATAGCCCGACTATTTTTATCTTTGATGGTTCTGTAATTCTGCTCAACAAATGGCAATAGGTTATTGAAGAAGTCTTTCTTAAACTCTTGTAAATTATCCCAGTTTCTCAGGCTTCCTGATGATTTGCTGATGACCGGATATGCCCGACCATAAGGCATAACAATAATCATAGGTTTGGCCTTTCCCTGAGCAATCAGATTATCCAGAATAATATTGGCTCTTCCTACTTTGGTCCAGGTTTCTTCTGTGTCGGTAGTACCATGTAAGAGATAAAGCACAGGGTAGGAAACTTTAGCATTAGCCTCATAGCCGGGAGGTGTATAGATGACTACCGGACGAGTGCCTAATTCGGCAGATTGGTAATAACGATAAGAGATAGTGCCATGCGGTACATGCTGCACTGTATGCACTAAAGGCGAGTTTCCGGTAATTTCTACGAGACTATTCTGAAAGCCTTCATTCGGAAAAATAGCTGAGTTATTAGGGTCGGCCGTCTGAATTCCATCTACATTAAAGGCATAAGGATACATATCGGGCTTTACAGCACTTGTAGTAATGCTCCAAATACCACGTTCGTCTTTATTCATGGGCAATGGCGTTTTTTCAAACTGAGCATTCAGTTTTACTTCTTTGGCAGCAGGTGCATAGAAACGAAACGTAACGGTATTATCTGCATGCACCTCCGGTGAGATAATTACGGGTCGTGCATTAGGCTGAGCCTTACCTGTAAAAACGACAAATAATAGAAATATCAAAAGATTCTTTGCCATAATTAACTATATTGAAATGTTATCAGATTCTATGGAGTAATAATGTCAATTTCTGCATAACCAGAAGCCGAACCCTCCTGCGTATTTTTGAGTGCGCGCAATTTGATGTATCTGGCTTGTATCGGCTTAAAACTTTTGGTTTGCCAGAATGGGTTATTTTTTATATTTGAAAACTCTCCTTCATTTACCATTTCCCATATCTTGTTATCCATCGAGACCTCAAACTGATAATGTGTTATGATGCTCGCATCAGCCCACCAGTTCTGATCGGGCAAGTATCTGAAACCTACCAGCTTCTCCAGTTTGCCCAGGTCAATGATCAAATCAGCAGGCATGCCCTGACTTTTATTCTGGTGCCATGAGGTAGAAGGATTACCATCTAATACCTGATACGCCTGTTGTTTATCGGTGCTTATAATTTTCCAGTCTTTGCGTGATACATCAAATTTTTCCTCGCTTACTATACTACTTTGTTTAGTATATGGATTATAAGCAATGGCTTTTACATTTACTTTTCCGTCGCTGGTTTTAACCGGAGTAGTGTATTTGCCAGAGTGAGGACCAGGCATAGCTTCATTGAGTGTATAATATAATTCTGACTCAGTATCACCTGGTGTGATACGTATATCGCCTGATTTGTCACGTGTAATTGTAGGCGGTGTAAGTATGATAGGGGTTTTATAAATTTCAAGATTTGATATTAAAGGATTACTTTTCGCATCAAGAATAGTTAATCTTACCTGTGTGGCCTTAACCATCGGAAACCGGAGAATGCGTTTATAGCCAATAGTGGTTTCTTTGGCAATTTCTTTCCAGTTATCGTCCATAAGCGCCTCTACACTAAATGCTCTGACACGCTGACCCAACCATATAGGCTCTTGCACCAAAAAACGATTAAACGATGTAGGCGCATTAAAATGCAGCGTAAGCGATGCTTTTCTTGTGGTGTCGTCTGTAGCCCAGTAGCTTTCTTTGTCTGCATCAATGGCTTTCATACTGCCAAATTCCGGTTTACCTCCACGAATCTGTGAAGCACTTGTTCGGGTATTGCGGGCTAAATTAACGGCAAATGCTTCTTTTATTGCTTTGGCAAAACTCAAAGCGGCTTGCTCATCCTTTGGATGGATTAATCCGTTAGGCATCACAGGGAAATTGAGTAATAATGTCCCGTTACGTCCTATAGAATTGTAATAGGTATCCATCAGCTGAGGAAGCGTTTTTACTTTTCTATCCTCACGTTCGTGGTAAAACCATTCAGGGCGAATAGATGTATTTACCTCTCCGGGTACCCAGGTATCTCCATTTTCCAGACCATGTCTTAGCATTTGCTCGGGTACATCACCTGTCTTATTCAATAAACTCCAGTTGGTTTCTCCAACATAGCCGGCTTCAGTACCCACCCAACGTAAATCGGCTCTGTCGCCACCGTCGTTCCATATAACAATTTTGGGTTGAAGCTCACGCACTAATTGGTAGGTATTAGGCCAGTCATAATAGGTTTTAGCGTCTATTTTCCTTGTTTCATTAGCCCCACCGTAATACCCTGAGCCCCCATTGGCTCCATCAAACCATACTTCGAAAACATCTCCGTAATTAGTCAAAAGTTCCTTTAATTGATTTCGAAAGTAGGTGATATATTCCGGCTTTCCATAGTCGGGGTGGTTTCTATCCCAGGGAGACAAATAAACCCCGAATTTTAGTCCGTACTCTTTACAGGCATCAGCCATTTCTCTCACTACATCTCCTTTGCCATTTTTCCAAGGGGCATTTTTTACGGAGTAATCAGTATACTTGGAAGGCCATAAGCAGAATCCGCTATGGTGTTTAGCGGTAAATATGATGCCTTTCATTCCGGCTTCTTTACAGATTCTCGCCCATTGTCTGCAATCAAGTTTCGTAGGGTTAAATAATACCGGGTCTTCATTACCAAATCCCCAGGCCATATCTGTATAGGTGTTGATTGAAAAATGAATAAAAGCATAATACTCCATTTTTTGCCAACGCAGTTGATTGGCACTCGGTATGGGGCCTAAGGGTTCGGGTGCAGTAACCTGTCCGAAAGTTGCTACCGATAAAAGATTAAACAATAGAATATATATGATTATGCGCTTCATTAGTACTAAAAATATCAATTAAAAATCTCATTTTGCCCAGTCTTTACCCTCCGGGGTTCTTCTCCATTCAAAATATTTATCCAATGATTTTAAAGCTGTTTCACTGGGTACGAGTCCCATCATCGCTTTCTGTTGAAAATACATTACCCGAGGTTTATCATTGGTAAATGTTTCCCATACAGGTACACCTTTTCCGTTAGGATCACCATATTTGGCAAAGTTTGTCCAGTAAGTCATGATTGCTTCAGATATAGCTGCATCTGTAGCGGTCTTGTCAGGGCTTGAAGGATTTATATGCCCGAAAACAAAGCCAACATCTTGTCCGTGAGGAGAGCCATAACCATATCTGGGAGAATCGGTAGGGAAATCGGGATGCTGGTCGAAATAGTAGTAATATACTTTTGCCTTGCTGGTTTGAGCCTGTAGTCTTGCCCAACTCCAGGTATGCCAGCCAAAGGCAGCATCACGTGCCAAATCACGGGCAGTTTTAGGCACAGTAGTTTCTCCAACCGGATAAGCCATTATCAGTTCATCTGCAAATTTCCCATAGCGCTTGTTTACACCATTGATATAATCCTGAGGTGTTTTAGGCGGAGAAAAACTGGCTCCTTCATCAGAATTATAGCCGATTAAAATGGGGGTATGATTATATTGACCTTTCTGGTAAAGTATATGCTGGTCGTCCGGAATCACATACCCATCAATAATTGGCCAGGCACCCGGCATACCAAAACCCATCGGCAGTTTATCGGCAGGAATTTTTCGTAATTCAGCCAACGTATTCACACCGGCCTTTTGCATATATTCGAGCCCCTGCTGCTCGGCAAAGGGTAATAATTTCAGGTTTTCACCAGGATAGGTAGTGTTTCTATATGGCCCGAAAGACCCTCCGCTTTGAGAAATAGCCCCATGAAAAAGCCCTTTGGCAAGTGGTGAAGCGCATAACATACTTACGGCTATGCCCCCTGCTGACTCACCGAAAATGGTAACCTTGCCAGGGTTTCCGCCAAATGCTTTGATATTTTTCTGAATCCACTGCAAGCCTGCTATCATATCTAACAGGCCATAGTTGCCTGATACATGAGGCGGGTTTTCGGCGCTTAATTCAGGATGCGCTAAAAAACCCAGTTGACCAACCCTATAAGCAATGCTTACCAGTATCACTCCTTTGTTTGCCAGATTTTCGCCTGTGTAAACAGGCTCGGAAGTTGACCCAAAACTAAAACCACCACCATATATCCAGACCAGAACAGGTAAATTATCCTGTGGTGTTTTGGCTGGCGACCAGATATTCAGATACAAGCAGTCTTCACTCTTTCCTGACGGTGGATTACCCCCTTGAAAAGGTGCAGGCGCAAACTGTGTAGCGGCTTTCACACCCTCCCAACTTGCAGGAGGCTGAGGTGCTTTCCATCTGAGTTCGCCTGTTGGAGGGGCAGCAAACGGTATGCCTTTGAATATAGATAACCCGTTTTCGACTGTACCCTGCACTAATCCTTCATTTACTTTTATAGGGGCAGAAAGCTGGCAAATACCCGTAAATGGCAGGATTATTAATAAGCAATAAAGTATCAGCGTGTATTTTTTCATGGTTTTGTTTCTTATTTTGTCCATCCATTACGTTTCAGCCAGTCAAAGAGTGGATTCATCCAGCCCGGGTGCCTGAATATAAATCCGTGGTCACCTTTCGGGAAAATGTGCATTTCTACATCTACCTTGTTTTTACGCAAACGCTCAAAGTAAGCGATGCTATTATCTACATCTACCACTTTGTCGTCGGCACTGTGCGTAATCCAGGCCGGAGGTGTATTGGCTTTGATTTGCAAATCATTAGAAAAATAGTCTTTATCCTCTTTCGATGGATTTTTGCCTAATAGATTTTCTCTGGAGCCTTTATGTGCCAGGCTATCGCTCATACTGATTACCGGATAAACCAGAATCTGAAAGTCTGGCCTGACACTCGTATTGGTTGGGTTATTTACCCACGTTTTTTCGAAGTGAGTGGCCGCTGTACTGGCCAGATGCCCACCTGCCGAGAATCCCATAATACCGATTTTATTCTTGTCAATGCCCCATTTTTCAGCATTTTCTCTCACCATTTTCAGGGCTTGCTGGGCATCCTGTAGGGGGCCTATTTTCTTATCTGGCATAATTTCATCGCTCGGAAGGCGATATTTAAGTATAAATGCCGCAATTCCCTTTTCGGCCAGTGCTTTGGCTATATTAATTCCTTCACCGTTATAGACTATCACACCATATCCGCCACCGGGAATAACAATAACCGCAGTACCTGTCGACAGACTTGGCTCGGCTTTATAATACTCTAAGGTTGGTGTGGTGATGCCTTTGTAAATCCCATTCTCTGCCCCGGTTTCTTTCATTGTAGCCGGTTTTGAATTAGGTACACCTTCAGGATAGAGTAGCATTTTTTCTGAAGGCGCAATGCTGCTTTCGTCGATAGTTATTCTTTTTCCTTGTGATGCCAACAAGGCCGCAGCATATCGTTTACCGAAAATCCTGACTCCGGCACTGTTAAAATGTAGTTTGTCTGGCACGGCAGGTAAACCTTTGGAAGATACTATGATGGCTTTGGGTAAAGTTTGGGGTAAAGTGGCAATGATTTCATTCATGCTGGCACATTTTCCACCCTGATCAGCACCTACTACCTCTCCGGCTAATAAAGGAATGGAATTAGGTGCCAGTTTTAAGTCAGCTAATATATCGTCATACAATTTCTTGACTTGCGCAGGCCAGGTTTTATCACCTGTGTTTGATTCCCCCTGATGCAATAAGATGCCTTTAATAACTCCTGATTTTTGCGCAATTCTGGCCATTTCTATCAATCTTTCGTAAGGATTGCCACCATATTGGTTGGCCATGTTAATCATCCACGGCTTTTCTTTTGCCGATGAATCGAGATACACCTGATATTTTGTTTTATCAAAAATCTCTATTTTACTCCCTGCTACTGCCACGTGTACCAATCCTATTGACTGCGCCTGAGGCATATTTTCAAGCATTGTGCGGCCAAAATAATCAGCGGGTGAAAGCCCTGTTTTACAGCGACATAAAGGCGGTTTAGCAGTGTACCATTGCCCTTTTACCCGATTCAGTTCAGGACAATCCAAGGCTTCCAATATTTTGAAACGACTGTCGATATTAATGGTATCCTGTGCTTCTATCCGCCCGGCTCCTTCCATATTCGACTGCCCGATACAGAGATAAATATGAAAGTTAGGGTCTTGGGCAAAAACCGCTATTTCCTGACAGAGCAAGAGGGATATTAACAGATAAAAAAAGTTTTTTTTCATAGTGTTAAAATAGCTGTAAACTATTTACCTGGTTGATGAAATAGTATCTGAAATTCTGAAATAATCAAAATCAGCATAACCGCCTACTTCTTTGGTCGCATAATTAAAAAGACTAAACCGATAACCCATAAAATGAGGAATGGTATAAGGCATTTTCAAGGGTTCTCCGATACGCTTCCACGTCTTGCCATCAAGGCTATAAAAGAAATGAGCGATGTCGGCTCTGTTTCTGAAATTACATTCAGTTTTCAGATAGACTATATTCTGCGCTAATGGTATTTGCTCAACCTCCACAGGCTTGCCCGTATTGGCACTAACCATCACAATTGATTTAGCAGTATTATTTACCTTAATACCAACCAGCCCATAGTTTTTCTGGAGCAAACCTAATCCGGCAAAATCCCCGTCTTTCATCTTTGAAATGTCCAGTGATGTGATACCTGACGATTCAGGGCCAATGGTTCTTTGGGTAAGTGTATTTCGGGCTAATACAAAAGAGGTATCTATTCTACCTGTTTTTAATCTTAAAAAACCTTTACGTTCAGTCACTGACCATAAGCTATTATCAGGATTATGATTCCATTGCCAGACTAAAGGCAATGCCATTTCTCCTTTTTTACGTGTAAATTCATCTGAATGAACAATACCCGGAATCAAGCCCTTACTTGCAGGCAAATCCAGTAATTCAGGCACTTTTCCGTTTTCTCCCAACACAGGCCAGCCATCCTCCCATTTAACAGGTACCAGATAGGGGATCCGTCCTACACCACCAAAATCACGAAACAGGTAAGCAAACCATCTACCATCCGGAGTATCAATTAAGCCGCCTTGGGCTACGCCTAAATCCTGTAAGGCTACTCTTCCTTCCCAAGGTCCTGTGATTTTATCTGCTCGATGGATAATGACTGTGCGCATTCCGCCTCGTGGCCACGCAATATTAAACAAATAATATTTTCCATTTACTTTAAATACTTGCGAACCCTCGGCACCTAACATGATATTAGTACCTGCCGGAACACTGGCATTCTCAATAATCGTCTGGTCAAGCCCTCCTTTTTTGATACCTGAAACCTCAGCATTCAATTCAATGATTTTTATTTTACCATTGCCATAAATCATATATACTCTGCCATCGTCATCAAAAAACAAAGAATGGTCGTGTAGACTTGGCGCAAAAGAGACGGCTTTCCACGAGCCTTTTTCGATGTTTTTTGTGGTATAGATATGGGTTTTACCTGTGGTTTGTGCAAAAGTTGTTACGTAATATATTCCGTTATGATACCTGATACAACTGGCCCATGAGCCTCGTCCATAAGTACCTTTACCATCTGTAAGATTTAGGGAGGGAATATTAGCCAGCGTATCGTACACATAGCCTAACATTTGCCAGTTTACCAAATCATTGGATTTCATGATAGGAACGCCCGGACTCATGTGCATAGTAGTGCTGCTCATATAGTAATTCTTACCCACACGTATCATAGACATATCAGGCACATCGGCAAAAATGACTGGATTTTTTGCCTTGCCTTCTTGTGCCAGCACTGTTTTACTTACATTTACAGTAAATAGTATTATGATGATTGCTACTATTATTCTCATTTCAACATAGGGTCATTGCCGCTGTATTTCAGAAATTTAAAGGAAGCATTATTGGTAGAACTCTCGCCCGTCGAGGTTGCATACATTCCATACACACAGCCTATAAAACTGCCTGCTTCTTTGGTACTCAAAAATTTACCATCTATTTTATCTTTCAGCAAATGCCAGTTTTTTGCATCTGTCGAGTAATAAAAACTATAGTCAGCCCCTTCAGATTTAATCCGGAAAGTAAGTTTTTTTACATTCATAGCTATAGGGACTTCTGTCAACAACTCCATGTTTTTTTCTTTAGGCTGGCTTTTATAAAGTTGTACTACTTCTTTGTCTTCATTTTTAGATTTGGCTATAAAGTAGAAATGTCGCTCGTCCTGGAAAATCACTAATCCTGCTTTTTCGTTGGCAGATTTTGGAGAGAAATGTAACTCGGTTTCTGCTGTGCTATACAGGTGTTGCTGGCGCTTGCCAACAAAAGAAGGATTTTTGAATTCTGAAATAGTTTCAGGCTTTAACTTTAAAGTTAAGCCATCAACTTTTGACGTTTTAAATGAACTGCTGTCAACCGTACGCATGAACAGTATTGAAGGGTCAAGCCCTTTATCAAAAGTAAGCGTATATTGAAAATTGCCTGATTGTGGTAAGCCCCCCTTTAGTTTAATTTCTTTGATATTGGTCTGGTAGCTATATTCAATGGCCTTTTCGCCATGTTCAATCATCGGCCATTCATCTTTCCATGTAACCGGAGCGATAAATGTTTCGCGACCTGTATTGTAATAATCACCTTCATATGGACGCACCGCCAGGAAAATACAATACATTTTTCCATCAGGACCATCTACAAACTGAGCATGACCTGCGGAGGTGATTGGATATTTCCTGTCAGCAGGCAATTCTCTCTGGGTTAAGATGGGGTTTCCTTCATAAGGCACATAAGGTCCCCATACTGATTTACTTCGCAAGATTACTTCTGAGTGATTGACCGAAGTTCCTCCTTCGGCGGCATACAAATAATACCAGCCATTCCGTTTCAGGATATGCGGCCCTTCTATCCATACAGGTTTTTTAGAAAGGTCTACTCCCCCATTTACCAGTTGTTTTTCTTCGCCAATTACTTTCAGATTCTGGTAATCAAATTCATACATTCTGATAGTTCTGTGTCCAGAATATAAGGGTTTCCTGTCAGGGGCATCACTATTATAGATGATATAAGATTTATCCGTTTCTTCATCAAAATAAATAGATGGGTCAATGCCTCTTACTTGTGGGATTTTCACGGGGTTACTCCACGGTCCTGCCGGATTTTTGGCGGTTACTACAAAGTTTCCATCGTGGTCTATATCTGTACAGGTTACATAGTAGGTACCTTTATAGTAGCTGATAGCCGGAGCAAAAAGCCCGCGTGTCATGCGCTCGCCCATAAAATCTAATTGAGACGGGCGGTCGATTACGTTTCCGATTTGCTTCCAGTTTTTGAGATCTTTGCTGTGCATGACCGGAAGACCCGGAAAATAAGAAAACGTTGAGTTGACTATATAATAATCTGGCCCTACTTTGACAATACTTGGGTCAGGATAAAAGCCTGTAAGAATCGGATTCACTAATGTGGTTTGTGAATGGGCTATGCTTACTGTTAAGCATAAAAGTGTTATGGATAAGTATTTAGATATTTTATTTATCATTTCTGATTGATAGGTTTAGAGTTATATACCAACAAAATTTATAATTTATCCCTTTTGTGTTGGTAAATCAAATAATTGAGTTTCTTTCAAAACGAGTGGCTGGATGGTTGATTTTTCTGAAATGATTGCTGAGGTAATCATTTCAGAAGCAAAAAAAGGGTTACTGTTTTTGCCTGTAGCCGCCTTTAATTTTGTCCCAGACTTAATATGGCCTTTAAAAATCAGGTTCAGGTTGCCGACTGGTTCAAATTTTTGCCCATGTGATTTTTTTGAAATAATGGTTTCATTGGCCAGCTTTTCAGCCTCTTTATGTCTACCCTCAAAAATCAGTTTTCTGATTTCCGCTAATTTTTCAAGAGCCAATGGATTATCGTTTCTATTTGGGCTACCACTCCAAACCGTATGTTCATTGAGTTGTATGATTTCCTTTGTTACACTTCCATAAATCATTGCCCCTAAACGACCATTACCAATGGGCAAGGCATTCTCCCATGTGGTTCCGGCAGGTTGTTTATACCAAAGTTTTAAGGGCGCTTGTCCTTGCGACAGTCCGGTTTTTACAATAAAGAAAAGTACTAATAGTATTTTTTCATTAGAAATTGATGCGTACTCAAAAGCATTTATAGCACCTGTAAGCATTCAGTTTTATGGATATTTTATATGTGTCATTTATACACAAATTTAGGTATTATTGCCTATTAGCCAAATTAATTGTAGGAAAAAAAGAAATAATTTTACAATTTCAATTTTTCAGGCAGCTACTACCCTTTTATGAAAGTTGCTCATCTATGAGCTTTCATATATAGGCCTATCTTGATTACGCTGTTGAAACCAAATTTTATTACTAAAGAAGAACGTGTATCTAATAACACATAATATTTTGAGAAGAATAGACCGCCATGCAACGGTCTATTCTTGCATAATCTTAATACCCTGGATTTTGATCTTTTGGGTCAATATTTGGATTATTATCTATTTCTGTCTGAGGAAGTGGCAATAATTCATGCTTACCTGCCACAAAATAAGAGATAGGCTCAGAAGTTGCCTTCTTATTCTTTCTCCATCTGATAATATCGAAGTTACGTACCTGTTCGGCAGCTAATTCAACATAACGCTCGTGCTGAAGTGCGGCAAATACACTCGCTTTTGAATCGCAAGGGTAATTTTTGGTTGGATAAGGCGGCATATTTACCGATGCTCTTGCTCTCACCTGATTCATTAATTGAATAGCTTTGGCAGAGTTACCCAATTCATTTTCACACTCTGCCAGCATCAACAATACATCTGCATAACGCATGATTCTCATATTAATGCCACTGGTAATAAATCCGGAGTTTGATTTATAAAGCACAGAGTATTTTCTCCAACTGATTTTAAAAGTCTTTCCATCCATTTTTGATGAGTTACCCTGAACATTATCATCGTTGATTACATCATTTCCATTGTTAAATTTATCACCAGCTTTCCAGAAAGACATATCAAAACGTGGGTCATTTTTAGCGTCTCCTTTGGCAGTTCTTTCATAGTTGTCTATCATTTTATCAGATGGAATAAGGTTTCTCCAGCCAATTGGCGAATACTCCTGTGTTCTGATAGTCTCTTCCTGAGCACTGGTACCGTCTCCATCTGGTCCACTCCAGTTAAAAGCGCCATTAGAAGGTGAAAATACCACCTCAAAAATTGACTCCGCATTAAATTCACCTTCTTCGTTAGTCAGGTCAAGATAATTATCAACTAATTTATAAAGACCTGAACTCACTACTTTTTCTAACTCTGTTTTAGCACTATTATAATCGCCCATCTGAAGATAAGTACGCGCCATAAGTACCTGTGCAGCAGCTTTGGTCGCTCTTCCGTATTGAGTAGCCGGATAGGTAGCTGGTAATAAACTTTCGGCTGACTTTAAGTCATCAATTACTTGTTTATAAACGTCTTGCTGACTTGCTCTTGCCTTTGCGCCTTCAACCGACTTAACATATTCAGTATAGAGAGGCACTCCACCCCATAAAGTACCCAACTCATAATAAGCCCATGCCCGTAAAAACTTTGCCTCACCCGTAACACGATTCTTGATATCGGTCGAAAAAGAAACATCCTTTTTATTAGCACTTTCAAGTACTACGTTAGCCCTATGGATAGTTCTGAACCAACCGGTAAAAACTGAATTTGCCACACCATTTGCCGGATCATTTACGCCAATCAGTAATTGATTACGAGGTGCTTCCAACTGACCACCACCGGTTGCCATTTCATCACCTCTCAGGTCATGCACAAAGAACCATTCTCTGGCCGCAAGCCCAAAGCCCTGTATAGTAGCATAGGCCGCATTTACCCCTGCAACAAGTTCACTATCATTCGTAAAATATGTTTCAAAAGTTACCCCATTTGGATTTACCTTATCCAATACAGAGTCATTACAACTCATCACGGTGGATAAGCCAAAGAAACCTGTTAGAAATATTATTTTTTTCATTTCGAAGTATTTTTAATCTTTTTTGGCAATTCTTAATTAAAACCAAGGTTCAAACCAATCGTAAGTGTGCGTGCCTGCGGATACATTCCGTAATCTACACCGTTGGTAAGCAGGTTATTATTTCTGGATGCAATTTCCGGGTCATAGCCACTATATTTTGTAAAAGTCAGCAGGTTTTGGCTCGTGAAATAAATTCTTGCTTTAGTCAATACATTATTGGTCAGTTTCGCAATCTTGTCAGACGGCAAAGTGTAGCCAATAGTAAGGTTTTTTAATCTTAAGTAAGAGCCGTCTTCAATAAATCGATCAGAAGTTCTGGCATTCTGATTAGGGTCTCCACTTACTGCTCTTGGCACATCTGTATTAGTATTAGTTGGTGTCCAGGCATTTAATACATCAGTAGTAGCATTAAATAATCTTAGCATTCCCTGACCAATCACCTTAGTTCCATTATAAATTTTATTACCATAAACTCCTTGGAAGAATACACTAAAATCAAAGTTTTTGTAAGTTCCTGAATAGTTCAGTCCATAAGAGAATTTAGGCAGATAGCTGCCAAGATAGGTTCTGTCATTCGCATCAATTTTACCGTCGTTATTCAAATCTCTGAATTTAATATCTCCGGGTTTTGTCATTTCATTCTGATAAGGAGTTTGGGCATTTCCATCAGCCCCATTAGCTGCGGCTATTTCACCCTCATTCTGAAAAATTTTCTCTACCTGCCAGCCGTAAAAAGATTGCAACGGATGCCCTGCTTCTGTACGAGTAATATCAAATCCTCCGAAATCTGCATTGTTACCTGCATTGATTGTAGCATTCGGCGTATCTAAGCTCAACACTTTGTTTCTGACCAGGTCGAATGTACCTGTAATAGTTGACTTAAAGTCTTTTTTATCAATATGATACCCTAATGCTAATTCAAAACCATTGTTCTGCATACTACCTACGTTAGCCAAGGGGCTGTTTGAATACCCTTCCGAATCCGGAAGCGGAACTCTGAGCAATAATCCATCTGTCTTACGTGAATAAAACTCTGTTGAGATGCTTACTTTATTACCGAATAAAGAAAGATCTAAGCCAATATTTTTCATGGTTGTTTCTTCCCAACTTAATCCGGTATTACCCAGGCTATTAAAATATGAACCTAATTGTGAAGCATTTCCAAAAGAGTAATTCGTATTATTTGCTGAAATTAATGGTTGCCAGTCATAATCACCAATAGCATTGTAGCCTGTTACCCCAATACTACCTCTCAATTTCAGTTCATTAATTGCCAGTACATCTTTCATAAATGCTTCTTCACTGATTCGCCAACCTACAGATACAGACGGGAAAGTGCCCCATTTATTACCCGGAGCAAACTTTGATGAACCATCGCGGCGTACTGAAGCACTCAGGAGATACTTATTATCATACTCATAGTTCAAACGACCTACATAAGAGAGTAAAGTATTTTCTGAAGTAGATGTATTACCGTTGATATTTGCTGCCCCCTGAATCTCCTTCACATTGTTGTCAGGTCTTTGCCCTGTAAGGTTAATAGACTTGAAAGTAGCATCCTGTCTTTCAAATACAGCAATCGCATTCACATAGTGCTTTCCGAATGTTTTATCAAAGGTGAGTTGATTGGTGAAAATAGTAGAGAAATACTGCCCTCTGTTCTGAGAAAGTTCAGCTGTTTGACGACTACGGTTACCATCATTGTAGATAGGAACAAATCCGGTAAAAATCGAACTTGAATAATCGCCACCCATCGTAAATCTATATTTCAACCAATTCATGAGCTTGACATCAGCATATACCGTACCCAGTATCTTGAATGAGCGGTCTATCTGGTCTTGCTGTTCTTGTACGGCAATACGCATGGGGTTTTCCGGGTCAGTTGCATCAAGTCCTTGGGCAGTTGTACTATAACCACCTAATTTAGTTGGGTCACTTACCGGCCAATAGGGAGTCATACGCATAATGTTCATCACCATGCTTCTGCCACCTGCATCTCTTTCAGCGATACGCTTATCTCTTGAAACCATCATGGTCTGCCCAATTGAAATAAATCTTGCCACACTATGGTCAGAGTTTAAGCGAATGCTCTGGCGGGCATATTCAGTAAATGGCAGAATTCCTTCCTGCTTAAAGTTGCCTAAAGACAGATAGAACTTCGATTTATCTGTTCCGCCAGCCAATGAAAGTTGGTTGTTATGAATCGGGCCATTTTTGAACATCACATCTTGCCAGTTGGTTTGGGTCTGCGCAAATGTTGTTGCAGCTCCTTCATAAATAGGTGTATTCATAGCTGCAAAACGACCAGGAACCGGTTGTCCTGAAGCTGTCAACAAAGCTGTACCATATTTAATGTATTCATCTCTGTCAAGTAAATCGAGCGTTTTCCAGGCTGATTGCGTACCTATGTATGAATCAAGACTGATGCTTAATTTTCCTGCTTTACCTTTTTTGGTAGTAATCAGCACTACACCATTGGCCGCTCGTGAGCCATAGATAGCAGCAGCACTGGCGTCTTTCAGTACTTCAATTGATTCAATATCATTCGGAGAAATGGTATTCAGTCCTCCTGCCGGAACACCATCAATGACATACAATGGGTTCGGATTTAAACTGATAGACCCTACCCCTCTGATACGTACTGTTGGTTCTGCACCAGGGCTACTGTTATTGACGATAGATACCCCCGGCACACGGCCTTGCATGGCTTGGGTAGCACTAATTACAGGCTGTGTTGAAAGTTCTTTAGTAGTGATAGATGATACTGCACCTGTAAGAGATGATTTCTTTTGTGTACCATATCCTACCACAATAATTTCTTCCATCATGTCTGCATTTACTTCTAATGAAACATTAATCTCCTGCTGATTGCCTACCTGTACTTCAAGAGACTTGTACCCCAAGAAACTAAATACCAAGGTCGAGCCATTAGCAGCCACTATTTCATAGCGCCCGTTGGCATCTGTAATTGTACCTTTGTTGTCGCCCTTAATCACGACATTCACTCCTTGAAATGCCTCACCATTTTCATTTTTAACAACACCTCTGACCTGCGCCAGTAGTGTTCCCATAGAAAATAAAGACAATGAAAAAAACAGCAGTAGCCTTATCGACTTCCGTGATAAACCTCGCTGGATGGTCGGTTTGTAATTGTTTACCTTCATTTTTAAAAAGTTAAAATAAATTGTAAGAATAGAAACTTTATTATTTTTTTTGTGTAATTTTGATATGTGTCAATTTAACACAAATAAATATGTGTCAAATGTACACATAATAATATAAAATCAAACTGAATATGATTTTTTTTTTATTAGCTAGTATTATTTTAACAATTGCTTGAGTTACTCTTGAAATATTTCATTAAAATCACAATCAATTTCTATTATTTACCTATGAAACCAATTCTAATTATCCTAATCTACCTATTATTTTTATCAGGATGCAAAACAGAACCCAACAAACTCTTTGAAAAACTATCAGGGTCTAAAACGGGAGTTGATTTTATAAATACACTCAAAGACAATGAGAATTTAAATGCCTTTACTTTCACCAATTTTTATAATGGAGGAGGTGTTGGCATTGGAGATTTTAATAATGATGGTTTTGATGATATATTCTTTACAGGCAATCAGGTTAGTTGTGAACTATATATGAATAAGGGTGATTTGAAGTTTGAAAAAATCACCAAAGCGGCAGGCCTTACTACAGACAGATGGTGCAACGGAGTTTCGATAGTTGATATTAACAATGATGGCTGGGACGATATTTATATTTCAGTGGCATATCATCCATCTATGGCAAATACTCACAATCTCTTATATATTAATCAGAAAACACCGGTTCCGACCTTCAAAGAAACAGCGGCGGCTTATGGGCTTGATTATGCCGGATACTCTACCCAGGCTGCTTTCTTTGATTATGATATTGATGGAGACCTGGACGTATTTTTATTAAATACTTCGCCAGATACACAAAATCCAAGTTATTTAAGGCCTCCTATTAATGATGGCTCTCATCCCTCAACCAGTAAATTATTTCAAAATTATGGTATTGCAGATAATCACCCTATTTATAAGGATGTCTCAAAAGAGGCAGGTATTGTTTATGAAGGATTAGGGCTCGGGGTAGTAGTTTCAGATTATAATAGTGATGGTTGGCCAGATATCTACTGTTCTAATGATTTTCTAAGTTCAGATGTACTCTATTTAAATAAGGGTAATGGTACATTCGAAAATGTAATTAAAAGCGCTATGCCTCACACTGCCCTATCAGGTATGGGTATAGATGCCTCAGATGTTAATCAGGACGGGAAAATAGATATTTTTCAGCTTGACATGCTGCCGGAAGATAATGCCAGACAAAAACAAATGCTCGGAAAGCCTGATTATGATAAAAAACAAATGAGTATTCAGGCTCCTTATAACTATGAATTGCAGTACATGAGAAATATGCTGCAAATAAATCTGGGCAATGAGGATAATATCCCTCAATTTAGTGAAAACGGACTTTTGGCAGGAATCGCCAAAACAGACTGGAGTTGGGCCACCTTACTTTGCGATTTGGACAATGATAGATTGAAAGACGTTTTCGTTTCTAACGGATACAGGAAAAATGTAACAGACCTTGATTTTATCAGCTATTACCGCAACAAAGATATGTTTGGCTCTGATAAAGCAAGAGCAGAAAATCGAAAGAATTTAATCAAGAAAGTTCCTGAGATACCTCTCAGAAATTACGCTTATCATAACAGTGGTAATCTTAATTTTGAAGATGTATCTGAAAAATGGGGATTAAATGAACTTTCTTACGCTAACGGTGCTACATATACTGACCTTGATAATGACGGTGATTTAGACTTAATTGTAAACAATGTAGATAGTGAAGCTTCTATTTTCAGAAATTTATCTGACCAACAAAATAAAAATCGTAGCCTAAAAATAAAGTTTGAAGGAAATAAAGCTAATAATTCAGGAATTGGAGCTAAAATAAGTGCCTGGATTGGCGATGAGTTGCTTTTATTTGAAAATTATCCGGTCAGAGGTTACCTTTCTTCTGTACCTCAAAATATTTTAATAGGATTGGGCAAAAATAAAAAAATTGATTCATTGTTTATTACCTGGCCTGATGGTAAGATTCAGAAAAAATATTCGATTGATAGTACAACCCGAAACTTAACTGTAAAATATGCTGAAGCTACTCAAATAAGTAATCCAATTATTTCTACCAACAAGCTTTTTCAGGTTAGTAATGAAGTATTGGACTTTGAACACAAAGAATTCAATTATGTAGATTTTAATCAGACGGCTACTCTTCATAAGATGCTTTCTAAACTTGGCCCGGCTGTTGCTAAAGCAGATATCAATGGTGATGGGATAGAAGACCTGGCTATCGGAGGGTCATTACTGGGTAGTGAAACACAGATTTTTACTCAGGATAAATCAGGAAAATTTAAAAGGGTTTTAGAAATACCTACCAGCAAAGATATGGAGGTAGGCGCCATCCATTTTTTTGATGCAGATAAAGATGGTGATCAGGATTTAATTTTTGTCGGAGGAAGTTGTGAGCGGCTATTAAATGTACCGCAAGCATTTCAGCCTCAGTTATGGCTCAATGATGGTAAAGGGAATTTCAAAATCACAAAAGATTTCCCGGCGATTAATATAAGCAGCCATGCTATTACAACACTTGATATAGATAACGATACTGATTTCGATGTTTTCATAGGTGGCCGTATGTTACCCAACGAATATCCTAATGAAACCCAAAGCTATATTCTTAGAAATGATGGAGGGAAATTTGTAGATGCGACTGCTCAAATTGCTCCATTTCTGAATAAAATCGGAATGGTTTGTGATGCTAAAGCAATTGATGTAGATAATAATGGATATAAGGATTTAATAGTAGTTGGTGAATGGATGCCATTGACTATTCTAAAGAATAACAAAGGTCAGCTATCTTTTTCTCAAAAAGAAAAAACAGAGGGCTGGTGGAACACTGTTGAAGCCGCTGACCTGAATAAAGATGGTTTCGATGACTTAATACTTGGCAATGAAGGCTTAAACTCATTTTATAAAGCAAGTTCTCAACAACCCATAATTTTATTGGCTAAAGATTTTGATAACAATAACAGAATTGACCCCATAATGGGTCAGTATATCAATAACCAGTTAGTTCCTGTTCATCCTCGCGAAAACCTGAATTTGCAAATCAATAACTTTCGGAAACGATTCACTACTTTCAAAGATTATTCAGGCGTATTATTTGATAATTTATTTTCTGCAAGCGATAAAAAGGGAGCCATTCAAAAGGAAGTATATGAGTTAAGAAGTTGTATAGGTATCAATGATGGCAAAGGTAATTTTCAACTTACGCCACTTCCGTGGCAGGCACAACAATCTCCTGTCTTCTCAATAATACCAAAAGACTACAATTATGACGGTAATACTGATTTATTGCTGGCAGGTAATTTTTTTGCCAATGAAGCCCATCAAGGCAGGCAGGATGCTTCAAGAGGAACTATTTTGTTAGGTAATGGAAAAGGAGGATTTCAGCCCTTGAATTTTGAACAAAGTGGGCTTAATCTTATTGGTGATATTCGTAAATGCTTGTTTTTTAAAGATAATGGTATCTTACAGGTTTTTTCTAATTCAGGCAGAGTTCAGTCATACAAATTGAAAATTCTTTACTAAGGAACTACATAAGATACAATATAATCAAATTGTACTTTCGTAAGTTGGTGCGAAAAATATTGAAAAATTAATAAGTAATACGACAAAATTATTTTAAATTTTAATTTTAGAAAAGTCGATTTGATAGTCAAAACCAAATTTAGACCAAATTTTGTCAAGGGCTTTTTTGAGGGTTTCCAAATCTTGATAATCACTAGGCTTAAGCCAATAATATTTAGTATGCCTCCAAAGCCTTTCGATTCTGTTTAGATGTGGACTGTAAGCAGGCAAATAGAAAATATAGAGCCCTTTGTTTTGCCACAATTCTAACTTTTCTTGAAAAACTTTGGCGTGATGAATTCTGGCATTATCAATTACTAAAACTGTTGGTTTTCTAATTTTATCAATAAATATTTCTATTGAATTGATGACAAAATCAGCATTAATAGTACCTTTTACATCAAAAGTGTAAAGTTCATTTCCATCAGCATTCATCAACCCAAATACATTGATATTCTTGCCTTTTTGTGGCAGAATATAAACGGGTTCATCTGGAAATTGCCAGCAGTAAGGTACGACACAATTGAGCGAAAAACCAGCCTGATCACCATAAAATAAGTCAATATGACTTTGTTGGTGGAGCTCGAGTAAGTCATTTAAGCAGTCTTCTTTATATGCGTACTCAGAAGTGTTTTGCTTTGACTTTAAACTTTTTCTGGCTCTTTTCCAACTGGCTCGACAAGTGTTTTTAAAAAACGCTCTAATGTTCTTTGAGAGAAGTCTTTCTGTAATGCTTCTTTCAGTTCTTGACGTACTTTTTTCAGAGTCTGAGGGCTTGATTTTACTTTGCTTTTTACCAATGATTCATCAGCTGCATTGAAAATAGGTTTGCGACCCTGACCCAATTGATTGCGTAAACCTACTATCCCATGCGTTTCCCAACTGTCAAACCAGTTAGTGATGGTAGGGTGGCTTACTTGAAATATAGATTTTAGGCTATACATATCATACCCCTGATGACTTAGCAATAGACAATGACAACGTTGTTTGAATTGATGATGGGTAGCATTTTTGTACCCTTCTTCCATTGTGATGACCTCACTTGGCTCTAATTTAATATATCGTTTTGCTCGCATAGAGCAAAGTTAACAATTTTAAAATAATTTTGTCGCATTACTTAA